>NZ_NSGJ01000004.1 GCF_002286775.1 Myroides sp. N17-2
TTCAAACTTCTAACTAGAAGTAGATATCACTAAAGTATATAAAAATAAAAAAGCTCTCCTGCACTAGGAAAGCTTTTCATTGGTCTAACTACTAAACCTTTAGTGCTTGCGCACTTAACAACACAACTACTTTTAGATCCTCTAATCGATGAACTTTTAGAGGCCAAAAAAAACCTCCCAACTACATGAGAGGTTCTCTTCTTATTGGCGGTCTGGACGGGACTCGAACCCGCGACCCCATGCGTGACAGGCATGTATTCTAACCAACTGAACTACCAAACCAATAATATCTTTTCTGTATTGCGTTTATTAGTTAAAACCATCAATCTTGACAATTTTTTAAAAAAAGCTCTCCCGCACTAGGAAAGCTTTTCATTGGTCTAACTACTAAACCTTTAGTGCTTTCGCACTTAACAACACAACTACTTTCAGCCACTCTATACGAAATTTAGAGGGCAAAAAAAGCCATCCCACGTTGTGAGAGGCTTCTTTTAACTGGCGGTCTGGACGGGACTCGAACCCGCGACCCCATGCGTGACAGGCATGTATTCTAACCAACTGAACTACCAAACCAGTATTTTATTCTTAAAGCATTAATTCTTTAACGGCGACAAAGGTAACTCTTTTTTCTAAACTTCCAAACTTTTATTAAAGTTTTTTATTTTATTAAAGAGTGGATAAAAAAGCGTCTCTTTTAACGGAGACGCTACTCTCTCCTTTTGCGGTCTGGACGGGACTCGAACCCGCGACCCCATGCGTGACAGGCATGTATTCTAACCAACTGAACTACCAAACCTTCGTCATTACTGCTTTAATGCGATGCAAATATACAACCATTTTCTACAGTACCAAATCCGCACAATAAAAAAAACAATCTTTTTCTAGCCAATTCCTTTACTAAACTAAAAATCAACCATCTAAAAAGTGATTTATTTTCAATTATTTTTCCACCCTAATCACACAAGCACGCTTTTCACTCAAAAAACTCCTTGATTCCCCAAAAACCAACTCTCCCAAAAAGCCATTTCACTAGCAAAATCGGCACTTACACGTATTTTATATTGCAAAACACATCTTCAAATATTGTAAATAAGCTATAACTCCCCTTCGAATTTCATTATTGCCGGATACTTCTACATACTAACTCAACTTTTTTTATTGCATATCTCTTCTAATAATTAGATATTTAACTAAATATTGCAAACAATGAATAAAGGACTTTGGAAGAAAGTAGAGGAGTACCAATTAGATAAATGGACTGACGAATATGGTTTTATACTCCGAATAGCAAAAGAAAATAAGTGGACCAAAAACTTCACCACGCAAGCTATATTAGAATATAAGAAGTTTATGTACCTCGCTGCAACCTCTGATAAGATGGTATCGCCTTCTGATATCGTTGATATCGTTTGGCATGAACATTTAGTCTTTACTAAGTCATATAGAAAATTTTGCCTTATACTTGGCAAAACCATAGAGCATATCCCTTCAACACATAACCGTGAAGAATATGATATGTTCAAGCAAGCCAAAGAACATACTACACTAATATATAACCAAGTCTTCGGTGAACAACCTAAAGAGATATGGGAATACCAATCTATGTATGACAGTTTACACTTGCCCAAAACCAAATATAAAATGAGTACTAAACTACTTATAGGAATATTTGTAAGTCTAGCTGCCATCCCCTTGCTTCATTATCCCTTAACCCTTATATATAGTAATATTAGTAGTAGTGCATTCCTATTCGGACTAACGGTCATATTTATTGGCGTTATTGCATTCTTAAATGAATACAATAAAAGTGTACTACATGACATAATTAGAAACAGTAGCGAGAACAGCTTTATCCATAACCTTCATCCTTATGAGATGATGTACTTAAAAAACAAGAATGTAAAAGATGGTATCATCGGTACTTTTAATGAACTTATAGAACAACATAATATCAAGACAGGACCTAACTATACACTAGAGCTGATCCAAGATACCTATATAAAAAACCGAGAACAAGCTTATATCTTACGCAAGTTAAAACAATTCAAAACAAGAAAATTCACAGAGCTAATACCAAAACTTATAGGTAGACCACTCTTTACTAACCAAGTAACTACTATCCAAGGCATAAATAAATACATCAACAGGTCTGCTAAGTTTAACAAGCTCTTTATAACGAACTACGCCATCCTATTAAGCATAGTATTCTTTGCTTTTATGCGTATAATCATTGGAAGTGAACGTCATAAGCCTGTTTTATTCATCACTATATTAACCTTAGTCATCGTCATTAGCTCACTATTTTTCTTACAGAGACTAGCATCAGAAGGTATCCATAAGGCCATAACCAAATATTACACAAAGCGAGTTAAATTCTCTAAACTGAAAGAAGACAACTGGCAGTGGTCTTACTTTCTGACAGGCAATGCAGCTTTAGGAGCATCACTCACTACGATGGTGATATTAGCTAACGCTCCAATCCCACACATATCATCTAACTCAAACAATAGTAGCAATAGCTGTAGTAGTGATGGTAGTAGTTCTAATAGTAGCTGTGGAAGCTCTAACAGCAGTTCTTGCGGTAGCTCATGTGGTGGCGGAGGATGCGGAGGTTGTGGTGGAGACTAAATAATTAGGAATTATAAATCTATTCTACCTATATCCACAAAGCACTTCCACCCGCTAAAAGAATAACACATTTCCCTAATATCGAAGGCAACTATTCTTAATTGATAATTTCTAATTAAAAAGGCTCCCATTACTGAGAGCCTTCATATATATTCATTCTTGTGATTACAATAGAGCGTCTATTGCCTCAGCATAAGTTTTCTTTGGAGCTACACCTACTTGGCGTCCTACTACTTCACCATCTTTAAAGATTAATACAGTTGGGATATTTCTTACACCGTATTTAGCAGCGAATTCTTGATTTGCATCAACGTCTACTTTACCAACTACAGCTTTACCATCGTATTCTGCACTTAATTCTTCAACTACTGGCCCTAACATTTTACAAGGTCCACACCATACTGCCCAAAAGTCAACCACTACTGGTTTGTCTGATTTTAATACTACTTCCTCGAAAGTAGCATCTGTTATTTCTAATGCCATTATTCTTTGCTTTTATATTATATCAACAAACTTAGTAAATTTATTATACTTAATGATATAGTACTAATTATTTTTATCTATAAAACCATTACCAAAAAGTATCATATCTATTAGTTTAATTTAAAATCAACCTGCAATCCTTCTAATTCTTCTAATAACTCCGCGGTAATATTCACTCTACTACTACGACTAGACATCTCTAATCTATTGACAACCTTAAATTCAGGTACATCAACAGCTACCTCTGCTTCTTCATCGAAACTATCTACCGCATTCTCATCATCATCAGAATCATTCATTCTTATCACAGGCGCAATCAATGTAGGCTCTTTTTGTATACGTTCTATCTCTAATATCTCAAAGTTAACAAAGCTATCTCCCTGATATCTATTAAATGCATCTTTAATCAACTCTACACGTCTAGAAGCAATATCCCTCACATTCATAATTACAGTTAACTTCTTCGCAAAACTAGGAATAACCTCGTGTAGTAACTTCATTTCCATAAACTGTATACGCGGCTCTGTCTTCTCGCCTGTCTCTTTCTTTATCCACCCTTCTTTGACCAAGATCTTAATGAATACAAATGTATTATTTAACAAGAAATGCCTAAATTTCAGAAACTCTTCATTAAACATTCTAAACTCAAAACTCTCATCATAGCCTTCGACAGTAAACATCGCCCAATCCTTTCCTTTAGCAGATGTACGGAATTGCACATCGCTAATCATCCCTCCGAACATAACATTACGCCCTGTAAATGGAGCTAAGTTCACTAACTCTTCTACTCTTACATTACAGAAGTACTTCATCTCAAATCTAAAGTCATCTAGTGGATGTCCTGAAATATAGATCCCTACCACTTCTTTTTCTTTCGCCAACTTTTCCATTGTACTCCATTCCTCACAGATTGGTAATAATGGTTCGGCTATCTGCACCTCACTACTCTCTCCGAACAGACTAAACTGAGAAGAATTATCATTTTCCTGAGACTTTGCCCCAAAGCGAATAGCCTTCTCTAAAAACACTATATTATCACTCGGATCCATATGGAAATATTGAGCTCTATGTGTATTTTTAAAGCAATCAAATCCTCCAGCTAATGCTAAGTTTTCAAATGCTTTCTTATTCGCTGACCTCAAATCTATGCGTTTAGACAAATCAAATACAGAAGTATATAATCCATCTTTTCTATTCTCTACGATAGTATTTACAGCACCTTGCCCCACGCCCTTAATAGCTCCCATCCCGAAGCGCAAATCATAGTTGTCATTTACTGTAAACTTATAGAATGACTCATTCACATCTGGCCCTAATACCTGTAACCCCATTCGCTTACACTCTTCCATAAAGAAAGTCACAGACTTAATATCATTCATATTATTAGACAGTACTGCCGCCATATATTCTGCTGGATAATGCGCTTTAAGATAAGCTGTCTGATAGGCTATCCATGCATAACATGTAGAGTGAGACTTGTTAAAAGCATAAGAAGCAAATGCCTCCCAGTCTTTCCATATCTTCTCTAACATCGGTTCTGCATGACCTTTCGCCGAAGCTTGCGCTACGAACTGTGGTTTCATCTTATCTAGTACTTCTTTTTGCTTCTTACCCATCGCTTTACGCAATACATCGGCCTCACCTTTAGTAAATCCAGCCAACTTCTGTGACAGAAGCATTACCTGCTCTTGATATACTGTAATCCCGTATGTTTCTTTTAAATACTCCTCACAAGCATCTAAGTCATAGACGATAGGTTCCTCACCGTTCTTACGGCGAATAAACGATGGAATGTACTCTAAAGGCCCTGGACGATATAAGGCATTCATTGCAATCAAATCGGCAAACACAGTAGGTTTTAGCTCTCGCATATATTTCTGCATACCTGCAGATTCATACTGAAACACCCCTATAGTCTCTCCTCTCTGGAACAATTCATAAGTCTTCACATCATCAATAGGTATCTTGTCAGGATCTATTTCAATTCCTGTACGATACTTAACTAATTTGATAGTATCTTTAATCAGAGTCAATGTTTTCAACCCTAAAAAGTCCATCTTTAGCAGTCCTGCACTTTCCGCTACTGAGTTATCAAACTGAGTAACATACAAGTCAGAATCTTTAGCTAACGTCACAGGTACGAACTTCGTAATATCATCTGGAGTAATAATTACCCCACAGGCATGTATCCCTGTATTACGCATCGAACCTTCTAATATTTTCGCTTGCTGTATGGTCTCTGCTGCTAGCGAACCATCCTGAGCTAGAGCAATTAATTCTTTTACTTTATCAAACTCCTCTGAACGCAACACCGCTTTCACAGCATTCTCATCTTCTGTTAAGAACCTATTTAAGTTCCACTTAGAAGGCATCATACCAGGGATAAGCTTAGCTATTCTGTCTGCTTCAAACAATGGTAAATCTAGCACCCTAGCTGTATCTCGAATAGCAGACTTAGTCGCCATCTTACCATAAGTAATGATTTGCGCTACTTGGCTAGATCCATACTTATTGATTACATAATCCATTACTCGTCCTCGCCCCTCATCATCAAAGTCAATATCAATATCGGGCATCGATACACGGTCAGGATTAAGGAAACGCTCAAAAAGAAGGTCATACTCAATAGGGTCAAGGTTAGTGATCCACAAACAATAAGCTACTGCTGATCCCGCTGCTGATCCACGACCTGGTCCTACAGACACACCCATATCTCTAGCTGCGGCAATAAAATCTTGTACAATCAAGAAGTAACCAGGATATCCCGTTTTCTCGATAGTTGCCAACTCAAAATCTAAACGCTCACGGATCTCATCTGTTATCACTGGATATCTCTTCTCTGCACCTATATAAGTAAGGTGTTTTAAGAAGTTATTCTCTCCTCTCTTTCCACTTCCATCACCTTCTAAATCTCGTGCATCTTGAAACTCCTCAGGTATGTCAAATTTAGGAAGTAATACATCACGGTGAAGCACGAATGGCTCTACCTTATCCACTATTTCCTGTATATTATAGATTGCATCTGGCAAGTCTTCGAACAGCTCCTTCATTTCATCAGAAGACTTGAAATAGTACTCCTGATTAGGAAGTCCATATCTATACCCTCGACCTCTACCGATAGGAGTTGATTGTTTCTCACCCTCTTTTACACATAACAAAATGTCGTGTGCATTTGCATCTTTTTTATCTAAATAATAAGCATTATTAGTCGCTATTAATTTCACATTATGTTTACGAGCTAACTCTACTAATGCCTTGTTCACGCGATTTTCATCTTCCTGATTATGTCGCATTAACTCTACATATAGATCTTCACCGAACTGCTCTTTCCACCATACTAAGGCTTCTTCAGCTTGGCGTTCTCCTACGTTTAATATCTTCCCAGGCACTTCTCCATATAAGTTACCTGTCAACATGATAATATCTTCCTTATACTGCTCCACTACTCCCTTATCAATACGAGGTACATAGTAAAATCCATCTGTATAAGCGATAGATGCCATCTTCGCTAGGTTGTGATACCCAGCTTTATTTTTAGCAAGTAAGACTACTTGATATCCATTATCTTTTTTGGTTTTATCTGTATGGTTTTCGCAAACAAAGAACTCACACCCAACAATAGGGGTAAGTGTCTGTAATGGCTCTTCACCATTCTCAACACGCTCTTTATTCTTTGCTTCAACTCCTTTATTATGATTATTCACAGCCATAACGAAGTGGAATGCCCCCATCATATTACCGTGGTCTGTCATCGCCACAGCAGACATATCACAGTCTCCTGCTTTCTTTACTAAATTATTAATCGCTATCGTAGACTGTAAAATAGAGAACTGAGTATGCACATGCAGGTGAGCGAACTTAGCATTATCAAATAGTTCTCTAGCATGGTCAGATACTTCTACTGAAGCACCACTCTCTTGCTTAGCTAACTTCTTTCTAATCTCTTCAGAAGCTTTCTGTAAGTTAATATGTTTAAGTCCTACTAACTGAAATGGTTCCGGATTAGCCTCGCGATAACGTTTTACATAGTCTTCATCTTGTTGTAACTCCTTAGCAGAAAACGTACCATGCTTAATCAACTCTAAGAAACAACGTGTCGTCGCTTCCACATCGGCAGTAGCATTATGCGCCTCTCCGAATGGCACGCCAAATAAGAATGTATGTAACTCAGTAAGCGTAGGAAGTTTAAATCGTCCTCCTCTACCTCCAGGTAGCTTAAGCATCTCTGCTGTCACCTCTGTACAGGTGTCTAGTACCGGAAGTTGAGCCATAATACTATCCACTCCCTTACGATAAAACTCACACCCCATAATATTCAAGTCAAAACCAAGGTTCTGACCTACGATGAATTTCGTCTTAGACAGTGCAATGTTGAATTGTGCTAAAGCCACTTCTAACGCCACACCTTGCTGCTCCGCTAACTCAGTAGAAATACCGTGTATACGTTCAGCATCATAGGGAATATTATATCCTTCAGGCTTGATCAAATAATCCTGATGCTCTATCAAGTTCCCATACTCATCGTGTAACTGCCATGCGATCTGTACACATCGAGGCCAGTTATCAGTATCAGTAATAGGTGCTTGCCAACTTTTAGGAAGTCCCGTTGTTTCGGTATCAAAAATTAAATACATGCTTGATTATATGAATGTTAACCTAAATAAAGGTAGAATAGTCTAAAACACAAAGTTACAAAACTTTTGTGGTTCTGTGATTTTGTTCTTCTGTGAAGTTGTGATGTAGTGAAGTTGTTGTTGGCTTGTTGTGATATCACTGTTTTATTTTGTGAATAAAAAAAGACCACCCTTAAAGAGTAGCCTTCATATATCTTTTCCTTCAAACATAGACAGCTGTCACAGACTTGCAATCTCTGACCTAATGCCGAAGGCAAACAATTCGTAATTGATAATTCCTAATTAAATTATTTCCCTGCACTTACAGACATTCTGTAAATCATACCATCTTGGAACGATTTTACATCTGTTAAATCATTGTAATGATCTTTTTGCTTCTGACTAAGTTTATCAAAACCCTCCGGTTTCTCTTTTCTCATATTAGCATTAAAGCTAGCTGTTATTGTACCAGGTACTTGCTTTTCATCAGGAGCATAACTAAATAGCCCTGCATTGCCCACTACTTTCTCATCAGTATGTGTTTTATAGATAGCAATAAGTGTTTTGGTATTCTTATTGTCATAAACTCTATAAGTAGCAAAAGCCACTTCTTTATCATTTTCAGCAGTTGTAGCTTGCACTACATCACCGAAATCAAAACTTCTCTTTTCTTGATTTTCAAACAAAGTATAAGGAACTCTTATTGAAAACAATGTAGTATCAGTCTCAGCTTTAAGATAGAATACATTTTCATTTGCTACTTTTAGTTCACTAAATTGTGGTCTCCAAGTTTCAAACTTCATAGAATTAATCTCCTTGCCTTCATTTCCTTGTTTAGCTTTAAACAAGTCATTGTTGACCATAGCGATAATACTAGGATCACCATTCTTCGTCTCATTCTCACAAGCGATGAATCCCAACCCTAAAATCAATAAAAATACACCTATTATCTTTCTCATATTTCTTAACTATCTTCTTTAATAACAGCGAATACAAAAATATAGTATTTTACTCACACAAAAAAGCTTTATTTTAATATAATATTAACTTTTAATAATTACTGAGTAACTTAGAAGTTAATATACCCTACTTAACAGACTAAGTAGTATCCAAAAATAAGCATGTATCTACTTTATCCCTTTCTATACCTCCCAACTTAAATTCGTATCTTTGCAGCTCTACATTTTATTTCTATTTCACTAGAAATCAATGATTCTATCTCACAAGGATTAAACCTCTTTTACCCTTTTCCTATCCAAAACCACTCTATTAATAGCCTCTTTTAAAGATGTTCCTATCTCCGTTCATATAAATGTATACTGACAGCATAATAAGTCTATAGTGACTCCATTAAAAAGGCTGTTCTAATGGAGTCACTATGGACTCATTATGGACTCACTATGGACTCACCCAAGCCAAAATAGCATAAAAATGCCTAAATTACCCTTATTAATGTATGCTTTGATTACTTTAAAAATTGACCTTGAAGATTGGTCTAAAAAAATTACTAAATATTGATATTCAATGCTTTACAAATATACAAAATAAAAACAAATTATTTTCACTACACCTTTATATTTTGATACCAAATAAACAACCTCTTAGTGAAATTGTTGACTTTAAACATATAAAAAATTAATAATCAGTCATATAAACAGATCAAACAATAACTTAAAATAACTTCATTCAATAGATCTAATATACTCAAATTTTGAAGATAAAAAACAGTACAGTTTTACAGTTACACAACTAACGAAAACCAATACTCAAGATAGTAGTCTAAGTACTATCTACAGAAAAAACCAACATAGCAAAAGTGACATTCACAGAAAACAACACATAATCAACACAATAGAAGTTTAAAAAAGTTATTTTTATCTCTCATTACATCAAAATAAATATTACCTTTGCCGGAATTATAAAACCGAGGTCGGGTACCTCAACTAATTAAATTAATTATGTCTGTAAAAATTAGATTACAAAGACACGGTAAAAAAGGGAAACCTTTTTACTGGGTAGTAGCTGCTGATGCACGTGCAACAAGAGATGGTAAATTCTTAGAGAAAATCGGAACTTACAATCCTAATACTAACCCTGCAACTGTAGAATTAAATGTTGATTCTGCTGTTAAATGGTTATTCAACGGTGCTCAACCTACAGATACTGCTAGAACATTACTTTCTTACAAAGGAGCAATGTTAAAACACCACTTACAAGGTGGAGTTAACAAAGGAGCTTTAACTCAAGAGCAAGCTGACGCGAAATTCGCTGCTTGGTTAGAAGAAAAAGCTAACAAAATCAACGCTAAGAAAGATGGTTTATCATCTAACAAAGCTGCTGACAAAGCTGCTAGATTAGCTGCTGAGAAAGAAGTAAACGCTAAACGTGCTGCTGCTGCTCAAGCTAAAGCTGCTGCTGCTGTTGCTCCTGCAGAAGAAACTGCTGAAGTAGCTGCTGAAGAAAGCAACGAAGAAACTCAAGCATAATTTACTAGCGAGATGCGTAAAAAGGATTGTTTCTATTTAGGCAAAATCGCAAAGAAATTTAGCTTTAAAGGGGAGGTACTTATTTATTTAGATACTGATGAACCTGAGTTATACGAAAACTTGGAATCAGTGTTCGTCGACTTCGACGGACAACTGGTTCCTTTTTTTATGTCACAAGCTTCATTACATAAAAGCGATTTTCTAAGAGTTAAATTCGAAGAATCTAACTCAGAAGAAGATGCTGACCGTTTAGTCGGATCAGAGATTTACCTACCTTTAACGATGCTTCCTAAATTAGAAGGAAACAAATTCTACTACCACGAGATCACTGACTTCGATGTAATAGATACGAATGAAGGAAATATAGGTACACTAAAAAGAGTAAATGATAGTAACTACCAACCGATATTCGAAATAGACTTTAACGGAACTGAAATATTAGTACCGATGATCGATGAGCTTATACATAAAGTGGATCGTGAAAATAAAAAGCTATATCTACACGTACCCGTTGGACTATTAGATATCTACTTAAAGAGATAATATCTATCTTAATATACAAAACCTCGAATCTGTTGATTCGAGGTTTTTTGTTATAACAACTTCTTAAACTGTATATTGTTAATTCAAATAGTATTTCTACATTTAATACTACCTTAAACACCATACTATTATGATGATTAGCTATATTACGAAAAACGACATCACTCCAGGTGAAGAGATTAAAGGGGTTGATATTCGAAAAGGTATCTTTCTCCTAATCCAAAGAGACTACCCGAGCTTCACTAAACAAGATTTCATAACGATAGCTGAACTCAACAGGTATAGACGCCTATATCTTACTTCCTTAGTAATGCAAGAAAAAGGAGAAATGGATATATTGGACAAAGATGTGATGAATGCTATTCAGAACAACGCCATATTATCTGAGAACATACAAGATGTAATAGAGGCAAAACTTACTTTAGGGCAACGAATAGCTGACAGAGTAGCTACCTTCGGTGGTAGTTGGACCTTTATCATTACTTTTTTTTCGTTTCTAATCATATGGATGGCAATAAACATTTGGGTATTCACTGCGAAGCCTTTTGACCCGTATCCCTTTATTTTATTAAATTTAATACTTTCTTGTTTGGCTGCTATACAAGCTCCAATCATTATGATGAGTCAAAATAGACAGGAACAAAAAGATAGACAACGCAATGAACATGATTATAAAATCAACCTTAAAGCTGAATTAGAGATTAAGCTATTAAGCGAAAAGATAGATCACTTATTAGTACACCAAAACAAAAAACTACTAGAAATACAGGAAGTGCAAATAGATTACCTTGAAGACTTATTAAAAGAGGTTAAGAAGAAATAGAATTATTTTATTAACTCTATTTCATATCTCTATATTTGTACTTTAAAGAAGTAGTATAAGATGTAGAGCATATAATACTTTACTAAATGAAGATTCTTGACTATAGCATTCCATTATTACTCAGAACTCTTAACTCTTCTAAATTAGATTTTTCAATACCAAAATGCTTATAAAAGGCACTTTCTACATCATATGCGTACATGCTTTCAAAAAAGACCCAATCATTCATATACGACTTTTTAAAATACTTTTCACTATCATTAATAATCATAATATCTCTAAGAACCCCAATAGAAGTAACCTCTCTACCATACTTTTCATAAGCTTCAAATAAATCATTAGGAATAATATCTTCTATTTGATTTAAAGTCTCCAAACCGTAGTTTCTTAATTCAGATATAATTTCAGGTATTTGCTTAATATTATCAATATAATCTATTACTAAACTATCCTTAAAAAGCTTATCAATATAGCTTTGTAAAGAAGTAGAATCTATCGAAATATTTAAATTCCCTTTAGCAGTTTCCTCTTCTACCTCTTTTGAATAATTATCAATTTCATTAGATATTGTATTAAACTCATTATCTGCTAATTCTAACAAACCAGCTAATAATTTCAATCTACGTTGTAGATCATCCTTCAACTTACCTCCAAATTTATAATTTCTATCATGTTCTATCTCTGCCCATGAATGTTGAAGTATTGTACGTATTTGAATCTCGAACTTACAATCTCTAAACTTCTCAAATTCTGGCAACCCTAATCTATCTTCTTTAAAACTACATACATAATGCACAGATTTGTATCCCACTCTATCAATTCCAAGCTCAATACTCTTATCTGCACTATTCTGCTCATCAATTTCAAAATGCTGCTCTATAAGATTTCTTACAAGAGGAATAGTATCTTGGACATAGGTAATAATTCTAATTCCAGACAAATCAGTTAGTTGAGATTGTTCTTTGTATTTTTTTACATCTAATTTCTTATTAAAACTTTCTAATGATTTCGTTCTTGAAGCAACTTGATGATATTCAATATTCTCATTAGTAAAAATATCAGAGATAATCTCTTCTATCCTTTTACTAAACATTTCGTATAGAGGGCGATTCTTTTCAAACCAATCTTTCATATTCTCTTTTCTTTCAAATATAAAGACAATATACTATTTTAACTCTTTAAAAATCTTAAATCTACTATTGTATCTAAAATCAACTACTTCCTATGAATATAGGATTTACAAAATAGGTAAGCAGCAATGTTCAGTTTCTGAACACTTTTAAACAAAGAGTTATTAAATAATGTACTTTTGTGAAAAGAATAAACAAGATGTTTGAGTTTAAACAGTTCACAATACAGCAAGATAAATGCGCGATGAAGGTAGGTACAGATGGAGTGCTATTAGGCGCTTGGACACCTGTAGATCACAATCCTTATAGTGTATTAGACATTGGGTCAGGTACAGGCCTATTAGCCCTTATGATGGCACAGCGTACAGGTGCTGAACAAATAGATGGAGTAGAAATAGATGAGAGTGCGCATGAACAAGCTATTGATAACTTTGAGAACAGCCCATGGGGAGATAGACTATTCTGCTACCATGCTGACTTAGAGACTTTCGCTAATGAGATGGAAGAAGAGTATGACTTGATTATCTCTAATCCTCCATTCTATAGTGAAGACTATCAAACAAATGATAAACAGAGAGACACTGCACGCTTTCAGGATGCGATGCCTTTTGACTTATTAGTTGAAGCTGTAGAATACTTTTTGTCTGAGAAAGGGGTATTTAGTGTAATCATTCCCGCTAAGGAAGAAGACACTATGATCCGTTTAGCAGCGGAGTTTGGTATCTATCCATTTAAGGTAACTCGCGTTCGAGGGAACGAACAAGCCGAAATCAAGCGTAGCTTAATTGCTTTTTCACGTCAATTAGTAGATAAAATACCGTTAGACGAGCTAATTATCGAAGTAGAGAGACATCAGTACACCCCAGCATTTGAGGCACTTGTAAAGGATTTTTACTTGAAATTATAAAAAAAGTTATTTTTATTTTGTTTATTCCAAAATAAATTAGTGATATTTGTAACAACAAAAACAAAGAAGAAATAATGAATACAGTTTATACAATGATGATGACAATGATGATGTGGAGAAATCCGCAGGGCTTGTTATTTGCATAAACTTAAATTCAAAATAACATATATAAAGCCCTTGCAGTAGCGAGGGCTTTTTTTTTACACCAATTTCAACAGTATATAATTAGAATAAAAACAATACCATGATTTACAATACTAACACAATGATGATGGCAATGATGATGATGAACATGATGATGTTCACACCGCCCTATTGCCTAAAGTCAACGAGTTAGTCATAATCTAAAAACAAGATTAGAATACTTGAAGTCCTTTCGGCAGTGCCGAAGGGACTTTTTTTATGCCCACAAATTAGTAACTAAAACATTTAAAAACATAATCAACCATGAGCAATTTAAACTTTTCAACACAAGCATTACACGCAGGACACAATGTACAAGCAACAGCAGGAACAAGAGCAGTGCCTATCTATCAGACTTCATCATATGTATTCGAAAATGCGGATCATGCAGCAGGTGCATTTAACCTATCTATCCCTGCATATATCTATACAAGATTAAACAATCCTACTAACGATATCTTAGAACAACGCTTAGCAGCACTTGAGGGAGGTATCGGAGCAGTAGTAACAGCTTCAGGAGCATCAGCTATCTCTACAGCGTTCTTAACATTACTAAAAGCAGGTGACCATATATTATCATCTAATAGCTTATACGGTGGAACGTATAACTTGTTTAATGTGTCGCTACCTCGTTTTGGTATCAACACTACATTCGTTGATCCCTCTAACATAGACAACTTCAGAAACAATATTCAAGACAATACAAAAGCAATATTCGTAGAGAGTTTAGGTAATCCGAAGTTAGACATCATTAACCTTAAAGCAGTTGCAAAGATCGCTAAGGAGTTTAACATACCGTTTATCGTAGATAACACAGTAGCTTCTCCTGCTCTACTTAATCCAATACAACACGGTGCTAATATCGTCATTCACTCACTTACGAAATACATCACAGGGAATGGTACTTCATTAGGAGGAGCAATAATTGATGCTGGAACATTCGATTGGTCAAGTGGTAAGTTCCCTGAGTTTACAGAGCCATCACCAGGATACCACGGTCTTGTTTATCACGAAGCTTTAGGTAATGCAGCATTCATAGCTAAGGTAAGAGTAGAAGGATTAAGAGATTTAGGCGCAGCACTTAGCCCACTTAATGCTTTCCAAATCATTCAAGGATTAGAAACATTGCCTATCAGAATCCAAAAACACAGTGAGAACGCACTTGCATTAGCAGAGTGGTTAGAGAAGCAAGACACTGTAGCATGGGTTAACTATCCAGGTCTGAAGTCAAGTGCTTACTACGATTTAGCAAAAGAGTACTTACCTAAAGGACAAAGTGGGGTAGTTACATTCGGATTGAAGAAAGGATTTGAAGCAGCGAAGACAGTTGCTAACGACACCAAGCTTTTCTCTTTAGTTGCAAACATCGGAGATACCAAGTCATTAATCATCCACCCTGCTTCTACTACACATCAACAATTAAGCGTAGCAGAACAAAAAGCAACAGGAGTAGCGCCTGACTTAATCAGATTATCAGTAGGAATAGAAAACATCGAGGACTTAAAAGCAGATTTAGCTAACGTATTTAAAACATTATAAAATGAGTACCCAAACAGATATACTAAAACACATTCCGATAGACCCACATACAGGAGCTATAGCAGTGCCAATCTATCAGACCTCAACATTCGGTCAAGAAGCACCAGGTGTCAATAAGGGATTTGATTACGGTCGTACTAATAACCCTACACGTCAAGTACTTGAAGACTTGATCGCTTCTTTAGAGAATGGAGCAAAGGGATTTGCTTTTGGAAGTGGACTTGCAGCGATAGATGCTGTGTTTAAAACTTTAAGTCAAGGAGATGAAGTCATTGCAGTCGCTAATATTTACGGTGGGACATACAGACTGTTGAATGAGGTATATGCGAAGTTTGGGATCAAGACACATTATGTAGATACAACAGTGGTAGAGAATATAGAAAAGGCAATCAACAGTAAAACCAAGTTGATTTGGATAGAAAGCCCTACTAACCCTACCCTACGAATATCAGATATTCAAGCCATCGCTACTATTGCTAAGAAACACAAGGTTTGGCTATGCGTTGATAATACTTTCGCTACCCCAATAGCACAGAAGCCATTAGACTTAGGAGCAGACCTTGTCGTACACAGTGCCACTAAATATATCGCAGGGCATTCAGACGTAGTAGCAGGCTTAGTTATTACTAAGACAGAAGAGATTGGTAAGATTATTAAGTTTCATCAGAACTCCACAGGTGCAATCCTTAGTCCTTTTGATAGCTTTCTTACCATAAGAGGAATTGAAACTCTGCTGTTAAGATATAAGGGATATTCAGAGAATGCCTTACAGATAGCAGAATACCTCAGCACACATCCTAAGATAGACAAGATATATTATCCAGGATTAAAAAGTCACGAAGGACACGAGTTGGCTAAGAAGCAACAGAAATACTATGGAGGAGTCATCAGTTTTGACTTAAAAGACAATACTAAAGTAGCTGCCTTAAAGTTCATTCAAGGATTAGAACTATTCACACTGACAGAGGGATTAGGAGGAATAAAGAGTTTAAGCAACTACCCTTTTGAGATGTCACATGGATCAGTTCCCAAAGAAACAAAAATACAAGCAGGTATATCAGAAAGCTTAATACGCTTATCTATCGGCTTAGAAGAAACAGAAGATTTAATAGAAGATATCAAACAAGCATTAGCACTATAAACAATAGAATACCATGAGTCGCTTACAAGAAATAACCATCACTAACCACACGCTACCTAACGGCAGTACACATACCTTTCACTTCACTTATCAGGTGGTGGGACAACCCTTACACAGTGCTCCAATTGTGTTGGTGAATCACGCCTTGACAGGAAATAGTCAAGTGGCAGGAGACAATGGATGGTGGAATAGCTTAGTGGGATATGATAAAGTAATCGACCTTAACAAATACACTGTTATCGCTTTTGACATTCCAGGAAATGGATACAACGAAGAAGAGACTCACCTCATCCAAGACTACAAAGCTATAACCACTAAAGTTATCGCAGAAGTGTTTTGGAAAGCGTTAGACAGACTACACGTTAGTCACTTATACGCTGTCATTGGGGGAAGCTTAGGAGGAAGTATCGCTTGGGAGTTAGCTTTCTTAAGACCAACAGCTGTAGATCATCTAATCCCTATAGCTACAAGTTGTAAAGCATCAGATTGGTTAATAGGAAATGCCTTAGTACAAGATAGCATTCTAAATAATTCGACTCGACCTATAGAAGATGCTCGTATGCACGCTATGCTACTCTATCGCACTCCTGCATCGCTCCAGCAGAAGTTCTCAAATGGTTTTAAAGAAAGTGAAAACCAATACGCTATAGAGAGTTGGCTAAAGTACCATGGGCAGAGTTTAGAAGATCGCTTTAAACTATCCGCTTATAAGTTGATGAATCACCTTCTGAAAACAATAGGTCAAGAACAAACACAAGATAGTTTAAAGGCTTTTGCTCAACAAACAAGTGCACAAATACACTGTATAGCAGTAGATACAGATTATATGTTCACAAACAAAGAACAAGAGCACACAGTAGCTTTATTAAAAGACTGTTGCAAACACATTACATACCAAGAGATTCAATCAATACACGGCCACGATGCCTTTTTAATTGAATACGAACAATTAAACCATTTATTAAAACCATTATTCTAAAATCAGCACATCATGAAAGTATTAAAGTTTGGAGGAAAATCTCTTGCATCAGGACAAGCTTTTGAAAACGTTATAAACATTGTCAAAAATAAAATAAGTGAAGGACCTATCACTATCGTTGTTTCTGCAATAGGAGATACAACAGATACCCTTGAAAATATATTAGACTTAGCAAAGACTAAACAAGATTACGCAACTGCTTTTGAGGCATTCAAAAACAGAACATACCACAACGAAGCAGATATACAGACTGAAATAGAAGTATTGAGCAAATTATATGAGGGAGTTTCATTAATCGAAGACTATGGAGTGAAAATTAAAGACCAAGTATTAGCACAGGGGGAATTAATATCAAGTAAAATATTAGCAGCTCAGTTAAATGCAAAAGGTATTAAAGCAACTCCTGTAGATAGCCGTCAATTCTTTATCACGGATAATAACTTCGGTAGCGCACAAGCGATAGATGAAGTATCAAAACAAAAAACTAAAGCTTACTTTGACAACTTAGACAAAGGAACGATAGCTGTAGTGACAGGTTTTATTGGGGCAACTGATAAAGGAGACACTACTACACTCGGACGCAATGGTAGCAACTACTCAGCGGCTTTATTAGCGAACTTCATTCAAGCGGATGAATTGCAAAACTATACACACGTTGATGGTATTTATACTGCTAACCCTGATTGGGTAAAGAACGCACAGAAGATAGAAGAACTTCACTTTGACGAAGCTAATGAGTTAGCAAACTTCGGAGCATCTATCTTACATGCTAAAACGATATTGCCTTTAGTAGAAAATAATATTCCGCTTCGAATCTTAAACACACTAAACCCTGAAAACAAAGGAACATTGATCTCTAATAAAGCAACAGCAAAGGGAATCAAGTCACTTTCTGTTCAGTCTAATGTTGCCTTAATACAGTTCGAAGGACGTGGATTATTAGGTATCGTTGGTGTTGATGCCCGTGTATTCACAGCTTTAGCTAACGAAGGAATTAGCATAGGGGTTATCTCTCAAGGTTCTTCAGAACGTGGTTTAGGATTTATAGTTGAAGACAAAGATGCCGACAAAGCAGCTGATGCTTTAAATAGAGAATTCTCTAATGACTTCTATACACGTGATGTGAACAGTATCACTATTATCAGGGACTTAGCTGTTATCTCTATCATTGGGCAGAACTTAAGCACTTTTGATAAACCTTATGCTGCATTGGTAAAGAATAAGATTGTTCCTATCCTATTCAACAATACAGTAACAGGTAAAAACGTAAGCTTAGTAGTTCGAAAAGAAGAAGCTAAAAAAGCACTAAACGTTATACATGGGCAAATATTCGGTATTGCTAAAAAGATAAACATTGCTGTATTTGGACATGGTTTAGTTGGCGGAACATTGATAGACCAAATCTTACACTCTGCTCAATCAATCGAAGACAAGAAGAACATATCACTGAACATCTTCGCTATCGGAAACTCTAAGAAAGTATTACTTAACGATGGCGGTATCAACTGCAATTGGAGAGATGACTTAAAAGAGAAGAGTGTAGCATATACTATACAAGAAGTAATAGACTATGCAAATGCAAATCACTTAGAGAACCTAATCGCTATCGACAATACTGCTTCAGGAGAATTCATCAAGAACTATATCCCATTAGTAGAGAACGGATTTGACTTAATCTCTTCTAACAAGATAGCGAATACCATATCATATAGCTTCTACAATGAACTTCGTCAGACGTTAAAAGCGAATCACAAAGAATATTTATACGAAACGAACGTAGGAGCAGGTTTACCATTGATTGATACGATTAAACTGTTGCACTTATCAGGAGAGAATATCACGAAGATCAAAGGAGTATTCTCAGGAAGCTTAAGCTATATCTTCAACAACTACTCTGTTCAAGATAGACCGTTTAATGAAGTACTAAAAGAAGCGATAGAGAAAGGATATACAGAACCTGATCCACGTGAAGACTTATCAGGTAATGACGTAGGACGTAAGTTATTAATCCTTGCACGTGAGTTAGACTTGCAAAATGAGTTCGAAGAAATCAATATACAGAACCTTATCCCTACAGAATTACAAACAGTAGATACACCAACGTTCTTAAACAGTTTAGAGAAGTTAAACCCTTACTTCGACAAGATAAAACAAGGCTTAGCTCCTGACACTGTACTTCGCTATGTAGGGGAACTATCAGGCGACTTACAAAAGGACAAAGGTGTATTAGAAACCAAACTAATCGAAGTACCTACTAGCTCTGCCTTAGGACAGCTAAAAGGCTCAGACAGTATATTCGAAATATACACAGAAAGCTACGGAGACAACCCTATCATTATTCAAGGAGCAGGAGCAGGAGCCTCAGTTACAGCACGTGGAGTGTTTGGAGATATACTAAGATTAGCTGATAAATAATAAAAATGGTTAACAGTGAACAGCTTACAGTTAACGGACTAACCAACGTAACTGTAAAAGTGATACAAAATATTGTGTCAAACACACTGTTAACTGTAAACCGCTGTCGCGGATTTGCAATCCGTGACGAGATTAAATTATAAAAACCAAAAACAAGATGAGTACAACTAACAATGAAGAAGGCTGTTGTTTTGAGACACAAGCCATAAGAACACAGACAGAGCGCTCCCAATACAATGAGCACTCTACACCACTATACCTAACTTCAAGCTTTGTCTTTGACGACGCTGAGAATATGCGTGCCGTATTTGCGGAAGAAGTAGATCAATATTCTTACTCTCGCTTTACTAATCCTAATCAGACAGAACTTGTAGAGAAGATAAGACTATTCGAACATGCAGAAGCAGGATATGCATTTGCAACAGGTATGGCAGCTGTGTACTGTAGCTTGTTTCCTTTACTAAAAGCAGGCGACCACATTGTTTCTTGTTCTAACATCTTTGGCTCTACGAGAGGGTTGTTTAGTAACATGTTTCCTGAATGGGGTGTTGATACGAGTTACTTTGATCTAAACCAAGTTTACGATATAGAGCAATTAATACAGCCTAATACGAAGATATTATTTGCTGAGAGTCCGACTAATCCAGGGGTTGATATATTAGACTTAGCCTACTTAGGGGAAATTGCAAAGAAACACAACCTTATTTTTATTGTAGATAACACCTTTGCTACACCCTACCTACAGAACCCTATTCTCTTAGGAGCACATGTAGTGATTCACTCAGCAACTAAGTTAATCGATGGACAAGGTAGAGCTTGCGGAGGAGTAACAGTAGGTTATAAAGAATATCTAAATAAGATATACCTATTTGGTCGCACTATTGGATCGAGTATCTCTCCCTTTAACGCATGGGTGTTATCGAAGAGCCTTGAGACTTTGGCTGTGCGAGTAGATAGACATTGTGAGAATGCCTTGACTATAGCGGAGTATTTAGAACAACACCCTGCGATAGAGTTTACTAAATATCCTTTCTTACCAAGTCATCCACAATATGAAATAGCAAAAAAACAAATGAAACAAGGGGGTAATATAATTGCCTTTGGTATCAAGGGAGGACTTGATGCAGGTAGAACATTCTTAAATGCCTTACAGTTATGTAGTCGTTCTGCGAACCTTGGAGATAGTAGAACTATCGTTACACACCCTGCTTCAACAACACATAGTAAAGTTCCTGCAGAAGAAAAACTTGCCACAGGTATTACAGACAACCTGATTCGTCTATCTGTAGGTTTAGAGAATACAAAAGATATTATCCGTGACTTAGAACAAGCGTTATCTACTGCAAGACAATAACCTTGTTCTGAACACTTCAAAACACATTGATTAAAAGAGAAAATTATGTCAACAATACTTATACAGACTGATATCAGAAGCCTATTAAAAGAACGCACTTTAGTACTCGATGGAGCCATGGGTACTATGCTTCAGGCTTACCGATTCTCAGAAGAAGACTTTAGGGGTGAGCGCTTTGCTGATTTTGCTCATTCACTAAAGGGAAATAACGACTTGTTGTCTATCACTCAACCTGAAGCTGTTAAAGAAGTTCACAGACAATATCTTTTAGCAGGAGCTGATATTTTATCTACTAATACCTTCTCGAGTACGACCATAGCTATGGCAGATTACCACCTTGAAGATATAGTATATGAACTAAACTATCAGTCGGCTAAGATAGCAAGAGAAGTAGCAGACGAAGTAGAAGCATTAAATCCTGATAGACCCCGCTATGTAGCAGGAGCTATCGGACCGACTAATAAGACAGCAAGTTTATCTCCTGATGTGAATAACCCAGGATATAGAGCTATTACTTTTGAACAATTGCGAGCAGCATATAAACAGCAAGCTGAAGCACTATTAGACGGAGGATGTGATTTACTATTAGTAGAAACAATATTCGACACGCTTAACGCTAAAGCAGCGTTATTTGCCATAGACGAAATACAAGCAGAGCGAGGTATAGATATCCCGATAATGATATCAGGGACTATTACAGACGCATCAGGACGTACGTTATCAGGGCAGACAGTTGAGGCATTTCTAATATCTATTGCACATATTCCTTTATTGAGCATTGGATTTAACTGTGCCTTAGGAGCAGAACAATTAGAGCCGTATATCAAACAGCTAAGTCAACATGCTGCTGTGAATATCTCTGCTCACCCTAATGCAGGTTTGCCTAATGCCTTTGGAGAATATGACCAAACGCCTACGGAGATGAAGGAACTTATCTATAGTTTCCTTAGTCAAAACTTAGTGCAAATCATCGGTGGGTGCTGTGGTACTACACCAGAACACATCAGGTTGATTGCTGACGCAGTAGAGAATAATAAAGCAGCGAGAAAGACACACCCTCGTAGCACACCTAAACCTGTGCTTGCCTTATCAGGGTTGGAGCCGTTATATGTGACTGCCGAAGCTAATTTTATAAACATCGGTGAGCGTACTAACGTTACGGGTTCTCGTAAATTCCTGCGTTTGATTAAAGAAGAACTATTCGACGAAGCCCTTGCCATCGCAAGAGAGCAAGTTGAAGGAGGTGCTCAGGTTATCGATATCAACATGGACGAGGGACTGTTAGACGGTGTGCACTGTATGACTAACTTCCTAAATTTGATTGCATCAGAACCAGACATTTCTAAAGTGCCTATTATGATTGACAGTTCTAAATGGGAGATTATAGAAGCCGGTCTTCGTGTTGTACAGGGTAAGGCTATCGTTAACTCTATTAGCCTTAAAGAAGGAGAAGAGTTATTTATCGAACACGCTAAACTAATCAAACGCTATGGCGCTGCTACAGTGGTGATGGCCTTTGACGAGAATGGACAAGCAGATTCATTAAAACGAAGAATAGAGATATGCAGACGCTCTTATGATATATTAGTTAACCAAGTAAACTTCGCACCTCAGGACATCATCTTTGACCCTAACATATTTCCTGTTGCTACGGGAATGGAAGAGCATAATAACAATGCTTTAGACTTCTTTAATGGAACCAAATGGATTAGAGAGAATCTCCCTTATGCCAATGTAAGTGGTGGTGTAAGTAATGTATCTTTCTCCTTTAGAGGGAACAATAAAGTACGTGAAGCAATGCATGCCGCCTTCCTTTACCACGCGATACAGCACGGTATGAATATGGGAATCGTGAATCCTGAGATGTTAGAAGTCTACGATGAGGTAGATAAGGATCTAATGATACATGTAGAAGACGTTCTTTTAAACAGACGACCTGATGCGACGGAGCGATTACTTGACTTTGCGGAGAGTATTAAGAACGAGAATAATCCTCAAATAACCGAAGCTAAGATACAAGAATGGCGCTCAGGTAGTATCCAAGATCGTCTAACACACGCCTTAGTAAAGGGTATCGAGGCACACGTAATCGAGGATACAGAAGAAGCTCGCCTTAGCGTACCTCAACCGATCCAAGTGATAGAACAATATCTAATGAATGGGATGAACGTAGTCGGTGACTTATTTGGTGCAGGTAAGATGTTCTTACCTCAGGTAGTGAAGTCTGCCCGTGTGATGAAGAAAGCTGTAGCGTATCTGTTGCCTTATATTGAAGAGAGCAAAAAGCAGAATGCAGAAGCACACATCGGTAACGCAGGTAAGATACTTATGGCTACCGTAAGAGGGGATGTACACGACATCGGTAAGAACATCGTAGCTGTTGTATTAGCGTGTAATAACTATGAAATTATCGACCTTGGCGTAATGGTGTCTCCAGAGAAGATTATCGAAACAGCTATTAAAGAACAAGTAGATATCATCGGACTAAGTGGACTTATCACACCCTCATTAGATGAGATGGTTCACTTAGCTAAAGAGTTAGACAAGGTTAACTGTACTATCCCGATTATGATAGGTGGAGCCACTACTTCTCGTGTTCACACTGCAGTGAAGATAGCTCCTGAGTATAAGAACTGTGTCGTACATGTACACGATGCTTCTCGTTCTGTAACTATCGCTAACCAACTTTTACAGAAAGAAGTAGAAGCTACATTTAAGGACAACATCAGAGCAGAGTATGATCAATTGAGACGTGATTATTTAGGTAGAGCAAGAGACAAGAGCTATATCACTATTGACCAAGCACGTGCTAATAAAGTCAAGGTTGAATGGGATGCTAAGGACATAGTTAAACCTAACTTTATAGGAACTAAAACAGTCACTGTAGAGTTAGACGAGTTATTGCCTTTTATCGATTGGGCACCCTATTTCCGCTCATGGCAGTTATATGGTAAGTTTCCAGAGATATTGACAGATGAGGTAGTCGGACAGACTGCTACACAGGTTTACGACGATGCTCTTATTATGTTAGACAAGATTATCAACGAGCGTTGGTTTGAAGCAAGAGGTATCTTAGGTATTTTCCCAGCAAATCAAGTTAACGATGACGACATCGAAGTCTATAATGAACAAGGTGAGGCATTAGACAAGTTATTAACTCTACGTCAACAGTCATTAAAGAATGTAAAAGCACCGAATATAGCACTTGCAGACTTCGTAGCGCCTAAAGACAGTGGATTAGAAGACTACATCGGGCTGTTCTGTGTGAGTACAGGCTTTGGTGTAGATGAGAAAGCTAAACTATACGAGGACGACCTTGACGATTACAGCGCTATTATGGTTAAGGCATTAGCAGACCGTTTAGTAGAAGCCTTTGCAGAATACCTACATCACCGTGTCCGTAAAGAGATTTGGGGATACGCCTCAGATGAACGTCTTAGCAATGCAGAACTAATTAAAGAAGAATACCAAGGAATTAGACCTGCACCAGGATATCCAGCTTGTCCTGACCATTTAGAGAAAGGCACAATATGGAAACTATTACAAGTAGAAGAACGCATCGGTGTAAGTCTAACAGAGAGCTATGCAATGTACCCTGCCTCATCTGTATCAGGTTATTATTTTGCTCATCCACAAAGTAGATACTTTGGATTGGGAAAAATAGAACAAGACCAATTAGCAGACTATGCAGAAAGAAGAAATATAACAACAGAAGAATCAGAGCGTTGGCTATCACCCAACTTGGCTCTAAACAATAAATTAACGACTAACGAATCATGAAAGTAACAGAACATATCCAAAAAGCTAATGGTAAAACTCAATTCTCATTTGAGATATTACCTCCGTTAAAAGGGCAAAACATTCAAGGAATATTTGACTCTATAGAACCGCTAATGGAGTTTGAACCTCCTTTCATAGACGTGACGTATCACCGCGAAGAATATGAGTACAAAGAAGCAGGCAACGGACTGTGGGAAAAAAGAGTTGTCAGAAAAAGACCAGGAACTGTCGGCATTTGTTCGGCTATCCAAAATAGATTCAAGTTGGACGCCATACCGCACATCTTGTGCGGAGGCTTCACCAAAGAAGACACCGAAAACTTCCTTATAGACCTTGACTTCTTAGGCATTGACAACGTCGTTGCCCTAAGAGGAGACGCCGTAAAGAACGAAACTTACTTTAAACCTGAACCTAAAGGAAACAAGTACGCCTCTGAATTAGTTACGCAAATAAACGAATTAAACCAAGGTATCTACTTAGATCCTGAGCTTGAGAATACCAGTAAGACGGACTTCTGCATAGGAGTAGCGGGTTATCCTGAGAAGCACATGGAAGCTCCTAACTTTGACACTGACCTAAAGTACTTAAAGCAGAAAATAGACAATGGTGCAGAGTATATCGTTACTCAAATGTTTTTTGACAACAGTAAGTTCTTTGCCTTCGTGGATAAGTGTAGAGCCATCGGTATTACTGTACCTATCTTACCTGGACTTAAACCATTAGCTACACTAAGTCAACTAAACCTATTACCTCAACGTTTTAAAGTTGACCTACCAGATGACTTAGTGGCTGAGGTATTAAAAGCAAAAGACAATGTAGCCATCCGTGAGATCGGTATCGAATGGTGCGCCCAACAGTCAAAAGAACTAATAGAAGCAGGCATCCCTATCGTACACTACTACTCTATGGGTAAATCTGATAATATCAAGAAGATTATCAAGCTTGCTACGGCATAGTTAACAGTTGACAGTTTACCGTTTACGGTCTAAAACAGTATCGAGTAATCAGACAGTAATAGGCTGTCATTATTTATAAATTGGTTGTAATCAGAAACCTCTTGTCTATATGGCGAGGGGTTTTTAAGTTTTTATACAGATTATAATTCCACACAGTAACCACCATCTACATCCACCATCCATGTCATGCTGAAGACTGGAGCATCTCACATACAACTCCACACAGTAACCACAATACACTGTGAACCATAAATCCAGAATCAGCATTAGCCATATACGACATCACTTAACCTCTTTTGGTAGCAGAATGTGAGACACAGTAGGGGCTATAAAACACAAAAGCCTCTCCGTTATGGAAAGGCTTTTTATATTGAATTGTCCAGAGTCAAATCCTGTATTTCTACTGTCCAGATTATCGTCCTATTCAATTATCTTTTTCTGATTACAAATATATGAATTATAAATCTATTTAATATAAAATACTGATATTTAATACCTATACTATTTTACTTTACTTATAGCTTTTAATTATCAAATCTATCTACTATTCTTTCTTCCTTACGTACGAATTGCTTGAGTATAGAGTTCTCTTTATAAAACTCTAAGTAAAACTGTCCATCTGCAATATTAAAATTATCTATCTTCATCGCTGTAATTATGGTAAACTCATAAACATCAATACTATCAAAATGAATCTCTACTACAACATTTAAATCTTCTTCAATGTCTATCTTATTTACTAAAACTATCCGTTTCTTTCGCTCAGTAGAAGTAGGGAAATTAATAGGGTTAAAACTATTCTCTTTAAAAATATAGTAGATAATATGTTTAATTGACCTAAAAATAAG
Organism: Myroides sp. N17-2; assembly: GCF_002286775.1. Taxonomy (GTDB): domain Bacteria; phylum Bacteroidota; class Bacteroidia; order Flavobacteriales; family Flavobacteriaceae; genus Flavobacterium. The sequence continues at coordinate 26,809 of NZ_NSGJ01000004.1, forward strand.
GTCTACTGTCTCTTTTATTGAAATCCCTTCTCTTCTTTTTCCTGAATCATCTTCACTTGAGAAACGTAATATATAATGTTTATCTCCATAAATAGTAACAAAAAATCCAACGTCTTCAGATTTCAATTTTCTTGTTTGGACAGAAGCATTATTGACAACATAAGCATATGGATCAGTCTCTATATTCTGACTAATCTTTTTTGTTATAATCCTCTTTCTTTTTGCCATTTCATATGTTTGATACCTAAAACAAAAATACATTTTAAAACTCAACACAAATCAAAAATAAATACTAATAATCAAATAATTACACTAAATTAATTGCGTTATCTTCGAACAGATTACAAATCCAAACGAACATAGTTCATACCTATCTGTCCACACAATAACCATGGTAATGATTCACTATATATGACACGCTTAATAATGCACCTCTACCTTAACTAGCAAACGGTAACCACTACCCTTGTCTTATTGAATGAAATATCTCGTATGTAACTAAATCTTATAACCTACCAACAGGAAACTTAATTTCTTACTTTAAATTAATGTACTCTATTACTTCTTCCCCCCTCTTAGATAGTTTAAACTTAGATTTATCCCCACTATTACCAAGTACTTCAAAAAAACCTAATTCTAAAAACCTACTTAAACCTTTAATAGAATTAGCTATATAAAATCCTTTCCTAATAGAACTAACGCATTTGACAAAATCTTCTTTTAACTCTTCTTTTAAAAGTATAGAGTAGTACTTTTCTACGTTAGAATCATTACTTTTCAATTTTGATAATTCTTGCTCAACAACTTTATACTTTGTGTCAAGCTCTTTAAACATATTATCTTTATCCTGTATATCTTTAATAAGTCTGTTTTTTTCCTCCTTTATAACATTATAATCCAATATATTAGTTCTTTCCGAAATCAATTCTTTCTCTGATTTTTCACTTTTTTCCTCCGCTCTATATCTCTTTTCTTTCTCTGATTCTAAATCTGATTCCATTTTCTCTATCCTAGTCAAAGCAATTTGATAAGTATCCTTTGTAACAATAGAGCTTTTATCAGTCACTTTATAAATCCAAGGAGTAAGATTTCTTTCAAAGCCGTTTACAATTAATCTTGATAAATTCAATAAGATATACGTTGCCAACAACACTGCAAAAGTATAGAGGACATTATACCCAACATTCTCCCAAAAAGGATTTTTTCCAAAATATTCTGAAATCAAACGTAACTTATCATCCATAGTACAATCCTTATCGAAATTGAATACCATATAAACAACATACCAATTACGTATTAACCATACAACGGCATAAGTTCCTAAGAAGGGGTTTCGTGTTTTTTCTTTTATATTATCTGTAAACGAAACAAAGAAGTCTTTTATCATTCTAAACTAATTTATTGCACAAAGATAAACTATAATCAACTCATAGTCTGCGACACTAAATAGCAACTTTACCATTAGTCCTGAAAAACTTTATCTGACACGCAAAGTATTGCGTCTCTACTGTATATAACGGATGTACCAACAATAACACCCCACCTCTACCTAATACCGTAGGCAAAAACCATTAACCGTAAACCAAAAATTCCTAATTCTAAATTCCTAATTCCTCATTAGCTATCTCCTCCTTCATCTCCAACAAATTCAACTCACCATCATATAAAGCGTGAAACACAAAAGGCTTACCCTCTAAGATATACTTATAGATAAACCAATCCGTCTTTGGGGTTGGTACATTTAGCAAGTTCTCATACGCTATCCACTCTAAAGTTCCCTCATTACATTCAGGAGGAGTGACAGCATCGATATCAGCTACATACACATAGCTTAACCAATTATACTTGGTAGGAGAAGTCTCCGTCAGTATTCCACAGAACTTTACCTTATCCACTCTTATTCCTGTCTCCTCAAAAGTCTCACGGATAACACCTTCCTCAGGAGTTTCGTATGGTTCTATTTTCCCTCCTACAGGAGTATAAGTATCTTTATTGGGTTCTTTTAGTCGCTTAAGAAGCATAAAGTTATTGCCATTGCGAAGCACACACAGTGTTGCTATTCTTTTTATTCCTAACGGAACAGCAGTTGTACTCATCTTATTGCTCGTTTAATAATTCTTGAAAGCGCTCTACGAATTGGCTTACGTGATATCCATCCATCAGCGCGTGGTGCCCATGTATAGATACCGCCATACGCTTACGTCCATTCTCCTCTACTACTTTTCCAAAAGAAATCTTAGGACAGCTATCCGGAAAATCATAGTTGCGTGCATGACTCATACTCGTAAAATCAAGCCATGGCAAAGCTGATATATGCAGTACATTCTCACTATTAGACGCAGGTAATAATGTATTAGACGATTACACACTCTCTATCTCTTTCTTCGCTTCTGTAAAGAATATTTCTCTATCAGTGTAATAGTTCATATACGCAAACCCAAAAGTACCATTAGGTCTATTTATAGTAGGCGAAGCATGTACTTCCTCATATAGATATACTTTATTATCAACTATCCTATATCTAAACGCTTCTACTTCATTGGTTGCTCTAAGTGCATCGTATAGATAAGTTAAAAAGAAAGAATCACCATTATCTTTTGCTTTTTTATAAGCCATCGTACAATCTACTTGTACCGTAATACCAAAGAATGGCTCTGTAAACTTCGTAAAAAAGGCATATTGTTCTCTCCTTTCCCATAGAGCAGTATCAATCTTAGTTCTCATATTTTGTTGTGTTGTTATTATTCTCAGCAAAAGTATAGGGAATACTTTTAATATTGAAAGACTTTTGTCTATATGACGGCAATCAACCCATCTTGTCAATCAAAAAAAACCTTTTTTGATTATCAAACGACTTTGTCGTTCATTTATGCGCATCAAACCATCTTGTCAATCAAAAACACCCCATTTTGATTGACAAACAACTTTGTCGTTCATTTTTGCGCATCAAAACACATTGTCAATCAAAATCACCTCTTTTTGATTGACAAACGACTATATCATTCATTTATGCAAATCAAAACACTACTATCACAAATTACAATAATCCGCAGTTAACCAACATTCCTAACTACACTCCCTCCTCCCTATAATCAGTGATTTAGAACAATATTTAAACCTCTTTTACATTATATAACTAACATCCATTACATTTGTCTATAAAAACATCAAATACTATGAAAAAGACACTCAAGCTATTAACCTTAATGCTATTCGTAACAATAGCCTCTTGCTCTAAGTCAGCAGAGCTTGGAGAACCTTCATCTGTTGCGTTAGAAAATATTAGTACCACAGATGCTGCTGCTGAAGCTGCAAGTGACAACACTACGGAAGTTAAACAAAATCAAGATACAGCTGAAGAAGTAACAGCTCCTGAACGCATGATCGTGAAGCAAGGAAGCATACGCTTTGAAACTTCTAATGCTCAAGAAACGAGAAAAAACATTGCTACAAGTATTAAAAAACTAAACGGATACCTATCACAAGATAGCTCTACAGTATATGGCAATCAAACAGAATATACTATAGAAATACGTGTCCCTACTAAGAACTTCGAAACTTTATTAGAAGGTGTAACTGCCACTGCTACTAAAGTAGACAACAAAAATATCAGTGCCTTAGATGTAACAGAAGAGTTCATTGATGTAGAAGCGAGAATCAAAACAAAAAAGGAAATAGAAGAACGCTATAAGGAGTTGCTAAAACGAGCGAATTCTATCGAGGATATTCTAAAAATAGAAAGTGAATTAGGAACTTTAAGAGCAGATATAGAATCGTTCGAAGGACGTCTAAAGTACCTAAAGAGTAGAGTTTCTCTAAGTACACTTTCTGTTACTTTTTACGAAAAAGGAGAGTCTACCACAGGCTTTGGATACGAGATCTCATCAGCATTTGGCTCAGGTTGGGAGAATCTATTATCATTTGTCATCGGAATATTCTATATATGGCCATTCATCCTTATCGGTACAGGACTATTCTTTGTGATAAGACGCATCCGAAAACGCAGAAAACAGAATAAAATAAATTAGTCATAAAACCAACGCCCTTCTGATATGGAAGGGCGTTTTGTTTTATAAGACATTAGCCCACAGGCTGTACATAGTTCTTATCATACTCGACTACTCTGTCCCAAAACTCTTTAAGCCCCTTATATCCATAATAATCGTTCTTACTAAATTCTTCTCTAAGATCATATAACTTACCATCTACTTTGGTTTTGAACCATATAGCTACTACACAGTCGTCAGTATCTCCTTTAATTCTTCTTATTATCTCAAAGAAATAGGCAAATGCACGAGCATCATACTCATACATATCCGAAGACATCCCTCCGATATTCGCTAAATAAATATCCAAATCATTTAAGTGTTTTTCCTGATCATAAGAAACCAGTACATCCATAAGAACTGGAGATAAAACTAACTTTCCTTGGCCATCTATAGTTGAAAAAAGATCATTATAATAATCCATCTGTTTATCGAACTTATCCAAATCTCCATTCACATCAAACCTAACCTTATCTATAGCCCACTTTATCAACTCTTTGTCCTCAGTATATCCATATCTAAACAACAGATTCTCTAAGAAGTCAACATCGTTCTTTTTAAGCCACTCAAAGCTTTGTCTATTGTTATTAAACAGATACTTGTTATAATGTCCAATTCTCTCATAGATAGACTTGCGCACTTTATCACTTAGCATATCCTTAAACCAATGATCCAAATTACCTTTACCTTCTAACGTTCTCTTCTTATTCACTTCATCCTCCAACAAGGCTAAACTAGGATAATCATTGCGGTAATCAACTAACTGCAATAAACAGAAAGGCTGAGTTACAAATTTTTTGTTATTCACCACAGTCAAATCGTAATTATACTCATCTATCACCGCAGATAAAAAAGGTGTTTCAAAATACTCTCCGTCTAATGCGTCAATATAAATAGGAGTAACATGCTCATAATTACCATGTACACCACCTCTTTTATACTTAAAAATCTTAGCCAACCTATCATTGAAAGCACGCTCAGACAGAAACTTATAATCAACTGTCTTGAGATACTCATACATTAAATCAACTTGAATATCAAATTTCTTTATTCCAATGATCTCTCTATCATAACTATCATCAAGTATAGCATTCAAATCATTAGACAACATCTCATACATCACCGCATTCTTAGCTCTATCTATGCCTGCTAGACTATCAAACTTAGCAGTGTACAAACCTTCTGTTTGCGCTTCTTTATCCTTACAACTAACGAATACTGTCAAACACATTATTATGACAACTAATAAATATCTATTCTTCATCTATTTTATTTTTTTGTACTAACTGATGTAGTTGTTTCATTACTTTATCTACCTCCTTGACTTTCCTATCCATATTATCATTATCTGTTATAAATGACACAGGTCCTCTACCCCATAACTTAAACAGTTACTTTCGTATTGATGTCAACTGATTACTATATACATCAGGATCATATAACTCAATGTCAACACTATATCTTCAACACCCTTTATATCACTCCACTTCAGATAGACATTCAAACAAAATAAAAACAAAACTCTACTTCATCAACGCTCTCAATTGTTCCTCGAAGTTCTCTTCTAACCCTTGATCAAATATCTTTAGCACTCTGCCTTGTGGATTAAATAATACATAATAAGGAGTTCCTCTCATTCTATACTTAGCTATGGTTGAACTCATCATTCCTTTTTTATCCCAAACAATTACTCCCTTATCTCCTTTTAAATCTTTATACTGTTTTGCACTAACTAAATCATTATCTATACAATAAGTCACATGCACTAGCTTATCCTCTAATGCTTCCGTTATCTTAGTCGTTATAGGAACAGCCTGACGACAAAACCAACAATATGGAGAAGAAAAGTCAAGTAACACATACTGACCTTTAAAATTGTCACTAAACTTACTCTCTTTTGGGTTTAAATCTAAAGCTATAAAATCATAATACTTATCCCCTTTCATTAGTGGTTCTCTATCTAACAAGGTTTTTAAAAATACTACTGCATCAGTATTTAGATATTGGTTATCCACTAAATTATACAGTTCTTTATAATGATCAATGTTGTCATCATTAATTATAAACCCCAATATATAACGTCCATAATCAGTATTAATATTTTTCTTTAGAAACTCATAATCTAAGTCTTTGATATTTTGTTCTATACCTAAATATTCCTCCTTGTAAGAAGCCATCGCACTGTCTTGAGACATCCCTTCTTCTACAAGTTTAGATATTTTACTTTCTATAACATCTCGTGCTGTTCTAACATCTTTAGTTAACAACACACTCTCATATCTTAAACCATCATAAGCAGATCCCTTCGCTTGTAGATATTTTAAATTATTTACATTACCTTCAATAGTAACAGACTCATTCCCCAAGAAAAAAGAAGTGTACTTAAAATCTTCTCCATTCTTGATAAACAAATAGACGGAAGTAGGTGCTTTAATAATCTGAGTTTCTACTTCAAATATTCCATCTACTGCATTAAACTCTATTTCTAGCTTATCAAAAGAAAGGCTTAAAGTAGCCTCATTAGGGATCCCTTCTATCTTACCCTTTATTCTAAGTTTATCTTGTGCTATTACTCCTACTGAACAAAACAATAAAAGCATATATATTAACTTATTAGTCATAATCTAATCCATTTGTCTAGCTAAGATAACAAAACATTAGAAAAATAAATATCATAAATCAAACGGTTATAACAGTATCACATTAAACATAAAATCCACATTAGCCTAAAAAGGGGGTGGTCGGCTTGTGGTCGGCATATGATAGGCTTGTGGTCGGCTTAAAACATACTATTTTAAGCCTATCATATACCGATAACTTAACTACCACTTACTGACCATTACCTAATTAAATCAATAAGAACAATATTTCTTTACGATGCTGTGAATAGAGTTTTTTATAAACATAGTATTCGAAAAAGGAAAGGATAATCAGAATTAAATTAGCTAAAATTTGGTCAACTCAGAATATTGTCTATATTTGTTAGACAACCAAAAAAAATATTGCTTTATGAAACCAGATTTATTCCAAGCACCAGATTATTACCTATTAGACGACTTGCTAACAGATGAGCATAAGTTGATTAGAGATACAGCTAGAGCATGGGTAAAGAGAGAAGTTAGCCCTATAATTGAAGACTTCGCTCAACGTGCAGAATTTCCAAAACAGTTACTCCCAGGGTTAGCAGAGATAGGTGGATTCGGCCCATATATTCCTACAGAATATGGAGGTCCAGGTCTAGATCAGATCTCTTACGGACTAATTATGCAAGAGATTGAAAGAGGTGATTCAGGTATCCGTTCTACATCTTCTGTACAATCTTCATTAGTAATGTATCCAATATGGAAATATGGAAATGAAGAACAACGTATGAAATACTTGCCTAAACTAGCAAGTGGAGAAATCATAGGATGTTTTGGACTAACAGAACCTGATCATGGATCTGATCCAGGGGGTATGTTAAGTCACTTTAAAGATATGGGAGACCATTACCTACTTAATGGAGCAAAGATGTGGATTTCTAATGCCCCATTTGCGGATATCGCTGTGGTATGGGCTAAAAATGAAGAAGGACGTATCCATGGGCTTATCGTAGAGCGTGGTATGGCAGGATTCACTACTCCTGAAATACATGATAAATGGTCACTAAGAGCTTCGGCTACAGGTGAGTTAATATTCGATAATGTCAAGGTTCCTAAAGAAAACTTACTTCCTAATAAATCAGGATTAGGTGCCCCTCTAGGGTGTCTTGATTCTGCTAGATATGGTATCGCTTGGGGGGCTATCGGGGCAGCAATGGACTGTTATGACACCGCGCTGCGCTACTCTAAAGAGCGCATACAGTTTGATAAACCTATCGGGGCTACTCAACTTCAACAAAAGAAATTAGCTGAAATGATCACAGAGATTACAAAGGCTCAATTACTAACATGGAGATTAGGAGTGCTTAAAAATGAAGAAAGAGCTACTTCTGCCCAAATCTCTATGGCAAAACGTAATAACGTAGCTATGGCATTAGACATCGCTCGTGAAGCTCGTCAGATGCTAGGTGGTATGGGTATCACTGGTGAGTATTCTATTATGCGTCACATGATGAACTTAGAGTCTGTAGTAACCTATGAGGGTACACATGATATACACCTGTTAATCACAGGAATGGATGTGACAGGATTCGCAGCATTTAAATAATAAAAAGAGTAATAGATAAACTTTATATAAAGAGCTTCGCCTTTCGGTGAAGCTTTTTTACTTTTGTACCAAATTAAGTAGATATGACTATTCAAGAAATCAATGTACAGATCGCTGAAGAAAGAAATGCTTTGCTTCAACACCCACTTTATAATAAGATAAAGACGATACCAGACTTGTGTGCTTTTATGGAAGGGCATGTATATGCGGTTTGGGATTTTATGTCGTTACTTAAGGCATTACAACAGCAATTAACTTGTACAACGACTCCGTGGTTTGCATCTCCATATCCAGAGACACGTTATTTGATAAATGAAATAGTCTTGGCAGAGGAATCAGACTTGGCTTATGATGGTCAACGCCTTAGTCACTTCGAAATGTATCTAGATGCAATGTTAACAGCTAATGCAGATACTACAAGTATCACAGCTTTAATCAACAATCTAAAAGGAGGTACACCTATCTTCGAAGCAATTGCAAAAACAGATCTAGATACTGGAATTAAAGAATTTCTAGATTTTACATTTAAGACTATTGAGGATGGTAAAGCGCATGAGATAGCAGCAGCATTTACTTTCGGACGTGAAGACTTAATTCCGTCAATGTTTACAGAGATTCTAAAAGGATTTCAACAAAACTTCCCTGAAACAGACTTAACAAAATTAGTATATTACTTCGAACGCCATATCGAATTAGATGAAGATGAACATGGTCCAATGGCTATGAAGATGATTTCTGAGTTATGTGGAGAAGATAATCAGAAGTGGAATGACGTAGTGGTAATCTCAAAACAAGCGCTAATAAAACGCTATAATTTGTGGAATTCTATCGAAAAGTTTATAGATAAGAATCAAATTTAACATTAGGGAAATACTAATTTCCTAATAAATTATATATCTTTACATTAAAGCATTAAAAATATGAAATTGAAAGGTAAAAACGCAATTATCACAGGAGGTGGAAGAGGATTAGGTAAGGCAACTGCAATCGCTTTTGCTCAAGAAGGGATAAACGTAGCTATTACTGGTAGAAACGAAAAAACATTGCAAGCTACAGTAGCAGAATTAGAAGCATTAGGAGTGAAAGCTACTTATGCAGCATTCGATGTTACAGATAAAGCAAAAGTAAAAACAGAGATAGCGAATATCATAAATACATTAGGTGGAGTAGATATATTAGTCAATAATGCTGGTATATCAGAGTTCGGAAAGTTTACAGATATGTCTGCTGACCGTTGGGAAGAGATTTTACTAACTAACGTAATGGGAGTATATAATGTGACTAGAGAAGTACTACCTCATCTCATCGACCAGAATGAAGGAGATATCTTTAACGTAGCTTCTACTGCTGGTCTAAACGGGAATGCAACTACATCTGCTTATTCTGCTTCTAAATTTGCTGTGATCGGAATGTCTGAATCACTGATGAAAGAGGTTCGCAAGAATAATATCAGAGTATGTACACTAACACCAAGTACTATCGCTTCAGATATGTCAATAGATTTAGGACTTACAGATGGTAATCCTGATCATATCTTACAACCTGAGGACTTCGCTGAGCTTATCGTAGCTACATTAAGATTACCTAGAAGAGCCATGGTTAAAACAGTATCCCTGTGGACAACCAATCCTCAATAAATTAAGGGGAGAGACGTATGTCTAATTTCTTATTACTTATTATGATTACAACCTAAACTCGCTACTATGGCGAGTTTTTTATTTAAATACTATATGTGAATTCAAATAACAAGACAATATCAAATACCACATAAGAAACACTATTTCAAGTAATTATAAACATTAAATTAATATATTTGTTATTATCTATGTCCATATATTTATTAAATATATTTTTTGAAAATGAAACATTATTTTAACTACTTTTGCTCCGTTTTTTAAACTCCTTCTTTCGCTATGATAAGAAAAATAACACGACTTATCTTTAAGTTTATACTAGCCTTTTTCATATTGAGTATCACCTCAGTAATCTTCTTTCGCTTTGTACCGATCCCTTATACTCCGTTAATGTTCATCAGATTATATGAACAGGTTAAGGACGATAAACCGATGACACTAAAACATAGCTGGGTACCGATGGAAGACATCAGTACAAACTTACAAAAAGCAGTTATAACTAGTGAGGATGGGACTTTCATTCAACACAATGGATTTGACTTTAAAGCCATAGAAAAGGCAATGAAGAATAACGAGAAAGGAAAGAAAATTAAAGGAGGTAGTACAATCTCTCAGCAGACCGCTAAGAATGTATTCTTATGGCCAGGTCGTAGTTATATCCGAAAAGGATTTGAGGCATACTTCACTGTCCTTATAGAACTTCTGTGGTCTAAAGAAAGAATACTTGAAGTTTATCTGAATAGTATAGAGATGGGAGATGGTATCTATGGGGCACAGGCAGCAGCGCAACATTGGTATAATAAAGATGCTAAGAACTTATCTGCTAGAGAAGCAGCCGGTATTGCAGTAATCTTACCAAACCCACGTAGATACAAGGCTAATAATTCTGGTCCATACATCAATAAAAGAAAGAATACCATTACAAGATATATTAATGGTTTTGGTCCTCTTAAATTCAATGAGGACAAAGAAAACACTTCTAAAAAAGATAAAAAGGGAAAATAAATATTTTTGCTATTAATGCAACTGTCTTTATATTTTTTTATACATTTGGTATGAACTAAAATAAATTACTATGAAAAAAGTATTGTTATCATTCGCAGTTGTAGGATTATTATTCGCTACATCATGTAAAGACAAAGTAGAGACAGAAGTTACTCCAGAAACTACTGAAGCAACAACTGAAACACCTGCTCCAGAAGCTACTACAGCTACTACAGAATTCGAAAAAGCTAAAGCTGATGCTGAAACTAAATTAGCTGATGCTAAAAAAGCTGTAGAAGAAGCAGTAAAAAAAGGAGACAAGAAAGCTGAAGAAGAAGCTAAAAAAGCTTTAGATGCGGCGCAAAAAACTTGGGATGACGCTAAAGCTAAAGTAGAAGAAGTAGCTACTAAAACAGGAAATGCAGTAGAGGAAGCTAAAGATGCTACTGAAAAAAAGGTAGAAGAAGCTAAAGACGCTACTAAAAAGAAAGCAGAGGAAGTAAAAGGTAAAGCAGAAGCTATCTCTGAAATAATCAAAAAATAGTATTTTAATTAATACACTAAGGAGTTCTTCGGAGCTCCTTTTTTTATTCTTTTTTTTGAAAAAATATTGTTTTAGATATAAAGCTTCTCAATAGCCTTATAAATATAATCAATTATTATCCAGCACTTTCACACTCTTTTTTTTTGTATATTTACATTATAACAAAAAAACAAAAACTATGAAAGCAAACATTGGGTTATCAGAAAAAGCACGTCAGTTTAATGCAGACGTATTAGCAAAATTATTAGCAGATGAATTTATTCTATATACTAAAACTAGAAATGCTCACTATAATGTAGAGGGGGTTGACTTCCACTCAAAACACTTATACTTTGAAGAATTGTATAATGAGTTGATCATTAATGTAGATGACATAGCTGAACGTATTAGAACACTAGGCCACTATGCACCTTCATCTCTAAAAGATTATCTAGCTTTAACTCATTTAACTGAAGAAAGAGCTACAAATAGCAATGACAGTAAATCTTGGATTAGTGAGCTATTAATTGATTACGAAACAATTATTATTTTTATCAGAGAGAATATCAATGCTATCGAGGAGTCAAATGACAAGAGTACAGCTGACTTCTTAATCGGACTGATGGAAGCACACGAGAAAACAGCATGGATGCTACGTGCTCACTTAAAATAATAAGACATTCACATAATAAAATGATAAAAGACTTGCCATTCTGATGGCAAGTCTTTTATTTTATACCTATTAAACAAATTATAAGACATGAAGAAACTTATCGCCATCGCATTCATTGCTTTTTTAGGTATAAGCTGTAATAATACACCGGCTAACGAGACAGACAAAGCTGTACTATTCCAAAAAAACCTTAATAAAGAATTTAGCGATACGAAAACTTCACCGCTTCCTAAAGATGCTATTAAGAAGTTTAAAGGTTTAGAATACTTCCCTATAAGTGACGATTTTGTTATACAAGGTAAATTAGAACGCACACCTGAGGAAAAGCCCTTTGAGATGCCTACTACAACTGCGAGAAGACCAACCTATGTGAAATACGGAGTAATAACTTTCTCCTTAAAAGAAAAAGAGTATAAAGTAGATGTATTTCAAGATTTGACCGTCAGAGAGAAAGAAGAGTATGTTAATCACTTGTTCTTACCCTTTACAGATTTTACTTCAGGAGTTACTTCTTATGGTGGTGGTAGATATTTAGATTTACAGATACCTGAAGGAGATAGTATCACGATTAACTTTAATCTAGCCTATAATCCATACTGTGTATATAATCCTAAGTTCTCATGTCCTATTCCACCAGAACAAAACTTTATAGATGCCGAGATAAACGCAGGTGTAAAAGATTATAAATACGAATAATACCCAAAACCGATAAATACAAAAAGGCGAATCAACTCATTGACTCGCCTTTTTTATTATCTAGAATAAACTAGCTTATTTTAATTTCTTAATTCCCATATTATATAATGTGAACGCCTGTAAGTCTACGTGCTCTTGGATTTGTTGAGCAATAGATTTACCTGCACCATGTCCAGCATTTGTTTCGATACGAATAAGCATAGGGTTCTTACCTGTATTTTTAGCTTGTAACTCAGCTGCAAATTTAAAACTGTGCGCTGGTACAACTCTATCATCATGATCCCCTGTAGTCACCATAGTAGCAGGATATGCTACAGCTTTTACATTGTGTAATGGAGAGTAACCTTTTAAGTATTCGAACATTTCTTTGCTATCTTCAGATGTACCATAATCATACGCCCATCCTGCACCTGCTGTGAAAGTGTGATAACGAAGCATATCTAATACTCCTACTGCTGGTAAAGCTACTTTCATAAGATCAGGACGTTGCGTCATCGTAGCACCTACTAATAAACCTCCATTAGATCCTCCTTTAACTGCTAAGAAATCAGATGAAGTATATTTGTTATCAATTAAGTACTGGCCTGCAGCAATAAAATCATCAAATACATTTTGTTTCTTCATTTGAGTACCAGCTACGTGCCACTCTTTACCATATTCACCACCACCTCTAAGGTTAGGTACAGCATATACTCCGCCATTCTCTAACCAAATAGCATTAGCAATGCTAAATGATGGAGTTAGACTAACATTAAATCCTCCGTAAGCATAAAGCATAGTAGGGTTCTTTCCGTCTAACTTAAGTCCTTTCTTATGTGTGATAATCATCGGTACTTTAGTTCCATCTTTAGAAGTATAGAATACTTGTTTAGACTCATATTTAGAAGAATCAAACTTCACTTTAGGTTGTTCATATACTTTAGAAGTTCCACTTGCTGGATCAAAAGCATAAATACTACCTGCTGTGATATAGTTAGTGAAAGAATAATAAATAGTAGTATCGTCTTTCTTACCACCAAAACCACTTACTGTTCCAATACCTGGCAATTCAACTACTCTTACTTTCTTACCTGTATAATCATACTGCTCTACATAAGCTACAGCATCTTTTAAGTAATTAGCAAAAATATAACCAGCACCTGTAGTCGGTGTTAATACATTCTTAGTCTCTGCGATGAAGTCAGCCCAGTTAGCCTGTGCTGCATTTTTAGCATCTACAGATACTACTCTTGTATTAGGAGCTTTATAGTCAGTCACGATATATAACTTACCGTCTTTACTATCTAACACACCATTACTGCTATCGAAGTTATTAACTAATGTCACGATAGGGCTATTCGCTACTGAAAGATCTTTTAAGTAAAGTTCATTTCCATAAGTAGAATTAGCAGCAGTAATCACTAGATACTTATTATCAGCAGTTACTGATCCACCTACATAACGTCTTTTTTGATCTTTACCAAAGATAAGAGCATCCTCTTTTTGAGCTGTTCCTAACTTGTGGTAATATAACTTATGTTGATCTGTCTTAGCAGATAACTCACTTCCAGTAGGTTTATCATAACTAGAATAATAGAAACCATCATTACCAAACCAAGAAACACCACTAAACTTAACATCTACTAATGTATCTCCTATTACTTTCTTCGTCTCAGCATCTAATACGATCACTTTTCTCCAGTCACTACCACCTTCAGAGATTGCATAAGCTACTTTAGAACCATCTTCAGAGAAATCAACACTACCTAATGAAGTAGTACCGTCTTTAGAGAATTGGTTAGGATCTAAAAATACTTCTTCTTTCCCTGCTGCATCCTTGCGATATAAAATAGATTGGTTTTGCAATCCGTCATTTTTAAAGAAGTAAGTATACTTACCTTCTTTAAAAGGAGCACCTATTTTCTCGTAGTTCCAAGCTTCTTCCATTTGCTTCTTTAGGTCCTCTCTAAAAGGTATCTGTCCTAAATAATCAAAAGTAACTTGGTTCTCAGCTTTTACCCAAGCTGCTGTTTCCTCAGATCTATCATCTTCTAACCATCTATATGGATCAGCTACTTCTACACCGAAGTAAGTATCTTTTACATCACCCTTCTTTGTTTCAGGGTATTTTAAATCTACCACTACTTCTTCAGTAGCTCCTTGTTTACAAGAAACAATGACTGTAGCAACTAGTAAAGTCATAAGTGTTTTTTTCATAAATGTTTAAGTTAGTTATTCTTACTTTAAATAATAAGATAGTAAATATATCTATTAAAAAATAAAGAGCAAGGAGGAATCCCCCTTACTCTCTATTAATTAACATTATTTCCTACTATTAATGCTTGTGTCCATGGTCATCATCCCCCTTACCTGGGTCTACGATGTTCACTGTACGGTATTCCATAGCTTGATTACCTGCTTTATCTAACACCTTAACGACAAAGTGATATTCACCTCTTTTCGCGTCTTTATCAATTACAATTTCATGGTGGTGAATATGTGCATTGCGCTGTCCATAAATATCATCCCAACTATTTTTATATTTGAATGATTTGCGATGAGCATTCTCTGGATCTTCTTCATGATCGTGATCATGGTCATGATCTGCATCTTTAACAGCAGCACTATGTGTATGCGAATGTCCTTCAGCAGAATGTATATCTATATCATAAGACCCTAAAGCTATATTATCTGATAAATCCATATCAAAATGAATACTCTCACCAGCCTCTAATTTAGCTCCTTCTACTGGTGCATTAAGTTTTATTACAGGTTTCTCTGTATCCATATCTCCATCACTTTTAAGGCATGATGTGAATAATACACTACTTAATAATGATATGCTCAGTATATATTTTAATTGTTTCATTTTCTTGAAATATTAAACTAGATTGTGCTGTACTAAAGACTATACACAATCTAGTGTTTTTAATAAATTGTCTTTGTTTCTTCCTCTTGCAAAATGAGTATTGGGGTACTAATTCGCTGGAGGTCCTCTTAACCAATAAAAGGGAAATAGACATTCTTTATAGCTGGCTACTACTTCGACTAATATTACATCATATAATCTCTCTACCCAGAACTCTACAGGACCGACTAGGTTCTCTATAGATGGAGAGAGTTTACAGAGATACTGCTCACAATAGTGAATAGTACTACTATCTACATACTCTAACGTATTAGATTTCTGCCCAAAATGATGATCAATGATGACATAGTGAAGAGTATTGTTCAGTAATGGCACCAAAAACAGGGCGCACCATAATGAACATACTATAGCACGTATGTTCTTATCTGTCATATTAGAATGGCACTTGAATCATCAATTGTATTGAACGACCTAATTCAGGGATACCTAATGGTCTGTAGAAGCTAGTGTGATTAAGTATCTTCGTATCGAACATATTAGTAACAGAAAGTGTTGTACGCGCTTTCACTTTACCTAACTGTATCGTAGATGATACCCCTGCACCGAAGCTCTGACTACTAGGTGTAATCTCTTCCCCTTGTGCGATACGCTCTTGTTTAGCATACCATTTACCATTAAAGTAAATCTCAGATTCTTTAAACAGATTAGTATCTCCAAAAGTATATCTCACCTCTCCGAACACATTCATCGGAGGTGTAAACGGCAGCGGGTAAGCCCCATTCTGTCCATTCGATACCTGCTGATTATAGATATATTCTAATACTGCTGATACATTTAAGCGTTCGAAGAAACACTTCTCTACTTTCCATTCAAAACCACTGATAATAGCCTCTGACTGTGTGTACTCATATATCTGCCCACTATCCGGTAGTATAGAGAACTTCCCTGTTGGCTTAAGATAGATATAGTTAGAGAAGTAATACATATACGGACTAAAAGTAGTGTTAAACGTCTCCGTCTTAAACTCTGCTCTAAAGTCTAATGCGATACCTTTCTCAGGGTCTAAATCAGGGTTACCTTTCTCGTGTCTAAAAGCTCCGTGGTGTACACCATTAGATGCTAACTCGATAGCAGTGGGGAATCTAAAGTTAGTACCCACGGTAGCTCCAAAATTGAACTTATCATTAAGCGCATACTTCGCTCCTATCATCCCATTTACACTAGTGAAGTCTCTATCTGTAGTCGTACTTCTCTGCGCATATTTATCAGCCATCTGATCAGCATAGCCTTGCTCCTTTAAGTAGTCATAAAGAAACTGATCGTAGAATGGCTTAACGTGTACACTTGCATAATCAAAACGAGCTCCTCCTTCTAAAGTAAGTTTCTCATTTACAAAATACTCATATAATCCAAATACTCCTGTACCTTGCTTATTATACTTTGGCAATAAGAAGCCATATCCATCAATGGTATTGTTTTGAAAGTTCTGTTGTACCCCTAAAGTCAACTTATGATTATTATCAAATAGATGTTCATACTTCACAGAAGCATCCACCGTATTTAATACGAATTGCAACTCTAGATCTGGGTTTGAAGTAGGAGGTGTCTGATCATCGAAGTGTGAGTGAAACAGACTGTGCTCTTGTCTTTTATTGTTTTGATACGCTACCATAAACGTCCACTTATCTTGCAGTGAACTATCCCAAGTAGTAGTATTTACTAATTTAAAGTGACTAACATTCTGACGTGGATATTCTATATTGCGGTGATCCCCATCGTCAGCTACAGCTGCTACATTAGGCAAACCATGTGATCCAGGGAAAAAACCACTCTTATCATACACATTGCTAATGCTAAGTATATTCTTAAAGTTATCATCCACATATCCTATCTGCCCATATAACGCAAAGTTCTTAGAGGCAGTATTCTTCATTCTATTCCCGTGAATAGGGATAATCGTATTTAGGTAGTCTATCTCGGATACAGGCACACGGTAATCTCCAGCGTCCTGTCCAGTAGCTTTAAATTTATAGAAGAACTTCTCTCCTCTACCTTTTACTTGTACTGAAGCACCATAAGAATCGTTTACCGTCTTGCCAAACATCGTAGCACTCCCATTAAACGAATGTACTTCAGGCACTTTCTCATTATTAATCTTAATCACACCACCGATAGCATCACTACCATACTCGATAGTACCAACTCCCTTAATCACCTCAACTTCCTCAGTACTAAACGCATCTATCTCAAGACCGTGGTCAGCACCCCATTGTTGTCCTTCTTGTTTTGCACCGTTCTCAGCCACCGCCACACGGTTAAATCCAAGTCCACGAATAATAGGTTTAGAAGCTCCTGCTCCTATCTCCATAGCATTCACACCAGGTACAGACGTCAATGTCTTGGCGAATGACCCTGAGAAATTCTCTACTAACTTTTTGTTTGTAACTACCTCAGTGTTAGCTACAGTTTTTAACCCGTGAGTAGATACTAGTACCTGATCTAGTAGTGTATTATCTGACTTTAAATGCAAGTCTAAATATATATCTGACTTCACATTAAGCAACGTATCCACAGATACATATCCTAGGTATTCAACTAATAAACGGTGTTGTCCTGCTGATACAGGTGTAGATATAAATTGTCCTTTCAGGTCAGTCCCAGACTGTAATCCTGCAAAAGAAATATTACTCCCTACTAACGCTTCTCCATAAACATCAGATACTTTAGCTTTCACAACATACTGCTGTGCATAAGTACCAATAGAAGCCATTAGTGAAAGTACAAGAATAGAAATTCTCATATAATCGCTAAATTTTAATTGTACATAAATAATCTATCTCAATGCATATAATGCAAGAGACTTCATCGATAGTTTATGCCAATGAAGGCGGTGCCCTAAGCGAAAAGAATATTTGAGATAGAGGGACAACTGATAGTGATACAACGTCATGTACAGCTTTAGCCATATCAAAAGACATAACATCAAATGATAATATATCTGTAGTAATAGCAGGGTTAAGTATTGTATCACATACAAAACACTTGTCTAGTTGACTATGTGCTTCCGTAAAAGTAACTTGGCTTGTATGATCTCCTCTTTTTTCTGTGAAGTGAGCATGTGTACTGTGTTCTTTCTCATATTCGAAAGAAGCAGAGATATGCTCATAACTATGCACAAACTGAAAAACAACGGTAAACATAATGGCTACCACCAATAGTATTCTCGCTATGTTTTTCTTTGCTTGCATATTGCAAATATAGACAAGAATTAAAGAGATTAACAAAAGGTAGCGAATAATTTAATAATTAGTTCACATTACAGCATTTCCAATAACCGTAACAAAAACCTCACTAACAACTAATCACTACCTTATTTTTTGTTCATTATTATACTTTTTAGAATTATACAACCATAAGAATAATTATATTTGTTAAATCTAAAACAATCATAAATAAATGAGAATATTTTACTTAGTTCAGGCACATACTAATCCTCAACAGTTAAATCGTATGATAAACATAATGAATGAAAAACAGACTGTTTTTTTAATTCATATAGATGCCAAAAGCAATATTGAACTATTTAAAAAGTGTTGCCAGTACCCTAATGTTCATTTCATTGACAATCGCATTAATTGTATTTGGGGAGATTTTTCTCAAGTTCAAGCAACCTTAAATCTTATTTATGAATTAGAACATTTTGATGTTCAACCTGAAGACCGAATCGAGCTAAAGAGTGGTCAAGATTATCCTTTAAAGAAGAGTATTGAAGTTTCTGAATTTTACAAAGAAAACGTATCAGTAGAATTTATTGAAATATTATTAGCGCAAGAATCATTTCCAAGACCTTACTTAAATTTTAAAGGTTACAAAATAAATAGAAGTGACAAACGTGGAGATTATGTCATTTTTAAAAAACATAATTTTACAGGTATTTACAAATCATTACTAAAAGGATGTTTTAAGTTTAAGTACTTAAAGTATTTTTTTAATGAGAAGAAATTAAATAATTCTATAGAGTTTTACAAAGGGTCTAATTGGTGGTCATTAAGTTATAAAACGCTAAAAAAGATCATTGATTATTATCATCAAGATTATAATAATTTGCACCCGTTTTTTAAACATTCATTTTGTGTTGATGAATATTTCTTTCAAACATTACTTATGAAGATAATGGAACAGGATTCTTCAATTAAAATCAAACCGACAATTACTTATGTTGATTGGTTTAGAAAGGGAGTGCCTCTACCTGTTACTTTTACTTTAGAAGACTCTGATTTACTTCTAGAAATGTCAAAACAAGATTTTCTAAATGCTCGAAAATTTGATGCAGAGAACCATTCTGACATACTAGATTGGATTGACAAGAACATACTAGATTAGTTAAATAATCACAGCATATGTTGACAGGACAATTAAGGGGGCAAATAAATTCGATTATCACAAACATTAAAAGCCAAGGCGGAAGTATTTAAACATTCCACCCCTAAACACACCATTAATAATCAAGTTGGTTTTCGTTACCTTTGTTTTTCTAAAAACAGAAAAATGAATAGCAGACTATTAGGAAGTATATTAATTATCGCGGGTTCTTCTATAGGAGGAGGAATGCTAGCTATGCCTATTACCTCAGCAGGTGTAGGTTTCTTAGGAGCAACTCTTTTGTTATTTGTTATTTGGTTTGCGATGTGTTATACGGCGTTACTAATGGTTCGTATTTATGACTTTAATAGTTCTAAAGATGGGTTTGACACATTGACTAAAAAATATGCTGGATTACTAGTTAATAGGATAGCTGGACTAAGTCTTATGTTTCTAATCTATGGGCTAACTGCTGCTTATATGTCTGGAGGAGGAACTATTCTTAAAACCAATATTGACCTCTTATTTAATACTAATGTAGATGATCGATTAGCTGTATTAGTATTCTCTTTGGTTTTTAGTACAGTGGTTATTATTGGAACTAAATGGGTTGATTGGTTCACACGCATCTTGTTTGGTGCTAAGGTAGTCTTCTTAGTTTTATTAGTAATCTTAATGACCCCGTTAATCAAATGGGCTAATCTACTTCATATGCCCTTATCACTAGGAATAGTGATTATGTCCATCCCTGCTATATTTACCTCATTTGGTTTTCATGGTAGTATCCCAAGTATAGTAGATTATCTAGATGGAAATAAAAAGATGCTTAAGAAAGCATTTATACTAGGTAGTTTATTACCACTAGCTATTTATTTAGTTTGGCAAATAGTTATATTGGGTAGTTTAGACCAGACTGTATTTATGCAAATCTTAAATGAACACTCTGAAGTAAAAGGATTGCTATTAAGCATTAGAGAACTATCACATTCTACATCTATAGAAACCCTGTTTAGTTTCTTTGCTGCTACAGCATTAGGAACATCATTTTTAGGTGTGAGTATAGGTTTATTTGATTACTATAGAGACTTATTTAAAGACAAGAAAAAAAGCATTATAAAACCTTTGGCCACTGTCTGCACATTTGTACCGCCATTAATGTTCGCTTTGTTCTATCCAGAGGGATTCATTCTAGCATTAGGATATGCTGCTATAGCAGGTGTAATCTTAGCACTTGTTATTCCTGTTATACTATATCTGAAAGCAATGAAATTTCACAATATCAAGATATCTTCACTTCAATATATTGTTATAAGTTTTATATTAATACTTTCTTTACTAATAGTTTACGCACAACTTCTAGTTGTTAGCAATAGTTAAAGCTTAAATAAAGTTTAAACTTTCTAAAACTTAGTTAATAAACGCTTAATGTCATTTTTATTTAGGAATTTTCAAGATTCTAGAACCTGTAAATTGCGTAAATTTGCCCCCTTATAACAATATATGACTTACAAATACTTACTAACAACAATAAGCGTTATCTCACTAATGACGAGCACCATAACACTTGCACAAGAACGTACAAGTGATATTCCTAATGAAGAGCTCCGGGATAGTACCGCTACGAATAAAAAATTCTTTGATCGTGTTATCTCTTACTTTGAAGAAGCTAAAAAAGACAAATCACAAAGCAAGTTTGACTTATCTTTTATAGGAGGACCTAGTTACTCCGTTGATACTAAACTAGGACTAGGTATCGTAGCATCAGGGCTATATCGATTAGATAAAGAAGATTTAAGTTTACCCCCATCTGATGTAGCTATTTATACTAACTTTACTACTAGTGGCTTTTTTGCTATTGGAGTAGAGAATACCACTATATTTCCCAATGATGATTATAGGTTTCACTATGACATGGCATTTAAGTATATGCCTAGCAAATACTTCGGTATTGGCTATGATGCAGGTGATTTAGGTGAGTATACTAAATATGATGAATACCATTTAGGCTTAAAATTTGATATACTTAGAAAAATATTACCTAACACCTATGTAGGATTAGTATTCTCTGCTCAGAATATACAAAGTAGAAACTTTCAAGATATTAATGTAAGACCAGATACTGATTCTAAGAATACGGCTATTGGAGGGGGATTTATTGCTCAGTATGATACTAGAGATTTTATTCCCAACCCGAGCAAAGGAATCTTTATTTTATATGAGCAGACTTTCTTTCCTAAATCACTGGGAAGTAATAAGCACTTTGGCAACATTAAGTTTACTACTCGTGCTTATAAAGAAGTATGGAAAGATGGTCTTATTGCATTTGATCTTAATGGTGAGTTCAATAATGGAGATGTTCCGTGGACAATGCTTTCTAAAATAGGAGGAGCTAGACAAATGAGAGGATACTTCATGGGACAATATAGAGATAGAAAACAGATTAATACTCAAGTAGAGCTAAGACAAAAGATCTATAATCGCCACGGTGTAGCTGTATGGGGTGGAGCAGGTAATGTGTTTAAGAATATGAAAGAATTTGATTGGACACATACACTTCCTACTTATGGTATCGGTTATAGATGGGAATTTAAAAACAGAGTGAACGTACGCCTTGACTACGGATTCGGTAAGGGACAAAGTGGATTCTACTTTAATATATATGAATCGTTTTAATTAGAACTATGGCAGACAATATCCAAACTAAGGGATTATTCGGCAGAATAATTAATAATCCTATAGCATTATTTTGGTTCTATATTCTAGTGAATATGGCACCTAGCTTTTATTTTGCCTTTACACAGCCAGTAGATCTACTTGGGCGAATAGTAATAATACTCTTCCCATTAGGGCTATTTATGACTATTTTTTCTGCCTTTAAAAACTCAGGGGCTTGGTTACTTCTATGCTTTCCTCTGATGTTCTTACACGCCTTTCAGATTGTATTATTCTACCTGTTCGGAGAAGATATTATTGCCGCAGATATGTTCTTAAATGTTGCAACAACCAATACATCTGAAATCAATGAATTACTTGGTAGTTTACTGCCATCGATTGCACTAGTATGCTTTCTATACATACCTCCTATCGTGTTAGCTATACGTCAATGGAAAAAGAAAAACTACTTAGATTGGAGCTTTAGAAGATTGACTGTTTTACCTGCTGTACTGCTATTAATAGCATCATTAGTACTGTCTTTTTACAGTACTAATAAAAACACAAATACCTTTGCTTTTAATCAAGATGTTTATCCTGTAAATGCCTTGCATAACTTAGGTTTTGCTGTTAATAAATGGGATAAAATACAGCGCTATCCGCAGACCTCTAAGGACTTCTCTTTTAAAGCTTATAGAGATAGCATCCCTAGTAAGGAAAGACAAATCTACGTACTTGTCATCGGAGAGACAAGTAGAGCTGATAATTGGTCTTTATATGGTTATGATAGAGAGACTAATCCAAATCTAAAGCAACAAGAAAACCTTGTTGTTTTTAAAGATGCTCTGACTCAATCTAATACAACTCATAAGAGTGTATCGATGATACTATCTGATGCAGAAGCTGAGAATTACAACTCTATCTATCGCAAAAAAGGAATTATAGAGGCCTTTAAGGAAGCCGGATTTAAAACCATCTGTCTTTCTAATCAAGCAGAGAACTCTTCATTCATCGAATTCTTTACTAAAGAAGCTGATATCTACAAGACAATACGATCTACAGACAGTAAAACACTTATGACTGAAAATCACTATGATGAAGAGCTTGTAACATTAATGCAACAAGAAATAACTAATAATACGGGTGATTTATTCATTCTACTACATAGTTATGGTTCGCATTTCAATTATATGGAGCGTTATCCAGAGAAGTTTAGACAGTTTACTCCAGACAATGTGGGCGGAGTAAGAAAATCAGAAAAACAACAACTGATTAATGCCTATGACAATACTATTCTATATACAGATTACTTCTTATCACAGACGATTAAAGCATTAGAGCAGACTAATGCTGATGTAGCTATGTTATATACCTCTGATCACGGTGAAGACTTGTTTGACGACGATAGAAATAGATTCTTACACTCGTCTCCTAGCCCTACATATTATCAGCTTAGAGTACCATTCATAATGTGGTTTTCGAATCAATATATAGCTAGTAATGAGAAGAGAATGAAAGCTGTTTACGCAAATAAAGACAAGCCTATCTCTACGAATGCAGTATTTCATACTATGATTAACGCAGCACATATTCGCACGGCTTATCTAGAAAAAGACCTATCTTTAGTCAATAGAGTATTTAATGTAGAAGCACGTATGTATCTTAATGATCATGATATAGCTGTGCCGTATACAAAGATGAACTTGAAAAAAGAAGACTTCGAAATGCTCAAAAAGAACAACATTAAAGACTAACAAAACAACATTAAAGACTAACAAAACAACAATATGACAACAAAATCAAAACTTAACATACTTGCTATGCTAATGTTCGCCTTGCCTTTCGCAGCAGTAGCCCAAAGTGAGAAAATAGAATCCATTCGCTTAGGTAATATGGACCATTGGATGGTACGTGAGATTAAAGAATCTTTTGTAATTGGTGGTAAAACACAATATTTATACGAGATAACAGAAACAAAGGATACACTAAAAGACAATACTCCTTATAAGAATAAAAAGTCACCATGGGCTACCTCGTCTGTATTAGCAACAGTAAGTGGCATCACGAAAGGTAGTGTAACTGTATTTCCTGAAAAAAGAGACAACGGATATGCTGCTCGTCTAGAAACACGTATTGAAAAAGTAAAAGTATTAGGTGTTATCAACATCAATGTACTTGCTAGTGGTACTATCTTTTTAGGAGAGATGTTAGAGCCTATTACAGATACTAAGAATCCTCAAAGTAAATTAGTAACAGGTATCGCCTTTACTAAAAAGCCTAAAGCACTACAGTTTGATTACAAAGTTACTACTGGAGGTCAATCTAAGAAAGTAAATGGAATGGGAAGTGGTACTGATGCTAATAGAACGGATAAAGCAGAAGTGCAAATCTTACTTCAAAAAAGATGGGAAGATAAAGATGGTAATATACACGCTAAACGCATAGGTACAGGTTGGGAGCTTATGGACAAATCTATTAAGACTTGGCAAAATAAACACCGCCTTACAGTAAACTATGGTGATATATCTAAACAAAGTTATTATGCTTCATATATGGCGCTAAGAAGTGGAAGTAACGCTTACTATACAAGAAACAGCAAAGGTAAGATGGTTCCTATCCAAGAAGAAGGATGGGGAACAGCAGATGATGAAGTAACACATTTAATTGTCCAATTCTCGTCTAGTAATGGAGGAGCATATATCGGTAATACTGATAGCCGTCTATGGGTAGATAACGTAGGATTAGTATACTAATAATAACTACTATAAACAAAATAATAAGGGTGCTTAAGTTAAAACTTAAGCACCCTTATTATTTTGATAAAATGAAGCTAACTACTTCACTCGTATACTATCGTGACTATGTGTCTCTACACCATCATTCCATAACGTAAGAATATCTGTAGCAACTGCGGCTCCACTACCTGCAGCTATAGCTAACTGACTTCTGTGTCCTGCTAATGTTCCCACAACATAGATTCCGTCTACTACTAGATGGTCATTATTCTTAAGTTGTATTCTATTTTTACTAGCTAATGATTTTTTATGAGGCTCTACATACTCTAGTAACCCCTCTATATCAAAGGTTGGACTAGAATTAACAGCCACTACAATTAGTTTAGTATAGCATATATCTTTATTTGTGCGTACTTCATACACCTCATTTACTCTACGGACAGAGGTTACTTTCTCTCCAAAGATCTGAATCAAGTGCTTATAGTAGTTCAAATCCTCAATAGACTGAGATAATAGATCACTTCCTAAAGTTCCTTGTTTAACACCATAAGCATTATAGAAGATTGCATCTTGTAACATAGAAGTTTTCTGATGCATAATTATCCCCACTTTCTTATCAGCTACAAAAGGCTTTTTTACAGCACTACCAAGCACTTGCGCACACGATACCCCTGATACTCCACCTCCGATAATAAGAACATCAAATATTTCCATCTGATTTATTTTGTCTTATCGTTTATCATTTTTGACGTACGGTAGATCAATATAATACATACAGCACAAAGCACTGCTACAATACCAATTAATGCTATAAGACTATCCCCTTGAAAAAGATTATTAAAGTCTAGCTTAGTGGCGTTTAACACTACTAATGCTACAGCAAATACAATAATTACGTAACTAAAGATTTTCATTTCTAATGATAAAGAATTTGATTTTACCTCCCGAAAGTACAAAAAAACCACCACTAGGACAATCCTTTAACATACATACTAATTATTTTAACAGCGACAGTCTTAATCATTAAATAGCCCTTTTAAACAATTATTATAAAGAACACAGTCTTTTTAATGCAACTCTAATCATATAAATAGACAAACATCCTTATTTAGAACAAAAACATTAACACTATAAACAAATCTATAATTAACAATTATAGCCGTTAAGCAAACAACTAACTAGCTTCAAGTGTTTTATATTGAAACTAAATAGACGCTCTAAAAGGTTAAACTAAAAGCAAAAGAAATTATTTGATTAAAGATTCGTAATTTTGCACTCAATTATTATAATATTCAGATGTTTCAAATAGGAAAAACAATAGTATCAGAGGATGTTCTTGAGAAAGAATTCGTGTGTAACCTTTCAGCTTGTAAAGGAGAATGCTGCATTGATGGAGATGCGGGTGCTCCTGTGGAAGACGGTGAAGTAGAAATACTTAGATCTGTATACGATAAGGTAAAACCATTCTTACGCCCAGAAGGTATTGCTGCTATCGAAGAACAAGGTACTTCTGTATATGGTGATGATGAAGAATACGAGACACCACTTATAGAAGGGGGAGAATGTGCTTATGTTATTTATGAAAACGAAATGGCACTATGTGGTATTGAGAAAGCATATAATGAAGGATTAATTGATTGGAAAAAACCAATCTCTTGTCACTTATACCCTATCCGAATTAAACAATTCTCTTCATTCGAAGCAGTAAACTATCATAAATGGCACATCTGCAGTGATGCATGTACGTTAGGTCAAGAGCTAAGTGTCCCTGTATATAAATTCCTTAAAGCCCCATTAATCCGCAAGTACGGAGAAGATTGGTATAAAGAACTTGAATTGGTAGCAGGAGAGTGGAGTAAATCTAAGCGATAATTATTTATTGTAGATAAAGGATTTGCTCTTTATAATCTATAATGGCATTTCCATTAAGTAACACATCAGAGCCTATAATACCGTGTACAGTCTTGACCTTATATTCTACTAAGGCTACATTGACATGAGTAAGATCTAGTATCACTAAGTTAAATGACTTGTTATACCAGCGACTCATCTGTAATTCGTTGTGATAGGCTACTTGAGTGTGCATCCCATTCGCCCCTGCACCTGATGCTTTAGTAGGTGAATGCTCTGGGACAATCTTAAAATGGTCAACAAAGCTAAAGTCAATACAGCTATTAGATGCTCCAGTATCAATAATGAAATCTCCAAACACTCCATTTATCTTTGCACTGACAAAAAGGTGATTTGTTTTAGAAACTTTGAACCTTATTTTCTTATATCTTCCCTTTTTTAATACTTCTTCCTTGTTTTCCATCAATCAAATGTAGTTTAAATTCTTTTTAAAAGGTACTTTTGCACCAATAATCTAGCAATTTAGAAAAACACACTATTCAAATGATTTTTACTGATACACATACACACTTATATTCTGATGCTTTTGCAGACGATCGTAAAGAAACAATAAATCGGGCAATATCTAGTGGGGTTACACGTTTTTTTATACCAGCTATTGATTCGACTTATGCAAAAGCAATGTTCGAATTAGAGCAGGAATTTCCAGACAATATATTTCTAATGATGGGCCTACATCCTACAGATGTAAAACCGGAGAACTATAAGCAAGAGCTTGCATTTATAGAAGCAGAACTTGCGCGCAGAAAGTACTATGCCGTAGGAGAAATAGGAATAGACCTATACTGGGATAAAAGTACATTGGCAATACAACAAGAAGCTTTTCAGTATCAAATACAATTAGCTAAAAAATATAAACTTCCCATTAACATCCACTGTAGAGATGCATTTGATGAAGTATTCGAAGTTCTTGAAAGAGAAAAAGGAGATGACTTAAGAGGTGTTTTTCACTGCTTTACAGGTACTGAAGAACAAGCTTTAAAAGCGATTTCATATAACCTAATGCTAGGTATTGGAGGAGTTGCTACTTTTAAAAATGGCAAAATAGACCAATTTTTAAACAAAATAGCATTAGAGCATATCGTATTAGAGACTGATTCTCCGTACCTTGCACCTGTTCCTTTTAGAGGTAAAAGAAACGAAAGTACATATATAGTGAATATTGCAGAAAAATTAGCCGATATTTACGGACTTCCTTTGGAAGAAATAGCAAGACAAACTACAGCCAATTCAATAGCTGTATTTGGAATATAACATAAGAAACAACATTAACTTGTTCATAATAACACATTACACTAATGTCTAAGTTTGATTCTATACGCCACTACCACGATCACGAGGTAAACGAAGTCTTACACCAGATTTCAAAACACCCTATGATAAAAGCGTTAATGGCTTATACTTTTCCTAACAAAACAGAAGAAGAATGGATGACTTCTCTAAAGGAAGTTAACTCAATTCAGCAATTTCAAGATGACTTTGCTTACTATTCTATTCAAAAAATATTAGAGAGAAGCTCAAATGGCCTAACCACTTCTGGATTTGACAAATTAGATAAAGACACAGCTTATCTATATGTATCTAACCATCGAGATATCCTAATGGATACTTCTCTTCTGAACGTTGCTCTTAAAGATAATAAATTAGTTATGACAGCCTCTGCTATAGGGGATAACCTAGTACAAAAATCTTTTTTACTAGCACTAGCTAAAGTAAATAGAAACTTCTTAGTTAAACGTGGATTACCACCTAGAGAACTATTAGAAAGTTCTAAACTAATGTCTGAATATATACAACATCTTTTATTTGAGGAGAACAGATCTGTGTGGATAGCACAGAGAGAAGGCCGTACTAAAGATGGAAATGATGCAACTCACCAAGGAGTTCTTAAGATGATCGGAATGGCTTCTGATGAGCCTAATCTTATGGATTACTTTAAGAAAGTGAAGATCGTACCTGTATCTATCTCTTATGAGTATGATCCTACTGATGCCCTTAAAATGCCTCAATTATTAGCAAAAGCTAATGACGAAGTGTATATAAAAGATAAAAACGAAGACTTTATCAATCTATACAGTGGTATTATTGGTCAAAAAAGAGGAATACACATCACGGTAGGTAAAATACTTGATACTGAACTTGATTACATCAAGGAAACAGTAGATAAAACAAACAAGCAAATGCAGGCTGTAGCTACGGAGATAGACAAATCTATCATTGCTAACTACCACTTATGGCCTACGAATTATATTGCGTATGATATAGTGTATGGCACAAATAAATTCGCAGATAAATACACAGAAAAGGAGAGGCAATTATTCGAAAGACGCCTTGAACTACGTGTAGATAAAGAGAATAAGATAGTAGTAGATGGTTTCCTAGCTATGTACGCTAACCCTGTTGTCAACAAATTAAAACAAAACGATGAACAATAAACCTACTATTCTTTTAATCTATACTGGTGGTACCATCGGTATGGTTAAAGACTTCAAAACGGGTGCTTTGCGCGCTTTTAACTTTGATCAATTAGTAGAACGCATACCCGAATTACATATGCTAGACTGCTCGATAGAGACATACTCTTTCGAGACTCCTATAGACTCTTCTGATATGAGACCGGAGTTATGGGGACAGATGGCGACAGTGATAGAGGAGAATTATGATAAGTTTGATGGGTTCGTGATATTACACGGTTCGGATACGATGTCTTATTCTGCTTCAGCATTAAGCTTTATGCTTCAAAACTTGCGTAAGCCTGTTATCTTAACAGGTTCACAGTTACCTATCGGTGACTTGCGTACAGATGCAAAGGAGAATCTAATCACTGCTATTCAAGTAGCAGCTGTACAAGAAAACAATATACCTGTAATACAAGAGGTATGTCTATACTTTGAGTACAAACTATATAGAGGTAATCGTACTTCTAAAGTAAGTGCTGAGTTATTTAATGCGTTTACCTCTCCTAACATCGCTCATTTAGCAGAGTCAGGAGTGAACTTGCGTATAAACAAACATTTGCTAAACTATAGCAAAACACAATTGCCTTTCACTGTACACAAAGAGATGTCTACTAATGTGATGATCTTAAAGATGTTCCCTGGTATTCAGAAGAATGTACTAGAAGCTATCCTTAATATTAAGGACCTAGAGGGTATCGTACTTGAAACTTATGGAGCAGGGAATGCACCGACAGAGCCTTGGTTCCTTAATACACTAGCTGATGCTATTAAGAATGGACTAAAAGTAATTAACGTTACTCAATGCTCTAGTGGAAGTGTACATATGGGTAAATATGAAACAAGTACAGAACTTAAGGAAATAGGTATGATCTCAGGTAAAGATATTACTACAGAAGCTGCTATTACTAAACTAATGTTTATGCTTAAGCAAAAAGACATTACAGACTTTAAAACTACCTTCGAAACTCCTATCTGTGGAGAAATGGAAGACTAAAAATAACAAAAGCTCTTAGAGGATATCTAAGAGCTTTTTGCATTTTATGACCGTGTATCTATACCTACTTTACCAAATATATTCAATTCATACCATACACATAATATATACTCTTTAATTCACTACAGCACCGTTCTTAAACGTCTCTTCTTTTCTCACTTCACCTCTAGAAGTCCATTGAGTCCACTTGCCATCTTTTTGACCGTTTACATACTTCCCTTTTACTTTTGGTTTCTTAGAGTCAGCCCATTCTTCAGTATAGTCCCCATCTTTATTTCCTTTGTCATTATAACTACAGGTGATAAAGTAATCTCCATTATTAGACGAGATTAGAGAGCGTTCCTTACCAATCTGCTTTCCATTGACGAAAGTCTTCTCATACTTCATCTTTCCTTCATTTGTAAAAGCTTTAGATACACCATCTTCTTTGCCTTGTTTAAAGTTGCGTTCCTGTTCTACTTGACCACTTGTATAGTAGGTTACGCGTTTAGTCATACTATCGTCTGCATAGACTTCCATCTCGCGCTTGTTCCCATTACTGCTAAAGTAGATCCACTCACCATGTTTCTTTCCCATCTTAGTATTACCTTCATATTCAGGTTTACCTGTCGCCACAAAGTAAGCCTGTTGCTTACCATCCATATAACCATTCTTAAAGTTTAAAGCCTCTTTAAGCTTGCTCTTATCATAGTACTCCCACTTTCCATTTAAGAATCCATCTTTAAGCTCTACATCGATATACTGATCTGTCACCCCATTAATAATGCGTTTCTTCCCATTGAGCGGATTACTAGATTTTAGTTCCTTAATATAACGCTGTCCATCCCCAAGATTGACAATTTCGATATCAGTAAAATCAATCTTAGTCTGTGCTGTAATAGTTAATACAGGCAATATCATACACAATAATGACAATGCAATTTTCTTCATAATTACAGCTTTTAATTAATACTTAGAGAGATTATCTCGTTCTAATTAACATAAAAATAAGCATAAATTATTAATTATCAAGAACTAAAAAAGATACAATAATCGAATCGACAGAATCCCTACACTTAATTTGATTTTAACCCAGATTCCGCACTCGCCCTATACTACGAATAAATTCTACTTTACATCTCTTTCATTTCTTCTAAAACCATACTATAGTATGCTTTTTTCATAAATTCAGAGCTGTTTTGTATAATTTACTCTCGTTAATAGGTCTATCGCGTATTCTGGGTTTAATAATAAAACAAAGGATACAAAAAAAAAGCAGCTTGCTTACTACTACAAACTGCTTTTAAACTAAAATTGATAACTAAAAACTATCTTATCGTATTCATCAGATTAATAATCGATCGCTACGCGCTCTGTTACTACTGATTTAATAAAATCAACTACTTTTAAATGTTCTGGGTGCTTAGCATAGGCATCTAACTGATCGAAATCTTTAAATGTTGTATGTAAGATTACCTCAAAGTTTTTAGGATCTGCTTGAGCATCGTTAAACGATACAGAGATAGACTCTAATGCCTCTACTTTTCCTTTAAGACCTTCTAAAAGTCTTTTCATCTCTAATTTGTTGGCTTCTTTATTTTCATCTTTCAGCCTCCACATTACTATATGTGTTATCATAACTTATATATGTTTTAAACAAACAATGTAGTCAAAACATTGTTCAGTCTTACATTTCTGTTCTTATTTTTTCAACTTGTCTTTTATGCGATTTGCCTCCGTAATAAAACCTGCAAGATTCTTTGTATCTCCCTGCTCCAAATACGTTTTAAATTCTGTCAACTTATCTAAATAGGTATCTAAAATAGGTAAAATATGCTCTGCATTCTGTTCAAAAATTGGCAACCACATATCTACCGAGCTCTTCGCTAGCCTCACTGTAGAAGCAAATCCCCCAGCTGCCAAGTTAAAGATAGCTGTGTCATCTTTCTCTTTATCTAATACGGCTACCGCTAAAGCATATGATATGGCATGTGATAAATGTGATACGTAGCCTACATGTTCATCATGTGAATTAGAATCCATTAATATCATACGTGTCTCTAAATGATAATACAACTCAGATATTGCATTTAATGCTTTAGGATTAGATTTTTCAGGATTACATATAATGGCTACCCTGTCTTTAAATAAACCTTTAAAAGCTGCCTCAGGGCCACTAAACTCAGTACCTGCCATCGGATGCGTTGCCACAAACTGATCTCTACGAGGATGACCATCTACTTCTTTATCCAAAAGTGACTTAGTAGATCCTACATCCATCACATACTGCCCCTCTCTTACTCTATCTAATACATACGACACTAGCTTTACACTTGCGTTCACAGGAGTCGCTATAATTATTATATCTGATCTTTCTATTAATACATCTAAGTCCGTTATCTCATCTGCGATACGCAGCTCTAATGCCTTCTGTGCATTGCGCTCAGACAAATCTGATACCAATACTTTAGTAGCGAAGCCTTTCTCTTTCAAATCTAATACAATAGATCCCCCGATAAGACCGACACCTACTAATCCTACTATTTTTGCCATATTACCTCTATTGTGTTTAACAAAGCTATTAATACCTACTCTGTTTTCACACAAGTAACCCTTCTTTTTTTAAAAAACTTTTCAATTCTAGTTTCGTGAGTGCATTTTAGAGAAATACACGAACTCCTGTTTTACAACAGTATAACTAACCAAAAAACTAAATAAAGAAACTAGAACCGAAAAAGTTATAACATAGATGTAGGACAAACGAAATCAGTATGGTCTAATGAACTCTCTTTACTGATAGCATTATATCCTCCTATTACATCTACTAGATTAGTAAATCCATATTTATAAAATATAGATGCAGCCATCATACTTCTATACCCTCCAGCACAGTAGATGATGTATTTAGCTTCTTTAGACAATGTATTTATTTTATCTTCTAATACATTAAGTGGCAAACTTTTCGAATCCTCTAGATGTTCTGATTTAAACTCGTTGATCTTGCGTACATCTAATAATATCCCTTTACCTTCAGAATACAACTTATCCATCTCAGCAGGTGTAATACGTTTGATAGTTTGTACTTCTTCTCCTGAAGATTTCCAAGCCTCAAAACCTCCATTTAAATACCCAATAGTATTATCATATCCCACTCTAGATAGGCGAATCATACTCTCTTCCTCTTTGCCTTCCTCTGTGATTAGCACAATAGGAGCTTTAATATCCTTAATCAACTCTCCTACCCATACAGCAAACTGTCCATTTAATCCTATATTTAAACTTCCAGGAACAAATCCCTCTGAGAATAGTTGAGGATTACGTGTGTCTAAAACAATCACATCTTCTCTTTTCGCTAACTCTTTTACTTCACTTACAGACAAAGGTTTATTACCGCGCTCTAAAATAGTATCTAAGTGCTCATATCCTGTAATGTTCATCAATACATTCTTAGGAAAATACTGAGGAGGAGTCGCTAGCCCTGTCAATAACTCAATTACAAACTCATCTTCTGTCATATCAGCACGCAATGCATAGTTTGTCTTCTTTTGGTTACCTAAAGTATCCATTGTTTCCTTACTCATATTCTTCCCACAAGCTGAACCTGCACCATGATTAGGATAAACAATCACATCGTCAGGTAACACCATTACCTTAGAACGAAGCGATTGGTATAAACGTCTAGCTAGAATCTCTTCCGTTACAGCCGAATTAACTAACTGTACTAAATCAGGACGTCCTACATCACCGATAAATAGAGTATCTCCACTAATTATAGCGTGTTCTTTACCATTCTCATCTATAATCAGATAGGTACTACTCTCCATAGTGTGCCCGGGAGTATGTAATACTTTAATCTGAATATCACCCAACTTAAAAATCTGATTATCCTCTGCTATAACAGCATCATATCCAGGTGTAGCTGTAGGTCCAAAGACAATCTTCGCTCCTGTCTTTTGCATTAAATCAAGATGACCACTCACAAAGTCAGCATGGAAGTGTGTCTCAAAAACATACTTTACTACAGCATGGTCACTTTTAGCTCTTTCTAGATAAGGATCTACATCTCTCAGCGGATCAAATATTGCTACCTCACCATTACTCTCTACATAATAAGCCGCATGTGCTATACATCCTGTATATATCTGTTCTATTTTCATACTACTAATACTTTTTTTTCAAGGTTAAAAGTACTAACCATCAACAAGTTAAAACATGACAATTATCATAATTAGAAAGAATATAGATAAGTGAAAAATATTAGACAGTCTCACTACAATTACTCTAATATTCTAGATGACTATAGATTTTAATGCAAAAAAAAAGCACTGTTTTAGTAACAGTGCTTTTTATATTAAACAAATCCTTCTTTTAATACAAGTTGAATTAGATTAGCAGTATCTGAAACCTCAAATACATGCTTCATCTTCGCTAATCTTTTCTTTATGGCAGGATTAGATAAAGGAATGTGATTTTCTAGTTCCTGTAGTTTATAACCTTTAGACAGAAGTACTAAAATCTCTCTATTATAATCATCATACATAACCTCTTTCCTAACAATCTCACTTAAACAGTGCTTTACTATATCACTTTGATAACGCGCACCATTAAAAACACTCTTCACTATCTCCACTAAATTATCAGGTGTAATCTCATGCTTACTTACTAAACCATCAGGTCGAATGTTCTTCACGATATTATAGATAGTAATAACTTCTGTGTGGCCAGTTAATATAATAGTCCGACATTCAGGCATCGCTTTCTGTATATAGGCAACAATATCTCCACCATCATTAAGTGGTGAGTTATCCTTATTCGGCAATGAAAAATCAACAATAGCTAATTCATATGGTTCATTCTTAGATACTGCATCATCTATAATAACCTTGGCACTAGAACAGTCAAATGATTTATCAAATTCAACATTTCCCAATCCCAGTTTTTCTTTTGAAAGCGCTAATACATATCCCTCTACGATAAGAGGGTGGTCATCCACTAGTAGTATTTTACTCATAAAATCGTGTTTTGAGAATTACACATCAAATTTAAACAATATGTTGTAAATAAAAGTTTTTATTATAATCAAGAGGCATCCACTTATACACATATTGTCAACAACTATGTTAAAAACACCTATACAACTAATATAAAAGTACAATATTTTAAAATAGCATTAGTAAAAAATATAAAAAAAAGCATTAGACATATGCCTAATGCTTCTATTATATACTTTGATTAGTACTATTACACTAATTTATTTGCTATTAAATACTCCGCAATTTGTACTGTATTTGTTGCAGCTCCTTTGCGTAAGTTATCTGCTACGATCCACATATTAAGTGTATTCTTTTGACTTTCATCTCTTCTAATACGTCCAACGAACACATCATCTTTACCTTGTGCATATAATGGCATAGGGTAAGTATTCGTATCATTATTGTCTTGTACTACTACTCCAGGAGTATCATGTAGTATACGACGTACCTCAGCTAGATCAAAATCGTTAGCAAATTCGATATTCACAGCCTCACTATGTCCACCCACTACAGGTATTCTTACAGCTGTTGCTGTTACTAATACAGTGTCATCTCTAAGAATCTTCTTCGTCTCCTTAACTAACTTCATCTCCTCTTTAGTATATCCGTTATCCTCGAATACATCACAGTGAGGAATAGCGTTACGATGAATAGGATAATTATATGCCATATCCCCTTTCACCTCTTTATACTCATTTTCTAACTGTTGTACAGCTTTTACACCTGTACCTGTGATAGACTGATAAGTAGAAACTACTACTCTCTTAATACCATATTTTTTATGCAAAGGAGAAAGAGCCATTACCAACTGTATAGTAGAGCAGTTAGGATTAGCTATAATCTTATCTTCTTTAGTTAAAGAGTCTGCATTAATCTCAGGGACAATCAACTTCTTCGTAGCGTCCATTCTCCATGCAGATGAATTGTCAATCACTGTTGTTCCTACTGCCGCAAACTTTGGTGCACATTCTAAGGAAATACTCCCTCCTGCTGAAAACAAAGCAATATCCGGCTTCATCATAACAGCTTCTTCCATAGACTTTATCGTGTACTTCTTACCCTTAAAATCTACTTCCTTACCTACAGACTTCTCAGAAGCCACAGGGATTAATTCTGTTACAGGAAAATTTCTTTCCGCTAATACTTTTAGCATGATTTCTCCTACCATTCCGGTAGCGCCTACTACTGCGATTTTCATAATGTTATTATTTGGATTGATAAATAGTTTTTATACTTGATAAAAATAACACTTTATTCAATTATTTAGACATTTGCATGTCTTTTATTTGCAATTGAATAGTAGTTTTATTCCTCCAGTTGTTTTCTTCTATAGCATAGATGATATCAAATAACTCTTTCTCTTTCACATTATCATAATGTGATCCTAGGTTAAATGCTATTGCACTAAACTTAAATCCAAGCGCTCCTCTCTGTTTAAAACTCATCTTTAGATGCTCTCCTTTTGCACCAGCTAATTTAGCATACCCAGTATCAAAAACCTTAGAGGTTAAAAAACTTGGATTAGGATTACCTGCTCCGAAAGGTTCAAATTGTTTTAGTATACGAAGAAACTGATCCGTAATATCTGTAAAATTCAGCTTACTATCTATCTCTATCTCAGGGATCAAATCTGACTCCCTAATAGTATTAGAGACTACTTCTTCAAACTTTTGTCTAAATGCTTCTAAGTTCTCTTTCTTTATGGTAAGCCCAGCTGCATACATATGTCCTCCGAACTGTATAAGGTGCTCTGAACATGCTTCTAGCGCTTGATATATATCGAAGTTTTTAACCGATCGCGCAGATGCAGCAAGATATTCTCCACTATCTGTAAAAACAATAGTGGGTCTATAATATGTATCTATAAGACGGGATGCCACTATGCCTATTACTCCTTTATGCCAAGAAGAGCTATAAACTACCGTACTCTTAGCATTTATTAATTTATTATCTACTATTTGTTTTAATGCTGCCTCAGTAATTCCTTGATCTAAAGACTTGCGTTCCTCATTTATACTAATGATTTTTTGTACAGCTATATCGCCCTCTTCATCCGTTTTCACAGTGAGTAATTCTACTGTAAAATTACCGTGTTCGAGGCGTCCAGCAGCATTAATCTTTGGTGCAAGTTTAAAGACGATGTCATTCATCGTATAAGTAGCTAAGTCATATAATTTCATTAGTGCCTTTAAACCAGGTCTAGGACTGCTATTAATCACTTGTAATCCATAGTGTGCTAATATCCTATTCTCTCCTGTAATAGGAACCACATCTGCGGCAATAGCTGCAGCTACAAGATCTAGATAGGGTTGTATAGTTTCAAATGGTTGTCCATAAGAAATACTCAATGCTTGGATTAATTTAAAACCAACACCACAACCACATAATTCTTTATATGGATATAAACAGTCAAGTCGCTTAGGATCTAATACAGCTATCGCATCAGGTATAACATCTCCAGGTAAATGATGGTCACAGATAATAAAATCTACGCCATGGCGCTTAGCATACTCAACATGTTCTATAGACTTAATGCCACAATCTAGTGCGACAATAAGGGTAATATCATTCTTTATAGCATAGTCTATTCCTTGAAATGAAATGCCATAACCCTCGTTATAACGATCAGGGATATAAGAATGTGCATGAATACCAAGTTCATGTAAATAAGAAGACATCAATGCTACTGAAGTAGTACCGTCGACATCATAATCACCAAAAACTAATACCGACTCGCGATTATCTTTAGCTATCGTGATACGGTGAACAGCCTTAGCCATATCTGCCATCAGAAAGGGATCGTGCAAATCTGAAAGAGAGGGTCTAAAAAACTTCTTAGCATCCTCATAGTTAGTAATACCTCTCTGTGCCAATAACCTAGCAATAATGGCATTAACACCTAAAACTTCTTGTAAATGAGCAACTATATTTTCATCTGGATCTTGTTTTAAATACCAGCGCATTAATTACTCTTTATGATAATAAATATTAGTTTTTACTTCTGCAAACTCTCTAAACATATCCATTACTCCACAATACTTCTCGATAGATAAATCAACTGCTCTCTTTAGCTTCTCTTCTTCTAAATTAGGTCCTGTAAAATGATAATCCACAATAACAGTATGATAAGTAGCTGGATCTGTCTCTGTAAGTAATCCTTCCGTTTCCATTTTAAAATCAGAAACTTCTAATCTCATCTTCTTTATTAAATGTGCAATATCTAATCCAGAACATCCTGCAAGTGCTGACAACATAAGTGCCTTAGGTCTAAGCCCCATATTATCTCCTCCATTCTCAGGTCCTGCATCTATTCTAATCGTTCCTCCACTTGGATTAGTAGATTCGAACTGCATATTTTCTATCCAACTTGTAGTTACTTTATGTGACATAATGTTCTGTTTTTACCAAATGTATCAAAAAAAAATCAATGTTCACTTGTTATGGAAGCTGTAAAGACATCAATCTAACACTAATCTTAAATTACATTCCCTATCTTATATCTAGTAGCCTATAATTATTAAGCATTATTATCTAAGAACCTTAACTAGTCAACTCTACTAAACGGTCTCTTTACTAACCCAAAATAAGTGATACACATACAAAATATAAAAAGACCAGTAGCTAAGATTAAAGCCTACTATAGCATTATTGAAGAGTTATAAAATAGAATTATTTTGTAGCATTTGGCTAATGCTTATTCTGGGGTAAACCCAGAATAAGCGATAGACAGATAAACGAAAAGCAATTATACAAGATAGGTCTAAATTAGTGATTTCAGCATACTATAGTATGGTTATAGAGCTAATGAAAGAACTATAAAGTAGAATTACTTTGTAGTATTTGGCTAATGCTGATTCTGGGTTTATGCATCCTAATTTTTAGAATGATTGTATCAAAAAAAACTTCTTCAACACCTCCTCAACATTTACTCAACAGTACCCCACTTTAAGGTATCTTTTCTGAACAAATCCTAAAGTAATCTAGAGGTGGTGTTGAATAGCAATAATTCTTTAAGAGATTAAAACAATCTAACCAACTAATATTCAATAAAGTTTTTAGACAAAAAAAATACCCATAGCAGTATACTATGGGTATTTTTATATATTACAATAACCTGCTATATAAAACAGCAATCTATTATCTACTTACTTTTACCTGCTACGATAACAACTATCTCTCCCTTCGGTGGTTTAGCTTCGAAATGAGCATGTACTTCTGTAACTGTTCCTCTTACTGTTTCTTCATGTAGTTTAGACAATTCTCTTGAAACCGAAACCTGTCTATCTTCTCCGAAATATTCTTTAAACTCCACTAGAGTCTTCACTAACTTATGAGGAGAAACATATAGAATCATTGTTCTAGTCTCTTCTGCAAGTATTAAATATCTAGTCTGTTTTCCTTTTTTATCTGGTAAAAAACCCTCAAAAACGAACTTGTCATTAGGCAACCCACTATTTACTAATGCGGGTACGAATGCTGTTGCCCCTGGTAGACATTCCACATCTACTCCCTGCTCTACACATGCACGAGTCAATAAGAATCCTGGATCAGAGATAGCAGGAGTACCAGCATCAGAGATAAGCGCGAAAGTCTCTCCCGCTTGCATTCTCTTCACTAACCCCTCTACTGTCTTATGCTCATTGTGCATATGATGACTAAACATCGGAGTCATTATTTCGAAATGTTTTAATAGTTTCCCACTATTACGTGTATCTTCTGCTAAGATATAATCAACTTCCTGCAACACTTTAATTGCACGATACGTCATATCCTCTAAATTTCCAATTGGTGTAGGTACCAAATAAAGTTTCCCCATAATTATATAAAGCGTTTTTCTACTAACGCCATAAAACGTTCTGCATATTCATCTTTACCTTCCCAGTTATTATATTCTGGTTTGATTAAATGTTCTATCAAGCTATTTGCCTCATCAAATGAACTTACTGTATTTAATTGAGATAATACTCTATTAAAATCTTCTGCACTTCCATTAAACAAGTGTCTTTCAAAAGCAATACGATCATTCAGTCCAACTACAATCGTAGTATTATAAATATCGTTTATTGATTTGTTTTTATTAATCTGTGGTTCACGCACAGGTGTACTCTCCACATTAAATAATGTATTCTGCGTTTCTTCCACCTTAGGTGTCGGAATATATTCTGTCTGTGGTGTAGGCGTTACAACGGCAACTACAGGTTCAGTCTTAACCTCAGCCGTCGTAAATGTAGTCTCAAATTTGTCCACAACAGATCGATCTACATCCTCAACTCTAACAAACTCAACATCACTAAAGTCAAAACCAAAGAAAGGGTCATCAGAAGAAGTCTGATTACCATTAGCAGTAGTTCTTTCTTCTACTACTTTAGATACTTCCACTGGTGGAGTACTAAGCACAGGTTCATCGATTGTCGCTGTTGCAAATTGTTGATTTATATTTACTATTGTCTCTTCTATACTTTCTACTTTTTCTTCTTCTAACTTATGAACTATTGGAGCTGACCACACATCATCATGTGTAGCTACTAATGGTTCATTTATAGATACAGGAGATGGTACTTCTGTTCTTACTGGTAATTCTTCTTCTACCGCAATCACCATATGTTCTTCTACACCAGGAGTAACATCTACTAAAGGAGTCTCATAGTGTACTACTACTTCCTCTTTCTCTATTAATTCTTGTTCTTCTCCATAGAATGTATTTACTTCAACATCGTCCGAATCGTCCACTTGTTCTTCTTCTACTTGAGATACTGAAGCTAAAGCCTCTTCATTCTGCTTTAACATCGCTTCATGTTGATCTAAATACTGGTGTAACTGAGCATCATCTGCTTCATTATCACTCTCGTCAATATAAACATCTGTAATAAAAGGCTCATCATACATAACTTTATGTGCTATGACAGGAATTTCTTCTTTCATTTCAGGAGCAAGTTTAGTAACCTTCTCAGCTAATAAACTTTCGTCTATAGTACTAATAGCTTCTTTTTCACTATCAACAATTATAGGATAATCTTCTTCAATTAAATCAACAGGCATCTGATGACGAACATTCTCGTCAACAGAAGAAGTATTCAAATTATTAATTGTCAAAGCTTTCAGTGCATCATCTAATTTCTCAGGAGAGACATCTTTAATACGTCCTTCATCAAGGTGATCTTGATAAAACTTCAGTATTAATAGCTTCTCGTATAATTCCTTTGCTTCTTTAAAGAGACTATCTACCTCCCTGTCTTTCAATTGTAATACACGATGAGCTAGACTTAACAACTCTCCTTCTAAGACTTTCTTCATAACTTTTATTTTGCATTAGTAAATTGACGAGCTTTTTTTGATAAATTTGCTCTTTACAAAAATAACAGAAAAAACCGCTGGTTTCAGCTTGAAAATTACAAAATGTTTCTCGAAAATCCCGTTAATCACAAAGAACAATTTGGTTGGATCGAAGTTATATGCGGTTCTATGTTCTCTGGCAAGACTGAAGAACTAATTCGCAGACTAAAAAGAGCCAAATTTGCCAAACAAAAAGTCGAAATATTCAAACCTGCTATTGATACTAGATATCATGACGAGTTCGTAGTGTCACATGATTCTAACGAAATACGCTCTACTCCAGTTCCTTCTGCCGCACACATTAGACTATTAGCTGATGGATGTGATGTAGTAGGTATCGATGAAGCACAATTCTTCGATGATGAAATAGTCAGTGTATGTAATGACCTCGCGAATGCTGGAATACGCGTTATAGTCGCTGGATTAGACATGGACTTTAAAGGAAATCCCTTTGGACCTATGCCTTCCTTAATGGCTACTGCAGAGTATGTCACGAAAGTACATGCTATCTGTACTCGCACGGGGAACTTAGCCAACTATAGCTTCCGTAAGGCAGCTAGTGAAGATATCGTCATGCTAGGTGAAACCCAAGAATATGAACCTCTAAGTAGAGCAGCATACTATAATGCTGTAAGAGGAATAGATATTAAAAAATCAGAAGTAAAAAACACTATACCACCAGAACAAATAGAATAATACACTAAGCAATACCACTCATGAAGAAATTAGCCCAAATCTATATCGACTCTTACAAAGGTTTATCATCTGCATCATGGATGCTTGCAATTGTAATGTTAATTAATAGATCGGGGTCTATGGTATTGCCTTTCTTAGGAGTGTATATGACTAAAGAGCTTTACTTTAGTCAAGAAGAGACAGGTTATGTATTAGCCTGTTTTGGGGTTGGTTCTATTATCGGTACCACATTAGGAGGTTGGGTTACTGACCGTATCGGAAACTATAAAGTACAGTATTTAAGCTTATTAGGTAGTATCCCTGTATTCATTATGCTACCGCACTTTACATCAGTTATAAGTTTAGCCTTAATGATGTTATTACAAAGTGCAGTCAGTGAAATGTTTAGACCAGCCAACTCTGTAGCAATCACAATGTATGCTAAACCCGAGAATATCACTCGTGCTTTTTCTTTAAATAGAATGGCTGTAAACTTAGGTTTCTCTATTGGTCCTGCTATGGGAGGTATCTTAGCGGCAGTGTCTTATGCCTTACTATTCTATGTGAATGCTACCGCTGCTTTCTTAGCTGCAATAGTATTCATCTACTTTTTTAAAGGAAGAAAGACAAACAAAGAACTTCTATTAGAACAAGAGGGTATCTCTGAATTAAACGAAGTAAAAGACGTATCTAACAAATCACCTTATAAGGATAAAATGTTCTTAGTGTATAGTTTCTTCTGTACATTATACGCTATTGCTTTCTTACAATTATTAAGTACATTACCAATATTCTAT
This sequence comes from Myroides sp. N17-2, assembly GCF_002286775.1. Taxonomy (GTDB): domain Bacteria; phylum Bacteroidota; class Bacteroidia; order Flavobacteriales; family Flavobacteriaceae; genus Flavobacterium. Next base: position 70,331 of record NZ_NSGJ01000004.1, read on the forward strand.
GAGAAAGCTGTAGGATTAGACGAGATACAGATAGGTCTAATATTAGGATATAGCGGGCTGCTAATCTTCTTAACAGAAATGCTATTAGTCTATGTCGCTGAGAAATACTTCACTATCAGACAGACTATTGTCTATGGGGTTATGATTAGTGCTTTAGGGTATGGTATGTTAGCTTTTGACCACGGATATATAGCGATATATATTTCTATGACTATATTATGTGTGTCTGAAATGTTAGCAATGCCTTTCACTTCTACTGTGACAGCTATGCGTGCAGGTAGTAAAAACAAAGGAGCTTATATGGGAGTGAATGGTCTTACATTCGCTATCGGGTTTATTATCTCTCCGATATTAGGAACTAAAGTTGCTACATATCTAGGATACGATGTATTATGGTTAGGAACATCAGTATTAGTGATTATCGCTGCATTAGGTTTAAACTACTCTGTTAAGAGAATGATGAATTAACTGTAGCTAAGTTCTTCTCCATTTTTAAGAATGTAAATACTCCTCCATTCGTTTGGTTGTTGAATTCTCCTACTTTCTTAAAGCCTAAGCACTCGTAAAAATCCTTACACTTATTATTAAAAGCAGCAACGGCGACACTGATTTTCGCAACGCCTTTTCGTTCGCCAAGAGCTTCTTCAACATACAAAATGATCTCTCTACCATATCCCTTATTAAGATACAAGGGATTAATGGCTAGTACTATTTCTGCTGTGTTATTATCTACTAGATAATAATAAAAGTAAGCTATAATCTCCTTTTCACGTGATGTACGAACACTAAATGTATTCTGCCCACGAGCATTCTCATCTAAAAAATTATTTAGATCTTCTTCATCAGAAGTCATATTATAAAAGCTTAGCTCTCCTTCATACTTCCAATTGTAAGCTATGTCAAGAGCTTCATCTTGAGTCATAACTTCAAAAAACAACATTTTATCTTCCATAACTTTAAATGTTAAAAAACATATATCTTCACTAACTCCATCTGTTCATTAACTAGAAACAAATATATTTGTACTTAAATGAAACATTATATTAAACATATAGCTTGGTTGTTTATACTGATATTCACCATATTTGGCTTAGAGAAAACAAACTTCTCTAGTGAGCCTATATGCAGTAAAAACTTAAAGTTTTGCCCCATAGCGAATATGTATGTCATTAATGTTTTTAGCCTTTCAACGAATAACACATCAGAAAAAAGCTCTGATAAGGACACTTCAAAAGTAATAACTATCTCCTGTGAAACCTTTTTTATCAGTCAGAATGCGTTTAGTATAACTACTAAAACGGAGGTCTTTCACAACTTTAGTGATTTCTATTATAAACCTGTCATCCATTCAACACCATATATACCCTTAACAGATCCACCTCCTATAGTATAGTGTTCTTTATTCTTATAAATTCACTTTTCGGGTGATCTCTAAAGCTAAATTACCACACTTCAAATAGATAGAAAAGATACTTTTTCTTAATAACAAATGAAGTAATTCAAATACTTCTTGCTGACGATATTTTAGTATTAAAGCATACAATAAAGCATAAACAAAGAAAAACACTCATTTTGACACTAAAAGAATTCAAATATTTTTAGTTCACTAACAATTACTCAAATAGTGGATTTACCTAATTTCACACTACTTATTAACATTTGAGAAAAACCAACCCCAACACACTACTAATCAAGTCATTTAAAGTAACATTTCTTATCTAAATAAACTCTATAGGCACAAAGATTACTTATAGTGGATCTTACTATTTCCAATATTTCAGTTACAAATAGTTACCCTTCTTCTATCTAACACTTATTTTTTATTGGCACCTTCACTATTTAACCCAGAATCAATGTTAGCTAAATATCACTAGTACCTAAACTGAAGTAAAAAAAAGAGCCAAAGCAATTCTGCTCTAGCTCTTAACAAATACGGTAAGGTATATAGTTATAAAATAAGCGTCAAATCTGCTTATGTTTTCTTTACTAAACAATATGTGTTTAGCAATATTCTTAAATCTGTAACTACCATTTTCTAAGAATTAACTCTACTTTACATCGCTTCAATTAACTCTGTTTTGTACAATTCATTCTCATTTAAATGTTGTATCTAGATTAAAATATTAATTCGTTTCTAGATGTAAGTATCCCGATTTTTTGATATTACGAGACCCTGATTCATCTTTATATTCATAAGATAGTACGTAAAAATAAGTACCTGTTGGAAGTTGTTCATTCTTGTTGATCGTAAGTCGGCCTTCAGAATACCCTCTAAACGTATTACCACTACTATTATAATTAGTTGTTTCATACACTTTCACTCCCCATCGATTAAATATCTCTACCTTATTATTAGGAAAGCGTTCTATATTATCTATTCTAAAGAAATCATTCTGTCCATCACCATTTGCGCTGACTAGATTATAAATCACAACATCTCCTTTAAGCATCTTATCCTTCTTAACTGTTCCAAGCGTAAAGAATCCATAGCGATCTAATGATGCAGGAGTAGTAACTGTCTTATTCTCTACATCTACAATACCTCCTTCATCTACCCAAAGTTGTTCTTTAGCATCCCATCTTAAGATATGTAGATTCTCTTTTGCATTAGCATATATCTCCTTAGGTGTAGTACGTTCATCCCAACTCAATGTCAAAATAACGTTACTCGATGTTGATTTAGAGTGTTCGATTACCCAATACTCTTTAGTATTCACTTTATCCACTATACCAGCAGCATTCGGTCTAATCTTAAAGAATTTATGATCACCTAGACTATATCTTCCTACATATATATCCTTATTATGTTGTGGTGCGGATATAGTAGCCTGTCTATAATACCCCTTATCCCCCTTAGGATAAGTAAACTCCTCATTACCTTCTTTCTCTACTTCACCTTCAATATGACTGTGGTCTCCTACATTAACAACTTTAGCATGATTAAGAAATGTAAACGCTCCTTTGATAGAATCCACTTTAGCTATTCCCTCTAAAAACTCAACATTTCCAGCAATACTTAGAGGTGCTTTAATATCAAATGCCTTATACTTAGACGGATTATTTAAGATCAGAGAATTAAAGTTAGTTATAGTACCTCCTTCAATCAGTTGAAGTTTATTACCAACAAGATAAGTTTTGCCTTGAGGACTATTTCCTTTATAATCAAAGATCTTTCCGTTATTAGTAAGATTGTCATGAAGATAAAGTTCTCCATTGTTCTCAAATACTCCTTCTCCTTTATTCTCTAACGGATAATACACTGAGACTACAGAACCTGGTTTGATATAAAACATACCTTTATTAACCGCCTGACCATAAAATATAGTGGGTAGTAATCCGATAAGTATTAGTAATCTAGTATATATATTCATCTTCATTAATAGCTATTGTTAGTCTTTTACTACGAATACGATATTCATAATCGTACAGTCTGTGGCTGCCGCTTTCACATCATAAGTCATTACTCCTTCTTTAGTAATAGACTTGATGGTAAAAACATCCTTGTCATAACTGGTTACATAGTAATATAAATCAGTTGGTTTCTCAAAGTAAGGAATCCCTGATTCAGGTGCTCCTTCACTAATAAAGTGACTTTTATTCTCTAAAGCGAATTGCTTTTTATACTCTTCGAATAAGTTAATCTTTACTCCTGTACGATCTTCTGAGGTATCAAACAATATCGATGGCATATAAAAAAACTTTACAGCTTTATAATCCTTCGTTACCATCTGCTGCCACTTATTTCCATCGTTGTAATAAAACCCTACAACAACATCGTTCTGTGCCTTCATATTATAAACTGTCATACCTGCGACGTGCGTACTTAGTGGAGCAGATAATTTAGTAGATGTTAGTTCTACTCGAGGTAATAATAATCCTTTATTAGAAGACTCTACCTCAAACATTGCATCCGCATTTATCTCAGGTGATGTACCAATTTTAGTTTGTGCAAAACTTAAGGCGCTAAAAAGCACAGCAAGCATTGCGAAATATAATTGCTTCATCATTTATCTTTAAATTCATTGAAAAAAAGTGCGAGTCTTTATTCAAGACAAGACTCGCACGGTGTGAGTTGATTGAATTCTTGTTGTTTACTTTTATATCTCTGATTATTCCGTGAATTCAACGATAACGTTGTAATCCCCAGAGCCTATCATATAGTATTGATTACCTGAACCAATATTAAACTCTAACTTATTATCTACTACTTTAATATCTGTCGTAGAAGTCGTCTTAAGCATCTCTCCTTTTAATACTTGGATACTTACTACAGAACCAACTTTAGCACCATCAGGAATAGTTACTCCAGATGTCTTAGCTGAATTAGCCTTTCCGATATTAGTAGTTCCCATAAACTTGTATACTTTGTGTCCGTTTATTGTATTACCAGTATTGATTATCTTTTTATTTTCACTTGAGATATGATCTCCTAAGATATTCTTAATCTTCTCTACATTATTAGTAATATAGTTAGAGATAAAGTCAAAGTTGATTTCTTTCTTCGCACCACTCTCATCGATTTGGTAGAATACGTCTCCTTTACCTTCAGCTATAGCACCATAGTACACATTACCGCCTTTGTTGATATACTTAGAGATTAGGTCTCCTACTTTATACGTTTTATCTCCTTCTTTTACTTCTTGGTTTAAGATGTCATTGAAGTTATTCACGATATTACCAACTACATCTACTAGTATACCACCTTCTGTATCAGCTTTAATATCAGCTGCAGTTTTACCACTATTAGCTGCTAGGAATGCTTTTACAGCTACCTCATTAAAGTATTTATACCCTACCGTCTTACCGTTCTTTTCAACAGGAACTACTACAGTAGTAGTCTCTGTACTTGAGATTAAATCTTTAAGATTAATAGATTCATACTTTCCATCTTTAAAGAACTTAAACTCCCAGTTCGCTTTACCTTCAGCACCCGTGTTTTGGTAGATTACGTTACCCTCAACCTTCGTAGACATATTTTTAATCAACTCTTCTACTGTATAGTATTCAGTTGTACTACCGTCTTTTAGAACAGTTGTCTTACTCGTAAAGAATTGATTGATATTTCCTGTGATATCACCTATTACATCTATTGACACTACTCCAGTTGCATCATTAGGCACATCATCTTCTTTTTTCCCTTCATTTCCTTTTAGAGCTAACCAATTTTGAATAGTCGTTTCTGAGAAGAATAAATATTTCTTTGTTTTGTTATCACCAGAAGCTTCTAGTATGCGGAAGAATGTTTTAGTCTCTTCTTTAATAACCATATCTTCCATATCCACATCTTTCGTCTCGTATTTATTCTCAGTTGAATTATACGTTACATACTTGAATTCATTTTTCACAGGATCAAAAACAATAGTTGTATGACCTTGTTTAACTCCGTCTTTATTATCTGGATTAGATGGCACGATATAGTTAATCACATCTTGAATGTTCTTCACATCCCCTTCTAACTTAGTAACATTTCCTCCCAAACCTTCTATAACAGTGTTTAGCTCTGTTTTACTAACTATTCTATTCCACTGTCCACCTTTCTCAGTTGTCCAGTAATAGAATCCTTTTAGGATATCTTTATCTTTTACTTCATTCGTATTGTAAATCAATAGACTCTCTACTTTCTCACCGTCAATAGGAGCAAATACAGTTAAATCCGTTAAACCAATACGCGGAATAAGTACCCCTCTGTTTGTTGAAAGAATTTCAAGTTCTGCAGAAGTAGCAGGGTCTGGTGTTCCGATACCTACCTGAGCAGAAGCTGTGTACATTGATCCTAATAAAGCGGCTAAAATTGTAATCTTTTTCATCTGTTGTAATTTCTATTGTTTATTGTTTTATTATTCTGACTTTTTACTTGGTAACATTGGGTTAGAGAATATTCCATCCCTATATCCTTTTAATAAGGACAAATCATATATCTGAGAGGAGCTACAACCTGTAAGGTTCGTTATGGTCAATCTGATTTTACCTTTCCTCTGATTCCAATTCTCTCCATTTACTATTGCATTCTTTGGGAAGTTGACTGTGGCAATACCTGTACCTGCTTTGGTAATAAATACTCCGCCTCTCTGCTTGATAACTAGGTTACCTTGTTTATCAAATACTACCTTCCCTTTTGCATCACGCTCCACAATGGTTTTGCGAACTTCAACTACTGGGTTATTAACAGTCACAAATGGCAAGCTCTTCCACTCACTCTCTGAATCAAACAGATACTCCCATTCGTATAATTGTATCTCTCCTGTGACAGTAGGCACCCATTGTATTTGTTGCCCACCTTTAATCTTTATCTCTTTATCAATGATACTTTCCTTCGCTTTTGCGTCTATCGCTGTCACTTTCACAATAGCAGGCATCTCATTAATTTTTATCTTAATCGGTGTTCTTGTCCCTATACTACATCCATTTCTATTGGCCTGCACATATACTGTAAACTCTTCACCTACTTTATATCGTTTTGAAAGGTCTATGGTAAACATGTCTCCTAATGACGGCAATCTACTTCCCCCTTTTTCACTTGTATATACTTCATAAGTCGTACAGTGACTATTCTGTGGTTTAATTCGAAGTGGTTCACCAACACATAACTGAAGTACCTGTTCTAATTCGTACCCATACTCATCTACCTCTATCTGCATTCCTAAATCCACTGTTGGCACTAAATCCACATTATAGATATGCGTAAAATCACCTAATATACCTACTACTGATCCATAAGATATTTTGACTCTATCAAAAGGCTCTTTAGAAGGAGCTACTATAATTCGATACCTATCTCTACCTCCTATACCCAATAGCCTTAAACGCAAGGCACCATTAGATTCTGTCAGAGGTTCACCTACCTTTTTATCTCCGAGATAGCGCTGTATCTTAAATCCCTTGACTAGTTCTAAACTCAGTATACCAGGGTTCTTATTCTCTGCTGTAATATGTAATTCATCCCCTGGCATAGCAGTCTGCTTAAAGACTACGGTCAGGCTCGCCATATTAGCTACTGCAACTCCCCTACTTATTACTGCATAACTATCAGGATCATCATCTACTGCATTCCACGGATGGCTAACAGATGCTGTAGCACTTACTAATCCTAATCCTACATCTTCTACACCGTGCAGTACATCTAATACATTTGGGTTGATATTAGGCAATACTGGTGCACAACTTGGGTTATCAACAAGCTTATTCACATAAGCACCATAAACCTTAGCATTCTGTGCTACTCCAAGTGTAGATCCTAAGACTACCTGTACTCCTAAGTACTTCTGCGGCCCTTTTTTATTAGAAGGAACAAAAGTGTATTCTACTACATTGTCTCCTGATAATAGGTCTACCAAACCTCCATCTACACCTTGTAAAGAACCTATTACTTTTCCTCTTGCATCTAATCCTGCTACTGTCAATCCACCTAAAGCAACTAAACCACTGTACTCTTTACCTAACTTAATCGTTACTGGTGTTCCTGGTTCTTGTTCTTCAGCGAAGTATATATTCTGCCACGTAGTTCCCAATCCTAATAATCCAACTGCGACTGTAATGGTAGAATATGTATCAGGACGTCCATCTATCGCATTAGCTTTATTAGAGACTGCTCCTGTGATAGCTGAGTACCATGCAGTATAGTCTGTTGCCCATTCGCGTTGATAAGTAGGTGGACATAAACTATCGTCAAATACATTAATCTGTACTGTTTTTACATCAGCACACCCATTCTTATTTTCACCTACTACAGTGTAATTATATACACCTGGAGTATTAAAAATGATAGGTTGTGTTCTATCGCTTATCTCCTTACCTTTATGATCATACCACTGTACCTTATCTGTCGAATTAGCGATTACCACTAACGGCAATACCATCGCGTCCCCTACATTTAGATTATAAGTAAAAGAATCAGTAGGGTTCTTCAGTACTAGCTTAGGCGTTGGCAGCGTAGTTACTTTCACTTTATTTGATTCTTCAGAACTCACTCCATTAAAGACATATACTACAGTGTATACTCCAGGTTCTGTCACTGCTATCTGATTCGTAGGCAAAAGTTCTTCTATTACCTTACCACCCTCTAGTATTTTATTTGGCTCCGTGATTTTAAATAAATTACCATCCCTAAACCATCGGTATGAATCAACTTTTAACAAACCTCCCAAAACAGGTTCTTTCGCAGTCAGAATAGCTTCATCACCTTCACATATCACAGCGTTATCTACTCTTATCGTAGTAGCTTCATGTGGTTTGCCTGTGATCTTAGTCTGAGCGATAGCGCTTAACTTAGTAGGGTCAACATAAGGCAACCTAAGGTTGGTTACATTTAAAGAAGCTTCATTAGATAAAACTCCCTTCCCAGGATAACCTATCACTGTTCCTTTTATAATCACTCTTGAAGAAGAATGCGCATCTAAAGACACTTTCCAATTGACAATATTCTTTGCCATAAACATACTTGTAACCTCTTTCGGTGGTGTCAGCGTATTCTTTGTATTTCCACGATTATCAAATGATACTTCCTCTACTCTGAAGAAATCCTTAATAGACTCGAGATAATCACTTAACAAGAAGTCTTTATATAGATCCGAAGAGTGATTAGACATCTCTATCGTATAGGTCAGCTTATCTCCTTTCTTGGCTTCTAATAGATCAACTGTTTTATTAATAAGTAAACCATCTGGAGTAGTCACATTTAAGTTTCTAATCTCATGCATATTAACTGCATCTCCAGTAGATGCCCCAAACCCGATCTTTAAAGTATCATAAGGTATCTCATCATAGATATAGTCAAGTACCTCTATAAACCCTTCATTATGTACATTCTGTATACGTACCTTGATTCTGAACTTCTTCTTTAAAACATAAGTACCATCAGAATTTTTCTTTGTTCTATCCTCTTCAAGAATAGGTTTCATCTCTATCTGAACTCTTCTATAATAGTTATAGGAATCAGGGCGTGTAGAAGTTTTACTGCTGTAATCAACATCTTTTCCACCAGGCCTTAAAACGTGCTTTAAGTATCTAGCTGTTGTATGACTGTTATCTGTTATCTTACCTCGTAGTGAGACGTTCTGTTGAAACTTCCCTTCTTTATTAGGCGTTCCGTTAGACATATTGACAAAGTTTCCAAATTCATCAAGTCCTACACCAATATACCCTCCGGTAACTCCAAGTAAATTACCACCTGGCCCGTAACCTAAAGCACCTCCATAACTACCTAATTTAAATCGCTCTTTAGTAATTCTTCCATCATACAAGAACACAGAGATACCATCACCCCCTTTTCCTTTAATATCACCATCCTTGGTTCTCCATGATTTATATTCAAAGTCTATTAACACTCCTCTCGTTGAAGGAAAGCTTTCATCTATAATAGCATATCCCTGACGTTTCATTGCATCAGATGTTAGCCTAAGCCAACCATAACCATACTTATCTATCTTATCATTTCCAGTAAGTATTGCATTATCTCCAATAATAACCTTGTTATTAACCGTCCTATGACTAAAACTCTCTTGTATATTAAACTGAGCATAGACAGGTGAAAATGCACCAAGTACAACACTAATAACAACTAATAAAATATGTAATCTTCTTTCACTCATTTCTTAATCCTTATTTACCTTTAACACACACATTAACAAACGAATACTCCTTTAAATACAAACTATCCGCTATTTAGAATAAAGACAAGTATTCCCTACTCGATAAATATTGTTATTTATCAAGTCTGCCCTATTGACATAACTTTACTCATCTATATGCTAGATGTACTAAGTCCGTTAAACTTATATGTAGTTTGCAACCAAAGAAAGTGTTGCTATTTTGTTCTTTTCTCTCTCTCTCTTTTTAGATAGTGTGAGCTGATCGACTCAAAGTAGTTACCCCTATTATAACTACAACTATACTATTAAACTTACTCTATCTGTTAATTAACAAATACCACGCCATAGTGACTTATTAATTAAAAAAAATCACCTACCGTGATGTGCACAAAAACATAAACAACTGTATTAAAAATAGTTAACAACCAATTATTTGTTACAAATTATTTTAATTTCAGTGCAAAAGTAATACAAACAATTCGTAATAATAACACACTTTACAACAAGACAGACAACAACAATACTTAATATCAAGTGAAAAAATATTATTTTATCATAAAATAGAACGTTAATGCATAAATAAACGTATCAAACAATAACATCTACAATACAAAGCCGATTTTACTACTAAAAAAATACAGCTAATATTCATATTATGTGACTGTTAAAGTTTACACAATGAAAGGATTTGCTAAAAAACAAGTAGCTTAATACTATATTTATTACATTTAAGAAAAATACACAATATGAGCCAAGACCTAAACACACCTTTTATAACAGAAGTAATTATTGATAAAGTAGCTACATTATCATTTTATAGTCCCGCAAGTAATTCTTTTCCAAGCACTCAACTAGCGCGATTAACAGAAATGATTGATACCTTAAGTAAAAACACCACAATCACAACTATCATTCTAAAAAGTGAAGGGGTTGGTGCTTACTGCGCTGGTGCTTCTTTTGATGAGTTACTTTCTATAAAAGACACTACTACAGGACAAGCTTTCTTTTCGGGATTTGCTAATGTTATTAATGCCATACGCAAAAGCCCTAAGCTATTTATAGGTCGTATACATGGTAAGGCTGTAGGAGGAGGAGTTGGATTAGCTGCTGCTTGTGATTACTGTTTCGCTACATCTAATGCTGCTGTAAAATTATCTGAGCTAGCTATAGGTATTGGTCCTTTTGTAATAGAACCTGCTGTATCACGCAAAATAGGTAAAACTGCCTTTACCAACATGTCCTTAAATGCTCATGAATGGAAAACTGCAAACTGGGCACAGATACATGGGCTTTATGATGAAGTATACGATACTGTAGAACGCATGGATCTAGAGATAGATACCTTTGCAACTAGAATCAGCGCTTATAATCCAGAAGCATTATATGAAATGAAAAAGGTATTCTGGGAAGGTACAGAACATTGGACAGAACTTTTAAGCAAAAGAGCTGAGATATCAGGAAGACTTGTACTTTCAGAGTTCACAGTGAATGCTTTACAACAGTTTAAAACAAAATAAAGGATACTTAGCTATTAAGTATATTTTAGATCATTTAATATTTGAATCCCTCTAAGAAGCATTACTTCTAGAGGGATTTTTTACTTCCTTTATACCCAAAATACAAATACATGCCTATCTATTTAAGATACTTTACTAACAAAACACATAAGTTCACTATTCTTTTTAACTAATTTTAACCCTAAATGTTATCTTTACAAAAAAATGACTAATGAAAAAACTAAACTGCTTAACAGTAGTACTATTACTAAGTAGTGCTGTTTTTGCTTCTAACACGGCTAATTTAGAAGACGATCAGGACAAAGGAAGATACAGCACTTCACACTATGATGGTGGTTTTCTAAGCCACTTAAATGTTTCTGCTGGATTATCAACTCTTGGATTCACTGCAGAAGTATCAACTCCTATCTCTGAAAGTTTAAAACTTAGAGCGGGTTTTGATATCTTCAACTTTAATACGAAACAATATGATTTTGATATTGATGATGAACAAGGCACATTAAACGAAGCTTTCGGATTCACTCCAACTTATGAAACAAAAGGTTCTTTAAATACTTTTCATGGTCATGCTTTAGTGGATTACTATCCTTTTAGAAAAGGTATTCTTCATTTAACTGCTGGTTTCTATTTAGGGAATACAAAGATCAAAGCAAAAGGACTTCTAACTGATGGCGATGGTACTCCTGTACAACTTAGACCAGGGTATGACTGGCCGACTATAGACTTTGACGGCAAAGAACTTGATATAACTGATGGTAGATTAGATGCGGATTTGACTTTAGGACAAACTATTAAGCCTTACTTCGGTATCGGATTAGGTAGAGCAGTCTCTAAACGCAGAGTAGGAGTCAAATTTGAACTAGGTGTTCTATATCAAGGAGATTATACTCTTAAACAAAATGGTAAAACAGTAGCGACTACTTCTGACGTAAATGCATCAATAGAAGATGCTGATAAAGTAACTAAATGGCTTAAATGGTGGCCTATGGTTAATCTACAAATCAATTACCGTATATTTTAAAACTTAGCAAATTGAAACATCTAATACTACTTATTATAGGAGGTTTATTTATCAGTACTAATAGTATTTATGCTCAGGAAGAAACCAAATCTTCTAACATACAGCTAGAAGAGAATACTAAAACAACCTCTGATCAATCAGAAACAGCGAATAGTACAACAGAAGAACAAGATACTAAAAAATCTAAAGACAAAAAAAAGAAGAAGTCCGACCCTACGTTACCACCGAATAACTCCACTGCCTTTCTTCAACATTTAGGAGGTGAAGAGTTCACACGTGATAATATAGCGAAGCACTACTCTGATGAGTTCTTTTATGACTGGACGATAAGCGCAGGACTTTCCACTATGGGTTTAACGATAGAAGCCTTAACTCCTATTAATAAATCACTAAAACTTAGAGCAGGTATAGATCTATTCTACTATAACTCTAAGCACTATGATGTTGGATTAGATGATCCTAATGGAGATCTAAGCAGAGTTTTTGGGTATAAACCAAACCTATCTATGAAAGGAAAGCTTCATATAATACATCTACACGCCTTAGTCGATTATTATCCCGTCCCTGATGGATTATTCTTTTTCTCAGGTGGTTTTTATATAGGAGAGAATAAAACGAACTTAGATGGCTATCTTATCGATCACCAAGGAGAAAGAGCAAAACTTAAAGAGGGGGAGGATTGGCCTGAAATAGACTTTCAAGGTAATAAAATCAATGTAGATAATGGTAATGTAAAGGCAAATGTAACTTTAGGTGGTATTATCAAACCTTATCTAGGAATAGGTATGGGAAGAGTAGTAACTAATAAGAAGTGGGGTATCTCTGTCGAATTGGGGATGATGTATCAAGGGGATTATAAAATCAAACAAGATGGTGGTGTAATTGATTATAAACTAGATGAAACCTTTGAATATAATGAAGACGCAGAGAAATGGTTAAATCGCATCAAATGGTGGCCTAAACTATCCGTTCAAGTTAGGTATAGACTATTCTAATCATATACCTTATATGATAGACAGGTGTTAAACCAAACCCTTATTTTATGAGGGCATACATATTTTTATGTACCTTTGTCAAAATTTTTAGTTATGCCTAAGATTAGAATTACAAAACAATTCACATTTGAGACTGGACATGCACTATATGGTTATGATGGTAAATGTCGTAACGTACATGGCCACAGTTATAAACTAGCAGTTACTGTTATTGGTACTCCTATTGAGGACACGGCTAATGTGAAGTATGGTATGGTTATAGATTTTGGAGACTTAAAAAAAATAGTGAAAGGAGACATCGTTGATGTATTCGATCACGCTACTGTTTTCAATAGAAATACCCCACATATAGAATTAGCAAAAGAACTAGAAGAACGTGGACACCACGTAATTCTTGTAGATTACCAACCTACTAGTGAGAATATGGTAATCGACTTTGCACACAAGATAAAAAGTAAGTTACCACAAGGTATTGAACTTTATTCATTGAGATTACAAGAGACAGAATCATCTTATGCTGAATGGCATCAATCAGATAATTTATAAGCCTTGAGTTTTACGATTAACACACCTAAGAGCATTTACTTTGCTTCTGATCAACACTTCGGTGCGCCTACTCGTGAGAAAAGCCTTCCTCGTGAAGAGATATTCTTACAGTGGTTACGCGAGAAAGAAGATGACATGGGAGCCTTATTCATATTAGGAGATCTTTTTGACTTCTGGTTTGAGTATAAAACAGTAGTACCTAAAGGTTTTGTCAGAATATTAGGTAAACTAGCTGAGATTAAAGACAAAGGAATACCTGTATTCTTCTTCGTTGGTAATCACGATCTATGGATGGGAGACTACTTCGAGACGGAGCTAGGCATACCAGTATATCACGAGCCTAAGGTATTCGACATTAATGGTAAGAAGTTCTTTATAGGACACGGAGATGGACTAGGACCTGGTGATATGGGATATAAGAGAATGAAGAAAGTATTCACTAACCCCTTCTCTAAATGGTTATTTAGATGGCTACACCCAGACATCGGAGTTAAACTAGGTTCATACCTATCTGTAAAGAATAAACTAATCTCTGGTGATGAGGATATCAGATTCTTAGGTGAAGATAACGAGTGGTTAATCTTATATGCAAAGCGCAAACTAGAGACTACTCATTATGATTACTTTGTTTTCGGACACCGTCATCTACCAATGATTATTGACTTAAACAAACAATCTAAATATATCAATCTAGGAGATTGGATCAATTACTTTACGTATGGAAAGTATGATACTAAACTTCATCTGATAGCATATAAAGAAGAATTAGCAGAAGCTAACAAATAACAAAGAACGCATACTTATCAAGTATGCGTTCTTTGTTTATATCTTTTTATGTCAACTAAAATGGTTTCTCTAATATCCATTCACAATGTCCAAAGTAATCCCAACTCACTGCTCCCAAATCCACTGTTGAATCAACAAATTTGCTTAACTCCCTATTATTGATAGATACATAGCTCTCAGCATATACAGCTACATCTTCACCTTTAGCCTTGTACTCATTCTTTATACGCTGAGCCATTTGCCATATCATATCTGGAGAAGACAAACGTGCTAATTGCTTACTTGACAGCACATCTTCTATATCGTAATATTTGCGTTCTCCTGTCTTTTTATTCTCTGTAATATAGTTAGTATATCCTGCCCTAGAACGTAACATCATACGCCAACTTAGGCGATGACCTTCATCTGTCCACAATACATCCCCTTTGATAAAATAATGCCTCAGAGGTAATACAAGTTGTATAAACATAAAACTCACTAAGAAATACTTCACACTAGATTTTAATGAGAATGCACTAGGCTGTACAGTCAATAACGCCGACTCATTTAACACAGGTTTCTTCTTAAAGAACCAACTGCGTACTTGCTCTGGTTCATAAAAGAACACAGCAAAACTAAGAGCAAAATAAGGAAATATACCAATATGTAAAGTAATCGAATTAAATAAGTGGAATACTAATGATGCTATAACTGCTAATGTACGCGTACGTTTATTCAACAACAAGAACACAACTAATCCATCAAATATAATTCCCAAATAAGCTATCGTGATTGCAAACCAATCTTGTATAAATATTTCTTTAAAAACATCTGGAATATTCGCGCCTTGATACATTATTTTAGTAAATGTACCATCTAACCAATCAGGGTAGAACTTAGCGACAGTACCATAGATATACAGCATCCCTACCTGAAAGATAAATATCCACGATATATAAGTTGGCATTGATAATTCTTGTTCTACTCTATTGTGTTTAACATCTAGCGAAGCATATCTATTAGCAGGTAAGAAACACATATAAACACAAATCACTAATAACATATAATAGTGATTATTATAAGACGTCTTTTGAAGAAAATAGGCGCCTGCCCATAGCACTGTTAATAGGGGCATTGTCCATTTATAGCGATAACCCAGCATTACTGCTATAGAAACACATCCCATCAAAAAGAAATACACATACATCTGAGGCCCCACTAGTACCTGCAGAAAGTCCATATATATATGGGAGAATGTAAACTTAACATCTACGAAATTGTCTCTTACCCATCCTGTAGCAATCGCACCAAACGACTCACAAGCGAATAACAAACCAAATAAAATACGGAAGATAATTAACGGTGAATTATCTATCTGTTGGAACAGCTTTTCTTTCATAACAACTAAAGAACTCCCTAGTCACGCGTTCATCATCATTTAACTTCGCAACTAACTCATCGAGTCCACTAAACTTTAATTCATCTCTTATTCTGTCTAAGATACGAACTTTTAGCCTTTGGTCGTACAAATCTCCAGACCAATCTAGATAATTTACCTCTATGGTATACGGGTGATCAGCAAATGTCGGGTTAATTCCCACACTCATCATCCCTTTTACTTTTTCGCCATTTAATTCAGATTCCACGACATAAACT
Organism: Myroides sp. N17-2; assembly: GCF_002286775.1. Taxonomy (GTDB): domain Bacteria; phylum Bacteroidota; class Bacteroidia; order Flavobacteriales; family Flavobacteriaceae; genus Flavobacterium. The sequence continues at coordinate 86,418 of NZ_NSGJ01000004.1, forward strand.
CCATTCTTTGGTATCAGTTTATAATCTTCATCGACAACGATATTAGCTGTTGGAAAACCAAGTGTACGACCTAATTTCTTACCGTGTACCACTACTCCTGAGAAATAATATTCATAACCCAAGAACTCATTCGCTAAAGTCATATCTCCTACTTCTTCTAAAGCAGTACGTATCTTCGTTGAGCTAATAGATACGTGATCTATCTCCTGAGCAGAGATCTCTTCTACTTCGAAGCCATACTTCTCACCGAATGCTTTTAAGTCATTGATGTCTGCTGTTCTATTTTTACCAAAGCGGTGATCGTGACCAATGATAATCTTAGAGATATTAAATTTATCAACTAACACCTGCTTCACAAACTCCTCTGCCGTCAATTGTGAAAATTCAAAATCAAACTTCTGAATAACCAAATTATCCAAACCTAGTCCTTTTAAAAGCTCCTTCTTCTCTTCTATTGTATTGAGTAATCTTATTGTGTTATCCTGTTTTAAAACCATACGTGGATGCGGAAAAAATGTCAATACAAGACTTTCTCCACCTGTTGCTTTTGCAGAATCTACTAGTTTCTTAAGGATCATTTGATGACCGATGTGTACACCGTCAAATGTTCCTAAAGTTGCTATTACTCGTTTATCACTTTCAAAATTTGATATAGAAGAAAATGTTTTCAATTTTTAAAGTTTATATCAGTTACATTACTAATTTTGTCACCCTTTTCTAAAGAGGTAGGATGCAAAATAAAACCGTGTAAAAATACATCATTTTTACAAAAGCCTCTTTATAAAAACAATTTAATGTAATCCCTTTAACATAATTCAATATGCCTCGTACGAGATTTTTAAAAGCCTTATTACTTCTATCTACTACCCTATTACTATCATTCACTATCCAAGCACAAGTAAAGATTATGACTTGGAACTTGCTAAACATTGGTAAAAGCAAAACAGATGAACAAATAGAATACATCGCTAAAGTCATTAAACAAACAGATATAGTCGCTATCCAAGAGGTTGTCACTAACCCATCAGGTGCACAGACTATTGCTAAACTACACGAGGAGCTAAACAGATCATCAGGTGCCAAATGGGATTATTCAGTAAGTGACCCTACTGTAAGCTCTCCTTATCGCTCAGAGCGCTATGCTTATATTTGGAGAACAAGCAAGGTTAAACTTAAGGGAAAACCATTCTTAGAACCGACCTACCAAGAAGAAATAGAAAGAGAACCTTATATGGCAACGTTTATTTATAAAGGAAAGGAGATAACGATAAGTAGCATACATACTTTACCTACTAAACATCAACCAGAAACTGAAATCAAATATCTGAAGTTCTTTCCAGAAATATACCCAGAACACAACCTTATATTCCTAGGAGACTTTAACCTTACAGAAAAGCATTCTGTATTTAATCCCTTAAAGAAACAAGGATATGTACCTAGTTTCGCTGATCAGAAGAGCAGCCTAAGACAGAAGTGTATAAAAGGAGATTGTCTAGCTTCAGAATATGATAATATATTCTATCACAGTGAGAAAAACGAACTAGTAAAAGCGACACCTATTATGTTCTTTGAAGATTTTGAAGACATTACTATTGCGAGAAAAGTCTCTGATCACATCCCTTTAATGATTACGATCAATCCGCTATAAAAACAAGAACGCCTTCTGTGTAGAAGGCGTTTCTTATTTATTTATGTTTATTATCTTCGATTCATATAGATCATTACATAGTATAGTAACGTAGCTAATGAACTTATAGCTGCTACTACATAGGTACGTGCAGCCCATTTAAGCGAATCTTCTGCTCCTGCATATTCCGCTTGAGTTACCATATTCTTTGCTTTTAGCCACTTTAAAGCGCGGTTACTAGCATCATACTCCACTGGTAAAGTAACAAAAGAGAATATTGTTGTCATTGCAAACAAGATAATCCCAAATAACAATAACTGTGGAAAACTATTCAACATTAATATTCCTCCTAATAGTACGAATGACATAATAGAAGAGGTAAAGCTAACTATTGGTACTAATTTAGAACGCATTGTCAGCCAGTGATAAGCTTCAGCGTGTTGTACAGCGTGTCCTACCTCATGTGCCGCTACTGCTGCTGCTGCTGCATTACGCTCATTATATACTGCCTCACTTAAGTTCACTGTTTTATCCATCGGATTATAGTGGTCTGTTAATCTACCTGGAGTTGAGATTACTCTTACATCACGGATACCATGATCCATTAGCATCTTCTGTGCTATCTCAGCACCACTCATACCATTCTGTAAATGAACTTTAGAATAAGTCTCAAACTTCTTCTTTAAACGGTTACCAACTAGCCAGCTGGCACCCATTATAGCGATCATTAAAATCCAAATCATACTTATACTTTTTTATTGCTTTAATAGTTATTGTGCAAAATACAAGCCAATTTTAAAATAAGACAACTTGACAGAAATCTTTATCACAAGCTTAACATTTAGCTGACGAACCCAGTCAGTACTAACTTACGGTTAATTTTACTCAAAAAAAAAGCTTGTCAATTCTGACAAGCTCCTTCTTTAATTATATTTTGATTATTTAAGTTTCTTCTTAACCTCTACTTCTTGGAAAGCTTCGATTACGTCATACTCCTTAATATCATTGTAGTTCTTGATTTGGATACCACAGTCATATCCTTTAGATACTTCTTTAGCATCGTCTTTGAAACGTCTAAGAGCAGTTAACTCACCAGTGTAAATTACAACTCCCTCACGGATCAAGCGGATTCTAGAGTTACGGAAGATCTTACCATCTGTAACCATACATCCTGCGATAGTACCAACTTTAGAGATTTTGAACAACTCTCTAATCTCAGCAGTACCAGTAACCTCTTCTTTCAACTCTGGAGATAACATACCTTCCATTGCATCTTTAAGATCATCGATAGCAGCATAGATAATAGAGTAGTTACGGATATCGATTTCTTCTTTATCAGCTAATTGTTTAGCAGACGCCATTGGACGAACGTTAAATCCGATAATGATCGCATCAGAAGCAGAAGCTAACAATACGTCAGACTCTGTAATCGCACCAACTCCTTTGTGGATAATGTTGATTTGAATTTCTTCTGTTGATAATTTAGAGAATGAATCAGATAATGCCTCAACAGAACCATCCACGTCTCCTTTTAAGATAATGTTCAACTCTTTGAAATCTCCTAAAGCGATACGACGTCCGATCTCTGCTAACGTAATGTGACGTTGAGCACGTACAGATTGTTCACGGATTAACTGAGTACGTTTAGATGCAATTTGTTTTGCCTCTTTTTCCTCTTCGAATACGTTAAATTTATCACCTGCAGTAGGTGCTCCATCTAATCCTAATACTGAGATAGGTGTTGATGGTCCAGCTACTTTAATTGATTTACCACGTTCATCATGCATAGCACGTACTTTACCATGGTTACATCCTGCTAATAAATAATCACCTACTCTTAATGTACCAGCCTGAACTAATACAGTAGATACATATCCTCTACCTTTATCTAAGAAAGCTTCTACTACAGTACCTACTGCTAACTTATCTGGGTTAGCTTTAAGGTCAAGCATTTCAGCTTCTAATAACACTTTTTCAAGTAATTCAGCCATACCAATACCTTGCTTAGCAGAGATATCTTGAGATTGGTAAGTACCACCCCAGTCTTCTACTAAGAAATTCATTGAAGCTAATTTCTCTTTAATCTTTTCTGGATTAGCAGTTTGCTTATCCACTTTATTGATAGCAAAGATGATTGGTACACCAGCCGCCTGAGCGTGGCTAATAGCCTCTTTCGTTTGTGGCATGATGTCATCATCAGCAGCGATTACGATAATAACGATATCTGTTACTTGCGCACCACGAGCACGCATTGCAGTAAACGCCTCGTGACCAGGTGTATCTAAGAAAGTAATCTTCTGACCATTTTCTAATGTTACTCCATAAGCACCGATGTGTTGTGTAATACCTCCTGACTCACCAGCGATAACGTTAGCTTTACGAACATAATCCAATAAAGACGTTTTACCGTGGTCAACGTGTCCCATAACAGTAACGATAGGTGCACGAGGTTTTAAATCTTCTTCTCTATCTGGAGCCTCTTCTATAGCTTCTTCAATAGCAGCTGTAGTAAAGTCAACTTCATATCCAAATTCATCAGCTACGATAGATAATGTCTCAGCGTCTAGACGTTGATTCATTGTCACCATAATACCTAATGACATACAAGTACCGATAACTTTAGTAATAGGCACATCCATCATTGTAGCGATTTCTCCTACAGTAACGAACTCAGTTACCTTTAATACTTTGCTTCCAGCTTCTAATGCTTTTTGTTCATCATCCGTTTTCTTACGGTGAACATCACGCTTATCACGACGGTACTTAGCAGATTTAGACTTGTTACCTTTACCTTGAAGACGTTCTAGAGTCTCCTTGATTTGGTTTTTCACTTCTTCATCTGTAGGCTCAGCCTTAACGATAGGAGTTGTAGTGTTACGTCTTTGGTTTCTGTTACCAAATTTGTTACCACCAGCATTATTATTGTTATTAGGACGTGGTCCACCACCTTGGTTTCTATTGTTGTTGTTTCCACCGTTGTTATTAGTACCTCCAGCAGTATTGTTGTTTGTACCTCCAGCAGCGTTTCCACCTTCACCAGGTTTAGCTATACGTTTTCTCTTATTCTTGTTTGCAGCATTACCAGCACCTGGCTTAGCATTGTTACCTGCATTACCACCTTTTTTAGGATCCTCTTTTTTCTTTTTAGGCTTATCGAATTGAGATAAATCGATAGTCTGTCCAGTAAAAGTAGTACCTGAAAGTTTTTGGTAATTTGTCTTGATAGTCTCGTCTACTGCTTCCTCAGTCTTAGCTGTCTCCACTGCAGGCTTAGATTCTACTTTCTTAGAATCCTCTTTCTTAAATGAAGCATCCTTACTTCCTGTTACAGATTCTTTCTGTTTTGGTTTTTCTACCTCTTTTTTAGCTTCCACTTGTTTACTTGAGTTCGTTACTTTAGATGCTTCTTTCTCAACCACAGGTTTAGCGACAGACTCTTTCTTATCCTCTATAACCTCTTTAGATAGCTTTTGCTTATTCTCTTTAGCAGGAGCTTGGGCATCTTTTTCAAAAGATTTATTTTCTTTATTTGAATCGTCTGAAGAAGCTTTAGTCTTTTTAGGTTCTAGGTCGATTTTACCCACAGGCTTAATAGCTGCAATTTCTTCAGCTTTAGCACGGATAACCTCTTGCTCACGCTTAATACGCGCTTCCTCTTGTTTTTTCTTCTCTTCTAATTCTTTATCACGCTCTACTTTTAAGGCCTCTTTCTCTTTCTTCTTCTCCTCACTTACTTCAATAGATGCCTCTTTCTTACCTTTGTCAGCAGAAAATTGTTTAGTCAAAACACTGTATTCTTGATCAGAAATTTTAGCATTAGGTGTTGCGTCGATATCGAAACCTTTACCTTTTAAAAAGTCAACGGCTCTATCGAGAGAAATATTCAATTCCCTTAAAACTTTATTAATTCTTATTGCTCTTTCTTCAGACATATTATCCTTTTAGTGTATTAATTGTGTTGTGTTGTTAACCTGTATTCATTAGTCCTCGAATTCTTCTTTCAAAATTCTAAGTACATTCTCAATTGTTTCCTCCTCAAGATCAGTACGTTTCATTAACTCATCAACACTTAGGCTTAAAACGCTTTTAGCAGTATCTAAACCGATTCTTGCAAATTCTTCAATTACCCAACTTTCGATTTCGTCACTGAATTCTCTTAATTCAACATCGTCATCCTCTGGGTTCAATTCACGCATAACATCAATATCATAACCAGTTAACATACCAGCTAATTTAATGTTTTGTCCACCACGTCCTATCGCACGTGATACCTCTTCTAATGCTAAGTAAACATTCGCTTTCTTAGTCTCTTCATTTATAACTACCTTGTTTACGTTAGCAGGTGCTAATGCACGCTTAATAAACAATTCAGTATTATTTGTAAAGTTAATTACATCAATATTTTCGTTACCTAACTCACGTACGATACCGTGGATACGAGAACCTTTCATTCCCACACATGCTCCTACTGGATCGATACGATCATCAAATGTATCTACTGCTACTTTCGCTTTCTCACCTGGGATACGCACTACTTTCTTAATAGTGATATGACCATCAGCAATCTCAGGAATCTCTTGCTCAAATAATCTCTCTAAGAACTGTTGTGATGTTCTAGACATGATGATTTGTGGCTTAGCTCCTTTTAATTCTACTGCCTCGATAATACCTTTGATAGTCTCTCCTTTTTTAAAGAAATCTGATGGAATCTGTTTATCTTTTGGTAAAACGATTTCATTTCCTTCCTCATCCATCAAAATTACAACTTTTGGACGGATGTGGTGCACTTCAGCAGAATAAACTTCACCGATAATGTCTTTAAACTGTTTGTATAAAGTAGTGTTATCGTGCTCAGTTACTTTAGAATTTAAGTTTTGGCGCAATGCTAAAATAGCACGTCTCCCTAACTCTTCTAATTTAACTTCTTCTGAAACTTCCTCTCCTACCTCAAAATCTGGTTCGATTTTGCGTGCTTGAGATAATGAAATTTCATAGTTCTCATTCTCTACTTCACCATCATTTACTACGATACGGTTTCTGAATATCTGACAATCTCCTTTATCTGGGTTAACGATAATATCAAAGTTATCATCATTACCAAATCTTTTTTTCAATGCATTTCTAAATACATCTTCTAAGATTGCCATCAGCGTTACACGCTCAATATCCTTTTCGTCTTTAAATTCTGAGAATGAATCTACTAAATCTCTATTCTCCATGTGCTTTTTTTATTTTAAAATGAAATTATAACATTCGCTTCTTTAATATTCTCGAAAGGTATAACAGCTTCTTTATCCACTGTTACTTTTCCTTTTCCTACTGGCTTAGCTTCTCTCGCTTTCCATTTTAGGACAATCTGATTATCGATAACATTATCTAGAGTAGCCTCATATTTCTCTTGATCTAGAGTCACTACTTTCAGTTTTCTACCAATGTTTTTATGGTACTGACGTAGTAACTTAATAGGTGCCGTAGCTCCTGCTGATGCCACCTCTAGTCCGAAATCTTCTTCTTCTCTGTCTAAATTATGCTCTATAGCTCTACTAAAATTGATACAATCTTGTAGTGTCACACCTCCATCTCCATCGATCGTAAGAAGAATCTTATTATCCGGAGACACTGTAAAATCGATAACAAATATAGATGTATACTCTTCTAAAGCCTTATCTATTAATTCTTGTACTTTACTTTTTAATGCCATATGCTATAAAAAGAGGGGACTAGATGTCCCCTCATTATTTAATTTTTTTAATAAATAACAGTGCAAAGATATTAATTTTTTTATTACAAATAAAACTTTTGCCTATTGATAATTATATTCTTAACTTTAAATCATGTAATTAAATCGAAATAAAACAACAAATATCACTATGAAAAAAATACTAGTTCCAACAGATTTTTCTACACAAGCTTATAATGCTCTCAAAGTAGCAGCATGTATTGCTAAAAAATCAGAGAATTCGGAAATTCTATTACTACACATCCTTGACTTACCACAACAGGGTACTGACAGTATCCAAAAAGGTACTCCGGCTCCTGAAGTTATGTTCTTTAAAAATGCTGCTGAACAGAAACTACAAGAATTAGCATTATCACCTATTTTCGCTGATATCAAAGTATCTACCAGCTTGATTTTAGACAGAACTGCATATGGAGTAACCAAAACTGCAGAAACTAATGATGTAGATCTTATCGTGATGGGGTCTCACGGTGCTAGTGGTGTGAAAGAATACTTCGTAGGGTCTAACACACAGAAAGTAGTCAGAACATCTGACGCACCTGTTTTAGTGATTAAAGGTAATGGTGATGACTTTAAAGTACACGACTTAGTCTTCGCTTCTGACTTCACTGATAATATGAAAGAATCTTTCAAAAAGATACTTCGTCTGCACAAGATGTTTAACACGAAGCTTCACTTGTTAATGGTTAATACGCCGAATAGCTTCAAACCTACTTATGTAGCAGAAGAAATTTTAGATGAATTCTTAAAAGACATCACAGATACAGAATATGACTTATCTATCTATAATGACCTTACAGTAGAAAAAGGAGTACTTAACTATGCGAAGAAAGTAGACTCAGATCTAATCACCATAGCTACGCACGGACGCACAGGGTTATCACACTTCTTTAATGGAAGTATCAGTGAGGATCTAGTGAACCACTCGCCTATCTCTGTACTGACTCTTAAGATAGACTAATATCTAGAATCACAATATAGAATACAGCTGACTACTAACAAGTAGTCAGCTTTTTTTATAGCATAAAACCTACCAGACACAGCTATTCTCATTAACTTTTCGTACAAAAAAATTACCTTACTTCCTTAAAACACTCCTCATCACTCATCCTGTTCTTCAATTCGCTTTAATGCTTCTAAGACAGACCATGGTTCATAATCCTCTATCTTCTTAAATACTTCTTGATTTTTAAGATTTGAGGAACCCATATTTTCTCCTATTTGGGCTTCTGCCTTTGCACTATCTATATTACTTAAAGCCCCAGTTTCTATTCTATCCGACTTCATATTCTCCTCCTTTACTCCTTCATAAGAACTTAGTATCCCATTTCCATTATTCCCTTCACCATTTTCAGCATCTAATTCTCCACTTACCATGTTCTCCACCACACTTTTTCCCTCCGATTCTGCATTCTCCACTTCCACACTTTCATTCAGTTCTGTGACTCCGTGGTAAGCACTCGTACTAACCAACTTGCCATCCGCAGATTTCCACACACTCCAGAAATGTACATTACCCTCCACCCATTCCTTAGGCAAATCAAAGTGTACATATTTATCCTCGCGCCTAGCGATAGATTCTATCTCTTTAAATTCAAGTAACTTCTCACTGTAAGCGATTATAGTCAGACGATCTGAATCCTTTGTCAATACATTGGTGATTGAATTATCCCACTGCACCTTAATCTTTTCTGTCTTAAGTTTACTTATTTTCTTAATCACAGCAGGAGGCAGAGTCCCAATAGACAACAATACACTAGCAATATCAAGACACAGTTCCCCCTCTATCTTCAAGACCCCATCTTTCATCAGCATCGAAATCAATTGTTCCTTACCAGTAGCCATCTTATCATTAAGCATCGTCAGTGGATAATTCGCATTGACAAAGTCCTTGACTTTATTAGCAAAAGTCGACACCAAACTCAACTTACTGCGTTGCGCTATTTGCTTTTCAGAAGCACTCTTATTTGACTTACGCGGTGTAGAACGCAAGAAATACCTTCCTCTCCACATAAACCCAACTACAGGTCCTATCTTACCGTGTACACCCCCTAATATTCCATCTTTAATTTCTGCCATAATTGTAATTACATTTTGCTATGATTTACTTTTTTTACACACCCTCCTTTTTCATACTCACAAGATATAAAACACAGTAATACAATTATTTAACTATTCAAAGAACTTTCAAAAAAAGTAGAAATATCAGCAGACATCGACCATTAGCGCAAACTCACTATTAAAAATGAAAAATATCAAAGCATCATTTTACCTCACTTCAGGAGTAATCTCACTTCATCTATCATTTTCAATTAAAGGAAAGTATTGTATCAATACCAGAAGTATTCATCGACTAAGACTCCTCTAGCTCCACTATATACAGTCTATTCTCCATGAACTGTCGACCAACTTAGCATTTAGTTAGATTCTACATAGGTTCTAGAGTAGTCCTCTAAAAACAAGACAGATATAATCTATTGAAATGCAAATATTTATACTTTTTACGAGAAAAAAAATAGGGTGTAGTATTTTTCATCATAGTATGATATAGGGTAAATCGGCTAGCATGTTAAGAGAAAAAGAAGGTAGGGCAGGAAGAATAAAGCCACTTAAGGAGTAGCTACGGCTGTAAAATAAAAAAAGCAGTCCGTTAATTTTAAAAATTAAACTAATCACACTTAACACTTGCCTTTCTAAAAAGCTTCATCACAATATTAGATAGACTAGATGTATTGAAAAATAAAAATAATTATTTAGCTTTGAGATAATTATCCACTATGAAGAAGCAAACAGAACAGTTATTATTAACTCTTGAGGGAAAAATAATAAAGATAGGCGAGTTGCATATAGCACTTCATTCTATCAATACAAGTAAACAACATCCCTATCTATATAGAGGAGATGTAATCTTAGATAGTAATGCATTACCCGAAGCCTTATACTGCTTACTAACCGAAAAAGTAGTAGCGGTAAATACTTATGTATTCTCTGCAATAGACACTTTAGATATAGAGATAAACGCATACGGATTATCATTAGCGAATAACAATACTCCTGTATATAATATCTACATCGAAGAGAATAATATCGAGATAGAATGTGACTTTCCACTAAGAAAGCAAATTAACTAATACCCGACAAATTAGCCTTCTTATTCAAATTGTCCTACTTAAATATTTCTTCCACCTGATTAACTTGTAGCAATAGTTAGAATTATTATTACTTTTAACAAAAAATTCTAATAAAGAAATATGAAAAACAAAATCACTGTATTTAGTACAGTACTAATGCTCTTCGCATTAGTAGGAAATCTAATGGCTCAAAACAAAATACAAGTATTGAGTGCTGTAGTCAAAGATAAAAAGATAGAGGGAGCACAAGTGCTAATCCAACGCAATGGAGAACAGACCATCTCTGGCTACACAGATAAGGACGGAATGGTCAATCTTAATGTTCCTTATGCAGATAATGGAGACACCAAAGTTATCATCAAAAAAGATGGGTACTCTACCTTAGTCGCTAAGTGTGCTTGTGCAGGAATGACTTATGCTATAAGTCCTGTGATGAAAAACCTAGATGGTATACGTGTGGTATTGACTTGGGGATCTACTCCAGCAGATTTAGACTCGCATCTATGGTTCCCTAATAATCACGTTTACTTTAGTAATAAAGTAGGAACTAAAGCTAATCTAGATGTAGATGATACTGATGGTTATGGCCCTGAAACAATCACTATCCAAGAGAAGAAGTTTGGTTCGGAATACTATTATGCTGTACACGACTTTACGAATAGATCGTCTACTAGCAGCACGCAGATGTCTAAGAGTAACGCTACTGTGTTCGTCTATGTGGGTCAATCTTTAGTAAGAACATACTACGTTCCGAAAAACAAAACAGGTAACTTATGGACTGTGTTTAAAGTAACGAAAGAGGGAGAAATAGAAGACATTAATAGCTATACAACATCTAGTTATGGAGATAGAGGAGACTTAAGATACACGAGAAGTGGCGAGCTAGGTTCTCTAGATACTGTAAATAAAGATGAGGCACTAAGGTTAAACAATCTAGCAACCAAAGAATATGACAAACAAAACTATGTAAAAGCAATAGAACTGTATACTGCGGCGATATCAGCTTACCCTAACTTTAGTCAGGCGTATGGTAACTTAGGATTGTCATATAAAAAGAATGGTCAATATGCAGAAGCTCTATGGGCAAACCGTAAGGCAATAGCACTATCTAATGGGCCTACTGTACGTGCAGGCGCATACTATAATATCGGTAGAATATATGAAGATCAAGGCGAATACGAGAAAGCAAGAGAGCAATATCGTATGTCTAAATCAAATGTAGACAAACCTGTATACGATGAGGCTATTCAACGTATGACAGATAAAATGTAAGGAATAAATAATCCCTTATAAAAATAGAAAAGGCGAATGTTCATATAGAGCATTCGCCTTTTTATATTTTAAGCTTCAAATAAAATCTGACTACTATTTTACAATTTCGATATGACTTTCTGATACCTTAGCGATAGGAAGATAGTGCTTCTTCCCTTCTACTAATAAACATAAATAAATATTATCAATAGAGATTACATATCCTTCTAACCCATCTATGCGTATTAACTGACCTAACTCAAGATTCTTACGTGCATAAAAAGAGAACAACAATCTAGTCACAACATCTTTAGATCCTAATCCTAATGACAATGCCACTGTAAGTAATATAGCCCCTACAATGATAGAGATATTATTAGTAATGATATCTGTATTAATTCCCATCTGATTTAGCGTAGTGATAAACACAAATACAAGGATTAAGTAAAACAAGATATTACCTATCATACGCGCTCCACTGAAGTCAACTGCTTTAAGCACTTCTACTACTGCTTTTTTAATCCAAGTAGCAAAATATAGTCCTCCAACAAAGATTAATAAAGCAACAAATACTTTAGGAATATATAGCATTAAATTACCTATCTCGCGAGACACTATTGTTAGCCCAAAAAGCTCGGCACCTACTACCACCATTAAGAATATCAAGAATACCTTAACGAAGAAGATTAACACGCTAGAAACACTAATTTTAATATTGACTCTATTTAAAAAGTCATTCTCACTTAGCAAATTTTGTACTTTCTCTAAACGAACTACCTTAAAAAGTTTCTTTAAAATATAAGAACATCCTTTAATCAGTAACCAAGAAACTAAAATATAGCCAACCAAAAAAACAAAGCCTACTAATCCTTGTAACAGCGAATTCAATACAGAATTAATCATCTGACTAGGATATTCAAAGTTATATAGTTCCATCATTCTTACTATTTTTAATTTTATTGATTAATTCATTTTCTTTTTTCAAATCTTTCTCCCCAATTAAACTCCCTAGAGTCTGAGGAACCTTGACAGTGTATAATTCGGACACGTCAAGTGACAACTTAATAAAGTTGAGATTATCTATTACCCTATTTTTTAAGTAATCTGGTAACTTTTCATCCTGAAGTATTTTTTTGAACGGATTTTCCATAATTACAACGAGTTATAAATTTCTACAATCTTTTTCTTAGCCCTATGGAGTCGCATTTTTACAGCACTATCTCCTAAATCTAATAGGATAGCTATCTCCTTAATCGACTTGTCATCTTGATATTTCATCAATAAAACAATCTTATCTTCCGGATCTAGTCTAACCAATGACTCCTGTAATCTATCCACACTCAAAGAAAATATTTCTTCGTCTGAGATCTCGTCTTCTATAGATAAAGCGTATTGATTCTCATCATCCAACACTTCTTCATTTCTCTTTTTCTTAAGAACTAACTTAGAATAATTGACACAATGATTATACGCAAAAGAATACAACCAAGTAGAAAACTTAGCTTCTCCTCTAAAATTCTTCAAGTTTAAATATAACTTCACAAAAATATCTTGGGTCAAGTCTTCAGCTACATCTCTTGATTCAGCAAAACCTAAACACTTACCATATACTTTCTGTGCGTACCGATCATAAAGTATCCCAAACAAGTTAGTATTGCTACTCTGAACGATGAATTGTACTAACTCCTCATCAGTCATTGTTGCAAAATTACTATTTTGCGAATTAAACTTCATATTATTGTTTTTCAGGTGCAAAGTAAAGTATTTTGCTCCAATAGTTAACTTAAAATTCTTAGTTTTTAATTTAACCCTCTCACTTGTATCAACTTAGACACATACTTCCCAACTACATCAAACTCAAGGTTCACAACGGTTCCAACCTCATATTGCTTAAAAATAGTATGCTCTATTGTGTAAGGAATTATCGCTACTTTAAAAGTATTAATACCCGAGTCCACTACTGTAAGACTAGTACCATCAATAGTGATAGACCCCTTCTCTATAGTCACGTGTTGAGAATTTTTCTTATATTCAAATCCAAAGTATGTGCTTCCTCCTGCTTCTTCGATACTCATACAAGTAGCCGTGTGATCCACATGACCTTGTACAATATGTCCATCTAAACGACCATTCATTAACATAGCTCGTTCTAAATTCACAGCTTGTCCTACTTTCCAAAAGCCAATACTCGTTACATCAATAGTCTCTTTTATAGCAGTGACAGTATATGCCCCTTCTTCTAAAGACACTACAGTAAGACAAATACCATTGTGTAGTACACTCTGATCTACCTGTAACTCATTAGTAAAAGCACACTCTACAGTAATATGCAAGTTTTCTTGATCTTTTACTATACTTTTTATATTTCCGATGTTTTCAACTATCCCTGTAAACATAACTCCATTTATTTTTATTAAATTTGCTTTCAAAAATAGGAATAATTTAGACGATACTATGAGCCAGAAGGAAGAAATTATAAAAGTGGGAATCTCTATAGGGGACCTAAATGGGATAGGCAGTGAAGTCATACTCAAATGTTTCGAAGACAATAGAATGCTAGAATTGTGCACTCCTGTTATATTCGGAAACTCAAAGCCGCTATCTTATGTCAAAAAGATAATAAACAGCAATACTAATATACAAGGAATAGACAGTTTAGATCAAATCGTACCTAATAAGTTGAATGTTCTAAATCTATGGAAAGAAAACGTTAATATCACTTTTGGTCAGAACGATCCACAAATAGGAAAATACGCTATCAAATCTTTTATAGCTGCTACTGAAGCATTAAAAAATGGAGAGATAGATGTATTAGTAACAGCTCCAATCAACAAGTACAACAGTGTAGATGAAGAATTTAAGTACCCAGGACATACTGATTACTTAAATGAACAACTAGAAGGACAAGCACTAATGTTACTCGTAAGTGACGATTTAAAAATAGGCTTATTGACAGATCACCTACCTATTCAGGATGTAGCTAAAGCAATCACTCCAGAATTAATACAACAAAAGGTGAAGACAATCAATACATCATTGATTCAAGATTTTAATATATTTAAACCGCGCATTGCTATCTTGGGATTAAATCCTCATGCAGGTGATGGTGGAGTAATCGGTCAAGAAGAACTAACAATTATAAAACCAACAGTAGAGAAACTAAATCAACAAGGTATTTTAGTATCAGGTCCGTTCCCCGCAGATGGGTTCTTCGGATCAGGAACACATAAACACTTTGATGCAGTTATAGCATGCTATCACGATCAAGGTTTAGCTCCTTTCAAGGCACTTTCTTTTGGCAGTGGAGTAAACTACACTGCAGGTCTGGACAAGATAAGAACTTCTCCTGATCACGGAACTGCTTATGAAATAGCTGGAAAAGGAACGGCAGATGAGACATCATTTAAAGAAGCACTATACTTAGCTATTGATATTTATACCAATAGAAGTAGAAATCTAGAAGCATCTGCAAACCCATTACAGCCTCAAGAAAAAGATTTTAGCACAAAAAAATTTGATAACTAGCTTGTAATTATAATAATTTTTTATCTTTGCACGCTCAAATCATGTATTTCATGAATATTGAAAAAGACTTTTTAATACCTTTTACAGGGTTAAAAAACGGAAAGCATTCGTTTGATTTTAAAGTAGATGACAGTTTTTTCGAAAACTATAACTACGGTGATTTCAATCATATAAATGCCGAAATAAACGTTCTTTTAGACAAAAAAATAAATCTATTTGAGCTACACTTCACGAGTAAAGGGTTCGCAAACGTACCTTGTGATGTGACAAATCAGGATTTTGATTTACCAATAGACAGTGAAATTGACTTGGTAGTAAAGTTCGGAGATGTCTTTGATAATGACCACGATGAGATCTTAGTTATCCCATATACGTCACATCATATTGACATAGCTCAGTACATATATGAAATGATAGCTCTGGCGATCCCTCAAAAAAGGGTTCATCCAGGAGTAAAAGACGGAACATTAGACTCAGAAGCTTTAGACTATCTAGGTTACGTTCACGAAGAGGAAAAAGATGAAGACGATGACTTCGGAGGTTTATTTGATGATGAAGATGATGAAATCTTCGGTTTAATAGACGACCTTGAGAACGATGAAGAAGAAGAGACAGAAGAAGAGAATACAAACAAAGATATTGACCCTAGATGGGCAGAATTAAAGAAACTATTAACGGATAAATAATATAGTAAAATGGCACATCCTAAGAGAAAAACCTCGAAAACAAGAAGAGATAAGAGAAGAACTCATTACAAAGCTGTGGCTCCAACAATTGCTACATGTCCTGTAACAGGAGAAGCTCACTTATATCACAGAGCTTACTGGCATGAAGGAAAAATGTACTACAGAGGGCAAGTTGTAATTGACAAAACAGCTCAAGTAGAGGCATAAGCTTTAAACAAAGTACAAATTAACTCTCACAATGTGTGAGAGTTTTTTTTTGGTATATAACCTATTTTAGAGAAACATAAAAGACACGTTAATCGTACTTCATATTGCCAAACATTGTTATAAATCTATACTATAGTATGTATTTTTTATGTTCACGTATGTTTTACTCAATAAATTGTAGTTTATTCGCTTTTCAGAAATTTGCGTTTTAGCCCAAAAAAAGTACTTTAGAGCACGAAAGAACCGTTAATTCGTTTTTTTTTTGTAATTTTCGCTTCTTTTTGGAATGTTTTTATAAAGTAAAGCAATACCATATGACAAAAATACACGCAGCCATTACAGCGATTGGATGTTACCTACCAGAAGACAAGTTGACAAATGTTGACTTAGAAAAATTGGTAGACACAAACGACGAATGGATAACGAGCCGCACAGGAATTAAAGAAAGAAGAATTCTTAAAAAACCTGGAGAAGGTGCTTCATATATGGCTATTAAAGCCGCAGAAGATTTATTACGCAAATCTGGTACAGATCCTAAGGATATAGACTGTGTAATATTATCAACAGCTACACCAGATATGCCTGTAGCGATTACAGGAGTGTATGTTGCCTCAAAAATTGGAGCAACAAATGCATTTTCATTTGATTTACAAGCAGCTTGTTCTAGCTTTTTATATGGTATGTCAGTAGCTTCTGCATATATAGAATCAGGTAGATATAAGAAAGTATTATTAATCGGGGCAGATAAGATGTCTTCGATTATTGATTATACTGACCGTGCTACTTGTATCATCTTTGGAGATGCAGCAGGAGCAGTTTTATTCGAACCTAATACTGAAGGTTACGGAGTACAAGACGAATACTTAAGAAGTGACGGCGTAGGTCGTGAGTTTTTAAAAATAGAAGCAGGTGGATCTATCCTACCAGCAAGTGCAGAAACAGTTGCAAACAAACAACACTACGTATTCCAAGATGGAAAAACAGTATTTAAATATGCTGTATCTAATATGGCTGACGTAAGTGAAAAAGTAATGCAACGCAACAATCTTACTCAAGAAGATGTGACTTGGTTAGCTGCACACCAAGCAAACAAACGAATCATCGATGCAACAGCTCACAGAATGGGATTAGATGATTCTAAGGTATTAATGAATATCGAAAGATACGGAAATACAACGTCTGCCACTTTACCATTACTACTTTGCGATTACGAAAAACAACTTAAAAAGGGTGATAATATTATTTTCGCTACTTTTGGAGGAGGTTTCACGTGGGGTGCAATGTACTTAAAGTGGGCGTACACAGCGAAATAAAAACAACTAACCAATACATAGGTATGGACATTAGAGAGATTCAAAACTTAATCAAGTTCGTAGCGAAATCAGGTGCTACAGAAGTAAAATTAGAAATGGATGATTTTAAAATCACCATCAAAACAACTGAGGCAGGTAATACTGAAACTACTTACATCCAACAAGTACCAGTAGCTCCAGCATTAACTCAAGCTCCAGTAGCTCAACAAGGTGTAGCTCCAGTAGCTGCAACAGAAACAGCTCCAAACGAAGATTCAAAATACATCACTGTAAAATCACCAATCATCGGTACATTCTACAGAAAACCAGCTCCAGATAAAGAACCATTCGCAGAAGTAGGTAAAACTATCAAAGCAGGAGATGTAGTTTGTGTAATCGAAGCAATGAAGTTATTCAACGAAATCGAATCTGAAATTTCTGGAAAAATCGTTAAGGTATTAGTTGACGATGCTTCTCCAGTAGAATTTGATCAACCATTATTCTTAGTTGATCCATCTTAAGAAATTTACAATACACCAATTTTACTTTCTAACGGAGTAAACACACTAAAGTTAAATTAAAGTTTCAAGAGATGTTTAAAAAAATATTAATCGCTAATAGAGGTGAAATTGCCCTACGTGTTATCAGAACATGTAAAGAAATGGGCATAAAAACTGTAGCAGTTTACTCTACTGCGGATGCAGATAGCTTACACGTACGCTTTGCGGACGAGGCTGTATGTATCGGACCCGCTCCAAGTAACTTATCTTATTTAAAGATTTCAAATATTATAGCTGCTGCTGAGATTACGAATGCAGATGCTATACACCCAGGATATGGATTCTTATCTGAGAATGCTAAATTCTCTAAAATCTGTCAAGAGCACGGTGTTAAATTCATCGGTGCTGGACCAGAGATGATCGAAAAAATGGGAGACAAAGCTACAGCTAAAGAAACAATGAAATTAGCTGGAGTACCAACTGTACCAGGATCTGAAGGACTACTAGAATCACTAGAACACGCTAAAAAAACAGCAAAAGCTATCGGTTACCCAGTAATGATGAAAGCAACTGCTGGTGGTGGTGGTAAAGGTATGCGTGAGATCTTCAAAGAAGACGAACTAGACAGAGCATGGGAAAGTGCACGTCAAGAAGCTTCTGCAGCATTTGGTAACGATGGTATGTATATGGAAAAACTTATCCTTGATCCACGTCACATCGAAATCCAGGTAGTTGGAGATTCATATGGTAAAGCTTGTCACCTTTCTGAGCGTGACTGTTCTATCCAAAGACGTCACCAAAAGTTAACTGAAGAAACACCATCTCCATTCATGACAGATGAATTGAGACAAAAAATGGGTGATGCTGCTGTAAAAGCTGCTGAATTCATTAAATATGAAGGTGCTGGTACTATCGAATTCTTAGTAGATAGAGATAGAAACTTCTACTTTATGGAAATGAATACTCGTATCCAAGTAGAACACCCAATAACAGAACAAGTAATTGATTATGATTTAATTAGAGAGCAAATCTTAGTTGCAGCTGGTACACCAATTTCTGGTAAAAACTATTTGCCTAAAATGCACTCTATAGAATGTCGTATCAATGCTGAGGATCCATTTAACGACTTCCGTCCATCTCCAGGTAGAATAACTACTCTACACACTCCAGGTGGTCACGGTGTACGTTTAGATACTCACGTTTATTCTGGATACTCTATTCCACCTAACTATGACTCTATGATTGCTAAATTGATCACTACTGCTCAAACTAGAGAAGAAGCGATTAATAAAATGAGAAGAGCATTAGACGAGTTTGTGATTGAAGGAATTAAAACGACAATACCATTCCACAGACAATTAATGGATGACCCAAACTACATTGCTGGTAATTATACAACAGCATTTATGGAAACATTTAAAATGAAACCATTAGAAGAGGTTTAATCCTAATTTCTTATACAAAAAGGCTATTCTACTAAAGTAGAATAGCCTTTTTTTTATTCTCTAATCACTTGTACAAATCATTCATTAACACCAATAACCTCGAAGGCTCATTGAATCTTAAAAACCATTAACTAACTGTATTACAGATAGCCTATAACACCCTTACAAGAAAATCATTTTTGTTAAAAAAGCTAAATAATCCAAAATCACCACTATACTTTTACAACTACATAAAGAGATTAGAAAGAAAACAAAGCTGAATGATTAAATAAAAGACAAAATTTAAAAAAAAGTCCAAAAAAACTGAGCTTAGTTCGAAACAAACATTATATTTGAAGATAATTTTATTTATTTCAATACAATGCATACAGGCGTAATTAAGTTCTTCAATGAAGACAAAGGATTTGGTTTCATCACTAATGAAGCTACAAAACAAGACATTTTTGTTCACATCACAGGTTTAAAATCTAAAAATGTAAACCAAGGAGATCACGTTTCTTACAACGAAGAAAAAGGTAAGAAAGGTATCATCGCAATCGATGTAGAAGTGATAGGAAATTAATTTATTTAATATAAATTTTCAATTGCTAAAAAAGCCATCCATGTCAAAATGGGTGGCTTTTTTTATTACAGATTCTTCTATTTATAATTAATCCAAATACATATTAAGCCAAACAAGACAAAGACTACAACACCTAGAGTTCCAAAACTTTGTAAAACGACCTCACGGGTGTATATTTGTATGTTGTATTAATATAAATACTTTACATATGCAGGCAAGTCAACTTGATTTTATCCCAATTCTGATGCAAATAGCTCTAGCAGCTGGTTTTGTATCGATGACTATTTGGGTATCTGGCAAATTAGGACCAAAGAAATCTACTAAGATTAAAGACAGTACTTGGGAATGTGGTTTAGAGTCACTGGGAAGTGCACGTATACCATTCAATGTAAAATATTTCCTTGTAGCTATATTATTCGTATTATTTGATGTTGAAGTAATTTTCCTATATCCATGGGCAGTTAACTTCCTTGAATTAGGATGGGATGGTTTACTTAAAATGGGAATATTTTTATTTGTGATTCTTATAGGGCTACTATATGAATTTAAGAAAAAAGGCCTTGAATGGGACTAATAAATTAGAGAGAGATGAGCGATAATAAATATAACACAGTAGAAGCTCCTGAAGGATATGTGGGAGAAGGATTCTTTGCTACTAAATTAAGTTCAGTAGTAGGATTAGCACGAGCAAATTCGATGTGGCCTCTTCCATTTGCAACGTCTTGTTGTGGAATTGAGTTCATGGCAACTATGGCAGCTACGTATGACGTAGCTCGTTTTGGTTCAGAGCGTATGAGTTTCTCACCAAGACAAGCTGATATGCTAATGGTTATGGGTACTATTTCTAAAAAAATGGCGCCTATCTTAAGACAAGTATATGAACAAATGGCTGAACCTAAGTGGGTAATCGCTGTTGGGGCATGTGCGTGTTCTGGGGGGATATTTGATACATATTCAGTATTACAGGGAATAGACAAAGTAATCCCCGTAGATGTTTATGTTCCAGGATGTCCACCAAGACCTGAGCAAATCTTAGATGGTGTTTTGCGCTTACAAGAGATCGTAAAATCAGAATCAGTTAACCGCAGAGGTTCTCAAGAATATGATGAATTATTAGATTCATACAACTTAAACAAATAGTATGGCTTTAGATAACACTACAATACAAAAGAAACTAATTGACACATTTGGTTTGTCAGTAAGTGAATTTCATGAACAACATGGGATGTTGTCATTTGAAGTTGCAGCTAATGCTACACATGATGTGCTTAAGTTCTTAAAAGAAGACGATGAAATGAATTTTAACTTCCTAACGGATGTTTGTGGAGTTCATTACGTTGACTTACCATCAGAAAAACAACTAGCAGTAGTCTATCACATGCACAACTGGATAGATAACGTTAGAATCCGCTTTAAGACTTTCTTAGATATTAAAAATCCAGTAGTTGATTCAGCTACAGATTTATTTAAAAGTTCTAACTGGCAAGAAAGAGAGACGTATGATTTTTATGGAATCATCTTTAAAAATCACCCTCAACTAAAGAGAATTTTAAATATGGACGAGATGGAATCTTTTCCATTGAGAAAAGAATTCCCTATGGAAGATGCTGGAAGAACAGACAAAGACGATAGATTCTTCGGAAGAACAGTTCATAATTCTTAACTTAAAGCAGTAACTATGTCAGACTTATTATTACCTCCTGAAAAGCGCTACGCTAAACTTATTGAAGACAAGTTTCAAGAAGACGGGACAGAATTACAAATATTAAACTTAGGTCCTACTCACCCTGCTACTCATGGTATTTTCCAAAACATCATTTTACTTGATGGAGAGAAAGTAGTAGAAGGAGAAGGTACTGTCGGATATATTCACAGAGCATTTGAGAAAATCGCTGAAAACAGACCTTTTTATCAAATCAATGTTCTAACAGATCGTTTAAACTACTGTTCATCTCCAATCAACAATACTGCTTGGTGGTTAACAGTAGAGAAAGCACTTGGTATTGAGATCCCTAAAAGAGTACAATACTTACGTGTAATCGTAATGGAGCTTGCTCGTATTGCTGACCACATCATTTGTAGTTCAGTTATGGGAGTTGATACAGGAGCCTTAACAGGTTTCTTATACGTATTCCAATACAGAGAAAAAATATATGAAATCTTCGAAGAAATTAGTGGTGCACGTTTAACTACTAATATGGGAAGAATAGGAGGATTCGAAAGAGAATGGTCACCTAAAGTATTCCAACTTATCGAAGAATTTTTAAAAGAGTTCCCTCCTATTTGGTCTGAATTTGAAGGTCTACTTACTCGTAATAGAATCTTCATGGACAGAACAATCAATGTAGGTGGTATCTCTGCTGAAGAGGCTATCAACTTCGGATTTACAGGACCTAACTTAAGAGCTGCAGGTGTTGACTACGATGTACGTGTAGCTACACCATATTGTTCTTACGAAGACTTTGATTTCGAAATTCCAGTAGGTACAAGCGGAGACTGTTACGACAGATTCTGTGTACGTAATGCTGAAATATGGGAAAGTTTAAAAATTATTAGACAAGCTTTAGATAAGATGCCAGAAGGTCCTTATCATGCAGATGTTCCAGATTACTACCTTCCTCCAAAAGAAGATGTATATACAAATATGGAAGCGCTTATTTACCACTTTAAAATTATCATGGGAGAAGTACCTGTACCTGTTACAGAACTATATCACCCAGTAGAAGCTGGTAATGGAGAATTAGGTTTCTACTTAATCACTGATGGTAGTAGAACTCCTTATCGTTTACACTTTAGAAGACCTTGTTTTATCATCTACCAAGCGTACAATGACATCGTAAAAGGTGGTATGCTATCAGATGCAATTATCACACTGTCGAGTATGAATATTATCGCAGGAGAATTAGACGCTTAAGACTATGGAAGTAAAAAAATACAAACAAGACATAAACATCACACCAGAGTTGCAACAACGCATTGATGAGTTGATTAGCCACTACCCTGCTGATAAAAGAAAATCGGCCTTATTACCAGTGTTACATGAAGTACAAGATGCTCATGACAACTGGCTAAGTGCTGAGTTAATGAATAAAGTAGCTGAAATATTAGACATAACACCTATCGAGGTATATGAGGTGGTTACATTCTACACAATGTATAACCAAAAACCAGTAGGTAAGTATATGTTCGAATTCTGCTTAACATCATGCTGTGGTATCAGAGGTGCTGATGATATGATGGAATATGCTTGTGAAAAACTTGGAGTAAAACCTGGAGAGACAACACCTGATGGTATGTTCTCTGTAGTAGGTGTTCAATGTTTAGGTGCTTGTGGATATGCTCCTATGATGCAATTAGGGGATTTCTATAAAGAACACTTAACAAGAGAAAAAATAGATAAAATCATCGAAGATTGTAAAGCTGGTAATGTAATTCTTCACGACAAATAGTAATATGGCAACAAAAATATTATTAGATAAAATCAATATTCCAGGGATTAAGTCTTACGAGGTTTATCGCCAAAATGGTGGTTATGCTTCAGTAGAAAAGGCTCTTAAATCTATGACTCCTGATGAAATAACAGAAGAAGTAAAAGCTTCTGGTCTAAGAGGTCGTGGAGGTGCAGGATTCCCTGTTGGATTAAAATGGAGTTTCATCGATAAAAAGTCTGGCAAACCAAGACACTTAGTTTGCAATGCTGATGAATCTGAACCAGGTACTTTTAAAGACCGTTTCTTAATGGAACATATTCCTCACTTATTAATTGAGGGAATGATTGCATCAAGTTTCGCTTTAGGGGCTAACCTATCTTACATCTATATTCGTGGAGAATATATGTGGGTATTTAAAATCTTAGAAAGAGCTATTAAAGAAGCGTATGCTGCTGGATGGCTTGGTAAAAATATATTAGGAACAGACTACTCGTTAGATTTACATGTGCACTGTGGTGCAGGAGCGTATATCTGTGGTGAAGAGACTGCTCTAATCGAATCACTGGAAGGTAAAAGAGGTAACCCTCGTATTAAACCACCATTCCCTGCTATCAGTGGATTATGGGGTAATCCTACAGTGGTAAATAACGTAGAGTCTATCGCTAACGTGCCTTGGATCATTAATAACTCAGGAGAAGCTTACTCAAAGCTTGGGTTAGGTAGATCTGCTGGTACAAAGCTAATCTCAGCTTCAGGTCATATCAAAAAACCAGGAGTATATGAGATAGAGATGGGAATCACTGTACATGAATTTATCAACTCTGATGAATACTGTGGTGGTATGATTGATGATCGCCCAATCAAAGCATTAGTACCTGGAGGTTCTTCAGTGCCAATCTTACCAGAACATTTAATCTACAAAACAGCTAATGGAGAAGATCGTCTGATGACATACGAATCACTATCTGATGGAGGTTTTGAAACAGGTTCTATGTTAGGTTCTGGAGGTTTCATCGTATATAATGATACTGCTTGTATCGTTAGAAACACTTGGAATTTCGCTCGTTTCTATGCTCATGAGAGCTGTGGACAGTGTTCACCATGCCGTGAAGGTACAGGATGGATGGAAAAAGTATTACACCGTATCGAAACAGGTAATGGTACTATGGATGATATCGACCTATTATGGAACATCCAAAGTAACATAGAAGGGAATACAATCTGTCCTTTAGGAGATGCTGCTGCTTGGCCAGTTGCTGCTGCTATCAGACATTTTAGAGAAGAATTTGAATATCACGTTTTATACCCAGAGAAAGTTAAGAACAGAGACCATTACGTCAACGAACCTTTCTCAGCAGTAAAACACTTGATCAATAAATAATATACGCTGACTATATATTCAGCTTAAACAAAGCACAGTTTATGAAAGTTACTATAGACGGACATGAAATAGAAGTAGAACCAGGAACATCCATTCTACAAGCGGCAAGAATGATAGGTGGCGAATCAGTACCTCCAGCGATGTGCTACTATTCTAAATTAGAAGGCACAGGAGGTAAATGTAGAGCTTGTTTAGTAGAAGTTTCTAAAGGAAGTGAAGCTGATCCACGCCCAATGCCTAAACTTATGGCTTCTTGTAAAACAGGAGTTATGGAAGGTATGGAAGTGAAAAGTATTACTTCGCCTAAAGTACTTGAAGCACGTAAAGCAGTTACTGAGTTTTTATTAATCAATCACCCTCTTGACTGTCCAGTATGTGACCAAGCTGGTGAATGTGACTTACAGAACCTTGCCTTTACTCACGGTAAAGAACAAAAAAGATTTAAAGAAGAAAAGAGAACATTCGCTCCAGAAAATATCGGAGAGAATATCCAACTTCACATGAATCGTTGTATCCTTTGTTACCGATGTGTAAAAACTGCTGAACAACTTACAGATAGCCGAGTACATGGTGTATGTGGACGTGGAGATCACGCACAAATATCAACTTACATCTCTGCTGCCATAGATAATGAATTCTCAGGAAACATGATTGACGTATGTCCTGTTGGGGCTCTAACAGATAAGACATTCCGTTTCAAATCACGTGTTTGGTTTAATAAACCATATAATGCACACAGAGACTGTCCTACATGTTCAGGAAAAACTACAGTATGGATGTTCGGAGAAGAAATTCAAAGAGTTACTGCTCGTAAAGATGAATTCCACGAAGTAGAGGAATTTATCTGCAACAGCTGTCGTTTTGATCACAAAGACACAAAAGATTGGGTTATAGAAGGACCTCGTAAATTCGAGAAATTCTCAGTTATCAATCAAAATAACTACACTAGAAAATTAGATACAGTAGTTATGAAGACTGAAAAACAAATCTTAGAAGGTCGTGAGCAAGATCGCTTAAAGATTAGTATGAAGGAGATTCCTTTTACAGATAACGAATCAAAAGAATAAAACGGCATAAGTATGGATAAAACTATTATTATAGATAAAGCAGTTATTATTGTAGTTGTGTTTGCAGTTACAATGCTTATGGCGATGTATGCTACTCTTGCTGAACGTAAGATTGCTGCTTGGATACAAGACCGTATAGGTCCAAACCGTGCAGGTAAAGGTGGTTTACTACAACCTTTAGCAGATGGTTTAAAATTATTTGCAAAAGAAGAAACTCAACCAAATACACCGAATAAATTCTTATTCAAATTTGGTCCTTTCCTTGCAATGACATTAGCACTTATGACAAGTGCTGTGATTCCATGGGGAGATAAGTTTCATTTATTTGGAAGAGATATAATTCTTCAAGCAGCTGACTTAAATGTTGGTCTGCTATACATAATCGCAGTACTTTCTGTTGGAGTTTACGGTATTATGATCGGAGCTTGGGCTTCTAATAATAAGTATTCTCTAATGAGTGGTATTCGTGCAGCTTCTCAGATGATCTCTTACGAGATTGCGATGGGGCTTTCATTAATAGGTCTTCTATTAATGACACAAACACTAAGTATGCGCGAAATAGCATTACAACAAGCAGGAATGAACTGGAACGTATTCTACCAACCAGTTGGTTTCTTAATCTTTTTGATTTGTTCTTTTGCTGAGACTAACCGTGCACCATTCGATTTAGCAGAATGTGAGCAAGAGCTTATCGGAGGATTCCACACAGAATATTCTTCTATGAAAATGGGATTCTTCTTATTCGCTGAGTATGCTAACTTATTCATTTCATCTACTATCATCGCTGTTCTATACTTCGGAGCGTATAACTATCCTGGTATGTCATGGGCAGTAGAAAATTGGGGTGTGAATATCGCAAACGTAATCGGTATTTTTGCTTTATTTATTAAGATCTGTTTCTTCATATTCGTTTATATGTGGGTACGTTGGACTTTACCACGTTTCCGTTATGACCAATTGATGAACTTAGGGTGGAAATCATTAATTCCACTTGCATTGTTAAATTTAGTGGTTACAGCTATTGTAATCCTACTTATAAAAGGTTAGGCATGTCGACAAATACTTACTCATTATCAGGAAGAAAAAAGGAAGTTTCTAATAAGACACTTACTTGGACTGAGAAGATCTACTTAGTAGCTATCTTCAAAGGAATGATGGTTACTTTAAAACACATGTTTAAAAAGAAAGTAACGATCGCTTATCCAGAAAAAACAAGACCATTCAGTGATGTATATCGTGGTAAACACACGTTAATGCGTGATGACGAAGGAAGAGAGCGTTGTACAGCTTGTGGTTTATGTGCTTTATCTTGTCCTGCAGAAGCTATCTCAATGAAAGCAGCAGAACGTACAGCAGATGAAATGCACTTATATCGCGAAGAGAAATATGCAGAGATATATGAAATCAATATGTTGCGTTGTATATTTTGTGGTTTATGTGAAGAGGCTTGTCCAAAACAAGCTATCTACTTGACTAAATCTAAACAAATAGCTAAAGCTGATACTTCTCGTGATAGCTTTATCTTCGGAAAAGACAAATTAGTTATGCCTCTTGATGCGGCAATTGCAAATACGAAACAACAGAATCAAGCTTAATCATGGTAGAAATATTATTTTATATCCTTTCGACTATTACACTCGGGAGTGCAGTCCTTACCCTATTGAGCAAGAATCCTATCCATAGTGCACTATGGTTAGTTGTTAGTTTCTTTTCAATAGCTGGTCACTATATCCTTTTGAACTCTCAGTTCTTAGGTATGGTACACATCATGGTATATTCAGGAGCAATTATGATCTTAATGTTATTTACGATCATGTTAATGAACCTTAATATTAGCCACGAGGTCTCTAAGCCACTTATTACTAAAGTAGTTGCTACTATAGCATTCTGTTTAGTAGGTTTATTGTTACTTTCTATTACTATGCGTGGAGCTCAAACTTACGAATTGCAATATGCAAATCACGGTCAAGACTTCCAATCTGTACAAGTATTAGGTAAAGTATTATTAAATGAATACGTAATGCCTTTCGAAATGGTATCAGTTCTATTATTGTTAGCAATGATAGGTGCTGTACTAATCTCTAAAAAGGACAAAACCGATAAAGAAGCATAATTATGGAGAATGTAATTGAAATAATTGGTATTGACAGATACATTTACCTATCGATCATCTTATTCTGCATCGGGGTATTTGGTATTCTATATAGACGTAACGCAATTGTGATGTTTATGTGTATTGAGATTATGTTGAACTCAGCTAATATGTTATTAGTAGCGTTCTCAACTTATCATCAGGATGCACAAGGACAGGTATTCGTATTCTTTACTATGGCAGTAGCCGCGGCAGAAGTAGCTGTAGGTCTTGCTATCCTAGTAACGATATACAGAAATATTGGATCAATTGATATTGATAAATTAAAAAACTTAAAAGGATAATTCCGCATGGATACGAACGTAATTTTACTTTTATTATTGGCTCCTCTAGTAGGGTCACTAATCAATATTTTCTTCGGAAAGAAATTAGGTAATAGTGCTGGAATGATTGCTACCCTTGCAGTTTTAGTTTCATTCATTATTACAATAATTGCATTTGTACAAGTAAATGGTACAAATGAACCGATACAAGTTGACTTGTTTAACTGGATCGCTACAGAGAGATTTAATATCTCTTTTGGATTCTTACTTGATCAGCTTTCTTTATTATGGCTATTATTTGTAACAGGTATTGGTACACTGATACACTGGTACTCTACTAGCTATATGAAAGGCGATGAGAACTATGGAAAGTTCTTTGCTTACCTTAACCTATTTATCTTCTTTATGGTGGTATTAGTGACAGGTAGCAACCTTCTTATCACGTTCATCGGATGGGAAGGAGTTGGACTATGTTCATACTTACTGATCGGATTCTGGCATAAGAACCAATCTTACAATGACGCAGCTAAGAAAGCCTTCATCATGAACCGTATAGGGGATTTAGGGTTCTTAGTAGGTGTATTTATCTTAGCTTTCTTATTCCAGTCATTAGATTATATGACTATTAAACAAGCTATTTTAAGTGGAACTAACTACCAAGTGAATACTTGGATTGGATTTGCTGCATTAGCGTTATTCATTGGTGCTGTTGGTAAGAGTGCTCAGATTCCATTATACACATGGTTACCAGATGCGATGGCAGGACCAACTCCTGTGTCTGCATTAATCCATGCTGCTACAATGGTTACAGCAGGTATCTTCTTAATCACAAGACTTAACTTCGTATTTGACCTTGCACCACAAGTGCAAAACATCATTGCTATCGTAGGAGCATTCACTGCTCTATTCGCAGCAACGATTGGTCTAGTACAAAACGACATCAAAAAAGTATTAGCTTACTCTACAGTATCTCAATTGGGATTAATGTTTATGGCTATCGGTTTTGGTGCTTATGAGATAGCAGTATTCCACGTAATCACACACGCTTTCTTTAAAGCATGTTTATTCCTTGGTTCTGGATCGGTAATTCACGCAATGGGTGGAGAACAAGATATGCGTAGAATGGGTGGTTTACAGCCATTCATGAAGGTAACTTATCTTACATTCTTAGTTGCTACTTTAGCTATATCTGGATTCCCTCTAATGTCAGGTTTCTTCTCTAAGGACGAAATCTTATTGACTGCTTTTAATCACAATATCGTTCTTTACGTTATTGCTTCATTAGCGTCTATTATGACAGCATTCTATATGTTCCGTTTATTCTTCTTAACATTCAAAAAGAACTTTAGAGGAACACAAGAACAAAAGAATCACTTACACGAAAGCCCATCTTCGATGACTACACCATTAGTGATCTTAGCTGTTCTTTCTATCTTCGGTGGATTAATCAGCTTACCTAATGGGTACTCTTGGTTAAACGAATTTTTAAAACCTGTTATTGTAAATACAGTAACTAAGCATACTCACGCCTTAGGTATTTTAGAATACTCTTTAATGGGAGTAGCTACTATCGGATTCATCATCGGACTATACTTAGCTTATAATAAATATATCCAAAAAGGTGAAGTACCTCAAGAAGACGACAAAATCGTTGGTTTCCACAAAGTACTTTATAACAAATACTACATCGATGAGATTTATCAAAAAGCCTTTATCAACCCTATATACACTCTTGCGACATTCTTAAGAGACGTAGTAGAAGTAGCATTATCTGGAACTATATTTGGTTTAGGAAAGATAGCAGACGGATTATCATTACAAGGTAAAAAAGCGCAAAACGGTAACATCGGATTGTACTTATTCGCTTTCGTATTCGGAATTTGTTTGATTTTATATTATTTATTCATTGCAAGATAACTTAGAGAGATGAACGTAACTATATTATTATTAACGTTATTAGTCGGAGCTATTGCGACTTACTTTGCAGGTAAACAATCTGCTGCTAAAGTTGCTTTGTTATTTGGACTAGTTGCTTTTGTAGAGACTTTAGTTTTAATCTGTTCACATAATTCTGGAGTTGACACAGGATATGTAACGCAATGGATGACTAACCCTAATATTCACATTGCTTTTAGAGCAGATGGATTAGGTTTAGCTTTAGTTTTATTAACAACAGCATTAACTCCAGTGATTATACTAACATCACTAGGAGATCACATAGAGAAATCTAATACATTCTATGCCTTAGTAATGTTTATGTCATTCGCGATGACAGGAACATTCTTAGCATCAGATGGATTCTTATATTACATCTTCTGGGAGTTATCATTACTACCGATATACTTTATTGCATTATTATGGGGGAATGACACTTTCGAAGCACGTAAAAAAGCTATTTTCAAGTTCTTTATTTACACATTCGCAGGTTCACTGTTTATGTTAGTTGGGTTCATATACCTATACCAACGTGCAGGAAGCTTTATGCTTTTAGACCTGTATAATGTACAATTATCATCTAAAGAACAGTATTGGATATTCTTATCATTCTTTATTGCTTATGCGATTAAGATTCCAGTATTCCCATTCCACACTTGGCAGGCATCTACGTATGAGAAAGCTCCTACAGTAGGTACTATGTTATTAGCAGGTATTATGCTTAAAATGGGATTATACTCTATCATCCGTTGGCAATTGCCTATTTCGCCTATCGCTGCGAAAGAAGTAATGCCTACTATCTTAGTATTGTGTATCATCGGTGTGGTATATGGTTCTATCGTAGCTTTAAAACAGTCGAATATCAAAAGATTCTTTGCATATTCTTCATTAGCTCACGTTGGACTTATCGCTGCAGGTGCATATTCATTGACTTTAGACGGATTAAGAGGAGCAGTATTACAGATGATTGCACACGGTTTTGTAATCGTAGGCTTATTCTACGTTGCCGACATTATCTATAAGCGTTACCAAACTAGAATGATTGGTGAAATGGGAGGTATTAGACAACAAGCGCCTAAGTTTGCATCACTATTTATGATTATGATGTTTGCATCTATCGGTCTTCCTGGTACATTCAGTTTTATCGGAGAGTTTAATCTACTTTTAGGATTATCTCAAGTTAATATTTGGTATGCTATCGTAGGAGGTACATCTATTATTTTAGGTGCGTTCTATATGCTTAGAATGTTCCAAAAATCAATGTTAGGAGAAACTAATGCAAAACCTTTTGCTGATGTATCTACTAAAGAAGCAGTAGTATTAGGTGTATTAGCAGTAGCTGTAATATTCTTCGGTATATTCCCTCAGCCTTTATCTGACTTAATCACACCTAGTTTGATTGAGATAATGACTTATATTAAGTAATAAAATAGTAAGGAGTCAGTACAACTGATGAATTTAATTCCAAAATAGAACAAATGAATACATTAATAGCAATTGGAGTATTAGCGGTCTTAGTCCTTGTACTAGAGATCATCAATTTGCGCAAAGTAGTCATTCCTGTGACTCTTTTAGGGCTACTTGGTACCCTTGCATACACAGTATGTAATATTGATGTGTCTCTAGCATATTATAATAATATGTTTTATAGCACTAAATTTACTACCGCTTTTTCAGCCTTATTTATCGCCTTAACTATATTCTTAGTAGCATTAAGTAAAGACTTTTATAAAACAGAATTTTCTAAGATATCAGATTATATCTCACTGAAGTTATTCTTACTAATGGGAGCCATTTGTATGGTAAGCTTTGGTAATATGGCTATGTTCTTCTTAGGTCTTGAGATTCTATCTATCACATTATATATTTTATGTGGTTCAGATCGCAAGAACATTAAGAGTAACGAAGCAGCTATGAAGTACTTCCTTTTAGGATCCTTTGCTTCAGGAGTAGTATTATTCGGTATCGCGCTAGTATATGGAGCTACAGGTTCTTTTGACTTAGCTAAGATTCAAGAAATATCTACATCGGCTTCATTACCTATCTGGTATTCTTTAGGGGTAACAATGATCATCATTGGTATGTTATTTAAAGTAGCAGCAGTGCCATTCCACTTCTGGGCACCAGATGTATATCAAGGAGCACCTAGTTTAACTACAGCTCTAATGAGCACATTAGTTAAAGTAGCAGCAGTGGCAACACTATACAGAATCAGTATCTTCTTATTCGGAGGATTACCTGGATCATTCATTAACGTTATCGTTGTAGTAGCGATCTTAACAATGACAGTAGGTAATATTATGGCTATTCGCCAAGATAATATGAAGCGTCTACTAGCATACTCAGGTATCTCACACGCCGGTTTTATGCTGATGGCTCTTACAGCATTAGGTTCTGCATCTGCTAACCTGTTCTACTACGCATCAGCTTATGCTGTAGCTGGTATAGCAGCATTTACAGTACTTATCGCAGTAACAAAGAATAAAGACAACGAACTAATCTCTAACTTTAAAGGATTAGGGAAGAAAAACCCTCTACTAGCACTTGTGTTATCTATAGCATTACTATCTATGGGAGGTATTCCTATCTTCGCAGGGTTCTTTGGTAAGTTCTTCCTTTTCCAACAAGCGATTAGCAATGGATTTATAGCCTTAGTAATCTTCGGGGTGATTAACTCATTCATAAGTATCTATTACTACCTTAAAGTGATTGTAACAATGTACACAGCGACAGAAGAAGAAACTGTAAGCATCGAAGTACCACTAGCGTATAAAATAGTAGGAGTTACAGCAGTAGCAATCAATATCATCATCGGACTATGTCCATCGATCCTATTGAATCTATTCAATTAGAACAAATATATTACAACTCAATACCCAAAAGCTGGTCTTAAACTTTTAAGACCAGCTTTTTTTTGTGCCTATAACTAAGGTACGGCCTATAAGTATCCTACTTTTAATAGTGATTAACATTCATATGATAGCATACTGTTCCCCTAATGCTAGGCAGGTGATAGGCTGTTTTTAGTCCTTTTAAGCCGACCATATGCCCATCAACAGCCGACCACCTGCCGACCACCACTTTTAAATCGGTAATAATCAACAAATTTAAAATCACTATAACAATCTTCTGAAACTATATAATCACACTAAAAAACAATGAGAACATACTTCCTAAAAAACACTACTACCTACTTATACCATACTTTTTATATCTTAAAAAAGGATACACTAAAGACACATGCACAACATTATAAATACTACGCTTAACAACACAACTATACTTATCTACTAATTATCAACAACAAAAACACAACAAAATGATTATTTATCACGTTATTTAACATCATCAAAGATTTTCGTATCTTAGTGAAGTCAAATTATTTATTAATAATAAAGCTATATGTTAGATAATACTCAGAAGCCTTTAGTAGTGTGTTTTGGTGAAGTACTGTGGGATATTTTCCCTACGTATAAGAAGATTGGTGGCGCTCCTCTTAATGTCACTTATCACCTGCATAAGATGAATATTGATTCACATATCATTACGAAACTAGGTAATGATGACTTGGGTCAAAAGATAATCGCAAGACTTAAAGAGGTCAAAGCAGATATAGATCATATACAAATAGACCCTGCTCAAAAAACAGGAACAGTCTTCGCTACATTCGATGACAGAAATGAAGCGAGCTATGAGTTTCTAAAGAATAGTGCTTGGGACTTCATAGACTTTAAACAAGAAGATTATGATCTAGTTGCTAAATCAGATGCATTTGTATTCGGGACATTAGCAAGTAGAACACCACATTCCCGCGAGACATTACACAAACTACTCGAAGCAGCTAAGTATAAAGTCTACGATGTTAACTTTAGACCTCCGCACTATGAGATATCATTTGTAGAAGAACTAATGCATAAGGCGGATTTATTAAAGATGAATAAATTCGAACTTAAAGAAATCTTAGAGCATATTGATAAGCCATACACAACAGAAGAAGACGCTGTCAGATATATCCAAGATCACTTTAAATGTGATGAGATTATAGTTTCTAAAGGAAGTAAAGGAGGTATCTATCTAGATAAAGAAATGTTATACACCTTCCCTGCTGTAGATATTGTTATTAGAGATACAGTAGGAAGTGGCGATTCTTACTTAGCAGGATTCTTATCTGCTAAACTATTAAGAGAAACACCAACAGGAATACTTAAGAAAGCAGCTTCACTAGGAGCCTTCGTAACTTCACATTCAGGAGCTAATCCGGAGTATGAAATGGAAGATTTCGAGATATTCTATTGTGATACGATATTCGAGGATGAACAAATCACGTGCAAAAACATATTACAATCACCTGAAAACACTAGTAAATAGACTAAAAAACATATTTTTATAAAAAAAAGTGTAACGCATTAAAAAAAATTATACTTTAGCAACATAACAAAATACGCAAAATGAATACTCAATTTTTAAATACTAATTGGTGGTGGCTTACTAAATCCTTACAGGGTTCGGTTGGTCGTACGATGTATTTAAATTGCGGTATATTATAGATAGATTATATACACATTATATATACACTAAGCCTGCTAGGATCCCCTAGCAGGCTTTTTTTATTCCCTAAACTCAAATATAATTCCTTATGAAACTACAGATAACCCACAAAAAAATACTTGGAGACTTATATACTCCGATAGAAATTTACCTTAAGCTTAGAGATAAATTCTCAAATAGCTTTTTACTAGAGAACTCAAGTAATCACTCGAGAGAGAACAGCTGTTCATACATCTGTTTTGACCCGATTATGTCATTCATCGTAGAAGCGGAGACTACAACAGTACAAGATTTAAAGGAAACAAAAACACATGATACTACTTCTATCAATGTCCTTGAACAATTACAACTCTTCATTGATAATATACAGGTAGATAATGCTACAGCACCTGACTTTATCAAGGCAGGGGTTTATGGCTACACGAGTTATGACAGCATCCCGCTTCTACACGATATCGCTTTTAAGCCTGCAGATATAGCCTTGCCTCTAATGCAATATCACTTCTTTAAATACATTTTAGTCTATGATCATTATAAGAATGAATTGCACTTAGTAGAACATACACTACCTACTGAAGATAGCCAATTAGATAAGATACACAGCTACCTCAACACGAATAGCATTACTCCTTATCCCTTTAAGACCACTAATGAGCCAACTACACCTTATACAGATGAGGAGTTCTTAGAGATAATCAAACAAGGAAAAGAGCACTGCTACCGAGGAGATGTATTCCAATTAGTGCTGTCTCGTAAGTATAAACAAGGATTTACAGGTGACGAGTTTAACGTATATAGAGCCTTGCGCTCGATCAACCCCTCTCCTTACCTATTCTTCTTTGACTACGGATCGTTTAAATTATTTGGATCTTCTCCTGAGGCACAGGTAGTCGTTAAGGATGATAAGGCGTATGTCAATCCGATAGCAGGAACATTTAGAAAAACAGAGGACAAAAGACAGAATGAGCTACTAACAGAGCAACTTCTAAATGATCCAAAAGAAAATGCGGAACACGTAATGTTAGTCGACCTAGCTCGTAACGACTTAAGTATAACAGGAAAAGACGTAACAGTAGAAGACTATAAATCAGTAGAACAATACTCTCACGTCATTCACTTAGTCTCTAAAGTAAGTGCTGTGATAAAAATGAAACGAGATGGACTAGCCGTATTTAAAAACACCTTTCCTGCAGGTACATTATCAGGAGCGCCTAAGCATAAAGCGATGGAACTTATCGATAAGTACGAGCCAGAGAATAGAGGTTTTTATGGTGGTACAGTCGGATTTATCAATCTCGATGGAGGCATTAACCACGCCATCTTTATCCGCTCTGCTCTAAGCTATCAAAACGAGATACACTACCAAGCAGGATGTGGTATAGTGACCAAATCAGATAATCTGTCTGAACTAAAAGAAATAGAAAACAAACTAGGTGCGATGACTCTTGCCATTAGTCAAGCCCAAAATATATAAGCTATGAAAGTATTAGTAATCGATAACTATGACTCGTTTATTTATAATGTGATTCACATCCTTAAAGAGCTCGGAATAGAGACTGTCGATGTGGTAAAGAACGACAAGGTAGACCTATCTCAGATAGATAGGTATGACAAGATCATCTTATCACCAGGTCCAGGTATCCCATCAGAAGCGGGCAAACTAATGGAGGTCATCGCTCATGTTGCTGCTCATAAAGATATCTTAGGGATCTGTCTAGGTCATCAGGCTTTAGGAGAGTATTACGGTCATCAGTTGAAGTGTCTAGAGACTCCCCTACACGGCATCTCTTTTCCTATCATACTAGCAGAGCGAGATACCTTGTTTGATGACGTACCTGATCGCTCCCCTATCGCACATTATCACTCGTGGGTAATCGAAGAGAATGACAGCCCACTAGCAGTCACAGCTTACGATGATCAGCAGAACATTATGGCTATCAAGCACCGTACACTAAACATAAGAGGGGTTCAGTTTCACCCAGAGTCGATCCTTACCACTTATGGTAAAGAGATTATTAAGAATTGGATTAAAAACTAACGTTATGAAAGAGATATTAAATCACCTGATACAACATAAAACACTGACTACTGACCAAGCCAAGTCTATCGTAATCAATATGGCGAATGACAAATATACGGATGCACAAATGGCTTCCCTATTGACAACATTCATTATGAGACCCATTACTTTAGACGAATTAAGAGGATTCAGAGAGGGATTATTAGAACTAGCCAATAAAGTAGATCTATCAGCCTATAACCCAATGGATCTATGCGGTACAGGAGGAGATGGTAAAGACACTTTTAATATATCTACGCTATCGTCTTTCGTCACAGCAGGGGCAGGCATCCCTGTAGCCAAACACGGTAACTATGGTGTATCGTCTATCTCCGGATCTTCGAGTGTGATGGAGACTCTTGGTATTCCGTTTAAGAGCACAGAAACTGAGTTAAAGATACAGTTAGGGGAGGCGAATATATGTTTCTTACACGCACCCTTATTTCACCCTGCGATGAAGCGAATCGCTCCAGTGCGAAAAGCTCTTGGAGTCAAGACGTTCTTTAATATGCTAGGCCCACTGACTAATCCAGCTCAGCCTAAAGTACAGCTAGTAGGTCTGTTTAACCTAGAGTTACTGCGTATGTATAAGTACTTCTTACAGGCTGAGAATACACAGTACAGC
This sequence comes from Myroides sp. N17-2, assembly GCF_002286775.1. Lineage (GTDB taxonomy): Bacteria > Bacteroidota > Bacteroidia > Flavobacteriales > Flavobacteriaceae > Flavobacterium. Next base: position 123,845 of record NZ_NSGJ01000004.1, read on the forward strand.
ATCATCCACGCCTTAGACGGATATGATGAGTGTAGTCTGACCAAGTCTGCGAAGCTTGTAAATAATAAAGAAGAGAAATTAATAGACGCTTCTTACTTCAATAGCCCAGTACTACATCCCGAAGATATTAAGGGAGGAAAGACAGTAGAGGAGTCTGCCTATATCTTTTGGCAAATCCTGAAAGGGCAAGGTACTTCTGCTCAGAATGACGTAGTCCTTGCTAACAGTGCATTAGCCATTAATACCTACTACCCTGAACTAAGCATTTTAGAAGCAAAAGAAAGAGCAAAAGAATCGCTATTAGGTGGAAAAGCAAAAGAGAAGTTTGAGATATTAAAAGAGATACGATGAAAATACTAGAACAAATAAAAGCACATAAGCTAATCGAAATAGAACAACGCAAGGCTATAAAGAGCATTACTGACCTGAGAAATTCTCCTTTATACAGCAGAACGCCTATTGACTATAAATCAGCTATACTAGCGAAGAATAATAGAGCTATCATTGCTGAGTTTAAGAGACAGTCACCTTCTAAGGGAATCATCCATCCTAATGCAGACATTCACAGCATCGTGAAAGGATATGAGGCTGCAGGAGCTTCTGCATTATCTATATTAAATGACAGTCACTTCTTCGGTGCCCTAGCTACAGACTTCTCTGACGCTAGAGCAACGGTAAACTTGCCTTTATTACAGAAAGACTTTATCCTAGACGAATACCAACTAGAAGAAGCGAAATCTATCGGAGCAGATGCTATTCTCCTAATCGCAAAGATACTTCCTGTAGAGCGTGTGAAGAAACTAGCAGATTACGCACATCAGTTGGGTTTACAAGTACTGTTAGAGACACATACAGAACAGGAGATAACAGATCACCTGCACACAGAGTTTGACCTTATCGGGATCAATAACCGTGATCTAAATACATTCGAAGTGAATATACAGCACAGCATTGCCTTAGCTAATCTACTACCTCAGCAGGCTGTGAAGATAGCAGAAAGCGGAATACAAGATGCAGCTACTTTATTAGAATTGGCTAACAACGGATTTGCAGGGTTCTTAATGGGAGAATACTTTATGAAACACGCTAATCCTCCTGAGCAATTACGCTTATTACAAGAGGAGATAAAAAGATAAGTGAATTATGAAGAAGATAAAAATATGTGGAATGTTTAACCCTGATAATATCAATGCTGTAGGACAAGAAGATATTGATCTAATGGGGTTCATCTTTTATCCGAAGTCCAAGCGATTTGTAGCAGAAGATATCAACACTGCTGTTGATAACCTACCATCACATATTAAGAAAGTAGGAGTCTTCGTTAATGCGATAAGAGAAGATGTCATGCAAAAGGTAGAACAATATCACTTAGACTATATCCAACTTCACGGTGATGAGACCCCTGAGGAATGCCAATATTATCAACAGCAACATATCAACGTAATCAAAGCATTCTCTATAGGTACAACACTAGATTTAGATAAGGTAGCAGACTATAGCCCATATTGTACATTATTTGTCTTTGATACCCCTACTGCTGATTATGGGGGAAGTGGAAAGACATTTGACTGGCAAGTCTTAAAACAATATAAAGCAGATACTCCTTATCTACTCAGTGGAGGATTAGGAACACATAATATAACACAAGCACTCTTACTAACAGACGAGCGATTAATAGGCTTCGACGTCAATAGCAAATTAGAGAATAAACAATATCAAAAAGACATTAAACAAGTACAACTACTCGTAAACAACATAAGAAACTATGAAAGAATTTAACCCAAACGAACAAGGATATTACGGAGAATACGGAGGTTCATTCATCCCTGAGATGCTGTATAAGAATGTATCTGACTTACAGGAGAATTACCTAGACATTATACAGACAGAAGAGTTCCAACAAGAACTAAACCTCTTATTAAAGGACTATGTAGGTAGACCAACACCCTTATTCTACTCTGCTAATCTATCTGCAAAATATAATGCAAAGATTTACTTAAAAAGAGAAGATCTAAATCATACAGGAGCACATAAAATCAACAATACCATAGGACAAGTACTACTAGCGAAACGCCTTGGCAAAAAGAGAATTATAGCTGAGACAGGGGCAGGACAGCATGGAGTAGCTACTGCTACTACGTGCGCGTTACTAAACCTAGAATGCACAGTTTTTATGGGAGCACACGACATCGAACGCCAAAAGCCAAACGTAGAGCGTATGCGTATGCTAGGAGCTAAAGTAGTAGCTGCACAGAGCGGTAGCAAAACGCTTAAAGATGCTACTAATGAAGCAATACGAGAGTGGATTAATAACCCACAGGAGACGTATTATGTGATAGGTTCTGTCGTAGGTCCACATCCTTACCCAGATATGGTAGCTAAGTTCCAATCTATCATCAGCAAGGAAATCAAGACGCAGTTAGTAGAGCATGAGGGTACTCCTAATCCTGATTATGTAGTGGCCTGCGTAGGCGGAGGAAGTAACGCGATGGGAGCATTCTACCACTTTATAGATAACGGTCATACAAAGTTAATCGCTGTAGAAGCAGCAGGTTTAGGAGTAGAATCGGGTCAAACCGCAGCTACCATTGCTTTGGGAAAACAAGGAATCATACACGGTAGCAAAACATATCTTATACAGACAGAGGATGGGCAGATTATCGAGCCTTATTCTATCTCAGCAGGATTAGACTATCCAGGTATAGGACCAGCACACGCATATCTTAGTGATACAGGTAAAATCACAGTGGGTAGTATCACAGATGACGAGGCAATCAAAGCTGCTTTTGAACTAACACGCATAGATGGTATTATCCCTGCTCTAGAGTCTGCACACGCCTTAGCCTACCTAAATAAAATGACACTTAAACCAAGTGATATCGTGGTAGTGAACTTATCAGGGCGTGGAGATAAAGATATGATTACGTACTCTAAATACTTTAATGATGAACAATAGAATAAACACACTCTTCGAACAGAAGAAGTCAGATATATTATCGATTTACTTCACGGCAGGTTACCCTGCGATAGACGACACATTGACTATCTTAAAACACCTAGACTCAGCAGGTGTAGATATGGTAGAGATAGGGATGCCGTTCTCAGACCCTTTAGCTGATGGCCCAGTAATACAGCATAGTAGTGAACAAGCCTTGTTAAATGGTATTTCGGTAGCTACGTTATTTGAACAGTTAAAAGAGATGAGACAGCATATAAAGATGCCTATTGTCTTAATGGGGTATCTTAATCCTGTATTGCGTTATGGTATAGAAGCCTTCTTAGTGAAGTGTACAGAAGTCGGTGTAGATGGTATCATCCTACCAGATTTGCCGATGGATTATTACCTCTCTCACTTTAAACCACTTTGTCTAAAACACAATATCAGCAATGTGATGTTGATAAGTAATGATACTTCAGAAGAGAGAGTGCGCCATATAGACGAACAGACAGAAGGATTTATCTACTTAGTATCTTCTAATGGTACGACAGGATCAAACAAATCATTAGATGACCAACAAGCCTATTATAAACACATCCAGAGTCTAGCACTAAAGAATCCTACGCTAATCGGATTCGGTGTTAGAGATAAACAGACGTATGAGTTGACCAACCAGTACAGCTCAGGCGCTATCATCGGTACTGCATTTATGAAGCATATTAATGAATATGGGATTACTGAAGAGAGTATCAGTACTTTCGTTAGAAGTATTAGATAGTCACTAAACAGAGTAACCGTATCATATATCGTAATACTGTTACTATTACACACCTCCTATAACTGTTTTAATTAAGGCGAATTCGCCTTAATTAAAAGTAGAGCATATACTAAACAAAGAAGGCAACTCACATGAGTTGCCTTCTTTGTTATTATTAAGAATACTATACTAAGAACATCCGCAGCTACCTCCGCCACAAGACCCTTTCTTATTACTATTATTCTTCCAAAAATTCTTTTTTATCAAATACCCTACTGCAATAATCACAATTGCATAGGCAATTATTTCTTGGTATCCCATATTGTTTTATTTTAAGAGTTGATATGCTATAAGTGCAGCGATATAAGCTAAGACCGTCATAAATACCAATTGGTAAATAGTCCATTTCCACGACTTAGTCTCTCTGCGTACGATAGCTACTGTAGCAGTACACTGCATCGCAAAGGCATAGAAAAACATAAGAGATACCCCACTCGCAAGAGTGAATACAGGCTCTCCAGTATCAGGCCATATCTCTGCCGCCATCTTCTGTTTAATACGTCCATCTTCATCATTCTCATCCCCAGAACCCACGTTATAAATAGTTCCAAGTACTCCGACGAATATCTCACGTCCGACGAATGATGATAGTACAGCGATACCTACTTTCCAGTCATACCCTAGAGGTTTAATAACAGGCTCTATGGCTTTCCCTAGAATACTGATATATGAACTCTCTAATTTATAACTTGCTATATGCTCACTAAGTTCTTCTTCACTTACACCTTTATCTTGATATACTTCAGTGATATGCTCTTCAGCGTTCTCAAAGCGTTCTCCTGGCCCGTGAGCCCCTAAGAACCAAATAATAATTGATAATACGAAGATGATCTTACCTGCACCTACTACGAATGCTTTCGTCTTCTCGTACATATTCATCACTACGTTCTTGATGATCGGCGTACGATAGTTAGGCATTTCGATCACAAAGTAAGATTTGCGTTCGCTCTTAATATACTTGCTCAATGCCCAAGATGACAATAGAGCCGCTAAGAATCCAATAAAGTAGAACAATGTCAATGTTAACCCTTGAATACTTAAGAATCCGAAGACACGTGTATCAGGAATTACTAAAGCAATAATGATAATATAAACCGGTATACGCGCAGAACACGTTGTGAATGGCGTTACAAGTATGGTAATCAATCTCTCTTTAGGGTTCTCAATATTACGAGCAGACATAATCGCAGGGATAGCACACGCATTACCAGAGATAAGAGGCACAACTGACTTACCACTTAATCCGAAAGGACGCATAAGCTTATCCATTAAGAATACTACTCTACTCATATACCCTGTCTCCTCTAAAATAGAGATAAACATAAATAAGATAGCGATCTGTGGTATGAACGGCATTACCCCTCCTATACCAGGTACGATACCATCAGCGATAAGATCAGTCAATTTTCCAGGCTCCATCGTAGCGTGTACCCATGTACTCAGATTAGCGAACTGCTCATCTATCCAATCCATCGGGATACTAGACCACTCGAATATCGCTTGGAATACTAATGTCATAATACCAAAGAAGATAAGATAACCCCATACTTTATGTGTAAGGATTCTATCTACTTTACTACGTACATCAGTTGCCTTATTTACATCTCTAGAATATGTTTCTTTTAATGTATCGTTGATAAACTGATAACGCTTGATTGTTTTTTTGTGTTGAAGCTTTTTGATTTCACTTTCTTCTAAGTGAACTCCCTTTGCTTCTATTTCTTTCTTCCCGATATTACCAATCTTGATATCCTGAGAATAGATCATCCACAGTTTAAAAACAGAAAGGTTAGAGAATGTCAAGGCAAGTTTGCTAAAAAACTCTGTGTCTACAGCTGTAGCATTAAGACAAGGCTCTATCGAATGATCTTTATAATCAAGTACAGCTTGTTTTAACTCTTGTATTCCAAGTTTCTTTTTTGCACTGATAAGAACAACTTTTGTCTTTAGCTTTTGTTCTAGCTCAGCTATCTTAATGCTAATACCTTTTTCCTCCATATTATCAGCCATATTAACGGCTAATATAGTAGGAACACCAAGCTCCTTCACTTGAGTAAACAGCAGTAAGTTACGTTTAAGGTTTTCTATGTCAGCTACTACAATAGCTACATCAGGAAAGTCTTCGTTCGTAGGATCGAACAATAAGTCTAGTACGATACGCTCATCCTCAGAACTCGCATTAATACTATATGTACCCGGTAAGTCAATGATAGTGGCATTCACATTATCATCTAACTTCGCTACACCAGATTTCTTATCGACAGTAATACCAGGATAGTTTCCTATCTTATGGTTTAAGCCTGTTAAGGCATTGAATACAGAGGTTTTCCCTACGTTAGGATTCCCTATTAGGGCAACTTTTATATCTTTTTTCATTAACTACTTATAATATCTTAATCTAATTAGCCTACTAGGTCTACTTGTATCTCTCTAGCTAATTCTTTGCGAATAGATAAATGCGTATCATTAATACACAAATATATTGGGTCTCCTAAAGGTGCAACCTCTAGAAGCTCTACGGCGTTACCTGGTAAACATCCCATCTCCAATAATTTTAAAGGAACCTTCTGCATATCAAAGTCTGCAATAACACCTTTCTCATTTCTTTTCAATAAGTCTAAAGTTGTACTCACCTTATTTAGATTTAATTTATATTGCAAATTTAGTCAATAAAAAAGATTTAAGAAGTATTATTTAGATTAAATCTCATAATAAAAACTACTAATAAGCTTACTTACACCTTTTTCTACCCTAGTAAAAGTGATATTCTACACAATACTTACAACAATAAACGGAAATCATACAAATAACAAAAGAAACTAAACTTTCTTGTTAATGAAAATTTGCAAAAACTAATTGACTTTTATATGATTCTTGCGAAACGTTGCCCATTCCTAGCCTATTCATAGAACAATACTTGCTCAGAAGGCTTCTTTCAGCAAGAACACCGCTAGCGTACTTCTAGCATACCTCAACAATCATACTCATAAAGAAACACCCATAAAAAAACCACTTAGCTATTTAGTTAAGTGGTTGATCTATTTTATAAAGTACAAGATTACTTTTTCTTGCTCTGTTCATGTTTATAAAGCCATTGGATATCTTCCCATAGCTGTTGCATATTCTTAGTTTCTTCATCTGGCGTATCAAGATTAGTACCATCATAGAATCCTCTAATACGTCCACTACCATCTACTAAAACGAAGTTTTCGGTATGAACCATATCATACATCTCTTCAGGAGATCCTGTCTTAACTGCTAGATAAGAGTTACGAGCGATGTGATAGATATCACGCTTATTACCAGTTACCAAATTCCATACCTTATCATCTGCACCTTTGTGAATAGCGTATTCTTTAAGCACTGGAACGCTATCTATATCAGGCGTTACAGAATGTGATAATAACTTCACACCAGGAGTCTGTTTAATCTTCTCTTGTAGCCATACCATATTATCGCTCATAATAGGGCAAATAGTAGTACAAGTAGTAAAGAAGAAGTCCGCCACATAAATATGTCCATCATAATCTTTATTCGTAATGGTATCTCCATTCTGATTAAAGAACTGATAAGCCTCTATTCTGTGCTTTTGTTTATTCGCTTCATGCTGTATTAAACTATCTACCATCTCAGGGTTTACCATAGCTGGTGTATATACAGGCAATGATTTTCTATACTTAAGCGCATTGTAAAACATAAACATGATTCCAACGCATAAAAGGAAGAAGAAAATAAAAAAGTATTTATATTTCTTGAAAAAGTGTAACATTTCTATAAGAGTTTCGACAAACTTACAAAATACGTTTTAACCTAAAGGTTAAAGACATGATAAATACAAGATATCTTATTTATATGACGTAACTCTGCGATAATTAAAGATATTTTCTATTTTTGTTATAACCGTAAATCTTCAGATAACGTTTAAACGAGAATGAATTGTACAAAACAGAGCAAAATTAGTGACTAAAGCACACTTTAGTGTGGTTTTAGAGCTAATTGAAGCTATGTAAAGTAGAATTGATTCGCAGTAAATGGTGGTTGCAGATTTAAGGTTATATATCAATCGACACAAAATCAATTTTATACTATGAACAAAAGAGTTTTATTAACTTCTGCCTTTGCTGTAGTATCATTAGTGGCTTGTAAAGACGCTAAGAATACTGAGGACAAAGAAGATCAAGTAGCACACGGAATTAACCTAGAATACATGGACAAAAATGTAAAACCTGGTGATGATTTCTTCCGTTATGTAAACGGTACTTGGTATGACAAAACTGATATTCCAGACGATAGAACGCGTTGGGGAAGTTTTGACGAATTAAGAAAAAACACAGACAAAGATGCTATTGACATCTTAAAAGAAGCTGTAGCAGACACTAAACTTGACCCTAAGTCAGATCAGGCAAAAGCTGTAGCTATCTACCAAACGTACTTAGATGATGCTAAGAGAAATGAGTTAGGTGTTAACCCACTTAAACCTTACTTAGATAAAATCAATGCTATCAAAACTCCTGAAGATGCAACGAAACTAATCAATGAATTAGTAGCAGAGGGTGGTCTTGGTCTTTATTCTATCTATGTATATGCTGATGCTAAAAACTCTCAAGCAAATGCAGTATACTTAAGTACTGGTTCTTTAGGATTACCTGACCGTGACTATTATGTACTAAATGATAAAGACACAAAAGAAAAACGCGATCAATATGTAGCTCACGTAGCTCGTATGTTAGAATTAGCAGGAGAATCTAAAGAAGAAGCTACTACTGATTCTAAACGTGTATTGTCTATCGAAACTAAAATGGCTACACCACGCCTTACTAGAGTAGAGCGTAGAGATAGTCGTCTTACTTACAATCCTATGACAATCGCTGAATTGCAAAAAACAACTCCTGCAGTTGATTGGAATGCATACATTGCAGCGACAGGTCTTAAGAATGTAGATAAAGTTATCGTATCTCAACCAAAATATATGAAAGCTCTTAATGAAATCCTTTCTGCTAAGAATGTAGAGGAGTTAAAAGCATATATGAAATGGACTTTAGTGAACAGTAATGCTAGCTACTTATCAACTGATATGGAGAAAGCAAACTGGGAATTCTATTCTAAAACTTTAGAAGGAGCAAAAGAGCAAAGACCAGTTGATGAAAGAGCACTTGCTGTAGTAAATGGTACTGTAGGTGAAGCTTTAGGTCAATTATACGTTGCTAAAAAATTCCCTAAAGAAGCAAAAGAAAAAGCACAAGCAATGATTAAAAACGTACTTACTGCATTCGGTGAGCGTATCAAAGCATTGCCTTGGATGGCTGAAGAAACTAAAAAAGGTGCTTTAGAGAAATTAGCTACTACTACAGTTAAAATAGGATACCCAGATAAATGGGAAGATTATTCTAAGATGACAATCAAATCACCTAAAGATGGTGGTAACCACTTCGAAAACATGAAGAATGCTGAGAAATGGGATATCGCTAAGAATATGGCTGACTTCGGTAAACCAGTAGACAAATCACGTTGGGGGATGGCTCCACAAACAGTTAATGCGTACTTCAACCCTATTTATAACGAAATCGTATTCCCTGCTGCTATCTTACAACCTCCATTCTATGACTATAAGGCTGACGAAGCTATCAACTATGGTGGTATCGGAGCTGTAATTGGACATGAGATATCTCACAGTTTTGATGATTCAGGTGCGCGTTATGATAAAAATGGTAACCTTAACAACTGGTGGACTGATACAGACTTAACTAGTTTCACTAAATTAGGTGATGCTTTAGCTGCACAATACAGTGCTTTAGAGCCATTACCAGGAGTATTCGTTGATGGTAAATTCACTTTAGGAGAGAACATCGGAGATTTAGGTGGTGTTAATGCTGCTTATGACGGATTAAAAATCTTCTTGAAAGAAAATAAAGATCCAGGTCTTATCGACGGATTCACACCAGAACAACGTTTCTTTATTTCATGGGGAACTATTTGGAGAACTAAAGCTCGTGATGAAGCTATTAAGAACCAAGTAAAAACAGATCCACACGCTCCAGGTCACTACAGAGCATATGTACCTCTACAAAACGTAGATGCTTTCTATGAAGCATTTGGTATCAAAGAAGGTGATAAATTATATATCAAACCAGAGAACAGAGTTAAAATCTGGTAGTATATATCTTACTATAAACTAAAAAGGGCTGTTTCAAAATATTGAAACAGCCCTTTTTGTTTATTGATATATTACCTATTTTTTAGTCACTTTCTCATCTATCTTTTTTATCATAGGGTCTACTGTAAGCATCCAGTGATAATAATCTTCTGCTGTATACAATTGACTTAAAAACTCTCCTACTAAAAAGCGTTTTACTATCTGTTTTCTCTTGTCTAATTTGAAGAATAGCTTGTTGCTTTCTAAGTGCTTGACGTAAGCTTTAAATACTTTATCATCAGACATCACATAGTCTATAACTTGATCCTTACTCATCTTATCAAATGTATCTCTTGCCTTATCTATCTCTTGGAATACAAAATAACTAACGATACCAGACTTCATCAGTAATACTATCGTATCGTCTCCATGTTTATTACCAATAGAAACAAACATATCAGGTACTATACCTCCTCCTCCATAGACTACACGTCCTTTAAGCGTTTTATACTGTAAACTATCTGCAATCTTGATACTATCTGCCGCATATAACTCTCCATGTGTATAACGAGTTCTAAAGTCATTATTATATTCTTCTACTCCCATCTTATAAGACTTCTGTATAGATCGCCCAGATGGCGTATAATAACGTGCTGTAGTCAATCGAATAGCTGATCCGTCTCCTAGCATTAGTTCTCGCTGTACAAGTCCCTTACCGAAACTCCTACGTCCTACTATTGTTCCTCTGTCGTTATCTTGAATAGCACCCGCAATAATCTCACTAGCAGAAGCAGAGTTCTCATTAATCAGAACATATAAAGGTTTATCTGTGAATAGTCCTGTCCCTTTAGACTTGGTAACTTGCTCCATTCCTCCCTTATTTATCGTTTTGACGATTACCTGATTTTTCTCTAACAAGTCATCTAGCATACGAATTGCCTGATCCATATATCCTCCACCATTATCTCTTAAATCAAGGATAAGACTTGATATATCTTGTTTAAGTAAATCTTTAAGTACTGTATTAAACTCCTCATGCGTAGTACTAGCAAAGCGGTTTATCTTAATATATCCCCTTCCATCCTCTAACTTTAGAGCAATATCAACACTCTTAATAGGAATAGGCTGTCTATTGACCGTTACTTTTAATTTCTTATTTGCTGTCTTGCGATATATTTCTAACTGTACATTCGTATTTACATCTCCTCTAAGATACTTTGATATACTATCAGTGGTTACATTCTTGCCAAATAATACTTTGCCATCCGCGCTAATAATACGATCGCCAGGTTTTATACCAGCTTTAAATGATGGCCCATCTACGATATCTTTTATAACTGCTATACTATCATTAAAGTAATAATAGTTTATCCCAATCCCAACAAAGCTACCTTGCATAGACTCTGTTACTGATTGTAATTCGTTCTTAGCAATATAAATAGAATGTGGATCTAACTGTTCTAATATAGTAGTTACTGTTCGATCAACGATAGAATCCGTATCAACATTGTCGACATATTCTTGTTCAATAAAGTCAATCAATCGATTTAACTTCAGCTTATTGTGATTAGTATAGAACCCTGTCTTCCCTCTGTAAGAAGCAGACACAATAAAACCTCCTAACAAAATACCTAAGGATAATGAAATCGATACAATAAGAGGCCAAAAAAACTTTCTCATCTGCTAACAGTAATTAATCAAGATTAGGTAGGTGTACTACCTCAACACCTGCTTTTACCAAGAAGTCAACTCCTTGTGTATCTCTATATCCTTCATAGTAGACTACTCTAGTAATCCCTGCTTGATGAATAAGTTTGCTACAATCTCTACAGGGAGACATAGTGATATACAAAGTTGCTCCTTTACAACTCTGTGTAGACCCCGCTACCTTAAGAATAGCGTTTGCCTCAGCGTGTAATACATACCAATGTGTAGACTCATGCTCATCCTCACAACAGTTCTCAAAGCCTGTAGGAGTTCCATTATATCCATCAGAAATAATCATTCTATCTTTTACGATAATAGCCCCTACTTTCTTTCTCGTGCAGTAAGACAACTGACCCCATTCGCGAGCGATGCGCAGGTATGCTTTATCATACTTTGTTATCTTAGACGTATTCATAATAGTCATGTGTTTTGCTCAAAGTGGTTTAACTCTTTGAACTAACAAAAATACACAAACCATTCTTTAAGCCAAAAAAAGCGACAGCCAAATACTACACGCTAATTCTACTGTATTGCACAGCTTTAGTAAGCCTATCCATTAAGACCATCTTACTAGACTACACCATTTGCTACTTTCAGTTCAAAAAACACTACTATTAAAGAATTTTTACTAAAAGAACCATAAATTTAAATAAGCATCAATACTAATCTCATAACTTTTTAGTACATTAGGTAAAACAAATCAAACTAAATATTAACTAATAACAAACAAAGATGTCATACTCAGAATTATTTGATTTAGGATTTAGAGAGAGAAACAAAGGACACTTTGCTTCTATAGTACGTGTGGCGTTAGCTAATGGAAACTTTAGCCCAGAAGAAAAAGCTTTCTTAGACGAGTTAGCAATTCGACTAGAAATTTCAGATGAAGACTACGCTAAAATATTAAAGAACCCACTGAGTTACCCTGTTAATCCTCCTTACCTTGAGACTAATCGTATCGAAAGACTATACGACTTAGCTAGAATGGTATATGTTAACCATGTCTTAGGACCAAAACAAAAAGAGATATTAAAGAAATTTGCAGTTGCATTAGGCTTCTCTACAGATATAGATTTCTTAGTAGACAAAGCATTATCACTTTTAGTATTAAATGTAGATGAAGATACATTTATAGAAGAAATACACAATCGCAAAAAATAAAAAAGAGCTAATCAGTGATGATTAGCTCTTTCGTTTTATAATGTATTATTCTTCATAAACTCTTCCGCCTTCTCTACCATGTTTTTACTACCACAGAAGAAAGGAACGCGTTGGTGCAACTCAGTTGGCTCAACTTCCATAATACGGCCATAACCATCAGAAGCTTTACCTCCAGCTTGTTCAACGATATACGCAATAGGATTACACTCGTATAACAATCTTAATTTACCTTTAGGAGCTTTAGTACTCGTAGGATAAATGTAAATACCCCCTTTAAGGATGTTTCTGTGAATATCAGACACTAAACTTCCGATATAACGAGAAGTATAAGGTCTGTCATTCTCCTCAGCTTGACAGTATTTTAAATATTCTTTTACACCTTGAGGGAAATGTACATAGTTACCTTCATTGATAGAGTAAATATGCCCATCCTCATTAATCTTCATATTCGGGTGAGACAAGAAGAAAGTACCGATAGCAGGGTTTAATGTAAATCCGTGTACTCCGTTACCTGTAGTATAAACTAACATCGTTGAAGAACCGTATACAATATATCCAGCTGCTACTTGGTTATCTCCTTTTTGTAAGAAGTCTTCCATCGTTACAGGAGTTCCCACAGGAGTAACACGTCTATAGATAGAGAAGATAGTACCTACTGATACATTCACATCTATATTAGACGATCCGTCTAATGGATCCATTAGCACGACATACTTGTTATCATTATTACCGTCTCTACCGTGAATCGAGATGAAGTCATCTTCCTCTTCAGAAGCGATACCACATACGATTTCTCTATTGATAAGTGTTTTAATGAATACGTCGTTTGCGAAAACGTCTAGTTTCTGTTGTTGCTCACCTTGTACATTTTGTTTTCCAAAAGCACCTACGATGTCAACTAAACCTGCTTGGTTAACTTGGTGACTTACCACTTTTGCAGCAAGTCTAAGAGAATTAATTAATCTAGATAACTCACCAGAAGAATACTTAAAGTCTTCTTGTTTCTCGATGATAAATTCTCCTAAAGTTTGAGATCTTTCTGTTGTCATTTTTAAAAATGATTCTTTAGTTGTGTATTTTACAGTGCAAATATCGTTAATTTTGTCGTGTAACCGAAGACATTAACCATTAAATCAATAACTATAATGAATATTAGACCAGCGACAACTAATGACATGTCAGATGTATTGGCTTTAATACAAGAATTAGCAACATTCGAGAAAGAACCAGACGCTGTAGAAGTGACAGTAGAGGACCTTATCAAAGATGGTTTTGGTGAGCATCCTTTATTCAATGTTCTTGTTGCTGAACTAGATAATCACATCATCGGTATGGCGTTATTCTATAACCGATTCTCAACGTGGAAAGGTAGAACTATCCATCTAGAAGACTTAATCGTTACAGAATCAGCACGTGGTACAGGAGCAGGTTATGCACTATATAATGAAGTAATGAACATCGCGAAAGCAACAGGTGTTCGCAGAGTAGAATGGGTAGTCCTAAATTGGAACGAACCAGCTATCAACTTTTATAAAAAATCAGGTGCTACAGTATTAGAAGATTGGTATACTGTGCAAATGGATCAAAACGGAATAGAACAATTTAGTCAAACTAAGTAATGAGAGTATTCAAATTTGGAGGAGCCTCAGTAAGAGACGCAGAAAATGTAAAGAACGTATGTGACGTTCTAAGAAAAGTAGGATATGAAGATAGTCTAATCATCGCTTCGGCCATGGGAAAGACTACCAATGCATTAGAAGTAGTAGTACATAACTACTTTCAGAACAGATTTGATCTAGCTGAATCTGTAGATGTAGTAAAAAACTACCATTATAACATCGTTAGAGAATTATTTCCTAATGAAAATCACGCTATCTATACATCGCTTCAAGAGCTATTTGAAGAGATCACTTACTTCCTTTTAAATAACAAATCTCCAAATTACAACTTCGTTTATGATCAGATAGTGAGTTATGGTGAGATCATTTCTACCACTATCCTACACTACTACCTAAGCGAATCCGGTATAGAGAATAATTGGCTTGACTCACGTAACCTTATCAAGACAGATACTATATATCGAGATGCTAATGTCAATTGGGATATAACTATCGAACTCATAAAAGCGAATATCTGCACAAAGCAATTATTCGTTGTACAAGGATTTATTGGATCTGACTCTAATGGATTCTCAACAACGTTAGGGAGAGAGGGGTCTGACTATTCAGCAGCTATCTTTGCCTATGCACTAGATGCAGAGAGTGTGACGATATGGAAAGATGTACCAGGCGTACTTAACGCAGATCCAAGATACTTTGAAGAAACTACTTTACTTCAACATATATCGTATGCTGAAGCGATAGAACTAGCCTTTTATGGAGCATCAGTGATACATCCTAAAACACTACAACCACTACGCCAAAAGGAAATACCATTATATGTAAAGTCTTTCCTTAACCCGCTATTAGAAGGAACTAATGTATCTAAGGGAGCACCGTTGACTCCTCATGTGCCTTGTTTTATCGTAAAGAAGAACCAACTTTTAATGTCTCTTTCATCTAAAGATTTCTCTTTTATAATGGAACAGAATATAAGTGACATCTTTAAGCTATTCGGAGAATACAATATCAAAGTTAATGTAATCCAAAACTCTGCTATCAGCTTCTCTGTCTGTGTAGAAGACAAGTTTAATCACTTCGAAGACGTAAGACTTATCTTAAGTGATAAGTTTAAAATAATATATAATGAGAACGTATCATTATATACCATCAGACATTTTGATGACGACTCTGCACAAAAGATATTAGATGGCAAAACACTTATGCTTAAGCAAGTCAACAGAGAAACAATGCAAATAGTCACTAAAGAATAACTATAAACAAAAATGGCGTCTTGATAAGGACGCCATTTTTATATCAGTTATATCAGCAATAGCCAAACAATTAATGGGGTAACTATCTGCCCAATTAAGTACACTACTATGTAATGTCTCATAGAATGTCTTTTGCGCAAAATCAATTGCACAATCACATATACTACAAAAATTAATATCCAGAATGCAGTACCATACACACTAATTATAGCCATTACCACTCCCATAACATATAAAAACATTTAATCAGATTAGTCAATGGAAAAAGCTATACAATTAGAAAATACGTATTACAACTTAAAACTTCTTCTCATTCATTGTCATCATAGACACTAACAAAATATCTACAATTACAGCGAGTAAAACTCCCCCATAAAAAATAGGGTCTTTTAGATAACTCGCATAATCACCAATATGAATTGGATTACCTACAAAGTAGAATTTATAGAAACTATAAAATACTATCGAACTAATAAACAAATACGCTATATACTTCATATCTTAAGTCTTTAAATATTATCTGTAATAAAATTACATCAACATTTAAAAAACAAAATAATGTAATTCAAACAATTACAGACAAAGTATTACAACATTCAAAGAGACATAAAACACATATACCTTATAGTGCTAAATAGAACACTCCTCTCATCAATGCTATCCCAAAAACAGTACTTCCTAGAAATATCATAACGTACTTCTGTCTACCTACTTGCTCTTGTTTTATATCACGTATTATCTTGTATAAATATGTACTCCCTACACCTATTATAAGACTACATATTACCCACACCAAATAAAATTTACTCTCGTAATCCATAACCAATACTTTACGTTAACTACATTTAATACTGCTAATAAAGATACTAATTACTACTGACTTAGAAATGTAAAAAACACTACTTTTACAGCACAACCAAAAGAATACTTATGCTAGACGTCCTAAAAACCAACTCTGATAATATAGACTTCCTCCATCTCATCACAGAACTAGATAAATACCTACGTGTATTAGACGGTGATGATCACGAGTTCTTCGCTCAGTATAATAAAGTAGATCATATTAACCACGTTATTGTCATCTACTCACAAGATATCGCTGTAGGCTGTGGTGCAATTAAAGAATATGATAAAGGCACAATGGAGATAAAACGTATGTTTACTGCTCCTGATGCTAGAGGAAAAGGTATTGCGTCTATTGTACTAACCGAATTAGAACAGTGGGCTAAAGATCTAGGCTATACCAGATGTATCTTAGAAATGGGTAAGCTACAGTCTCAAGCAGAAATATTATACCGCAAGAACAACTATACTGTTATTCCTAATTATGGTCAATATGACGGTGTAGAGAGTAGTTTGTGTTTTGAGAAGGTGCTGTAAGGCTAAACAAAAGTAAAAACCCCTGCATTTTACACCTTTATCTATACGGTCTGATTGTCACCTTTATCTCCACTCCACATAGTCTTAATAAATGCCCACAGTCCTAATCCTAACCCAAATATAGATAGTAATAACGTAAAATAAACCCATGTAGGCTTATCTTCCCCATTAAACAATCCATATATCAATCCTAGCATAAATAACACTAGTACTCCAGGTAGCACATAATACAGACCAATATAAATACCTCTCGCTTTATAATTCGCTATCGGCCTTCCTATGCAATACAACAATAATCCTATAAATACATAATCTATTGCACCCACAATCAACACAGCTACGAATAATTTTAATATGGCTGCCCATCCTACTACTGCTACTCGATCAGCATCAGTATCATAATAGACAGAATAACGTTCTCCTAATACAGGTACACTATTAGAGCTATAATCTAATTCCTTCTGTATAGTCTCTTTATACCTAGGCTTAAATTCTACCACAGGAATATACTCTGTACTATAAGCTCGTTTATCTTCATCATAAGATCCAGTGGTAGCTACATAATCGACTACAGTAGCATAATACTTCTCTCCTGAATAGATTACCTCAACCTTCTCTTTTATCTGCAGACCTAATGTAAAGCTAAATCCAAGACTAAATGAAGTACTTACTAATATCAATGCAAATACATTAACCGTTCCGCTACATCCTAACTTTGTTTTTTTCTCTTTAGCTCTACGACGACTATACAAAACAGTCAAACATATCACCACAATTAAGACAAGGCTACTTATAAATAAAACAATCTTCATACCTATCTACTTTTACGTCTATTACTTCTGCGCTTCCACTCATCATTATGTGGATGAGGCTTATTTGTTATCTGAGTACTTCTGTCAGTTTCTTGTTTTGATTGATTAGATGTCTGATCTATACTTGCCTTTTTATTTTTGGCTTTTTTATCTCTTTCGTTCCTAGCCTGCTCTGCTAGTTTAGCCTTCTTCTTTTTTCTAGTTTTCTTTTTCTGTTGATGTATAAAGAAAATCAACAGAACCAACATCACTGCAGCTAATACAAAATATAATTCCATACTATTCTACTTCTTACTATTAAACCCTGCCTCGTCTAAAACATTACCAGTAATTATAGATTCTTTCTTTGTCAACTTAGTGAGATATCTCAATACTAATACAGCGACAACTACTATAGTACTTCCTATAACAAATATCACCCACTTATCTAGGTTCTCCATTTTATAAAACACATAGAATATTCCAAAATAAAATAATACAACAACCCCATAAGCAACTTTAATTCCTAATGATAGCCTCTTTCTATTGGCTGTTCCTAACGACAATTTAATAAAAAGCCTAAGGGCAATTAAGCCAACTACAAACCCCATTAAACGCGCTAAAAAAACAACTATATTTTCCCAATTGACTTCTAACAAAGATGAATTATCACTATTATAATAGATAGTGTAAACATCTCCTACCCTAGGCATATTGGTTGCTTCCTTAGGACTAAAGAAAGAATAAGCTTTTGTTTCACCCTCTTTAGTTATAAACTCAACTTTAGACAAGTTCCCTGTCAATTTCATTTGGTCAAAGTGTGGTTCTTCGCTATAAACTACAGTTGCCACATATTTATCTCCATTCACTACAGTGTCAAGATCTTTAACTATTCTAATTGCCATAAATCCCATAACAAATAACAGTAAACATACAACAACCATAGTTCGTAATGTAAGCTTTATCACTGTTTCTAATTTAGAATAAGCCTCTTTATCTCGATGTATACATTTCAACACAAGCCATATAGAACTTATAACCCCACCTATCACTGCTCCTAAAAATATATCTCGTGTTTCCATAAAACAAATAACCTTAAACTTACTAATATTATCCCTACTTCTTACTATTAAACCTTGCCTCGTCTACAGCTCTTATCCCTTTATCACTCCCAAAACTCATCTGATTACCTATCTTTCTTTCTATAACCAACTTGATATAATACACCACAAAAGCCATCCATATCAACAGCACTACCCCTAATACCATTTGTACAGAAATACTTAACCCATAAAAAAAGATAGCATAGAGTAAATTGATTCCCATAAAAACCATCAGAATAGGGATAATATATCTAATCACTACATATTTTCCTTCTTCCAACATCACTTTTGGAGAAGAACCATTTAAATACTTTATTCCGCCTAACAAGTAGTAAATACACACAAGTTCTAACAGTATTAAAATTAGAACCCATAACTGTCTCATCACATTACCGAGATATGACATTTCTTTCCTATACTCTACATACTTATTAACAATATTCAAGGGCATAATCATTGTCATTGAAAATAGGAAAGGAATCAAACTAAAATAAAACACGAAAACAGTACCAAATAAAACACAACCTCCCTTATCCTCTTTGCGGTACCTACTATTAATCCTTTGGCAACTCAAGTGAGTAAGCCAAAAGATAAGGGCTAACATTCCAATAAAAATGACAATATTGTTATTATGTTCGTTCATACCTATCTATTATTACGTTCGCTATATATATCAATAGCTTCTTGTTCTTTAGCAAACTTCTTACCCCATCGTCTTCCTTTAATTAACAAGAAAATATAGCCAATTAATATAGCCGTTACAAACACTATCCATCTCAATACTCCTTTGCGTTCATTAGCTGTTATATCTAGATCTGCATAATACTTATACACCGCAGCCATATCCAGCAATATTAAAGCGAATGGTATCGCAATTATAAAACCAATAAAACCTGCTATCTTATATACTCGATCTTTATTACCACCCATTGCGTAATTAACTAATCCAAAGAATAGCATTAACCCAACAAGTAATAATAATCCACCACCTAATAACATTGCTAATGACCCTAAACTAAAGGTAGTTACTCCTCCTGTCTCATCATAATAATAAACTTCATACAGACTACCTATCCCTGTCTGAGAGCTACTAGAACTGTCAAATGTATACACTACCTCAAGTCCTGTATTAGTAACAAACTTAACTATAGGCGCGTACATTGTCGTACTTGTACCCTTATCACTATCATAGCTTTCACTCACCTCATAGTCCACCACTGTAGCCATATACTTATCTCCATTATAGATAATATCTGCTTTATCCACGAGTTTCATTCCTACAGCGAATGTACCCCCTACTCCTAATACTGTGATACCTAACACTACTAGATAGACTACCCCCATATACACACACCCATTACCTACTTTATCACCACGCTCAGTATTCAATCGTCTATTGACAAATACTCCTAAGACCAATGACAACAAAAAACAAACTAATATTATCGTTTGACCACTCATATTTTAATTTTAAAATATTGCTAATTCACTACTATTAAACACTCTTAACCATTCCGCCCGATATCTTTTACTATAATGCCATACTCCATAAGTTGAAGCTAATAAGTAAACGATAATCAGTATTGCATAATACTTATATCTCCAGAATAGCAGGTAGCTTATCAATACCTGTATTATTATAAACCCTGCCATAATCATACTCCCCTTAACCATCTGTAGACCTATCCACTTAGACCTCATCTTATAAGGGATAATAGAGAATACCATCATACCTAAATAGAAATAAAGACTTAGGACTATCGCAAGTAATACTAAACCTCCACCTATAATCATTTGCGCATTTATCACATATGTCTCCTTATTCTTCGGATTATAAAACACTGTATAGCTACTTCCTCTAATTGGTTTAACTAAGAAAGTACTCGTTAAATTATATTCTATAGAATCTCCGGCTACAGTGATAAACTCAAAACTAGGAGAGTAAGATGTAGTACCATATTTACCTGTTCCTCTTTGATTAACACGATAGTCTGTCAAGACCGCCTCATACTTCTGTAGATTATTGATCAAATACTCGTTTTCTATATATGTATTAACAGCATAAACACTTAGTCCTATAGCCGTCATCGACCACATACACACATATAATCTAATACCTGCTATATCACTAGTAATCACCTCTCCTTTTTTGAGTAACCCTTTTGGAACAGCATATGCCATCCAAAGAACACTACTTATCAACAACAGTACTATACTAAACATCCTTATCTTTTAAATCCATGTGAATTATTCCCTCTGCCTATCAATCGGATAAATAACCTTTGCTTTCATATTGTATTTAACTAATAATCTCAAACACTAATTACCATTAGCTGAAAGGCTACATACACAATAGAACCATTACTAATACAACTATGTTAAATGTTAACAAGTCCTTTAACAAATATAACGATACCTAAACTATAAAAAGTACTGAAACAAAATATTTTAGCCTTTTAATTCTTCTATCTGTTTTATTATCCGTAACTTAATTTATAATTTAAAAAACACCCTAATTATGAAATACGTAAAAGAATTCAGAGCATATGATTTTGATAGTAATATCCTTGTTATAGATTTTAAAGACCACCAAATAGAAAACCCTATTGTACAAGTATCAGAGATAATAGACGAGTTCGTCTATCAAGTAAAGCCTTGTAAAATATTTATTTCAAAAGCGCACAATATTGATATAGCTACTGATGTACCTTTTAGAGGAAGAATTATTATCCGCTAACTTAGACCTACCACAATATAATTTGAAGGGTTATCAACAGTGCGTTGATAACCCTTTTATTATTACCTTAAATCAGATAAAGCAAGTCTATAAACTAACCCTTTATACCGTTATTCACTTTAACCTAGAATCAGCATTAGCCAAATACTACAAAGCAATTCTACTTCATAGGTCTTTCATTAGCGCTATAACCATACTATAGTATGCTGAAATCACTAATTCAGACCTATTTTGTATAATTACTTTTCACTTATCTGTCTATCGCTGATTTTGGGTTAAACCCAAAATCATTACTTTTACCTTTTAAATAAGTACGAATGATTAATAGATATTCTCTTTGTTTTCAACCTGATGATGCGACTATAGAAATAGTTAGACAAATGAAGTTACAGCTAGCAGACCATATCGGATGGTATAACAGTAAGAACTCTCTAGCACATATGACTATATCTAAATTTCAGACAGATAGTATAGGTGTAAATAAGATAGCGCAGTTAGTCAGACAGCAGTGTAGTACATTCACACCTACGCAAGTACTTTTTAATGATTACGGCCAATATCCTAACGGAGCATTCTTCTTAGCAGTGGATAAAGAAGATCAGGTCACGCTAAAAGAATATGCTAAGAAAGTAATGAGTAAAGTATCACTACCTGATGTTTATAAAAGTAACGAACCCCACATGTCTATCGCTCGTAAACTAGAACCAATCAAGCTTCAGCAAGCGCTAGTGTTCTTCGAAAAACCTGCTATTTCATTTATGTGTGATAAAGTAGCCCTGCGCCAATTTAACCCTGAACGCCGACAATACGACATCATCGACATATTCCCTTTCTTAGGAATGCCTTCTAATGAAGCGGAGCAGTTGTCGTTGTTTTAAAACCTTATAAAAAGAATAAATACATTTATTTCCCTATTTTTGGAATTAATCAGAAACAACAAGATGGAGAATAACAACAATACATTGACTTGGGATGAGTTCTCAAAAGTAGAGATGAGAGTAGGTACTATCATTGAAGCAGAGGTATTCGCTGAAGTGAGAAACCCTGCTTATAAATTAGTACTTGACTTCGGAGAAGAAATAGGTAAACGCAAATCATCTGCGCAAATCACCAAACTATATACACCCGAAGAATTAATCGGTAAGCAAGTAGTGGCGGTAGTAAACTTCCCACCTAAACAGATAGCAACCCTGATGAGCGAATGCCTAGTAATGGGAGCTGTAGATGGTAAAGAGGTAACATTAATGACAATGGATAAACTAACCAAAAATGGTCTTAGGATAGGGTAATTAATGGTTTACAGTGGGCAGTTTACAGTTAACTGTATTTGCCTACGGCATAAGGGATATAACGAAATTGTTGACGGTTGACGGATGGGAAACGGTCTGTAGAGACGCAATACCTTGCGTCTAATACAATCCTTATTAATTAAAACAATAATCGGTTTACAGTCTGTGAACTGTAAACCGATTACTGTTAACCTTATCATCTTTTCCCTAACTTCTTAAGGAATTCACTCTCTGCTTTATTAAACGCATACATCGCTGAGTGCGTAGAGGTAAATGTATCTGTAAGTTTAGATCGAAATGCACTATACAGTGACTTGCCATCTGCTTTAAAGAAATCCACTAATGCTGTGTATTCTCCTGTATCAATGTTATGCAAGATACGAGACTGATAATTACCCGGTTTATCTTTACGACCTAGCTCTCGGTATTTCTGCCCTTCATACATATAGACATTAAAGAAATATTCACTCACATAGTTTGCATCTATCTTCTGAGAAGCTAATCCATTGCTATCTATCAGTTCGATAAACAAGTTATTAAATCGCTCTGCTACTGTCTCATTAAATGTTTTATACACATTAAAGATAGAGGGCTTAATCAAATCCTTGCCTTGATGCATCGCTTCGATTACATCATCATCATTAGGAAAATACTCTCCCCACACCTCTTCTTCTGCTATCTCATCTATAAACACATCTCGTGTACGATGAGTACTAGGATAAACATTAAGTGCGAAGAACGGCATCCCGTCATCGCCTGTTAGCTGATCTAATCCAAAAACAGAATTGTCTGAGATGATACTCGTGATGCGTATCTTATTAATATAGCAAGGCATATCTACAGAGACTATACAGCGTACATCTAAAGTTCCCTTAACGTGCAACTCTCCTAAACTGTACTTCGCATAGACCACATCTCCATATACACTACCCGCGATATAATGGGTATTCCCACAGAAATAAGCATTCTTCACTGTCAAATCTCCTAGCACTACTAGCATAGGCGAAAAGTCTAATTCTTGACAAAACAAAGAATCAGCTACTTTAAGATCTCCTGTGAAGATATAACCTTGTATATCTATTTCGTAATCTTCTATCTCATTTAATATCTCTAGATTGTGCACTTCTGCATCACTATCTACCACTAAGAAATAAGAACTCTCCTCTCCTAGATCATAGACTAGCGTATCTAAAGTATACAACTCCTCATCTGCATTATTAACCCCTTTTAATCCTTTTAGCATCTCAAGTCCCTCGCGAATACTCACCACACGATATAGTATTCCATCGTGAAATATAGTGCTAATAGGAGGTTCTTGATTGATTACATCAGGGTGAAAGAATTGTGCCTGTTCTACCATAGCACTTATCTTATCATCAAACTCAAAAAAGTGATTGACAGAATACAATAGATCACTAATAAATGTGAACCACTGATAAGCAATCTCTAAATGCGCTTGATCTTTTGACGTCAATAAAGTCAATTGATCAGAATAGGTATTGTGCTCTTGATAAAAAACCAATACACTCGTAAGGTCTAAGCCAAGTCGTTTATAAAAATAGTGATACATCTCTGCATCTTTTTCTCCCTCTTCATTGATGAAATCACGTGAAATAACTAGACGTGTATTAAACTCATCTTCTTGAAAATAAATAGCAAACTTATCACTCTCTGCTACCTCTTCTTCTGCGATATCGTATGATTCTAAGAAGTCTATCACTATATCATCTCCTCTAGGTATTAGCCATCTGTTATAATAAACCCCTTGTACGATAGGCAGTTTAAACAGTGCTCTTACCGCATCGATAGACAAGTCTCTTTGCGTGTCCTCGATACCAAACATTTCTCTTAATTTCATAGTATTTATAGTGGGTTACCCCTACTTTTTAATAGTCAGACTATTGGTGTATTAAACCCTGAATCAGCATTAGACAAATAAACGAGAAGTAATTATACAAAATAGGTCTGAATTAGCGATACAAGCATACTATAGTATGGTTTTAGAGCTAATGAAAGAGCTATGAAGTAGAATTGATTCGCAGTATTAGGCTACTGCTAATTATGGATTAACGTGTACAAAGCGAATGTACCTAACCAATGGCTACCCATATAATCATCTCCTGTAATATTGCCAAACGAATTCTCAAAATGCTTCACTGAAAGTTTATTCAGATTAGGTGCTAACTCAGGCAACGCTTTCCCTATCTCCTTAAGGCAAGTAGCTCTACTAAAGTTAAGCCCATCTAAGTGAACTAAGTGTCCATCTGTACGATCTGATACTTTAGCGACCTCTAGTGTAAACGCCTTGTCAAATATCTGAGGTAAGAATGACTTCGTCCACGTGCGGAATGTATCCTGATTCATCACCTTACTCATTAGACGTGCTTCTTCTAAACATGGAGATAAAAAGTCGTGTCCACTTGGTTCGAAGGCTATATTGCATCCTTTATCTTCTCCGTATAAACGCTTAGCGTTAGTTACTATCAATTCTTCAAATGACGTATTCCCCATCTGACGCGCATAGTCTAATGACAGTGATAATCCGAATGCTGTATTATCATGTGTCCCTGTGCGGATAGGATATAGTAATTTTGGTAAATATTCTGCATAACGCTCCTGCATGATTTTAGCCAATGGCTCTATCGTCTTTGCCCATCGTTGTGCATCTGCATCTTCCCATTTAGACAGCGTTCCGTGTAATTGGAACAGCCATGCCCATCCATAAGTACGTTCAAAAGTCTTGTTATTTGGATCGTGGAAGAACGCTAGTTCAACTGCTACATTCTCATCTGTAATCAGATTATTCAGCCTAGCGCGTATCTGCCCATCTGTATCTAACTCCGGAAACTTCTGTAATAAAGTAACAATAGACCAAAATCCGTGTACAGAAGAGTGCCAATCAAAACATCCGTAGAAAATAGGTCTAAGCTGTTTCGGTGTTTTTAGATCTTCATCCTTCCCTATTACTTGCCCTAATTTATTAGGATATTCTATCTCGATACAGTGTAGCGGAAGCTCTATAATCTTCTTCGCCTCAGCTATAGTAAGTGTTAATGATGTTGGTTCTTCCGTATTTATTGATTCATTCGAAGGTTGTTGTTTCTCTGTACATGAGAACATCAAAACACTTGCGAATAGAAGGCTTCCTATTTTTTTCATAATCCGTTTATCTCTTTATTCCTCTAAAATAGTAAAATACTCCTACTTAAAGAGTGTATTTATAAAAAAGAAAAGCAAAAGTTCTTTGTTCCTATAGCTGAAGGCTTATTTTTGTTGAACCTTAAATCCGTAGATAACGTTTAAACGAGAGTTAATTGAAGCTATGTAAAGTAGAATTAATTCGCAGTAAATGGTAACTTCAGATTTAAGGTTAATAACAAAAAAACAAACTATAATGAAAAAAGGAATTTTAGCACGCTCACTTGTGCTTTCACTACTTGCTTTTACAGTAGCATGTAGCTCAGAAGATGATAACCGAAATGAAGACGGCTTTAGAATTATCCCACCTTCTGCAGCAACACCATTAATCCAACCAACAGGTTTCTACATTGCCAATGAAGATTGGTTCGGACATGATAAAGGAAGTGTAAACTTCTTAGATTACGGACTAAATAGAAAATACAGAATATACGCTGAAGTGAATAGTGGCAAGTCATTAGGTGTGACTACTACTATGGGGGTAGCTTATGGTGACAACTATTATATAGTCTCTAAACAAGGAAATAGATTTGTCGTAACAGACAAGAACTTTAAGGAAGTCAAATCTTTTGAAAATATCCAAGGTGATGGTAGAGCATTCGTAGGAGTATCTGACTCTAAAGGATATATCTCTACAGGTGCAGGAATCACTGTGTATCATATCAATACTAAAGCTATAGGTGGTAAAATAGATGGTATCAGCAAACAAACTGGTAATATGGTTTATGCTAATGGTAAAGTATATGCTGTAGTAAATGGAGATGGATTAGTTATTATCAATACGGATACAGACACAATCATAGAGAAACTAGGAGGTGGATATACTCAAGTTACCCTAGATAAAGATGGTATCGTATGGGCAGGTAAAGGAAATGAAATAGTACGTATCAATCCTAAAGATAAAAACGATACTAAACCATACAACATAGCGACTGCACCTATCAATGGAACTTGGGGTGCTTGGAATCCTGGATCATTATCATCAAGTGTGAAAGAGAATGCACTATACTGGACAAAAGGGGCTAACGTAGTAAAGTTTAATACACAGACAGGAGAACTTAACGAAGAGTTTTATACATTAGGAGAAGACGGATTTAATAAGAAACTGGTATTCTATGGTGCAGGACTTAGAGTAGATCCTGTAACGGATGACTTAGTATTATTAGTCAAAAGATCTGGATGGGGTGATAATGGAAGTTATAACTGGACTAAAATAATATCTAATCAAGGGGCTTCTAAAAATCAAGTATTTATGGAAGGTGGTAATAGTAATGATCAGAATGGACATTACTGGTTCCCTTCTGTTCCTTTCTTCCAAGATAATAATGCACCTGAAATCTTAGTAAACCAAATCGTACTTAAGCCAAACAAAGAATTTAGAGTTGCGCTTAAAGATATCGTAATCGATCAAGATAGCCCATATGCATTAATCGAAAAGTCTGTAAAGAACTTAGAGAATATGTTCGGATACGCTACAATAGAAGGTGATGAATTAGTCATCAAAACCAATGAGAATACAGGAAAAACGTCTATGAGTATGACGGTAATCTCTAATGGTAAACGCCTACAGAAAGACATCGAAATTTGGGTTAGAAACTAATAATCCAACAAAACAGATAAAATAAAGGTCGCTATATAGCGGCCTTTATTTTTACAGATAACCCATTTGAAAACAGCGAATAACACAATCGAAAATAGTTAATAACGTAATCTCTTTTTTTGTACTTTTGACTAAAATTTACGCTATGAAAACAAGAACTTTACTAACTACATTATCACTATTCTTAGTGCTATTACTTAGCAGTTGTAACAACAAAGACATCAATGCTTCTAAAGCTTATGATACGATAGAAGTTTATCTTGCTGATAAACCTGAATATGAGACTACGACTATCCACTTAGGGAAAAAGAAGTTGAGAATAAAAAAAGACAGTCTACAAATAGAGCAATATAAATCACTAGAGAAAGACGGATACATAGAGTTCGCAGAAGAAACATCTAAAAAGAAATGGTTGTCTAAAGATTCTATTTGGAACGTGACTCTTAAACTTACGGAGAAAGCTCACCCTTTCGTGATTGACCAAAAGAATGATAAAGTAACAGTAAAAACGATACTATATACACTAGGTGACAGTAGTAATCTACAACTAAACAATAGAAGTAAAAAATCTGCTACTGCATCAGTAATGCTTAACAAAGAGTATACTCCGTTTATCTCTCTTGCAAAAGACAAAAATCCAAATACAAAGTTCATCACTAAGAAGTATAAACTTCGCTTTACTGAAGAAACAGGTTGGACGATTAACCAATAAACAATGGGAAAGAACATCACTATACTAGCGCTAATACAAGTTATTCTAGCTATAATTTCTTCTCTATTGATAGCCAATATGTCTACATTAGGAAGAATAGGAATAACCTTAGTCAAAAGAGAATATCTTATTTTCAAGACACCTTGGAAGACTGCATTAGCGATATTCGCTGTACAAATGATCGTGATACTAGTACTTGCTTTATTTAAGAAATTTGCCTCGAGTAAAACAAGTCATATTGTATCATTTGTATTCTTAGTCATCGGATTAATCGGAGCATACTATACGTATATTGACTTCACGACTACCTCACATAAGCACATGAAGTTTTATTTCCACTTAGGTTTCTATCTATTTTGGTTCAATTGGATCTTTAGTTGTATCTACTTCTTTTGCCTTAAAGGACGCAAGAAGGCAACATCTATCTCATCTGACGACATCAATCAACCGATGCAGCCTAATCTAGAATAAGCTCACTCCAAACAACAACAATAAAACTCACAATACATATAAAATGACTAAACACGTTATACTAATCGCTACTATAGCCCTACTAACTGTAGGATGTAAAGAGAACAAAGACACTACTCCAACAGAAACAACGCCTGTAGAATCAACATCTACAAGCACATCAGAAGATCAAGGGCCTACAGCTATCCCTATGCACGGTACAGGTGAGAACAGCTCATCTTCTAGCAATGGAAGTTTCAAAATGGATGATGATATGAAGAAAAACATCCAACAACAAAAAGGGCAAGAGTAAACTTGTACAATTCTTCTTTACCTTAATATAATTTGGTTAAACACATGATTTAGTTTCACATCTCAGCTATTTATAGTATGTTTAACTAACTATATCACACTGTGTAACTAAATATCAGATGAGAAAAACTATAATACTAAGTTTAACTTTATGCCTTACTGTATTAGTAAGTTGTAAAGAAGCTACTAAAGAAGAAACGACTACTCAACAGGAGATGACAGTAAAAGATATCATAGCCAATAGCAGTGACCTTCAGAATGCAAATACTCAGGGAGCAGGACTAAATCCTGAACACGGAATGTTAGGACACCGATGTGATATCCCTGTAGGAGCGCCATTAGATACACCGCTTCAAGGCGAAAATCAAAATAATGCTCCTGCTACGCCTGTCTTAATGAATAACAATGCTAATAAAGCTTTTCTACAAGAAGGTGAATCAGTAAAAGCAAATCCAGAGCACGGGCAACCAGGACATCGCTGTGATATCCCTGTAGGAGCACCACTCTAAAATAGATAATAAAACGAATACTATATAGCCATTGATTTGTGATAAAGTCAATGGCTTTTTTAAATTAAAATACTCCGCACAGTTTAAAAAAAGCTCCGCACGGATTGCAAATCCGCGCGAGCTACCTACTAAGACTACCTATCTTTTAAAAGTCTAAAGCGAAACGCAATTACACACAGTAGCCACAATACTCGCTGTCGCGGATTTGCAATCCGTGACGCGTATATCAACACAGTTTTAGTGAATGGGACAGATGGCGTGTTGGCAGACTAATCCGTGACGTGTATATTCACACGGTTTTAAAAAAGCTCCGCACGGATTACAAATCCACGCGAGCCCCTTACTAAGACTACCTATCTTTTAAAAGTCTAAAGCGAAACGCAATTACACACAGTAGCCACAATACTCGCTGTCGCGGATTTGCAATCCGTGACGTGTATATCAACACAGTTTTAGTGAATGGGACAGATGGCGTGTTGGCAGACTAATCCGTGACGTGTATAACCGCAGACTAAATATCAAGAATAAATACCTCCAATTCATTATCTAGTCCACAGTAATTACGTGCTGAACTAAAATAATAATCCTCAACGCGTGTAACTACTTTATCTTTTACAGGGTTTAGGTGAATATAATTTATCTTCTGCTTTATAAATTCTAGAGAATAAGCTTCTTTCGCATGATAACCATCTTGCCAAACTTTATATTGTTGATCTCTCTTTAAATATTGACAACTACGAGCAAAATATTCTAACAACCACTCACGTCTACTTTCAGATTCATCCTGAATAGTTTCAATAATTTTTTTACTTGTAAACTTTTTAAAATCACGCATTATTTCAGCAATACTATACCTATCCACACTTCTACAAAGAATATGAACATGACTATGCATTAAAACATAAGCATATATCACTAACCCTTTATTACTTTGACAATAACACAAAGCATCTATTACAACATATTTTTGCTCTAGACGTGTAAATAGATCTATCCAACCTACAGTAGTAATTGTTATAAAATAAGCTTTATCAAGTTCTGTTGCTTTATATTGTGTCGACATTTAATCATATTGATTATTAATACTCTAAACATATAATCAACCACAAACAATATACCAAATATAGAACACACTATCATGGCAATCCGTGATGTGTATATCCACACAGTTTTAAAAAGCTCCCAAGGATTACAAATCCTCACAAGCTACCTACATCTTCAAAAGTACACACAGTAGCCACAATACCCACGCTGTCGCGGATTTGCAATCCGTGACATGTATCTCCTCCCATTAATCATCTATTTTTTTTCCTTCCACCCTCTTTTACTCTAAAAATTAGAATTCTGTAGCCCCAAATACTCCCTTTTTTTGCTCTACCCTATCCACAGACGATATAGCATATTCTAATACTACTTTTTTAAATATTTTTTTAAAACACATAAATAACTAATATTCATTACGTTAACAAAAACAAAGATACAACACCTAACTTCGAATACTACCTTCAATCCCAACAAATTCGGGCTATGTTCTCCAATCCTAGGACAATACTTGGAGAATGATAGGAGAATAGTTGGGCTGAGAAGATTCTGCCCAACTATTCTCCTGTTATTCTTCTTCTACTCTTCTTGAATGGGTCAACTTCATCCTCTCTACTTTCTCACAGTATAAGACGAAATCTGTCTAAAAACAAAAGAATTTTCAGTGTTTTTAGCGCTTAATTAATTCGCATTCAGCCATCAAGGCAGAGTGGCTAAGGGCTGAACAGCCTATAAATATTTCTAGCTACTTATGTACATGGTATGCTGATTTTTATATATTAGAAAACAGGGAATGATATGGCAAATTGCAATTCGCCCCAACAAAAAACCAAAATCACGAAAAAACAAAAAACTTAAGTTATGGCAGAAATTAAACAAGGTATACTAGGTCCAATAAATGGTAAGGTAGGAACAGTAGTTGGAGTAACGTGGAGAGGAGTAAATTACATCCGTGCTAAACCTCGTAAGTCACATAAAAAACCAACAGAGAAACAACTGCTTCAATGGGATAAAATGAGCTTAGTCTCTACGTTTGCAAGTAAGTTTAAGGATTTTGTCAATGCGCATTGTCCTGTTGTACATAATGGTGAAAAGTGGATTACAGGTAAAGAACAAATGATCTCTAGGCTAATGAAACAAGGGGTTAAACTCATCAATGGATTACAACATATCACAGTTGAAAGTGCCTTACTCTCTATCGGAAACCTTGCTCCAGCTGTAATCAAAAAAATCAATCGCTTAAAAACGGGTAAGTTTAAAGTGCAGTGGGATAACGGTTTGATCAACGCATTGACTCTAGATACTGATTCGCTAACGATGATGGTGTATAACGAGAAATTAAACGAATTTATAGCCATTCCTAATGTGGGAAAACGCATTGATAAATATGCTCACTTTAGTCTACCTGACAAGTGGGTAGAAGGAAAAATTTACTTTTGGAGTATGTGGAAAGCAGAGGATGGAAGCGTACACAGCACAAGCTGTTTTCACGGAATTATAGAACTGGAAAATGTAGAGGAGAAAACAGGGAACGGGGAACTGAAAGCAGGAAATGGGGAAATGGAAGTAGAAAAAGGGGAAGAGGGATCTGAGAACGGAAACCAGCTGCCTTCTGAGGTTATCCCTATAGAACAAGCTAGAGATATCTCTCTTAAAAACTTTCTAAAAGAAGTTGATAAAGGTACTGAAGTAGAAACAACATCTCCCATCACACCTCCTTTTAAAGAAAATAAAGTAGTAGATCAAGTACATACTATGGAGCAAAATCCACCTATAGATTCAGATAAATCTTCTACTGAAGATAAAACTCTCCTATCTTCAGTAGATGCTTCTGATAAAGAAAAGAAATTGAAGAAGTGGACTCCACCTGGCTATATCCGCACAGTAAATAAGCAAATTATAAAACAGCCTAAAGACTCTAAACCTACTGTACAAAGTGATCAAGCTAATGAAGGAGTATTTGATGGAGTGCGTTCAATCTTAGAGGTTCCTAATATCAGCGATAATTAATTAGAAATTTCAAATTAGGAATTAGGAATGTGCGCCTACGGCATTAGGTGATATGTATAACGCATTGTTTGGCGTCATCTAGGTGTAGGGGCGTATAACTATACGCCCACATAAAACATCAAATGATGCTTTCTTGTGACAATAATAGATTGTGGTTACTGTGTCGAGTTACGCGTGAGATGCTTCATTCTTCAGCATGACAAGTATTGTGGTTACTTTGGGTGACACAGGACAGAACGTTAAGAAAACATCTTGTAGATGTTTTTAGTGAATGAGACAACGTATTGAGTGACACGCAAGATATTGCGTCTGTACCTTATATGCTAGATAGAATCCTGTGTGTGAGAATTCATTCTTCAGTATAGTTTGCGGATAATTAAGGTGCCGATTGGATCCCTTTGACAGACTATATACTAGGTGAAAAATAAATAACAGTATTCCATTAGTATTGTTTATTTTTGCATATTACAAATTAGTTTGAGATTAACAGTAATTGATATATGATACAAGAACCTAAAAGATATACTATTACAGCAGCCTTACCGTACACGAATGGACCTATCCATATCGGGCACTTAGCTGGTGTATATGTACCTGCTGATATTTATGCAAGATTCTTGCGTTTGCAAGGAAAAGACGTAGCTTTTATATGTGGAAGTGATGAGCATGGAGTAGCTATTTCTATGAAAGCTAAAAAAGAGGGGATTAGTCCTCAACAAGTAATTGATAAATACAATGGTATTATCAAGCAGTCTTTTATGGATTTCGGTATTTCATTAGATAATTACTCTCGTACTTCATCATCTATTCACCACCAGACAGCATCTGAGTTCTTTAAGAAATTATATGCTGAAGGGAAGTTTATCGAAGAAGTAACAGAACAATTATATGATGCGAAAGCAGATCAGTTCTTAGCTGACCGTTTCGTGACAGGTACTTGTCCTAAATGTGGTAACGAAGAAGCGTATGGTGACCAATGTGAGAAATGTGGTACATCATTAAACGCTACGGATCTAATAAATCCTAAGTCAACTATCACAGGGACTAAACCTATCTTAAAGTCTACTAAACACTGGTTCTTACCATTAGATCAATATGATACATTCTTACGTGAGTGGATCTTAGAAGGTCATAAAAATGACTGGAAACCTAACGTATATGGTCAAGTAAAATCTTGGTTAGACGATGGGCTTAAACCACGTGCTGTAACTCGTGACTTGGATTGGGGTATCCCAGTACCAGTAGAGGGTGCAGAAGGTAAAGTACTTTATGTTTGGTTTGACGCACCTATCGGATACATCTCTTCTACTAAAGAATGGGCTGCAAGAGAAGGGAAAGATTGGGAACCATATTGGAAATCTGATGATACTAAATTAGT
Source organism: Myroides sp. N17-2 (assembly GCF_002286775.1). GTDB lineage: Bacteria > Bacteroidota > Bacteroidia > Flavobacteriales > Flavobacteriaceae > Flavobacterium. The sequence goes on from NZ_NSGJ01000004.1 coordinate 157,983, forward strand.
ACACTTCATCGGTAAGGATAACATCGTGTTCCACTGTGTGATTTTCCCTGCGATGTTAAAAGCAGAAGGTAGTTATATCCTACCTGATAACGTACCTGCAAATGAGTTCTTAAACTTAGAAGGAAACAAACTTTCTACGTCTAAAAACTGGGCAGTATGGCTTCACGAGTACTTAGAAGATTTCCCAGGTAAACAAGATGTATTGCGTTATGCCTTGACTTCTAATGCTCCAGAAACAAAAGACAATGACTTTACTTGGAAAGACTTCCAAGCTAGAAATAACAATGAGTTAGTAGCTATCTTCGGTAACTTTATCAACCGTGTAGTAGTATTAACTAACAAATATTATGAAGGAGTAATCCCTCAACCAAACGAGTTCTCAGATGTAGATATCGCTACATTGACAGAATTAAGAGCATACCCAGGTGTAATCGAAAGTTCGGTAGATCGTTACAGATTTAGAGAGGCATTAGCAGAAATGATGAATGTAGCTCGTCTAGGTAATAAATACTTAGCAGACGAAGAGCCTTGGAAGCTAATCAAAGAGAACCCAGAAAGAGTAAAAACGCAAATGTATGTAGCGCTTCAAATCGCTGCTGCGTTAAGCACACTTGCTGAGCCATTCTTGCCATTTACGGCTGATAAATTAAAGTCTATTCTTAAGATAGAGACTCCTATTAAGTGGGGTGCTATCTCTCAAGATAAAGTATTACTACCTGCTGGACACACTATCGGACAAGCTGAATTATTATTCGCTAAGATAGAAGACGAGGAAGTGCAAAAACAATTAGATAAATTAGAAGCTTCTAAAAAAGAGAACGCTGCTGCTGCAAGAGTAGTAGAGCCTCAAAAAGAAACTTCTACTTATGAAGATTTTGCGAAACTTGACTTACGTGTTGGTACTATCGTAGAAGCTGAGAAAATGCCTAAAGCAAATAAGCTTTTAGTATTAAAAGTGGATACTGGTATGGATGTTCGTACAATCGTATCAGGTATAGCAGAACACTTTAAACCAGAAGATATCATCGGTAAAAGAGTAACTGTACTAGCGAACCTTGCTCCACGTGCCTTAAGAGGTGTTGAAAGTGAAGGAATGATCCTAATGACAGAAGACCAAAATGGTAAATTAGTATTCGTTAATCCTGACGAAGAAAATGTAAAAAACGGAGCTACGATTAACTAATCACAGCTTTCAACATAATAGTAAAGACCACTGAATTGAATCGGTGGTCTTTTTTTTGATCACTATTTATTAAAAATAGTATCTTTAAATGTTAAAACCAGATTATGCAATAGACATATAAGCGAAAAGGAATTATACAAAACAGATCTGATTTAATGACTTCTGCATACTATAATATGGTTATAGAAATAACGAAAGAGCTATGAGGTATAATTGCTTTGTAGTATTTGGCTAACACTGATTTTGGGTTAAACCCGGAATACGCGATAGACCTATTAACGAGAATGAATTATACAAAACAGCTCTGAATTTATGTAAAAAGCGTACTATAGTATGGTTTTAGAAGAAATGAAAGAGATGTAAAGTAGAATTTATTCGTAGTATAGGGCGAATGCGGATTCTGGGTTAAAGAGCAACTCGACTTAAAAACTAATGAATAAAAAACTGATCAAACTCATTCCTACTATTATAGTACTAACTGCTATAATAATTACTTTATATCCTTATAGGCATTTTCCGTCATATGTAATGAATGAGTTACTAGATGAAAACTTACCTCTTGTAAAACATACCACTGCAATCTTTACCTACGATAAAGAAGATGCTCTTATCACTAAAATTGAAGAAATGCCTAGCAGTAGAATAATTGAAATAACCTTGAGTTCAGATAAACTAGGTTCGCTGCAACACAATGTTCAGAAGAATAACTATGACTACTATAAAGTAGGTAAGGTTATTTCTGTCTACATTAGCCCTTACGTAGGAGACACATACGTATTTGATATAGAAACACAAATTTCTCTTTTACTGCAAATTGGGATTTTCTTCTTTTTTGTTTTCATGGTAATGAGATTTATAAGTTCTTTAGGAAACAGAAAGATTGCTATACTAACTTTTGGTTACCTCTATATCTTTAAACCGCTATGTTATACTCCAGCGGTCATATTACTTATCTATACGAACATCGAAGTACAAGACTCCGTAATGAGTAATTCAAATGACTCTAGTAGAGTTATATTCATGCATATCATCTCTGCTATTCTTATGATAATTTACATTTATGATATGTATAAACTATTTCATTACTATAAAAAGGCTAAACACTTGGTATATCTAGACAGTCTAAAAAGTCCCGAAGAAACAAAAACAAACTGATATAACGAATAATTCAGACCTATCTTCTATAATTACTTTTCGTTTCTATCGCGTATTTCGGGTTTAAAATAAAGCATCCTAGATAAACAGAAATTAAGGTCTAACTTTATGCCTACCTTAAAACACAAAATATGAAATTTATAAATGTAGCCTTACTACTCATCGTAAGTAATGTATCCAACTTATTAGCACAAACACCTAGTGCAACATTAAATACATTTATCACCAAAATCGACGATACGTATCAGTTTGAAGAAAAAGATAATAACTTCTTTTTCGTGATGACTAATTCTCATATAGAAGCACATAAGACAGATGCTTCATTTAATGTAGTAAGTACTATAGCAGAAGACTTCGACGCTAAAAGAAAGCTACTCGTGGGACATACTACAGATACTAATCTTAATCCAACGCTGTATTGGTTAGAGAGAAATGGAAAAGAGTTGACTTCTATATCTTATGATTTTAACACCAAATCAAAGCCAATTATAAACAATCTTGTTTTAAATCTTAAAGATGAGAATATTGTAACTAGTTTTGGCGCTGATGATATATTTTATGTCATTACAAGTTTAAAGAATACAAATTCTCTAAGAATAATAGAGTACAATTCTCAATTAGAACAACTTAGTGAATCACAAATAGATCTAGACAGGAATAAATTCTATGACAATGAGGATAATCTAACTACATTACATCAAGCTTTTCAAGGCCTTGAATCAACCAAGGGACCTCTTAATATCCTAAAAATAAGAGAGGAACTTCCTAGTGCCATACCAATTGCAAGTGCTAAAAGAAAAATATACATCCGCAATAAAGCAGTGTACATTACCTTAGATAATTCTGACAGAAGAACGGTGTTACTGTTTATTGATTTAAAAAGTAAACAAGCGAATAGCACTGTATTTAATCAAAATACCGAAAATAAAGACTACTTGAGTATCAAATCTAATTCGTTCTTAATAGAAGATAAGATTGCGCAAATATGCTATACGAAAGACTTTATAAATATTAATATCAACTATCTAAGTGGTGATCTAATTCAAAAGTTTAGAATCGATAAAACACAAGATATTAGTTTCTTAAATGGAGAGATTTATCAGGCTGTTGACAATAATCTTAGTAGAGCTAAAACCATTACTAAAACGAGTCAGTTTCTCAACAGGAGTTACCGTTCTAGTATGAATGGATTATCCTTATTCCCTAGTGATAACGGTTACACAGTGTGTTATGGTGGAGCAACAATCCTGAACAAAAACCAACCTGTATATGGTCAACATGGATTGATAGGGGCATTAGTCGGAACCGCCATTGAAATGGCTATAACGTCAATAGCTGGAGACAACCTAAACGCTTACGGAGATACACAAACCATCCTTGCATATAGCGAATTAGACAAGGAGTTAAAACATAATCCAACAGCTACTGTTGCGACAAATAAAGTAGATGAGATACGCAACTACATCGCTGACAACAAGATTAAAACGAGCTATTCAATGATATTTAGAAGAGGAGAACATTATTACTTAGGTTTACAGCGCAAGAAAAGTACTGCACTTGAACTTATACAATTTTAGAAAAAACAAAAAAGGCAGACTTTATATAGAGTCTGCCTTCTTCGTTTTATTAGAATGAAATTTCTATTTCTTAGTATTCACTTGCTTTATCAAGTAGAGCTACTTCTTCTACAGACAACTTAATCTCCATAGAACGAACTAAACTTTTTAATTGGGTGCTAGATGTCGCACTAACAATAGGTGTGCTAATAGATGGCTTGTGTAATTGCCAAGCTATCGCTACTTCTGCTATTGTCGCATTATGCTGTTTTGCTATTGTGTCACATTGATCAAGAATAGCGATACCACGCTCGTTTATATATCCCTTCACCATATCTTTACGAGAACTTCCCTCTATATCATCTAAGCTTCTATACTTTCCGCTTAAGAAGCCACTTGCTAATGCGAAATAACTCATTACAGCTAAGTTTTCTTTCTCTACTAGGGGTAAGTACTCTTGTTCATACTTAACACGGTCATATAGATTATAAAGAGGCTGTATAGCGATATACTCTGCCCATCCTTTTTCTTTTGCAAGAGCATTACTACTGCTAATGCGATCTGCTTCTAAGTTAGAGGCTCCTAAATAACGTACTTTACCAGCCTTTACTAAATCATTAAAGGCTCCCATAGTCTCTTCTTGATCTGTTTCTAAATCATCGAAGTGAGAGAAGTATAAATCTATATAATCTGTATTAAGTCGTTGTAATGATTCTTCTACGCACTTATTAATATACGCAGGCTTTAATCCCTTAGAACCATCTCCCATCGTCCCCCCTACTTTAGTAGACAACACGATATCATGACGTTTCTTATGCTCTTTAATCCACTTCCCTATAATTGCCTCGGATTCACCTCCAACGTTACCAGGAGCCCAGTGCGAATAGTTGTTAGCCGTATCTATAAATGTAAGACCATTGTCATAAAGTTCGTCTAACATCTTAAAAGATTCTTTCTCGTCTAATGTCCATCCGAATACATTACCTCCAAAAGATAATTGCGGAACATACAAGTCTGATTTACCAAATTTATTATTGCTCATATTACTTACGTTTTTATTATAAGCCTAAAAATACGTAATAAAAAAAGGAGACCATAAATGATCTCCTTTTTTGTGATATATTTTGTATAACTGTTAGAAGTTATAACGTAAAGTTACGTTCCAAGTTCTTCCAGCACCGAACCATACTTGGTTAGATGTATCAATACCTTTCCATGTTTTTCCAGTTGTTCCTTTGTCACCTGCTCTTTTAGAAGTATTACCCTCAGCGATGTAAATAGTATCAAATACGTTGTTTACGTTCGCTCTAACAACAAATGATTTAAGTTTATCTTTTCCAACTTTCATTGTGTAAGTCATCCCTAAGTCAAATAAGTTGAAACTTGGTAACTCCATTGCTCCTTTATTATTAGGATCAGAAGCAGCCATAACATCAACATTTGAATACAACTTATCTACAAAACGGTAAGTACCATCAAATTTTAATCCTTCGATAACTTCATAATCTAAACCTAAAGTTGCATTCTTAACATCTTTAGTATATTTCCAATCTCCGTAAGAGAAAGATCCATTGATTGTTAATTTGTCAGTTGGACGAGAGTTAAAATCAAACTCAACTCCTCTATGCAATTGAGCTAATCCATTTAACTGAACATTACCTTGGTATTTAATAGTTTTTCCATCAGCACCAGGTAATTCAACAGTAGATGATTTTCTTTCAATTCTATCTTCCCATGAAGTTCTGTACACGTTAACGTTAGCATTAAAATAAGCTGAACGGAAACCATACCCTAACTCAACACCGAAGATTTTCTCATTCATTAAATCTGGGTTCAATTGGTTTGTGTTGTTAATATACACACCATTGAAGAATGGTTGCTTAGAATAGTAACCAACATTACCAAAAACATTATGGTGATCGTCAATATTATAGTTAACTCCCCCTTTAACGTTACCACCTACTAAGCTCTTCCAAGAAGTAGTTGACTGTTGTTTCCATTCTGGTAAAGGTTTTGGAGTTTTTGAATTATCCATAGTTCTACCATCCTTCACAAAGTTATCAACACGTTGGAAGTCTTGATTAGAAATAGCTCCTTGAATGAAAGCTGTGAAATTATCTTTAGAGTACTCAAACTGAGTAAATCCTCCATACCAACGAACGTTACCGTCATTGTTATATTTTACATCTCCTACATTATTTTTATCAGCCCAAGGGTTGTAGCTAACAGTTGATCCGTAACTATTTGTTACTACATATCCATTAGCATCATAGTTAAGATTTCCTGTTTCTTTGTATCCAGTAGAACCTAAGAAATCAGAAACATTATTAAAGTGGAATCCTTTATATGTTCTAGCATCTACCCCGATATCCCATGTTATGTTCTCAGTTAACTTTTTGTTCAAGTTAATTACAGTACCATACCAGTTGTGAGAGTTTACAGAGTTTAATTTAGTAATCCCACTATTGTTATCATTAATAGTACCTTTTCTAATAGGTCCACCAAAAGCATTTGCTTTACCTTGGTTATAAGCAACGATGTCATCCATACGAAGTTGTCCATCTGCACCTAATACACCATCAGCATAAGCTGTAATATCTTTACCATCTTTATCTTTACCTGTAACTACCTTACCATTCATGCTAGCTCCTCCTCCACGGCCCCAAGAACCGTAAACAACTGCACTTAATTTAGTAGTTTCATTCATTTGCCAATCGTAGTTGATCGACATAACTGGTTTGTGATAATAGTTTTCTTTACCATTATACATCTTACCATTTAAATATCCCCAGTCTTTATTGTAACGGATATTTGGATCACTATTTCCACTTTGAGCAATAGACTCAGCTATTGAAGTATAAGTAGAACGTTGTCCGTGCGTTTGAGGTGCTCCAGTGAATGTAAACTGTACATTGTGTTTAGCATCTTTAGAACGGTATCCTAAACCTAAGAAATAGTTACTAGCTTCAAAGTTAGTCCCTTGAACATAACCATCTCCACGGTTGTAGCTCATTAAAACAGAAGCAGAGAAACCATTCTCTAAAATCCCTGTGTTATAAGAAGCAGAACCTTTAAAGTAATTATCATTACCAACACCAGCAGAAAGAGATCCACCTTGTCTAGCCTCAGCTGTACGAGTTAAGATGTTGATTGTTCCTCCGATAGAAGAAATAGCTAATTTTGAAGAACCTAATCCACGTTGAACTTGCATAGCAGATGTTACATCTGATAAACCAGCCCAGTTAGACCAATAAACTGCAGAAGTCTCCATATCGTTAATAGGCATACCATTAACCATTACAGCGATGTTCTTTTGATCAAAACCACGAATATTAATTTTTGAATCTCCAAATCCACCTCCTGATTTACTAGCGTAAACAGATGGAGTTGTGTTTAATAATTCAGGAAATTCTTGAGCTCCAAGTTTTTCTTGAATTTGAGCAGCTTTAATTGTAGAAACAGCCACTGGAGTTTTACGATCCTTTGCTACGTCAGCAACACCCATAATAACGATGTCGTCAAGCAAATTCTCATCTGCAGATAATACTACAGAACCTAAATCAGCTTTCTTGTCAGCGCCAACTGTGAAAGCTACAGTTTTTGATTTGTAACCAATAAAAGAGATAACTACTTCTCCTTTATCTCCAGAAACTGTCAGTTCGAACTTACCATCCATATCAGATGACGTTCCATTCTGAGTCCCTTTAACCACTACTGTTGCTCCTGGTAATCCCGATTGGAATTCACCGTCTACAACTAGACCTGTGATCTTGTTTTGTGAAAATGCAGACACTGAGGTAAATACCATTACCATCAATAGCATCCAGTTCTTCAAGTTTTTCATTTTGTAAGTGTAAGTGATAAAATTATTTTCGCGACAAATGTACAAAAACATACATATGCAATGTTACCAAAACATTAAAATTAACACCTTCTCACTATTTAGAATTATTCTACCATTCTGTTTTTCACAAAATAACGCAACAAAAACTCTGTAGAACTATCATGTTCACATATAATTTTAGTTTTAATTTCATTTTGTATATTCTTTGCCAAAATCTTTCCGTACTCTACACCGAACTGATCGAAACTAAATATATTCCAAATCACTCCTTGAACAAACGTCTTATGTTCATATAAAGCAATCAATTCTCCTAAAGATTTAGGCGTAAGTTTTTGAATTAAAATCGTATTTGAAGGTTTATTTCCACAAAACTCTCTGAAGTTACTCAAGAAAGATCCTCCATCACTTTCGTATTCTTCCCCTACCTTACCATTCAATAGTGCTTCACTTTGTCCAAAGAAATTAGACATCAAAATATCGTGATTCGTGCTCTCTTTAAAATGTGGGTTAACAAAACCGATAAAATCAATAGGAATAACTTTAGTCCCTTGGTGGAACAGCTGAAAGAAAGCATGCTGTGCAGATACACCTACTTCTCCCCAAATCAAAGTACCCGTTTGATAATTAACAGGATTCCCACTTCTATCTTTATTTTTACCATTGCTCTCCATAATCATCTGCTGAAGATGCGCAGGAAGCTTACCTAACAACTGACTATATGGAACAACAGCTTCTGTTTCATATCCATAAAAGTTATTATACCATACACTCAACAAAGCCAAAACAACAGGTAAATTATCTTTAAAATCAGTCTCTTTAAAGTGGCTATCCATAGCGTATGCTCCTTCTAACAACTCTTCAAAGTTATCAAAGCCTACTGCTAAAGCTATTGAGATTCCAACTGCACTCCATAAAGAGAATCTTCCTCCTACGAAATCCCACATTGGATAGATATTCTCACGCTTTAAACCGAAGTTCATCGCCTCTTCTATTGCTGTAGAGACACCTACATAATGGTTGCTTAAATCAACATTCCCAAGATTAACTTGTAACCACTGTTTTACTTTCTTAGCATTTTCAATAGTTTCTTGCGTAGTAAAAGTTTTAGAAACGATTAATACCAATGTTGTCTCAGGATTAAGTTTCTTTAAAACAGACTGTAGATAGTCATCATCAACATTAGAAATATAATGCATTCCTAACTCATTGCGATAATTCGCTAATGCATGAACAACCATCTTAGGCCCTAAATCAGATCCCCCAATACCTATGTTAATAACATCAGTAAACTTCTTACCAGAATAAGAAACATACTCTCCGTTTAGGACTCTATTAGTAAATTTTTTAATACGTTCTCGAGTATCAAGAATATCAGGCATAACAGTCTCCCCATCTACTTCTACAGTAGAAGAGTTAGAACAATCTCTTAAAGCAGTATGTAATACCGCTCTCTTCTCAGTCGCATTAATGATATGTCCTTTGTACATTGCCTGAATAGCTTCTTTAAGCTTTAATTCATTAGCAAGTTCCAAAAGCAACGTCATCGTTTCTTCTGTTACCTTATTCTTTGAATAATCTAATAAAAAGTCATTCCATTGAATATTCATTTTATTAGCTCTATCCTTATCTTTTGCAAAAAGATCTTGCATTTGTACAAACTCCATTTGTGCAAAATGCGCTCTAAGCTTCTTCCAAGCAAAAGTCCCCGAAGGGTTAATACTCTCTAACATCTCTACAACTTACTAACTTATTCCCCTATAAATTTTTCTCCTAATACTTTGTCAAGCTCTGCTTTTAAAGGATCTATATGTGTTTTAAACGCAGGCAAATCTCTCTTGTCCATTGGTTCAGAATTAGGCAAATTCTGACCTAAAGCATCGACTTGCACTCCATTCTTCCAAAAGCGGTAACATACGTGTGGTCCAGTTGCTAGTCCTGTGCTACCTACTAATCCGATAGTCTGACCTTGATCAACACGCTGTCCTGTTTTTACTAATATTTTAGACATATGTAAATACTGCGTTGAATAGGTACCACTATGCTTAACTTTTACAAAGTTACCATTTCCAGCTGTATATCCTGCTCTTTCTACTACACCTGATGCAGTAGTCATAATTGGCGTACCAGAAGGTGCTGCATAATCAGTTCCATTATGTGACTTCCAGGTCTTCTGAACAGGGTGAAAACGATTTTTCGAATACTTAGAAGTAATTCTAAAGAATTTTAAGGGAGCCTTTAAGAACATTGCTTTCATTGGTCTTCCTTGTTCATCAAAATACTCTATAGATTTACTCCCATCTCTCTTATATGGAAATGAATATAAATCCTTACCTCTATATCTAAAATAAGCTGCTTCTATTTTAGAAATTCCTAAATATACTGTATCGTTAATATATTTCTCTTCAATTGTAAAGGCAAATCTATCTTCCGGCTTCAACTTAAAGAAGTCAATTGACCAAGCAAATATTTGTGACATCTTAGTTGCTAACGATTGATCTACACCTTCCTTAGCTAAACTCGCCGAAAGTGACCCCTCTATTTCTGATGCTACAGTTCTTCGTTTTATCGTTACAGGATAAGTAATCGTGTATGCGCTCACTGAATCACGCAAGTCAATAACTTGATAACCTGTCACATTAGGATGATAGATGAAGGCAGCTAACTTCTTTTGGTCTTTCCTAAACTTAACTAGAGCATAAGGCTGTCCTACTCTAATGTTACGAACATTAAAGGTGTCTTTAACTTGTGTAACTATATTTAGCACTTCTGTAGAACCAATATTGTTCTCACCAAATATCTTACCTAAATTATCTCCACTTCGGATAGTATCTTCTACTAAAACATAGTCTTTTAATTGAAAACCATATAACTCCCCAACTATTTCCTCTGCATGTTCTACCTTTGGTAGTTCCTCTATTGTAATCTCTTCGGTCTTTTTACACGAAATAAGTGCCGTAGCGATTAATATACTATAAATAAATTGCTTCAAAACTCTAAAATATCTTTATTTTCAACTTCTTCTCCTAATTACTTTCCCCAGTTAGCTTTCTCCTCTTCACTCCATAGTTCCGGAAAGAATATGCGCTTTTGATATTGTGGCAACATATACTTCTTCCAGTCACTTCCTCCAGTAGCTTCTTTGGTTTCCCCTTTATTACTCTCCAAGTATTTTAGAGCAGCTTCATAATGCCCCATTACCCAAGTTACATTCACTGTTTTATCAAAGTGACGCATCGCTTCAACTAATGCCTTATCAGATTTGGCTTCTTCGGGTAATTTCACAAATTTCTGCCATAAATTTGTTTTTTCATAATCTTTCATGGCTTTAACAAATATTTCACAATACTTGTTTTCAAACTCCCTCAGTAAATAAGACTTCTCTCCAGTCTTATAATCCTTACCTGCAGCCTGCCAATACATATATTCTAACGCCTCTTTTTCCGAAATATTTTGTGGTAAATCATTTACAAAGCGCTTATCTATCAGATTTATCCAATCTGTACACCCAAACTCAATTAATCTATACTGACTGCTCTGAAATCCACTTGCAGGAGCAAGCGTATTTCTAAATTTAAGATACTGTTCTACCTCCATTCCGTCCTTCATTATAGTAAATGAAGAAGTCAACATATCAAAATAACGACTTATTCTAGCTAATCTCTCTGTAAAAAAAGTTGTAGTAAGCAATTTGTCTTCGCAATTACTAACCTGATCTAGTTCCCATAAAATCATTTTAAACAACAGTTCATTTACTTGATGATACATGATAAAAACCATTTCATCAGGCAAGATTGTTCTCTGTGTCTGAAGACTGAGTAAGGCATCAGTCTGGATATAATCCCAATATGTAATAGGTTTTGCATATAGCATACCTTCTATTTGTGTTTCTGCCTTAATTCCCAAGTCATTAAAGCGTTCAACTACATCAGAGAACTTTTGATCTATCATAATTTTGGTGGTCTGTTATTTTTCAAATTTCAACTTCGTCACTAAGTTTTTATAGTCCTCTAAATCTGCTTTTAGAGATCCTACAGCTAAACTAGCTTTGATGCGAACAGGTACTTTGTTAGAGTCAGAACTTACCCAAACTGTCAAGCTTTCTTTCTCTTTAAACACCCTTCCTGCCATTACATAAGGACGAAACTTTAAGGTTTTCAATTTACCAAAATTTGTCTTTAAAACTTCCTCTCCGAGGTATTTTAATTTAAATTTAAATATTTCTCCATCAAAGAACATATCTATCTCAATAGACTCCCCTACTTTAAGATCATTTAACCCAGGATATTTACGTAGATAATAGAAAGCGGATACAATATCTTGTACATTACGTGTTACTGTAAACTCTTTTTCAGTTTTCTTTTCATAATCTTTAACGGTCGCTTTCATTGTTTTATAATTAAACCACCCCTCTTGATCTTTAGTATAGCCTCCCTCGTCGATTTTACGAATAAAACGATGTGGAACTACATTGCTCTTTTCGAAATAACTTTCATAGTTATCATATACTTTAAAAAAAACTTTAGTCACACCTGTAGTATAACCAATACCCTTTGCGTGATATACTGGAATTCCATTGTGTACAGTATCTGTTAAACGCAATGTAGCAATACCTGCATTTATTAAACCATAACTAATTCTAAATTTAAGGAACTCACCCTTATCAAAAGCTTTCACAGAAGATTGTGAATAAAGAAAACTAGTACTTATTAAACACACTAGTACTATTAGAAGATTCTTTTTCATATTGGCTATATTTTAATCAAAAATAAGAAACAAAAAAACCCAATCAAACAAATGACTGAGTTTTTATGCTATTAACCAACCAAAAAACTATAAATTATGAAAAATTTATTACACTCAAATAAAGCTTATGACGACTTTATTTTTGCGAGTGCAAATGTATAGCTTTTTACCGATTATTACTATCGCTATTGGTTTTTAACTTATGTTTAACCAAACAAGCCTTAATAAAGCCTGTTTTAGTATTTAATTAACTGAATTCTAAAGTGTTCCTCTTTTTTCTTGCTCGCGCTCAATAGACTCAAATAGCGCTTTAAAGTTCCCTGCGCCGAATCCTCTCGCTCCCATACGTTGAATAATCTCAAAGAATAAAGTAGGACGATCCTCTACAGGCTTAGTAAATATCTGTAATAAATACCCTTCTTCATCTGCATCTATCATAATAGCTAACTTCTGAAGCTCTTTGATATCTTCTTTCATCATTTCCATATGCACACCTAGACGAGCCGGGATCATATCATAGTATGATTGTGGTGGAGCTGATAAAAACTCTACACCTCTACTCTTCATATCCGCAACAGTTTTAATAATATCATCAGTAGCTACCGCGATATGTTGTATACCAGGACCATTATAAAAGTCTAAATATTCCTCTACTTGTGATCTTTTTGCTCCTTCAGCTGGTTCATTGATAGGAAACTTAATTCTACCATTTCCATTAGACATTACTTTACTCATTAAAGCAGAATATTCTGTATTAATCTGTTTATCATCAAAAGACAAGAAGTTAACGAATCCCATTACATCCTCATACCACTTGACCCAAGTATTCATCTCATTCCACCCTACATTTCCTACCATATGGTCAACATATTTTAAGCCAACTGGTGAAGGATTATAATCACTCTCCCACTTCTTAAACCCTGGTAAGAAAGCACCTGTATAGTTCTTGCGTTCTACGAACATATGTACCGTCTCTCCATACGTGTAGATTCCTGCACGTACTACTTCTCCGAATTCATCTTTCTCTACTACAGGTTCCATATATGACTTCGCCCCACGACTAGTAGTCTCTTCATAAGCTTTACGCGCATCCTCTACCCATAAAGCTACTACTTTCACTCCATCACCATGCTTTACGATATGATTATTTAATTCTGACTCTGCTGTTAGTGGGGTAGTTAATACGATTCTGATTTTATCTTGTACTAATACATAAGATGCTCTATCTCTAACTCCTGTTTCTAATCCAGCATATGCTAAAGATTGAAATCCAAATGCTGTCTTATAAAAATGCGCTGCTTGTTTTGCATTTCCAACGATGAATTCAATATAATCAGTTCCTAATAAAGGTAAGAAATCTTGTGCTCCTTCAAATATTTTCTCTAGTCCAAATTCTACAGACTTTACTTCTTTACTCATAATTTATAGTTTTTTAGGTTGTTGTTTGCTTTTTTACTTCCCAGGTTCTAACCAAGATTGATAGTATTTTTCATCTGCTATTTTCATTGCTTCTTCTGTCACCATTAGAGGCTTAAACGTATCCACCATCACAGCTAATTCCTGTGTTTCAGTTTTTCCGATAGAGCGCTCTGCTGCACCAGGATGTGGACCGTGTGGAATACCTGCAGGATGTAATGATATATGCCCTGCCTCAATATCATTACGACTCATAAAGTCACCATCTACATAATATAACACCTCATCACTATCAATATTACTGTGATTATAAGGTGCAGGTATAGACTCAGGATGATAATCATAAAGTCGGGGAACAAAAGAACAAATCACGAAAGCGTCTGTTTCGAAAGTTTGATGTACAGGAGGTGGTTGGTGAATACGTCCTGTGATCGGTTCGAAGTCATGAATCGAGAATGCATATGGATAATTATAACCGTCATATCCCACTACATCAAACGGATGAGTAGCATAGACCATATCAAATATCTCATCTTGTTTTCTAACTTTAATAAGGAAGTCTCCTTCCTCATTATGCGTTTCTAACACATCAGGACGGCGAATATCTCTCTCACAAAAAGGAGAGTGTTCTAATAACTGCCCGAACCAGTTGCGATAACGCTTAGGAGTATAAATAGGTCGTCTTGACTCAACAATAAACAAACGATTATCTTCTGTATCGAAGTCTATTTGGTAGATAACACCTCTTGGTATTAATAGATAGTCTCCATACTTAAAAGTTAGATTCCCTAACATCGTACGCAGCGTCCCTGTTCCCTTGTGAACAAAAAGCAACTCGTCAGAATCTGTATTCTTATAGAAATAGCTCTTCATTGACTCTTTAGGAGCAGCTAATACAATAGTACAATCACTATTAGTCAACACAGCTTTTCGACTATCTAAATAATCATTTTCAGGCTCTACTTGAAACCCTCTTAGACGATAAGATTGGATATTATTAGCTTTTGCTATTTTAGGAGCAACACTATACTGCCCTAAGATCTTCTTAACCTGAGTAGGTCGATGTTCATGATACATATTAGTTGACATCCCGTCAAAACCAATCGTACCAAATAATTGCTCATAATACAAGTCACCATTCTCCTTTCGGAATATGGTATGACGTTTAGGGGGTATTTTCCCTAAGTGGTGATATAAAGGCATAGTTTCTTATATTTTTTTGGTTGGTAATAAAAAAAGATAGGGGTACCTATAACATATCATCAATGTAAAACCTCAACACTTAACTGCATTAAGACCTTTCAACAAAACTGTTGGAAATAAGGAAGCGTTTACACATACCTACGAATAGAGTTATTAACATTATTAGAATGCTTAATAGACTATTCATAAAATACACGCAATGGGTTTTACTATTGAAGTAAATATCGGTTATTAATAAGGATACAATACGTAAAGAATCTCACTCCGGCTTGCGCTTGATGAGGAACTTTAAATATGCTAATAAACCGTCCCATTGTGTTTTCATAATAACACAAATATCGACATAAAAATGAATTATACAACTTTTAGTCTAAATTTATTTTAACTATCGACAACAAAATACAATATATAAAGACATATCAACAAACACGCCTCTCACTAAACTAAAATAGCTCACTAAGTATCTACTTCGTGAGCTATTCTATATGATAACTTATTTATTCTAGAACCAGAATCCAACAGCAAATATAGCCGATGTACTTCCCGTTTCAGGTGAATATGTATATTTAAACTCTATAGGACCGAGCATTGTCTGCATTCCATATCCAACAGCATATCCAGAATACTTCGTTCTAGTAAACCACTCTGAACTAGCGAAAATCTTATCTCCAGCATTAGCATAATTCGCAGTAAAGTTAATATGATGTTTTTTAAATATTTCGTAGTCAAATGTGATGCTACCAGCTATAAATGAATTACCTCCTATTCCCATCAAATCATATCCAAAAAAAGGAATAAGATTATCTCTATCTGCAAATCCATATCCTCCTAAGAAATATCCAAAACCAAGACTTGGCAATCCTCCTACGACTGTACCTAATCTAGACTTAAGATCCACTGCTAACTTATCGGTTATACGAGTAGCATATCCTACCTGTCCTGTGACAGTAGAGAAATTCTCAAAATCGTATATATTATTGTGTAAACTATTACTAGAATAAAAGAAGTTCTTATACTCCCCTTTAAACAAAAATCCTTTACGAGGGAAATATCTATTATCGTAAGTATCTACAGTCACATTAGCAAAACCTCCTAAGTAATGATTTCGATCAAATCTCGCAGATGGAATATTCAATGTTTTACTTCTAATATCTAAAAAACGATGCTCTATACCGATATTTAATAAATACTTCTGTTTATAGAATGACTGAAAATATAATTTGTTCTCTAAATCAGCATAATCTACACCAAATTTAGATGGCGCATTCTCTATGACATTGCTATTTCCAACAGCATCAACTAGCATCTGATAAGGAAGATCTCTTTTAAACTGATTATATCGCGAAGACACACCTACACTCCAATAGAATCCATTATCAATAAAATAATTAAAATTATAACGTACATTATCTCCAAGTGCTAAGTCTAAAGACGCCACATCACTTTTAGTAAATAAGTTCTTTTGTGTCACATTTACTAAAGCAGCTGCTTTATATAAACCATCATAATGCACTCCTAACTTTAAATATCTATTAACAGGGTTCTCTACTAAAGTCATATCCAACTCATCTTTATCCCCATCGGCAATAAAGCGATAGGTCATACTACTAAAGTTTTCTGTACCATTTAGCTGAGTTATTCCGTCTGACATTTGGTCAAAAGAAATCTTTGTATTGGGCTTGAAACCAAGTTTACCATGTACATATCTACGCGTAAATCTATTCAACCCATGGATATCTATACCTGAGATACTAATAGAATCAGACTGTTTAGGTACATAATGCTCTTTCGCTACATCTTTATTTCCTCCTAACAATTTCAAGTCAACTATCACCTTATTTGCTGCATTGACACCTCTAGAAATAATAGGCTCCCCTTCATCAAAAGAAACTACCGTATATCCTACGATATCAGGTTTGATATAAACATCCGTCTTAGGCAATTTATCTTTCATTTGTCTAATCGTAGAATAGTTTGATATCTGAAGTAATAAATCAGGAGCACCTTGTATCTCCTTGATTGTCTTTAAATCATCTTGTACATCTACACCAATAACTATATCAGCTCCCATCTCACGTAGCTGATCAATAGGATAGTTATTTACCACTCCTCCATCTATCAAGTATTTACCATCTATCTCTACAGGAGCGAATAACGATGGAAAAGCTCCACTCGCTAAGATTACTTGAGGCAAATATCCTTTCTTAAGTACCACACCTTCTCCTGTTTCAAGATCTGTAGCAATACACAAAAAAGGAATCTTTAACTTGCTAAAATCATCTACATGACGGACATGTGCTAATAATCTGTTCATCAAATTATAGTTATACATCCCTCTAGACAATGCCTTTGGAAAACCAATTTTAAAGTTATCAAATGGCAACGAAAGTGCATATATCTCATCATTCTTCTTTTCATAGAATGACTTTGAGATACGTGGTATATAATCCTTAATTAACGCAGATACATCTATACTATTAAAAATTGAATCTAACTCTGTAGCGGTATACCCAGAAGCATACAGACCACCAACGATCGCCCCCATACTTGTACCTGCTATGTAATCTACCTTGACTCCTTCTTCCTCAAGCACTTTTAGTACTCCGATATGAGCTAATCCTTTAGCTCCACCTCCACTAAGCACTAAACCTACCTTAGGTCTTTCCTTATCCCCCTCTGCCCCATAACTATTTGTTACTAAACAGATAGAAAATAATGAAAGTATTAATAATCTATACATAGCTTTTATTTTTCATCTAATTTACTTGAAAAAAATCAAATACTAGCTTCCCTTTTGACTTTCCTATTACTTTTTCTAAATCCTCTTGACTTGCTTCTTTGATTCTCTTTGTTGATTTAAAGTGATTCATCAGCGTAGTCTTAGTCTTTTCACCTACTCCCGTGATATTATCAAGTTCACTTGTTATCGCATTTTTACTTCTTTGGTTTCTGTGAAAAGTTAGACCAAATCTATGTGCCTCATCTCTAAGGTTAATAATCACCTTCATTGTCTCTGATCGCTTATCTAGATAAAGCGGAATACTATCACCCGGATAAAAGATTTCCTCTAATCGTTCTGCTAAACTGATAATAGAAACCTTTCCTCTTATTCCAAGCTGATCTAGGCATTTTAAAGCTACACCTAACTGTCCTTTTCCTCCATCAATCACGATTAAGTCAGGTAAAGGCAATCCCTCTTCTAATACTCGCTTATAACGTCGATGCACAATCTCTTCCATTGAGTCATAATCATTAGGCCCCTCGACTGTCTTCACATTAAAGTGTCGATAATCTTTTTTACTTGGCTTACCATCTTTAAACACTACACATGCTGCCACAGGATTAGTTCCCTGTATATTTGAGTTATCAAAACACTCGATATGGCGAGGCTCTACATGCATACGCAAATCTTTCTTCATCTGTGTCATAATACGATTCACATGACGTTCAGGATCTACTATTTTGATTTGTTTTAACTGATCTATTCTATAATATTTTGCGTTGCGTTCAGATAAGTCTAAAAGTTTTTTCTTATCTCCTAATTTAGGTACAGTCACATGTACTCCCTCTTGAACCTCCACTTCAAAAGGAGTAATAATCTCCTTAGAGTTTAAGTGAAAACGCTCTCTTAATTCTGTAATAGCCAATTCTAATAATTCTTCATCCATCTCATCTAACTTCTTCTTCAACTCCATCGTATGTGAACGGATTATAGCTCCATAAGAAACCTGCAGGAAGTTCACATAAGCCGCACCTTCGTCCGAAATGATAGAGAACACATCCACATTGCTAATCTTAGAGCTAACGATAGTGGATTTAGACTGATAATTCTCTAGTAAGTCTATCTTGTCCTTAACTTTCTGAGCCTCCTCAAATTCCATATTAGTAGCCAATTCCATCATATAATCCTTAAACTCCTTAAGGCTATCTTTAAAATTTCCTTTCAGAATATCTCGAATCGCTCTGATCTTATTATCATACTGTACATCACTCTCTCGCTCCTCACATGGTCCTCCACAGTTACCAATATGATATTCTAAACACACTTTATACTTTCCACTACGCACATTACTCGTCGTCAAATCTAAACTACAAGTGCGCAATGGATATAACTCCTTAATCAAATCGATCAATGTATGTACCGTCTTGATACTTGTATAAGGACCGAAGTATTCAGACCCATCTTTCACCATACGTCGGGTAGTAAACACTCGCGGAAAGGGCTCTTTCTTAATACATATCCACGGATAGCTCTTATCGTCTTTCAACAAGACATTATAGCGAGGTTGTAGTTGCTTAATAAGATTATTCTCTAACAGTAATGCATCTGTCTCAGTAGGAACTACAATATGCTTAATCGTCACAATCTTCTTCACCAAGACATTCGTCTTCGCATTATCGTGAATCTTATTAAAGTACGAACTAACCCTTTTCTTTAGGTTCTTTGCCTTACCTACATAGAGGATTTTATCATCCTTATCATAGTATTGATATACTCCAGGCTGATCCGGTAATGTCTGTATCTGTAACGCTAAAGAAGGTGAAACTTGCATAATTATATATTGTATTTACAAAAATACAAAAACTATTCGCCCTACTAAAAAAACTGTTTAGTTTATACCACACACTATGCTGAATTAAGAATTTAAAATTAAGAATTAAGAATCGGTGCATACGGCATAAAGTGTTATAGAATGTGTATTCTCACATAGCATAACACAAGGCATTCCACCAAATATATAAGGTACAGACGCAATATTTTGCGTGTCACACAATGCTCCTCCTCTCTCATTCACTAAAAACATCTACAAGATGTTTTCTTAACGTTCTGTCCAGTGTCACACAATGCGCCACACCACAATCTGAAAACTATAAATTATTACAAAACAAACGATTAACCAAAAAACTTAGATTATATATTCATACCTTTGTACATCATTCCCTTAAAACCAAACACACATGATAGCTCAATTAATCCAAGACGATGAAGGTAAAACTACAGGAGTTTTTATCACAATAGAAGATTGGGAACAAATCAAAAGAAATTACCCAAATATTGAAACTTTTGATTATGAGTTACCTCAATGGCAAAAAGACATCTTAGATGAACGAATCAAGGACTTAGACAAACCTGAGATGCTACGCCCTATCAGTGATATTTTTGACTTTATTGATTAAGAATGACCTATACAGTTCTGTACCATATAAATGCTAAGAGTGATATTACTACTGCAAAACTGTGGTATAAGGATAAATCACACGGTTTAGAGAAGCGATTTCTAAAATCTGTTCAAAAAACAATTAAGCAAATCTCTTCCAATCCTTACTCTTTTGAAACAAGATATCGAGATACTCACATAGCGTTTACACCAACATTCCCATACGGCATCCACTACCAAGTTAACGATAGTACAAAGACAATAATCATCTTAGCTGTCCTCCACACCTCACTAGCTTCTCAATACTAGCACTCCCTTAACCTACTCTAAACAATAAACAGCTGGTGGACTATTAAACCCATCATTATAAATATACAGTCTGCTACATAGAGGACACTTTACTACTATAGTCATCTTACTATAAAGCATTTCAGCATCTATTAAACCACTATAACTATCATATTCTTTATCAGAAATCATTAAATATTGATCACGACTAGGCACTCCACTAAGATTTATTACTTCACTACATTCACACTTAAGCTTAGGCATATAATATCTTTTAAAACTTGATTATTCCACTTTTTAATGTTCTAAACTAATCACAATAATATACTATTTAAAGGTCATCCCTTTATAAAGACATTCTATTCAAAGAAACTAATTCTATCATCTATACCATTACCTTCCTTATCCATAACATATACATATATCCCAATTTCATCACCTACAATATTCAACAAACTAAGTTCTGCTTCAATAGCATATTCTACATAATATGTAGCATACCAAAACACTCTAATTGCTTTCTCCTTTAAATGGATATCAGAGAAACCTATTCCTAAATCTTCTTTTAATTCTTCTTCAAGAGAGCTATTATCTGGTATGCTGATCAATTCCTTAAAACCAGCTATAGCTTGAATATAATACTGATGTGCATCCTCTTTACTCTGTAGAAAAAACGGTACTCCCTTCTTCATACTTAATTACGTTATATATAGATATGATATGCATCAAAACCAACTCTTAGATAATTTCCATCCATATCTTCTATATAATTAAACTCACCTAACTCAACATTCATAGCTCCTAATAAGATAATTTTAATCTCTATATCATAACTCATATAATCATACCCCAACCATATAAATGTAATTCTTGAATTCCTAAAGCTCAAATCTTGTAAATAGATGGAATCTACACTCTTTGCTAGCATATCTATATTATCTCTGTCACTACACCATGCATCAATTTTCGTCTGTGCTTTCGTATACAGAATATCCATTTCATCTGTGCTACTAAAGTATAAACTATCCTCTCTCATTATTAATATTGATTAATTTAAACACGTTTTAATTATTTATATAGACTCCCATATCTTCCCTCACTATCAAAATACAACTCATTAATATCAGTTACATCACCATTATCCATGCAGCAAGAATAAGTACTAAAACTATATTTGTCTTTTATTCTATCACACCATAACTTAAGTCCATCTAATTTATCCTGAGTTGTTATACCTCCTAAATTATCAATATCAAAAAACAGTAATATCTCTAAATTATCATCTTGTTTAGTAAAATCAATATACAAATCGGGTATAACATAATTCTCTAAAGTCAGAACACGCATTCCTAAAGAAAAGAACACATAACTTCCTTGGCCTATCTCAGCCAAATGAAAATCCTCTCTAGCAATCTCTTTCCCATTATACTGTGCATAATCACACATCTTACCATTAAGAAGTAGGTATGATAATAAATTATAAATACTATCATTATAAACCCCGATAAATACAACATCTATTAATTCTTTGAACTTCATACTGATTTTACTTTCATCTACTTAAGTTTTTACTTGCCACACCTCTATTACACTTTATCATTGACTTCATTCTTATAATGAACCCAACAACATAGTAATCAAAATATTACTACAGTAAAGTTAACAATTTATACTTATCAAATAATCATAAAAACTACATCCTCTATATTTTAAAACGCTAAAGCGATACCAACACAAAAACGCTAATTCTAAAGTTAAACATTTCAATAGAGCAAGAATAAAGACTATCAAACACTTTCATAATTTTCAAACTCTATTTATATAACATACTCCATCAGATAACCACTAGTTCACAGAGCCATATCTTACACCTCCCTTCAATTGATCCCTATATGTTAGGCAAATGATAGGCAGGTGATAGGCTTATTTATAGCACTTTTCAGCCGACCATATGCCTATCAACAGCCGACCACATGCCGACCACCATATACAAAACCCTCAAAAACACCATTTTTCAATAATTGGATAGCACTATAAAACACTAATCAGAAACTTTTAATATCTTCACGTCTCAAATTTGTTAATGCTATGACCATATTAGAAGAAACCATTCTCCCTGGAGAAACCAAGACTTTAAATTTAGAAATCGCGCGGTTACACACCGCTACTAAGCTAAAAATACCTGTAATCGTCTCTAGGGCAAAACTAGACGGACCTACAGTATTACTGTCTGCTGGCCTACATGGAGATGAGTTAAATGGTGTGGACATCGTACGTCAAATCGTACATAAAGGAATGAATGTTCCTAAACGCGGTACAATAATTTGTATTCCTGTTATCAACATCTTTGGATTTATTAACCAAACAAGAGAATTTCCTGACGGCCGTGATATGAACCGTGTATTCCCTGGTAGTAAGACCGGCTCATTAGCAGGTAGATTCGCCCATTATCTAGTTACCTATATCTTACCTCATGTAGACTATGCTATAGACTTTCATGCAGGAGGTGCTAGTAGATTTAATGCTCCTCAGATACGTATCACACCTCAGAATGCAGAGTTAGAAGAACTGGCGACTATATTTAATCCTCCCTTCTTATTATACTCAGCACAAATCTCTGGGTCATTTAGAAATGCCTGTGCCAAAAAAGGAATTAAGATGCTATTATTCGAAGGAGGAAAATCACTAGATATCAACCCTGATGTTTCGGATATGGGAGTAGAAGGAACTAAGCGATTCTTGCGTTCATTTGATATGCTTAGAGATCAATTTAAAATTGACACTCCTAAGGAAGAAATGACAGTAATCACCAACTCTATTTGGGTACGAGCTAGACGCTCTGGGCTATTACATGACCAAGTAAAGATAGGTGCTTATGTCGAAAAAGGTGCTATACTAGCTGAAATATCTGATCCTTACGGGCAAGAAAACACACTAATGAGAGCCCCAAATGCAGGTTATGTAATCAATGTAAATGATGCACCCATAGTGTATCAAGGAGATGCTGTGTTCCACATCTCAAAAACACTAAAAAAATGAATAAAGACGAATTAAGATTTAAATATAAAGCACTTAGAGACAATCTAAGTCTTGATGAGATAGAGACCCTAAGTTTAGACATCGCTAACCAAGCATTGCGTCTGCCGATTTGGGACAAAATCAACTATCATCTATTCCTGAGTATTCAGAATAAAAAAGAGATAGATACTGAGTACCTATTACAGATACTAGCAGGTAAGGATAAGAATGTCATCTTATCTAAATCCGACTTTAAAGAGGGGACATTAGCACATTATCTCTTGACAGATAATACCACTATCAAAGTCAATAGCTATGGTATACCAGAGCCTATAGATGGCATCCAAGTAATGGAAAAACAGCTAGACGTTGTTTTTATCCCTCTACTGGCTTATGATAAAGCAGGTAATCGCATAGGTTATGGCAAGGGATTCTATGATCGATTCTTAGCCGAATGCAGACCTGATGTGATAAAAGTAGGACTGAGTTTCTTCCCTCCGGAAGATAGCATCAGCGATGTGAGAGAGGGTGATATACCGCTAGATTATTGTATCACACCAACAGAATTATATACATTTTAAAATAGGATGACCGAAATAGTATAGTGATATTATCTCGGTCATTTTTTTTATGGTTGACTACCATACTATTTAGCAAATACTATCTAATCAGTACTGCTATCTAAGGTTAAAACTGAATAACTATTAGTCAGTTAGCAAAAATATTTTTATGTTTATTAAAAATATTCACCAATGATCAAAAACACTATAACATTACTTACTCTTTCTCTCGTAGGTTTAGCTTGGGGACAGCAGTCGCCGAAGTTTGCTTCTACTCCTTCATTAAGCCCTGATGGAAAGACTACTTACTTTAGCTATAATGGCGATATATGGCAAGCACCTACTAATGGTGGCGAAGCTCTGAGAATAACAGCACTAGAAGGCAACGAGTCTAATCCACGTGTATCGCCAGATGGCAAGTGGTTAGCCTTCACATCTGATCAATACGGAAATAAAGATGTATTCTTAATGCCTCTAACAGGAGGACAAATCCAACAGCTTACTTACCACCAGGCTTCTGAGGAAGTGGAGAGTTGGAGTTGGGATAGTAAGACGATTTACATTACCTCAAATGCCAATAACAACTTTGGTTCTTATGCCTTAGATATTACAGGAGGAACACCAAAACCTCTGTTTACCAACTACTTTAACAACACAAACGGATTAGTAGCTACTCCTTCAGGTGAATACCTATTCACAAGCTCTATGGAGAGTGCTAGCCAGACTACGCGTAAGCGTTATAAGGGTGAGAACAACCCTGACATATTAGGTTACAACCCAACTACTAAAGCGTTCAAATCATATACGGACTACAACGGTAAAGATTTTAACCCTACTGTAGATAAGAATGGCAAGATATACTTTATCTCTGATGAAAATAATGGCAACTTTAACTTATACACTTTTGAGAACAATAAGAAAGTAGCACTTACAAACTTCGACACTTCTATTAAGAAACCATATGTTTCGGCCGATGGTAGTAAGGTGGTCTTCGAGAAAGATTATATGATTTATGTATTTGACACTACAACAAAAACAATATCTCCTCTAGCTTCTTCAGTTAATACGAATAAGGTAATAGAAAAGGAACAATCATTCGCTGTAGAGGATAATATGGATTACTTCGACGTATCTCCTGATGCTAAGAAAATAGCATTTGTTAGTCGTGGTATCTTATTTGTATCAGATATAGAAGGCAAGTTTGTGCAATCTGTAACGGACGGCAAAGAACGTGTGATGGAAGTCAAATGGCTTAAAGACAACAAAACGTTGCTATACAGTCAGACTTATAATGGATACCAAAACTGGTATAAAATTAATGCAAATGGCAAGGGCACTCCTACTCAGTTAACTTCTGATGTACGAAATAACCGAGACATCACACTTAACAAGGGTATGACTAAAGCAGTCTATCTAAGTGGTAGAGATGAAGTGAGATTATTAGACTTGACCTCGTTTACTTCTAAGACGATAGTGAAAGATGAAATATGGGCATTCCAAAACTCTACTCCGTCATTCTCTCCTAATGGAGAGTATGTACTATTCACTGCTAAGCGCAATTTTGAAGAAGATATCTTCATTCATCATATCACAAAAAACGAGACTATTAACTTAACAAATACTGGAGTAGCAGAGTCTAGCCCATACTGGTCACCTAATGGGAAGTATATTTACTTTACTAGTGATAGACTAAACCCATCTTATCCTTTAGGAATGCAGAATCCTAGTATATACAGATTTTCATTAGACTGGCAAACAGATGCATTTAAGTCTGATCAGTTCGATAAGTTGTTTGTAGAAAAGAAGGAAGAAGACAAAAAAGAAACTTCTAAAAAGGACAAAAAATCTAAAGATAAAAAGGAAGACACTGCTAAAGTAGAAGGTAGTAAAATAGCATCTATTAAAGTAAATACAGAAGGACTACTAGAGCGAATAGAACTGGTAAGTGATCGTTTTGGTAACCAATTTAATCCAATCGTTTTTGCTGATGATAAGAAAGAAGTAGTATTCTACAACACTAATCAGGAGAATGCAAAAGGCAACTTATACAAAAAAGTCTACGAGGACTTCGAAGAGGCTAAAAGTGAGAAGGTATTTGACAAAAGAGCTACTCAACTACTTCAACGCGATAAGAAGATATACGCATTAATCAATAATAACATTTATAGCTTTGAACTAAGTAAGGGCAAGCCAGAACAGATTAAAATCAAACATACATTCACTAAGAACTTAGCAGATGAGTTTAACCAAATGTATTATGAGACGTGGGCAGGTGTAGAAGAGAATTTCTATGATGAGAACTTTCATGGAATAGACTGGAAGCAAATGAAAACGCAGTTCGCACAGTATCTACCTGATGTGAATAGCCGTAATGATTTGCGTATTCTATTAAACGATATGTTAGGTGAACTAGGATCTTCTCACTTAGGATTTAATTCTACTGGTGACGAAGAAAAGACTAAACTAAGTTATAAATCGTATGAAACTGGTATCGTATTCAAAACTGACAATCCTTATCAAGTAGAACGTATCGTACGTAAATCACCTGCTTATGCCACTGATATAGACATCAAACCAAATGATGTATTAGTAAAAGTAAATGGTCAGAAAGTAGATGAAAAAGAGAATAGGGATACTTACTTCACCTTTGCGAACAGTCAAGAAGAAATTACTTTGACATTTAATAGAGGGGGTAAGGAAATCACTAGAAAGCTTCACCCTATCTCATTTGCATCTATGAAGACACTATTATATGACGAATGGATTTACACCAATAAACAACGTGTAAATAAGCTAAGCAATAACCGCATTGCTTATTCGTATATGAAGAATATGACTTCGCCTGAGTTAGATCAGTTCTTACTAGATATGGTAGAGCAAGAAGCTAACAAGGAAGGAGTAATCTTAGATTTACGTTATAACACAGGTGGTAATGTTCACGATAAGGTATTGAACTTTCTAGCACAGAGACCCTATCTACAATGGAAATACAGAGAGGGAAAACTAACTGTACAGAGTAACTTCACTCCTAGTGGTAAGCCAATAGTCTTATTAATAAACGAATCGTCATTAAGTGATGCGGAGATGACTGCTGCAGGGTTTAAAGCTTTAAAACTAGGGAAAATCATCGGACAAGAAACGTATCGATGGATTATATTCACTTCAGGCAAAAGTCTAGTAGACAACTCTAGTTATAGATTACCATCGTGGGGTACTTACACATTAGATGGTGAGAACTTAGAGAAAACAGGCGTAGCACCTGATATCTATATTAAAAACACCTTTATGGATAGATTAAACAACAATGATCCTCAATTAGAGAGAGCTGTTCAAGAAATCCTGAAAGACATCAAATAAAACAGTAAAGGCTTCCTCAGGGAAGCCTTTTTTATATCTATATAAACTCTTAGTCACATCCTCCATCAACACATCACCGTTCAGGGCGTAAAACAAGCTGATTTAACTTGCTATCTACTTCAATTCACACATAGATATATATCAAAAAAAAGGCTCCCTAAAAGGAAGCCATATGCTTAGTTTTTAAAAACTTTCTTATTAAAAATAATTAGGATACCTACCCCTACAGAAATTGCTACATCTGCTAAGTTAAAGATAGCATTAAAGAATGTAAAATACTTACCTCCCCATATCGGCAACCAAGTAGGTAAATAACCCTTCCAGATAGGAAAATAGAACATATCTACTACTTTACCGTGGAACCAACTGCCATAAGGTTGATTAGAAAACATTGTAGAGATTTGCCCAGGTGTACTTTCATTAAAAATAACTCCATAGAAAATAGAATCTATAATATTACCTAATGCACCAGCCATAATTAAAGCTATCGCTACAATTAGATAGTTAGAAGCTCCCTTCTTAAAAGAATCATTTAGCCACCAACCAATACCGAATACAGCTACTATTCTAAACAATGTCAAGGCAAGCTTACCATAATTACCAGGTAATTCTACACCCCATGCCATACCCTCATTTTCTATAAAATGAATACGGAACCAATCAAAGAAGATGATCTCATCATTCAATAAGAAGTTAGTTTTAATATATATCTTCAATACCTGATCCAGTACTAATACTACCAGAACAAGTAGGTATGCTTTCTTTAACGACATTTTCCTTTAATTTCAAGGAACAAATGTAGTTATTTTATCACACAAAAAAAACGCTCCCATAGGAGCGTTTTCAATTTTATTAAAGATTAACGTTGCAAATTCTTTGCTTCGATACTCATAGTCGCGTGTGGAACTAACTTCAATCTCTCTTTATCGATTAGTTTACCTGTTACTTTACATATTCCGTAAGTCTTATTTTCGATACGTACTAATGCATTTTTTAAATCACGGATAAACTTCTCTTGACGTATAGCCAATTGAGCATTTGCCTCTTTAGACATTGTTTCACTTCCTTCTTCGAATGCTTTGAATGTAGGTGATGTATCATCAGTACCGTTGTTCAAATCATTCATATAGGCGCTTTTAATTAATTCTAAATCCGCTTGAGCTTTCTCAATCTTTGCTGATATTAATACTTTAAATTCAGCTAAGTCTGCATCAGAATAACGTGCTATCTCACCTACTTCTTTCATAATTTTAATTATTTTAAAATTAACACTCGTGTTTTAAGCTCATCAAACTCTACATCTACTCCCTCGTTTAATTCAGTAACGAACTCTAATGTATGCGTTAATGTTTCAGACTTAATATAGTCTTCATTCGCTAAAACAGCCTCTTTTATTTCTTTTTCTTCTAGTATTTTTACTATTATCTTATCAGTAACTTCAAATCCAGAGTCTTTTCTAATATTCTGAATTCTATTTACTAATTCACGAGAGATACCTTCTTTTCTCAATTCAGGACTTATCGTAATATCAAGAGCCACTGTAAGTCCTCCTTCATTAGCAACTAACCATCCTTCTATATCCTGAGATGTAATCTCTACGTCTGCAACTGTTAAAGTAATACTTTTTTCTGTTAAATTAAGTATTATCTCACCATTTCTTTCAAGTTCTGCGATTTCTTCTTGCCCAAAACCTTGTATCTTATTCGCAATCAGCCCCATATCTTTACCAAAACGTGGCCCTAATGTTTTGAAGTTAGGTTTAATCTGCTTCACTAATATTCCAGAAGCATCATCGATCAACTCTATCTCTTTCACATTAACCTCAGCCTTGATTAAGTCAGCGATAGCTAATATCTCATTCTTTTGGTTATCATCTAATACAGGAATCATAACTCGCTGTAATGGTTGACGAACCTTAATCATCTCTTTTTTACGTAGTGATAACACTAATGATGAAATGATCTGTGCCTTTTGCATTCTACTTTCTAATGCCTTATCAACGAACTCTTCCTTAAACTCTGGGAAGTCTGCCAAATGTACAGATTCAAAACTTTCACCATGTGTAGCTAACGTTAAGTCTCTGTAAAGTTTATCCATAAAGAAAGGAGCTATAGGCGAACCTAACTTAGCTACTGTTAATAAACACGTATATAACGTTTGGTAAGCAGCTATTTTATCTTGCGCATATTCACCTTTCCAGAATCTTCTTCTACATAAACGTACATACCAGTTACTTAAATTCTCCGTCACGAAATCTGTAATAGCACGAGCTGCTTTAGTAGGCTCATACTCACCATAGAATTCATCTACACGTTGAACTAAAGTATTTAACTCTGATAAGATCCATCTGTCTATCTCTGGTCTATCTGCTAATGGAATGTCTTTCTCTTCGTATTTAAATCCATCAATATTAGCATACAACGCAAAGAAGTTATATGTATTATATAAAGTTCCAAAGAATTTTCTTCTCACTTCAGTAATACCATCTAAGTCAAACTTCAAGTTATCCCATGGATTCGCATTAGAAATCATGTACCAACGCGTAGCATCTGGTCCATGTTCAGCTAATGTTTCGAATGGGTCTACAGTATTACCTAAACTCTTAGACATCTTTAATCCGTTCTTATCTAATACCAATCCATTAGACACAACGTTTTTATATGCTTTAGCATCAAATACTAATGTTGCAATAGCGTGTAAAGTATAGAACCATCCACGTGTTTGATCCACTCCCTCTGCAATAAAATCAGCAGGATAAGATTTATTGTCGTCTACTAATTCTTTATTCTCAAAAGGATAGTGCCATTGTGCATAAGGCATAGCTCCAGAATCAAACCAAACATCAATTAGGTCAGACTCACGTTGCATTGGTTTTCCAGAAGGAGAAACTAATACGATACCATCTACAACATTCTTGTGCAAATCAACTTTATCATAGTTCTCTTCACTCATATCACCTACTACAAATCCATCAAAAGGATTCACAGTTTGGATACCAGCCGCCATAGACTTCTTAATTTCATTCATTAGTTCCTCTACAGAACCAACTACTAACTCTTCAGTCTTGTCTTCTGTTCTCCAGATAGGCAACGGAATACCCCAATATCTTGAACGAGATAAATTCCAATCATTTGCATTTTTTAACCAGTTACCAAAACGTCCTTCTCCAGTCGCTTTAGGTTTCCAGTTCACTTCTTCGTTTAATTCAAACATACGGTCTTTCACTTCCGTAATCTTGATAAACCAAGAGTCAAGCGGGTAGTATAATACTGGTTTATTAGTTCTCCAACAGTGTGGGTAACTGTGAACGTATTTCTCTACTTTGAATGCTTTATTTTCTTCTTTAAGACGAATAGCAATCTCAACGTCCACTGAACGCTCAGGTGCTTGTCCATCATCATAGTATTCATTCTTCACATACTTACCTGCTAAGTCTCCCATTTCTTTTACGAAACGACCTTGCAAGTCAACTAATGGAACTGCATTACCATCAGCATCTAAAATAAGCATAGCTGGCACCTCTGGAGTAGCCTCTTTAGCTACCTTAGCATCATCAGCACCAAAAGTAGGTGCAGTGTGTACGATACCTGTACCATCTTCAGTAGTCACGAAGTCACCTGAGATAACTCTAAACGCATTCTCCGGGTTTTGGTATGGTAGTGTATATGGCAATAACTGCTCATACTTAGTACCTACTAAATCAGCTCCTTTAAACTCCTTCACTACAAAGTAAGGAATCTTTTTATCTTCTGCTTTATAAGCATTTAATTCTTCTTCAGTCTCAACAGCAACAAACTTACCTGCAAACTGTTTTCCTACTAGAGGTTTCCCTAAAACTACATTAATTGCTTCTCCAGTGTATTGGTTAAATGATTTAACTAATACATAGTCAATCTTAGGACCTACTGTTAATGCTGTATTTGAAGGTAAAGTCCATGGAGTCGTTGTCCAAGCTAGGAAATGTACAGTACCAAATCCTTGTAAAAATGCTGGTAAACTCTCGTCAATAGCTTTAAACTGTGCAACGATAGTTGTATCTGTAATGTCTTTATATGCGCCTGGTTGATTTATCTCATGTGAAGATAAACCTGTTCCTGCTTTAGGTGAATATGGTTGAATTGTATAGCCTTTATACATCAAATCTTTATCATAGATCTGTTTTAATAACCACCATACAGATTCCATATACTTAGGCTTGTAAGTTACGTAAGGATCATTCATATCAACCCAATAACCCATCTTCTCAGTTAGGTCATTCCACAGGTCAGTATAACGCATTACTGTACGCTTACACGCTTGGTTATATTCTTCTATAGTAATCTTCGTACCGATATCTTCTTTAGTGATTCCAAGTTCTTTCTCTGTACCTAACTCTACTGGTAATCCGTGAGTATCCCATCCTGCTTTACGCTTTACTTGGTATCCTTTTTGAGTTTTGTAACGACAAAAAATATCCTTAATAGCACGAGCCATCACGTGGTGAATTCCTGGTTTACCATTTGCTGAAGGTGGGCCTTCGAAAAACACGAAAGGTTTATTATCCTCTCTAGTACTAATACTTTTTTCGAATATTGATTGTTCTTTCCAAAACTCTAGCATCTCTGATGCTACCCCTGACATGTCAAGATTCTTATATTCTGTAAATTTAGTGCTCATCGTTATTATTATAAATATTTTTTATTCAATTGCGCGAATTTAAGCAATTTACTCCAATATCCCCCTAATTAATTGGTAGGAAAAACATTAAAATTAGTCAAACTGAGAAAACTTCCTTTAAAACTTCAAGTGAATTTGGTTTTCTAAACTCTGATAGATGTAATTCATAGTAGCCAATTAACATAGATAACAGTCGTTTTCTATCGCCATTATTAAATATTTTTTGGTCATTTGAGAAGCCCAATTCTAACAACTTTCTAAACAACAAAGTAGGTTGTTCATCAAAGCAACACGGTGAAAAACGATCTGTAAATACCCCCTCTTCATAATTAAAATACAGCTTTCCTTTTCCGTCTTGTGCAGGATAAAACCCAAAGTATTTAGTCAATTCTGTCATCAAAATCAAATGAAAATTAGCTACTTCATCATGAGTATCAAACCACAATAAAGCCGTCTCCAAAAAAGCAAAAAACTCCTTGTCAACAACAGGCTCACGAAACACAGAATGCAATACCTCTCCAATAAATATGGCTATACAATTCTTATTATAATTATAGTAAATATCATGATAGACCTGAGCAACTTTAATCTCTTTAAAATATTCTAATCCTCCCTTATTTTTATACACGAAGTCAATCTCTAAGATGGTTAATGGTTGAAAATAAGCCATCTTCTGAGCAGACTTGCCTTTAGCAAAGGCATTGCGAACAAAGAAACTCACCATACCAACCTCCTCTGTAAAACACTTTACAATCAAACTCTTCTCTTGATACTTTAAAGCACTTAATACAATCGCTTTACTTTTTATCTGCATTTAACTCCTCATTTAAGAATCTAAAATAGACATCTTGGTTTACTTGTTTGCAAAAATACCAAAATAACAATCAACTACCTATTCAAAAACATGTTTCTAAAACGCCTTAAAACTAACCATAACTAACTATTTTACAGACATTATACAACTTGTAAACACAACATACGAAATATGTGAATATCTCATCATAATCATAACTATTTTCATAGCTTTGCACTAATCTCTGAAAAAGACCACTATGAAAAAAACCTTACTATTTATCTTGCTTTTCGCGGCATTCACAAGCTGTAAAAATGACAAGGGATTCTCTTTTGAAGAGAAGACATACCAAAAGATTCTATTAGAAACTTGTATTGAAGATGACTGTACAGAAATCAAGATTATCACTGCCGAAATCACAACTCCACAAGATGAAGTCTCTACTAAGATTAATAATAACAACTTAGTGATCATTAATGATATCTTATCTTTTGAAGATGAGAAAAAAGAGGCTACTACGTATGATGACATTGTAATCTCATTTACGAATGCTTACACTACTCTAGTTAAACAGTTCCCTAAAGCAACTATACCATGGCAAGCTACTGCCAATAATACGGTTACATTCTACAGTGACAACTTACTTAGCTACTCGCTAGAATACTACGTCTTTACTGGTGGTGCGAATGGATTTAATGGAGAAAAAGCTATCCACTACAACCCAAAAACAGGAGAACAATATACTAACGAACAATTATTTAAGAACTATACTGAGTTTAAACAAGTAGTTCTTAATAGGTTAAAAGAAACTAATAAATCAGATAAAGCATCTACTACTAAACAGAATGATGTAGATCTTAACGAGAACTCATTTAGTCTACCTGAGAATATCTTCATCTACGAAGACAGTGTAGTACTAAACTTTACTAATTCTGAACTAGGAGCTATGTCTAATAAGGACGTTTCAGTAAGCTTTACTAAAGAAGAAATCGCTCCTTACCTAAACTTTGATTTAGTTCCTAAAGCGAATACCAATAAATAATATCATCAACAAACAATACCATAATCTCTACTTGTGAGCATCTATAAGAAAATATTTAAACAGACTGCCATATACGGCTTAGCAGCAGTATTTCCTAAAGTTATTGGGTTCTTCCTAGTTCCTTTCCACACAGACTTAATGCAAAATAATGACTACGGACAGTACAGCGTTATTTTCTCCATTATGATGTTTCTAAACGTTATTCTATCTTTTGGAATGGAAACTGCATTCTTTAGATTTTATAACAAAAGAGATGACAAGAAAGAAGTGATTAATAATAGTTTACTATTTCTGTGTTGCACCACCTTAATTTTTACTGTATTTAGTATACTTACTATTAACTACTGGGCTGATCTATTAAATATTCCTATCGATATTCTACAGTATGTATTAGTTATCTTGATCTTAGACGCATTGGTGATTGTACCCTTTGCTAAGTTAAGAGCAGATCAACGTCCGATGTTTTACAGTGCCATCCGTATGGCCAATGTGACTATATACACTGTACTTAACATATTCTTCCTATACTATCTTCCTATCTTAAGTTCTAAATATCCTGATAGTATATTTAGTAGTATCTATGTGGAGAACTACCAAGTATCTTACATCTTCATCGCTAACCTAATCGCTAGTTTATTTACATTCCTAGCTTTTTATAAGGACTACTTTACGATCAAATTTAAGTTTAATAAAGAGCTTAATAAGGAGATGCTTAAATACAGTTTCCCTGTAATGGTAGGAGGATTAGCTTTTGCTATTAATGAGAGTTTTGACAAGATATTATTAGAGCGTTTACTACCTGCAGACATAGCCTTATCAGAAGTAGGAAAATATGCGGCTTGTTATAAACTAGGTCTATTTATGGTATTGTTTAGACAAGCATATACTTTAGGAATAGAGCCTTTCTTCTTTAACTATGCGAAGAATGATGATGCCCCTACTAAATATGCGACTATTACCAAGTACTTCACCATATTCGGAAGTTTGATTATGTTAGGAGTTATCGTATTCTCAGATATATTAAAAGTGTTATTTATCAGAAACGAATCATATTGGGATGCGATGAGTGTAGTTCCTCTTATCATATTAGCCAACCTATGTATGGGTATCTATACGAATCTATCTGTGTGGTATAAGTTAAGAGACAAAACTGCTGTGGGAGCTTATATCTCTATTATGGGAGCTGTATTTACTTTAATATTTAACTACTTACTAATACCTATCTGGGGATATGTAGGATCAGCTATCGCTACCTTAATAGCATACGGATCTATGATGCTAGTCTCTTATGTAATGGGGCAGAAACAATACCCTATTCCTTATGAGAAAAAAGCTATCGGGGGCTATATGGGGTTATCCATCCTACTAAGTTTCGTCTACTTCTACTGTTTTAGAGAGAACTACCTAGTTGGAATAACTTGTATATTAATATTCTTAGGAGTTATTTACAAATTCGAAAATACCATTATCAAAAAGATAATTAAACGATAAATCAGAATCCGCTACTAATCAGTAGCGGATTTTTTTAATAGAAGCCCTCATGACTTTATAAATATAAGATTATAACAAAAAAAAGGTGTGACAAAATCTTTAATTATTAATATGTATATTTACAATGTATTGATTATTAACAATCAATAACTTTATAGGCCAATCTTTAAAAAATTTATTATCACATACATTAATAGGAAATGATAACCCTCTTTATGCAATCTCGGTGTGACTGAGTCCATAGTGAATCCATAATGTGTCCATAGTGACTGCATTAAAACAGCCTTTTTAATGGAGTCATGATGTACGCACGATACTGTCAATATACTTTCATATAAAGCACATAGGGATATCGTAGATAGGAATAAATAGATTAGGTAATTTCCTTTTTTCTTGAGATAAGTGATATGATAGATAATCCTTAAAACGAATTAAAATCATTGATTTCTAATGAAATAGAAATTAGAATATGAGGCAAAGTTACGAATTCAAATTGAATGTATAAGAATGGAGTTGCCTTAAAGGAGCTCTGCATTTTAAAAGTCAAGATAATCACTACTTAAAAAACAAGCTATGACTAACGAAATCTTTTTGAGTATTACTAAAGACAATAGTTCTATTACACTCTTCGAAGAGAGGCTATTTTTACCTTTCTTCTGGATTTGTCTACTAGATCATGAGATGATAAGTAGTAGAGTACCTCATTGGGAACAAGCTTATAGATACATAGATTTCGAAGAAAAATATGTGAGAGATGATGAGAGCATAGATAATACCACATGTATAATCACTATCTCTAAAGAAAAATTTCATACCAATGCCACAATAGCTAGAGGAATGATAGAGAAGCAACTCAATCCAGCATTACCTCTATACGATGGTTTTATAGCCTGCCTAGAGAGTCATCTCTCTCTAGGAGGTGTGATTAATTTAGATATAGTATACTATATCTGCTGTTGTGAATCACTACAAGACTTCATTAAGAGTATAAATAGAGAAATAACATCCATAAAAAAACAAAACATTTATGGGATATCATACCTCGATCCAGTAGACTTAATTGGTAGCGGGACAGGTACAGCCTCGATAGACAACAAGGACTTTAAAGAATTAAATACCTACAAACAAGCTGATGATAACAGGTACAGAGATGAACCTGTCCACGATCCAAATTTGAGACAAAAGAATATTCGCAGTCTAATCTACTTCTTTATCAGCCTTATAATCGTAGCCATTTTATTATTTATAAACAGATAACTCCTACTTAGATAACAATAATACATCTCTCTTATTACGTAAGGAATATAGTGTCATCTAAATCTCCTAATACACCATAATTAAAAAAGGTCATCTCGTAGGAGATGACCTTTAATATACTGTTCGCTTAGATTATTTCTTCTTAGCGTCTTTTTTGATTTTATCTTCGATACGTTTTACACGTTTCTCACTATCAGGGTGAGTAGAGAACACTTTAGCTTTAGTAGATTTATCAGCTCCATATTCTTTCTCCATATCAGCAAACTTTTGGAATCCATCTGCTAATGCTTGAGGGTTCTTACTATTCGCTACTAAGAATTTATAAGAATAATCATCTGAATCAGTCTCTTGTCCTTGAGAGAACTGAGCCCCAATAAGCTTCTCTGTTAGAGGTCCTAAATCACCTTTCATTAAGTCACCTACTGTACCTTGTGTAGTACCTGCAAATTGAACAGCTGCCTCAGCTATCAACACTTTTCTATATCCATTTAAAGAGTGTTTCAATTTAACGTGACCTATCTCGTGTCCAATGATTCCTAATAATTCATCATCAGTCATAATGTCCATCAATGAAGAGAACACACGTACACTACCATCAGGACAAGCAAACGCATTCACATCAGTAACGTAGTACACTTTATAGTTTAAGTTAAGACCATCATAGTTCTTGTAAGGCCCGAAAATACGCTCTAAACGTTCAGCATATGCTTTCTTTTTAGGGTCTTTATCCTTTACTGTACATACAGGATTATGCTCATCCATCCACTTCACAGATGCAGCAGCAGATTGAGCTACTTCTTCGTCAGTAACAGTGAATGCAGATACAGCTTTCATACCAGCTTCTATTTTCTTTGGGTTTAATTTCCCGAATTGCGCATTAGCCGTACCAACAGCACAACATACTAAAAACGCAGATAATAAAACTTTTTTCATACTAATATTTTTTTTACTAGAACAAATGTACTCTTTTATTTTAACTTCACTTTAATACAAATAACTAAATAATCAACATCCTTAACAAACTAAACAACAATATAATAAGAACTACTAAAAACAAAAAAGAGAGTACCCTAAGATACTCTCCTTCGCTATGAAAATACAACAACAAATTATTTTATATTACGACTGCCTTCTTAACCTGTGTATTATAACTGCTACTAAGTACAGTATCTACATATCTCCACTCAGCACGTGCTCCTCCAGAAGTGTAATCTACATACAGATAACCTCTATCAGATAAATTGACATATTCTAATTCTTCTATTAAAAGCGGCATTACTTGTTCTAATTGCCTTGCTTGAGACATATCATTAGACAGCCCCAAATAAGTTTCCATACCAGGAGAACTAATAGAACTAGTCGCTAACTCATACCCTACTACCTCACCACTCTGCGTTTTCATTTGGCTATACCATGCATTATGTGTATCACCCGCAAGTGTCATCACTTTTTTACCTTTACAAAGGCTATATAACTTCTCACGTTCGACAGCATATCCGTCCCATGCATCTAAATTATAAGGCAACACAGTCGTTATTCTAGCTTTCTCTGCTGCAGTTAATGTAGGATCACCTTTAAGCATACGTGTCTTTAGAACGACTAATTCTCCTAGTGTTTTCTGTAATGCACCTAATGATGCAGCAGATGCACTACCTGTCTTCTCTATCTCTGCCATAATCTGATTAACAATCATTAGAAACTCCGCAGGAACTAACATCTTAGCCATTAAAACTTGCTGTCCTAATACTTGCCATGATGCTTTACTTGTATTCATTTGTCCAGCTAACCAAGTCAATTGCTCTTGCCCCATTAACTGGCGATTAGGATTTAAATAAGCCTGCATAAAACTGTACTGATCAAAACCTGTACTTGTGAAGTAGTCATTATAACTCAACTGCTTATCCCTAGCTATCACACGCGTATCTAACATATGTAAGGATAAGATATTACCAAACTCAAATGATCTATATATACGTGCGTCCTTACCCGTCTTAAGTGGTATAAACTCACTATATGCTTGTAAAGCGGCTTTCTTTCTAGCTTCGAAACTACCTTCTGTCTCAGGCTGATGATTCTCTGCCCCATCCTTATAAGTATCATTTGCTATCTCATGGTCATCCCATACGCAGATAAACGGTTTTTTCTGATGTGCTAACTGTAGGTTCACATCACTTCTATATTGTTTATATCGTTCTCTATAATCTTCTAGAGAAACTATTTCTTTATTCGGTTTGTGCGCTCTATTTAGTGAAGCTGTACTCGCATTAGTTCCATATTGCCCAGGTGCGTACTCATAAATATAATCTCCTAAGTGGATAATCACATCCGCATCAGACTTAGCCATCTCAGCATAAACATTAAACAAACCTGCGGGATAATTAGAACACGAAGCCACGGCTAGCTTTACATTAGACACATTATCTGTATAAGCAGGTAATGTGATAGTTTCACCTATAACGGAAGTTTCCTTGGCTGTACTATTAAAAAAACGATAGTAGAACTTGCTATTAGAAGTTAGTCCTTGTACTTCTACAGCTAATGTATTATCAGATATTGATTGAATAAGAGCTTTCCCTTGACGTACCACATCCTTAAACTGATTGTCTTTCGCCATCTGCCAAGTCACTTCTGTATCCCCTTTAGTATAACGTGTCCAGATAATAATACTTGTTGCCGTAGGGTCAAAACTTGCAACTCCATAATCGAAGCCCTTTATTTTAAAGTCTCCTGTTAATTCTTCTTTAGAACCGCCATTATCATCATTAGAACAACTAATAATAACTGGAGCTAAGAATATACTACCTGAAGCTAATAGAGATGAGCGTAAGAAATTTCTTCTGTTTAATTGTGGTTGTTTCATAGTTCAAAAACTTTTACACAAAACAACATCTATAATATTACTAGACGATTAATCTCAAGTTAACTATCAGTAATATTTGCTCCCGATATGTTAACAAATCTTACTTAATTTGCTTCATGCTTTCCTCTCCTCTTATGAAATGTCTCTTTATAATGCCCATTACTATCTTTAGCAATAATACTTATACTTCCATTAATCTCTAAAGTAGCTAATTTGACTTGTTTGAAGTATTCCACTCCATGTTCATGCATAGCCTCTGTTAGTTCATCTGAAGTAATACCTAGCTGAGTAGCTTTTGCGAAGTCTACTACCCCATGTTGAATGATAACCTCTGGCTTCTGTTGTAATAATCGGTTCACAAAAGCATTGCGTGCGATAAGTCGCTTCATTCCATAGTTCACTGAAAACAAAACAAACGCAGCTAATATTCCTCCGCCTAAACTAGTATCAGGTCCAACCATAGCATTCTGTACTGAATTGCTAATTAACAGCATAAGCACAACGTCAAAAGTATTTAATTGAGATAATTGCTTCTTTCCAAATACGCGCATTGCTATAATCATAAACAAATACACTGCAATACTCCTAACAACAATATCTAAATACTCCATAAATTCCACCTTTTACATCAAATTTAAACATAAAAGGCGAGGTACTATGTACTTCGCCCTTCTTTAATATCAATCTAAAAGAGTTTATTCCTCTATCTACTAATTCTTAACTTAAAGATTAAGTGTTTGATTCTTATCTGATCTCACTTGATAACCAAAACGAAGTGTTTTACTCTCATTCGCTTTAAGTTTAAGATCCCATTTCACTAACCCTTTCTCTGTATTCACAGTTCCTGACGAAGTATCAGTCAACTCTATCTCAATATCTTTATTAGAACTAACAGGGAACTGATCCTCTACCTGTATTGCTACTTGCTCCGCCTTATTATTGCGAAGAGTAATATCGTACACGAAGTTTTGAGACTTCTTAGAAGACAGCATTTTCGTACCAGACTTGTCTTTCATTAAAACACGAGAAACAGATACTTTAGTATCTTTACCCATATTTAATCTCATTTCTTCTTCTGTATTCGCTGGGTTAAGAATTGTTTTGCCTACATATACACCATCGAAGATTACATTAGCTTCACCTGCTAATAGATTATAGTTACCATAATCTTTAATCGTTGCTACTAGATAAGCGTTTAAATCTAACTTCGGTGCCACATAGTATTTATATTCTGCAGGAATAGAAAAATCATTAAGCGCAACGCTATGTGATTTATTGTTAGACATCACTGTATATGGGATACTAATATCAAATGACACATTTAATTGTGATTCATTAACCTTAGTATAATCGCTCATTGTGCTTTCTTCATATACTATCGATTTTTCAGCTTTAGCATCAGCTAAATAAGATGTTGATACACTCTTTAACTCATCAGAAGAAACTCTTTTATTAGCACTATTCACCCCATACACTCTGCCACTTAGCGCATTAGAAACATAATTATTATAATCAAGGAACCACGTATTCCATGTAGGAATAACATTACTCTGATTAGCTGTACCACTAGTCAGACTAAGGTTCACTCCTCTCCAATCTATACCAGAATACTGTTTCACATCCGCTTTATAAACCACTTTCACAGGAGAATTAATCTTATCCACTCTCAAGTCATAAAACGGTTTCCAAGATGCTGCTTGAGTTAAGTATTTAATCTGAAAAGGTACTTCACCCTCTTTATCATTCATCACTTGTATGATAAGTTTCCCTTTACTTGATTTCTCACTTTTTCCTTCGTTAAACGCTAGCTTATCTTTTAGATTAGCAAGTCTAGTATTCAGGTTATCCTTCTTCTCATTTAGCTTGTCTAACTCAGTACTCAGTTGTAATCTTTTGGTTTTATAATAGTCCACCATTTTCATTACTTCTGCTGTAGTAGTCCCATTATCACCACCTACTTTCTGATTCATATCTAACAGAAACATTGTTCTACTCTCTGCGTCGATAGCGTTATCTACCTTCTTAAGCTCTGTCTCCACCAACTTAATACTATCTCTAACAGGTTTAAGCAATGGCGAATCCACAGCGCTATCATATTCCTCTACATAGCGATTACTATACTGTATCGCCATTACAGTTACATCTGATATAGAACCAATCTGTATAGTCGCTTCGTTTAGGTAATCTGCCACATTAGTAAACACCACTTCTGACGTTCCCTTAGGCAGTTTTACTTTTGCCTTATGCGTTAATTCCGCGCTATTAAAATACACACGGGCACTCTCAAGTTTAGCAGGTGTAAACACAGGCTTCTGCGCCCAAGTCATAACACTGCATAAAGCAAGGGCAACAATAGTTAAATTCTTTTTCATAGTATTACAATTTAATTTATCCGAAGAGGTATTCTACTACATCTTCGATCTTAGTCACGAGTACAACTTTAATACCTCTACTCGAGTGACTAATCTTGTTATATTTTGACACAAAAATAGTTGAGAACCCTAATTTCTCAGCCTCTTGTATACGTTGATCTACTCTATTCACAGGTCTTATCTCTCCTGACAAACCAACTTCTCCTGCGAAGGTAAAGTCTTTACCTATTGACAAATCTTGATCTGAAGACAAGATAGCTGCTACAACACCTAAGTCGATAGCAGGGTCATCTACGGTAATCCCCCCTGTGATATTAAGGAAGACGTCTTTCTGTCCTAATCTAAATCCTGCTCTCTTCTCTAATACAGCCAAAATCATATTTAGACGCTTCAGGTTATATCCTGTCGCACTACGTTGTGGCGTTCCATAAACAGCAGAACTAACTAACGCTTGTACTTCTACCATTAATGGGCGCATACCTTCTAATGTAGCCGCTATAGCTGTCCCTGAGAGCTCTTCTTCCTTATGTGATATCAATATCTCCGATGGGTTAGAAACCTCTCTCAAACCACTTCCTTGCATTTCGTAAATACCAAGCTCAGCTGTAGAACCAAAACGGTTTTTATTAGCACGTAGTATGCGATAGACATGATTTCTATCTCCCTCAAACTGTAGCACTGTATCCACCATATGTTCTAACATCTTCGGCCCCGCTATACTTCCGTCTTTAGTAATATGCCCAATGATTAGTACAGGTGTCCCTGTTTCTTTAGCAAACTTTGTAAGCTCCGCTGTACACTCTTTAATCTGAGAGACAGTTCCTGCAGAAGATTCTATATATTCAGTGTGCAACGTTTGTATAGAATCGATAATAAGTACATCAGGTTGTATCTCTTCTATCTGACGAAAGATGTTCTGTGTATTTGTTTCTGTTAGAATATAACAGTTGTCGTTTATGGGATTGATACGTTCAGCACGCATCTTAATTTGCTTCTGACTTTCCTCTCCAGATACATATAATGTCTTAAAAGGTAATCTTAGTGAAATCTGTAATAACAACGTACTCTTACCGATACCAGGCTCTCCACCTAATAGCACCATAGATCCAGGAACTAGTCCTCCCCCTAATACTCTATTAAGCTCACCATCCATTGTATTCATACGAAGCTCTTCTGTACTATCAATGTCGCGAACCTTAAGAGGTTTCGCTACTTTTTTTACACTACTAGGAGAGCTACTAACAGCTTTCCACGCAGTCTTCTCTTCTTTCTGAATAACTTCCTCTACTAGTGTATTCCACTCCTTACAAGCATTACACTGTCCTTGCCATTTAGCATACTGCGTACCACAACTCTGACAGAAAAAAGCCGTTTTTACCTTTGCCATTACTCTTATAGTTTATTATCTAATGTTTCAAATTTACAATATATATACCTAACAAAAACGTGTTAGAATAAGATTTAAGAGAACATTCATATCAAATAATTATGCTATTATATATAAAAAATAATTACTTTTAACATAAAAAATGAAAAAAATAATCACATTTTACCTAATTATCTTATGTTGTAACTTAACTTTTGCACAAGATATAAGAACGAAAAAGAACAAAATCATAATTGACAAAAAGGAAATAGCACTGATAGATAGTAAGAAAAGAGTCTATACAATAAGTGACTTGCAAGGTACCCCTATACTTAACTTACAATCAGTAAAAATAGAACTTACAGCAACTAATACCTTTTCATATTATACCATAACATTACCTGACGGTACTAAAACTAAGAACATAAGCAACAATGGAAATATAAATGCATTCACTCCTGAAAAAAAGCTATTACTAGACTTCACTAACGGCCCTTATAAATTACTAACTCCAACAGGACTAAACCTAAATGCTATTACTTTAATGTTTGAAAGTGACCAGTCAGCACTAGACAAGTTATTAGATGATAGAATGCAATGCAAAAAAAGTGTTGATAAGCATATCAAAATATTCGAAGACTCTAAGTTAACTTTTGATAGCTCAATAACTAATTCATTTGGATATAAAAAAGGATTTGATGATTACGTAATTCTAGGCTATATACAACGCAAAACAGATGATTCTCAAAAGAAATATACGATAAAAGACAAAAAGAGCAATGTGCTAGCCGTTTGGAATGCCAAAGAAGATAATATGCTGAGAATTGAAGGATCAAGTGATACTGATTACATACATCATTCCAACGCCACTACAGACAACAAAGAGTTAGAAGACGATAATCTTGTAAAAGCGATGATAGGCTACCTCATAGAAAAGGGAAAGATAATAATGCCTAAACAACAATAAGCCTAGCATAACATATACCCAATAAAAAAGCCTTACTCAATGAGTAAGGCTTTTTCGTATATTTTAAATCAGCTATTAGTTAGCTAATATGATAATCTTGTTATCGCTTAATTCTAATGTTCCAAGATTGATTGCTAAGTGATAAGTATCTTTAGCTACATTCTCAAATCTTGAACTAAACTCAGGTTCAATAGAGATGTTTTGCCCTGTGAACTTTACACTTCCTTTTGTTAGGATAGAAACAATAGGAGCGTGATTATTTAACATCTGAAACTCTCCGTTTGCTCCTGGAACTGATACTGAAGTAACTTCTCCAGAAAATAAAGTAGCCTCAGGTGATACAATTTCTAATCTCATGTTGATCTCTTTAAAAATTAATTAGATTATATTTCTGCAAGCATTTTCTCTCCAGCTGCAATCGCTTCTTCGATTGAACCTTTTAAGTTGAAAGCTGCTTCTGGTAGGTGATCTAATTCACCATCCATAATCATATTAAATCCTTTGATAGTCTCTTTAATATCAACTAATACACCAGGGATACCAGTAAACTGTTCAGCTACGTGGAAAGGTTGAGA
This sequence comes from Myroides sp. N17-2, assembly GCF_002286775.1. Lineage (GTDB taxonomy): Bacteria > Bacteroidota > Bacteroidia > Flavobacteriales > Flavobacteriaceae > Flavobacterium. Next base: position 202,844 of record NZ_NSGJ01000004.1, read on the forward strand.
TAAGAAACGTTGAACACGACGAGCTCTGTATACAGCTTGTTTATCTTCTTCAGATAACTCTTCCATACCTAAGATCGCGATGATATCTTGTAATTGTTTGTATTTCTGTAAAATCTCTTTTACTCTTTGCGCACAAGCATAGTGGTCTTTTCCTAAGATCTCTGGAGTCAAAATACGAGAAGAAGACTCTAATGGATCTACTGCAGGATAAATACCTAACTCAGCAATCTTACGAGATAATACTGTAGTTGCATCTAAGTGAGCAAACGTTGTTGCTGGTGCAGGGTCAGTTAAGTCATCCGCAGGAACGTAAACCGCCTGTACAGATGTAATAGATCCTTTTTTAGTTGAAGTAATACGCTCTTGCATAGCTCCCATTTCAGTAGCTAATGTAGGTTGGTAACCTACTGCAGATGGCATACGTCCTAATAATGCAGAAACCTCAGAACCCGCTTGTGTAAAACGGAAGATGTTATCAACGAAGAATAATACATCTTTTCCTTGGTCATCACCAGCACCATCACGGAAGAATTCAGCGATAGTTAATCCAGCTAATGCAACACGTGCACGTGCTCCTGGTGGCTCATTCATCTGACCGAATACGAAAGTAGCTTTCGAATCTCTCATTCCTGAACGATCTACTTTAGATAAATCCCATCCTCCATTTTCCATAGAGTGCATGAAATCATCACCATATTTGATAATACCTGATTCTAACATCTCACGTAATAAGTCATTCCCTTCACGAGTACGCTCACCAACTCCAGCAAATACTGAAAGTCCACCGTGTCCTTTAGCGATATTATTAATTAATTCTTGAATCAATACTGTTTTTCCTACTCCAGCACCACCAAATAAACCAATTTTACCACCTTTTGCATAAGGCTCGATCAAATCGATTACTTTGATTCCTGTGAATAATACTTCAGTTGAAGTAGATAAGTCTTCAAATCTTGGAGCTGGACGGTGAATTGGCAAACCACTTTCACCTTCTTTAGGTAAGTTTCCAAGACCGTCAATAGCGTCTCCTACAACATTAAATAATCTACCGAATACATCTTTTCCAATTGGAACTTGTATTGGGAATCCTGTAGAAACTACTTCATATCCTCTACTTAAACCGTCTGTAGAGTCCATTGAAATTGTTCTTACTGTATCTTCTCCAATATGAGATTGTACCTCTAGGATTAATTTAGTACCATTTGGTTTTGTGATTTCTAATGAATCATAAATCTTTGGAAGTTCGGCATTTGCAGTGTTGAATACTACGTCAACTACTGGCCCGATAACTTGCGCAACTTTTCCTGTAACTTTAGACATTGCTTATGTATTTATTTAACAGCTATTTACGTTTATTGAAAAATTCTACTTTTTCAGAGTGCAAAGATAGTTTTTTTCTCTGAATATTAAAAAGTTTGAAATTTTATTTTATATAAAAAAAAGCGAGCCCGAAAAAGGCTCACTTTTTTAGTATTATTCAACCGTCACAGACTTTGCTAAGTTCCTAGGTTGGTCAACATTACACTCTCTTAACACAGCAATGTGGTAAGATAAAAGTTGTAATGGAATTGTCGTTAATATTGGAGTTAATGCCTCTGAAATACCAGGTACTTCGATAACATGATCAGCAAGTTCTCTCACTTGTTTATCTCCTTTTGTTACTACAGCGATGATTTTACCATTTCTCGCTTTAATCTCCTGAATATTACTCACTACTTTATCGTAGTGGTCTTGACTAGGAGCGATAACGATCACTGGCATATGCTCATCAATTAAAGCAATAGGTCCGTGCTTCATCTCTGCTGCAGGATATCCTTCAGCGTGAATATAAGAGATCTCTTTTAACTTAAGAGCACCCTCTAACGCTACTGGATAGTTATATCCTCTACCTAAGTATAAACAGTTAGTAGAATCTTTGTAAACCTTAGCAATATCAAGAATCTCTGGATTCTGTGTTAATGCTTCTTCTACACGTTCTGGAACTAATTCTAATTCGTGTAAATATTTTAAATACTCTGAATTTGCTAAAGTACCTTTTGCCTTAGCTAATCTCAAAGCGATTAATGTCAATACTGTAATCTGAGTAGTAAATGCCTTAGTAGACGCTACCCCGATCTCTGGACCTGCATGCGTATATGCACCTGCATGTGTCTCTCTAGCAATAGAAGAACCTACAACGTTACATACACCGAATACAAATGCTCCTTTTTCTTTCGCTAATTTAATAGCTGCTAATGTATCAGCAGTTTCTCCTGATTGAGAAATAGCGATTAATACATCACTTGAATCGATAATAGGATTTCTATATCTAAATTCAGAAGCATACTCTACCTCTACTGGGATTCTTGCAAACTCCTCGATAACATATTCTGCTACTAAAGCAGCATGCCATGAAGTACCACAAGCAGCGATAATAATACGCTTAGCGTTTAAGAACTTATCAATATTATCCTCTATACCAGCCATTTTAATCAGCCCTTGATCAGCTAATAAACGACCTCTAAATGTATCTTTAATAACTTCTGGTTGCTCGTAAATCTCTTTAAGCATAAAGTGGTCATAACCATTCTTCTCTATTTGCTCTAAGTTTAACTGCAACTCTTGAACGTAATGCGTAACTAAAGAGTCATCTTTTATCTTGCGTATACGCAATGGTTTGTGTAATCTAATAATAGCCATCTCTTCATCTTCTAAATAAATAGCATTATTAGTATACTCTATGAAAGGAGAGGCATCAGATGTAATAAAATACTCATTCTCACCAATACCAATAGCTAATGGACTTCCCAATCTAGCTGCGATAATTTCATCTGGTTTTTTGATATCCATTACTGCTATAGCATAAGCACCTATCACTTGATTAAGCGCTATCTGTACAGCTTTTCCTAATTTCACACCTTGAGTCTTTTGAACATCCTCGATTAAGTTAATTAAAACTTCTGTATCTGTTTCTGACTTAAATGTATATCCTCTTTTAATCAATTCTTGTTTTAAAGAATCATAGTTTTCTATAATTCCATTGTGAATAAGTACCAACTCTCCCGAATTAGAGAAGTGAGGGTGAGAATTCACATCATTCGGAACACCATGAGTAGCCCATCTTGTGTGCCCTATACCTACTGTTCCTTTTTTTACTTTATCAGTACTTTTTTCTTCTAAATCAACTACTTTACCTTTTGTTTTACAAAGGTTAATCGTCTCTCCATCAAATATCGCTAGACCAGCAGAGTCATACCCTCTGTATTCTAATCTTGTCAAACCTTTTATAATAACAGGATACGCATCACGGTGTCCTATATACCCTACAATTCCACACATAGTTCTTTACTTTTTAGCTTTTGTATAAAATAATTCTAACTTCATTTTTTTGTTTTCTTGTACAGCATTAGTACCGTGTAACACTACTCCTAGTGGAGAACTAACAGAGAAAGAAGAAACTGCTTCTACATCAGTAGGTTTGTTTTCTATTTTAGTCAGTAGTTTTTGATTTGTATATCCTGCTGAACCGAAGTTATTAGCAACAACAAGAGCTAACTTAGGACTCACATTATTTTTGTTTTTCAACAATCCTCTAATGTGATCCGTTATTTTAAATTTATAGTAATATCCTTCTTTATCCTTGTCCTTATCTTCTTTAACAAAGATTCCACTATAACCTTGCTTAACATATTGAGCAGAATTAAATTGATCATTAACAAAGTCAGATAATGCTATACTATTATCAAAGTCATATAAGAATAAACGTTCTGGAATAGGTAATTTACCCATCTTCTCTTTATCAACAAATATTGTTAGGTAAGCATCATTTAATAATGAACCATCCTTTTTCAGTTCTTGCAATTCAGCAAAATCATTTGTTTTAAAGAAATCAATAATAGCCATATTCCCCTCTCCACCTTTTAGATAGATCGTTTGAGCTCCTGTCGTCTCTTCTGATTTCGCAGATGTATATTCAACTGCTCTCTTAGTATTCATCGTACTTACCGTGAATTTCTTAGATCCTAGTGTATTAGCACCAAAAGGAATACTCACCTCTCTACGTTCATTTTTAACGATTTCTTTACCATCAGCATCTTTACTCTTCACATCAGCATGGAAAATAAGAACTACTTTACCTTTAGCTACATCTAATAGCCCTGTTGCTCCATCAGTTCCAGCTCCATCAGTTTTAAAGTAAAAACCTTTAAACACCTCGTTAAACCCATTAGGCTGACCTAATTTAGTTTTATTCTCAGTGATAAACTTAGTGAAGTAATCTTTATCTAAATCAAGCCACATACCAGGGATAAGACGTTCTTTAATCACATCCTCACCCGTCTTCTCGTCCTTAACTATATTGCCATCTTTATCTCTTTTATAAACAACCATCTCTGTATTCTTAAATACAAAAGCAGTATTCTGGTCTATTTTCTTTGACGTATTAAGAGCATTATTACTTCCTCCTACGATATTGTTATCGAAATTCTTTCCTTCATTAGTAAAAAACTTAGACGCAGTACCATTAGTCAAATCAACATCCATCAAGTGATATCCATTCTGATACACCTTCAAGTCAATAGCTCCAGTACCATAGACATTCTTAAGTTTGTAGATATTCACTTTATTCTCCGTTTTTTCAAATTGAGAAAAATAAGGAACATATACATACACTGAGTCTACCTTGATATTATCTCCAAGATTAGACATCGAAGCGCTACTTTCGCTTAACTGAACAACCAAATTATTGCTAGTACCACCAAACAAACCATTATCTAGATACCCAAAAGGCACTTCATTTAATCTACTCCCGTCCACAGGACCATAAGCTTGATTATATGCTTTAATATCGTTCACTTTATAAGAAACGATATCGAAGTTTCCTCCTCCGATTAAATCATTTCCAGTCTCTGTAAACTCACTTTCACAAGCTTGTAAGGCCACTAAGCCTAATACAAGAGATATTCCTTTTAATATGTTTTTTTGGTTCATCTAGTCAATCCAATATATATGGGTTATTACTATTCTAAGTTGATGTAGTTATTAAAAAAACTTCTGATAAAATTCAGTATAAGCCTGAGCAAATCCATCTTTAGCTACGAAAGGTAAAAAAGGTTTTTCAGAAGACTCTATAAATTTTGTTAAAGTTGGACTTACTTCTTCTGATGCAACAATCACACCGTCCGAATTTTTGATCGCATTGATCATCATATTCTCATAAGTAGGATTAGCAAAATCATTCGCTACCTCTTCTGGGAATCCATCAAAAGCAATCTTTTCTTTCATTGTAGCATCTAACACTCCGCTAAATCCTTCTCCGAAAATAGACGTCACCACCTTCGTATCTGAGAAAATAGCTTCATCTTTATAATAATGTTTTAAATACGCTGGTAACAATGATGCTAACCATCCTTGCACGTGTATCACATCAGGAACCCAATTAAGTTTCTTAACCGTTTCTATTACACCTTTAGTAAAAAAGATTGCTCTTTCGTCATTGTCTGGATACAACGTTCCATCCTCATCAGAAAAAGTCGATTTTCTTTTAAAGTATTCATCATTATCTATAAAGTAAACCTGAATGCGCTCTTTAGGAATAGAAGCTACTTTAATAATCAATGGCATATCCATGTCATTAACGACTAGATTCATACCTGACAGTCTAATAACCTCGTGTAATTGATGTCTTCTCTCATTTATGCTACCATATCTAGGCATAAAAATTCTTATCTGTCCACCTTGATCATTAATCATTTTTGGAGCATCATAAGACATTAATGAAACTTCATTCTCTGCTAAATAAGGTACCACTTCAGATGATACATATAATATCCTCTTTTCTTTCATCTTCAATTATAATTTCTTTGTTTGAAATAAATAAACATCGCAAATTTACGAAAATTTATGCAGTTATTTTCTAAATAACTAATTTTGCCATTATTTTAAACACGAAGCTAATGTTTCTTTTTAGTACTAAAGCCGAATTACAAGCGTATTTGAAACCATTTCGAGACGCGAATAAGGCAATTGGTCTTGTACCAACAATGGGGGCTATACACCATGGGCACCTTTCATTAATGGAACAATCTTTAAACGAAAATGAATGTACTGTGGTAAGTATTTTCGTTAATCCTACGCAATTCAATAATGCGGATGATTTAGCTAAATACCCCCGTACTTTAGAAAGAGATCAGGAGATTATTAAGTCTCTTTCTGAACAAATTGTAATATTTGCACCATCTGTCGATGAGATTTATGGTGGAAATACTGTAGCCCAATCATTCGACTTTGATGGACTAGAAAACGAGATGGAAGGTGCCTCACGCCCTGGTCATTTCGATGGAGTAGGAACTATCGTGGGTAAATTATTTGAGCTTGTTGCTCCTACCAAAGCATACTTTGGAGAGAAAGACTTCCAACAACTACAAATCATTCGCAAGATGGTAGAGAAACTACATATTCCTGTGACTATAGTAGGGGTAGCTATCTTTAGAGGTAGTGATGGATTAGCAATGAGTTCTCGTAACGAACGCGTCTCTTCTGAAGGATTAAAGAAATCGACTTTCTTATACCAAGTATTATTGAAAGCCAAGGATTTATTTAAAAGTGAAAGTATTTCTAAAGTTAATGCTTTTGTTGAGAATGAATTTAAAAATAATCCTAACTTTGACCTCGAATACTTCACTATTGCAGACGAAGAAACTCTTAAAACGGCTACATCTAATGATCCTAACCGCAAGTATAGAGGTTTTTTAGTTGCTCATATTGAAGGTATTCGACTAATCGACAATTTATCTTTTAACTAAAACTCACGCGAAATGCAAGTTGAAGTAGTAAAATCAAAAATTCACCGTGTAACTGTAACTGGAGCAGATCTACACTACATCGGAAGTATTACGATTGACGAAGTTTTAATGGAAGCTTCTAACATCATAGAAGGCGAGAAAGTTTCGATTGTTAATATTAACAATGGAGAACGTTTTGAGACTTACGCTATACCTGGTCCAAAAAACAGTGGAGAAATCTGCCTTAACGGTCCTGCTGCACGTAAAGTACACAAAGGTGATATCATTATTATCATTACTTATGGTATTATGGACTTCGAAGAAGCGAAGACATTTAAACCGTCTATCGTATTCCCTAATGAAGAGACCAACACTTTAACTTAGCCTCTTTTTGAAGAAAAATATCAGTAAATTGACTAATATATTACTCCCACTTTTGTTGGGAGTTTTTTTGGTATATTATGCTTACAGCCAGTTTACTGAACAACAGATAGAGGAGATGAAATCTCAATTTAGAGGTGCTAATTACAACTATATTATCATCTCCTCTATCTTTTCAGTATTAAGCCTCTGGGCACGTGCCTATAGATGGAAGTATGCCCTTAGTTATATGGGACATCCTGTTTCTACTTCCACTAATTTTATGGCTATCTCTATTGGCTATCTTTTAAATCTTACTGTCCCTAGATCAGGTGAAGTCTCACGTGCTATTATTCTGCAGAAGTATGAGAAAGTACCTTTCGATAAGGGGTTTGGCTCTATTGTATCGGAGCGCGTGATAGATCTTATCTGTTTATTACTATGTGTATTCACAGCTTTAATACTTCAGTATAGTGTTCTTAAAGACTTCTTATTATTAAAAGTTCCTGTTGAAAAACTAGCCATTCTAGGCAGTATAGCTCTTTTAGGCCTAGTAGCTACCATTGCAATATTTTATTATAGCACATGGAGAGTTATCACATTTATCAAACAGAAAATAAAAGGTTTAACAGAGGGCATCAGTAGTATCTTTAAAATGCCTAATAGAATAGGCTTTCTATTCCATACTTTTCTAATATGGTTTGGTTATATCGCTACATTTTACTTCGGTACACACGCCCTAGAAGCCACTAGCACTCTAAGTTTCCCTATCGTCATGTCCGCATTTGTAGCGGGTAGTTTTGCTGTATCTTTTACTAACGGAGGCTTTGGAGCATTTCCCCTAGTTATCGCAGAGTTATTATCACTTTACGGCATATCATTTGTTTCAGGAACAGCTTTTGGATGGATACTATGGACTACACAGACAGGTATCGTTGTAATCCTAGGAGCCTTATCTTTTTTAGTATTGCCCATCTATTACAATAAAAAAACTCAGAATTAGTACTATAATATGCTTTTATAGTTAATGAAAGAGAGATAAAGTAGACCTACTACAGTATTGGGTTAATGCTTCTTCTAGGTTAGACGTTTTTAAAAAAATAAGGAGTCTTAAAAACTTGTCCTACAAACAAAAAACACCCACCTCTACTATGTAAAGATGAGTGCTTCCTATTTAAAATCTACTTCATTAATAATAGCAAGTATAAACAGCGCTATGATTAGCCTACCTTATTATTTCAATAGTATGTGGGGACTTAAAAAGTACAAATTAGTATTGTGCAATCAAATAATTGATCATATCAGTTGTCGTTACAATTCCTAATAGGTCATTGTCTTTTCCTACAACTGGAAGCGAGTGAAATTGTTGTTTAGAGAATAGCTCAGCTACATCTTTGATATTTGTCTCATCTGTTACCACTAATGGATTTTTAGTCATGACATCCACTAGCTTATAAGAGTCATAGATAGCATCTAATGCACCTTGATCTAAATCTGTTGCTCCATATCCTATTTTAAGGATATCGTTGCTACTAATGATTCCTACTACAGTCTCAGCCTCAATCACAGGAATGTGTCTGATATTGTATTCTACAAGTAACTTATTTACTTCACTTAATTTTTTATTCGTAGGCACAGCTATTAGCGCCTTAGTCATAATCTGAGATACAGGAACTCTTTGTTTCATAGTCTTTAGTGTTTTATTATCTATAACAAATATCTCATTAACATCTATCAAAATATATGACAAAAAACAGTATTTAATAACTATCTTTTTCGTAACTTATAGCTAATACGTGTCTATACAGATACGCAATCGCCTGTGAATACTCATTTCTTTAAAATTGTTATAATTTTTCGCAATCTCCCAATATAAACAAACCTGTTTTTTACCTAAATTGCCTCATATTTAACAACTTATATATGTAATTTATGGCAACAACGAACACCTATCTAACATTCGACGGAAATTGTGAACAGGCATTTAATTTCTACAAATCCGTATTTGGAGGAGAGTTTATGTACTTGGCTAAATTTGACAGTATCCCTGATAGCCCAGAATTCACTGTCCCTGCGGAGGATAAAAACAAAATAATGCACGTCTCTTTACCTATTGGTAAATCTATCCTTATGGGAAGTGATAACACATGTAGTAATCCAGCTCCATTAGTACAAGGAAATAACTTCTCTGTATCCATATCAACAGATAGCCAAAAGGAAGCAGATGATTTATTCGCTAAGATGGCTGTAGGTGGCACTGTTATTATGCCTATCGCAGATATGTTCTGGGGAGATTACTTCGGAATGGTCCTAGATAAGTTTGGTATCCAATGGATGGTAAACTTCAGTAGAGATGGACAATACTAATCATCACCTCTTTTAGAATCTTAAAACAACTCTCCCAGTAGAATCTCTATTGGGATTTTTTTATTTAAGAAAGTAATTCTTTTGGATCAATCTCAAAAGTTGTGTGTGAATTAAAAACTACAGATCTTTGTAATGATAAATAATAAACGTGGAAAACTATATTGAGTTTATAAAAATGATTTTACCTGAGTTTTTAGT
>NZ_NSGJ01000040.1 GCF_002286775.1 Myroides sp. N17-2
CTTCTTCGGATAACCTATTTACAGGTGTAAAGATCGGTTATCCGAGTTAAGAGGATGATTTAAAGCATATTATAGATATGAAAAGCTCCGATAAAAGTTTTTATCGGACACTGATGATTAACAAATTAATATTTTAAATAAATGGACTTGAATTTAGATTATTTCAAGTCCTTTTTTATTATATACATGCTAAGCACACCTAAGAAGGAACTATCTTTAGGAAACAGCTCCTTCTTTACATATAAATAGACTTTTAAAACATTTTTTCAACCTCACTCATTTAAGAATTCGATATACTCCCCTTCGAAAGAAAAATGCTCCATTACTTCATTACTTTTTTTTACTATACATTTATTTGAATTCTCAAATTTTATAATACTGTCGCCAACCTCAGCATATCTTCCAATAATATTAGTAGGAAATATATTTATAAACTCATCACTTTTAATTCTTATTTTTAAAAATGTATGAGGCAGTTTTTCACGTGGATTAAATTTTTCCTCTACCACTCCTTTAAATCCTGTACTATAATTAGTTAACACTTTATTTTCTCGTTGCAAATTAGTATAATATCCAATAACAAAAAAATGCAATGCTATTATAAGTCCAACTATAATTTTCTTCTTCATAATATAATTATTTTAGTATAGCTTTTTTTATGTATGTCCGTTTGATGTAATAAGACGAGAGTAATGTTGTAACTAGATAATTAAACTAGATAAAACCATTTTTTTTAAATTACTGTTTCTTGACTACTTACGTTTTTATATAAACAGTTCCTTTGCCCTATAAACTATCAGTATGACACTAATCGGAGATACATCTTTTTTTTATTAATATATCTCAAAATAAACAATAATCCTTATAGTAATCACTATTTTTGTTGTGTAGTACGATTTACAAAGACAAATGGCAAATTCAAAAGAACATTGGGAAGGTGTTTATAAGACAAAATCTCCTGATCAGGTAAGTTGGACACAAGTAGAACCGATTAACTCCTTGCGTTTAATAGCAGACTTTAATATCGCTAAAGATGCTAAGATTATAGACATCGGAGGAGGTGATAGTAATCTAGTTGATTTTCTTTTGACACAGGGATACACTGATATCACTGTATTAGATATATCAGGAGAAGCACTGGAACGTGCTAAGGCTAGATTAGGGGATAAAGCAAGTCAAGTTACGTGGATAGAAAGTAGTATAACTGACTTTGTACCTACTGAGAAATATGCTATTTGGCATGACCTAGCTGTGTTTCACTTTTTAACTAAAGAAGAAGCTAAGCAATATGTAGATTTAGTTAGCAAGGTGGTTAAAAAAGGAATTGTAATCGCTACGTTCTCTAAGCAAGGCCCTCTTAAATGTAGTGGATTAGATATTATTCAGTATAATGCTGAAGATTTAAATACACTATTAGAGCAGTCTTTTACTTTAGAAGAAAGCTTTTATGATGATCATACGACTCCTTTTAGTACTACACAAAACTTTGTCTATTGTCGTTTTTTAAAAAAATAAATAATTATAAATATGGGATTTAGTAGAGATATCCAATTTTCATCTGACAGACTATCTTACCTTATCGTAAATGATAGATTTAAAGAAGATATATTTCATGCATTAACACCTACAGTTGCTAAGTTTTTACCGTTCATACCTACAGGAAAACTAGAAGACACTCAAGGGTTTATAGACTATAGCTTAGGTGTTTTAGATCAAGGGACTGACATCACGTTAGTCGCTGTAGATAAAGACACTAAGGAGTTTATCGGATGCTGTGGTATACACGATATAAATGACGAGTCAATATCACTTGGAATCTGGTTAAAAGAATCAGCTTTCGGTAAAGGATATGGTCAGGAGCTTATCACTGCTTTAGAGACGTATGTGAATAAAAACCTTCCTGTTGATTACTTGATCTACAATGTAGAGAAAGACAACCATGGAAGTATTAAGATAGCTGAGAAACTTGGGTATATTTACCACAGTGATTTCGTAAGAAATATCAGCGAAGAGAAGATTCTTAATATGCTTCAATACCGCAAAGACAACGTAAAGAAATAATAAATGAGAAGTTCAAAAGGCATCCTGCTTTTTGAACTTTTTTTACAATAGAACAGCACAAGATTATGCAGTACAAAACAACAGAATTAGAACAAATCGACTTTAATACAATACCGTGGGAATCATTAGTTCACTATAACGGACGAGCTGATGACCTTCCGCCTCTACTTGATCAAGCGATAGGTAGTGATATTAGAAACAGTAGATATGCGCTATTCTCTATTGCGAATAATATCGAACATCAAGGTGGAGTGATTACTGTCACGCCAATTGTATTAATTCGCTTATTTCAATTGTTTGCAGAGACGCCACATAATCAAGATATGTTGCTTCGCATTATACTAAAAGTTGCTAAGGCTATTGGCTCACAGTGGGATCGTTTTAGAGATAGTGATGAGTTTGCTAATATCTGTTCTATACAAGATAGCTATAGTGACAAATCTCCTTTTTTATGGCCTGAGTTTGAAGACAGAGAACAGGATGCTTTAACATGGGCGTCTATGGATATGCAGAAAGTCTTTGATCACGCTTGGTTTTACACCAAAGAGGTTCTATGTGCATATCAACCTGCCGTAGAGCAAATCATCGCTCGTGATGACATTGAGCAAGGGCTAATCTATGATATCCTTACGGTTATCAAAATGGTTAAAGATCAAAAAAGAAATAGCTTATCTCTAGATAAAAAGTGGGCAAGTGATCGTCTAACTTATATCGTTATCAATGATACCTACTTAGACGATTTTATCACTCATCTAACACCTGAGATCACTAAATACCTCAGCTTTGACGCAAATGGCAATCGCCCTTTATTAAGCGAATACATCAGACGCTCGCGTATTGAAATCAACAATGGTACTGCTCTAGTCCTTGTTATCTTAGATAAAGAAACAAATGCGTTTATAGGAAGTTGTGGCCTAAGTGATATCAATGATGAGTCAGCAGAGATTGGCCTATGGTTAAAAGCTTCAGAACAAGGGAAGGGATATGGAACTGAAGTGACTAATACATTAATAGATATTACTAAGAATGAGATTAATACCTCATCTATCTTATATGCTGTAGAGAAAGGCAATCAAGCCAGTGAAGTCCTACCTCTTAAGTTTGGTTTCACACATAGCTATGATTTTATTATTGAACCAAGCCCTTTAAAAAACAGATTGAGAGAGATGCAACAATTCACTTTAATAATCAAATAATATGAATAACTCATTACCAATCACTTTTGCCATCAATAAGTCAAAGGTTGCTCTTTATCTTAGCGGTTCACTGTTATTAGTTATTGCAGGTATTTTTGTTTTTTACAATTGCTTAAATGGACAGGGAAGATATGTTCTTGGTTCTATCGAACTAACTTATGTTATCGCAATACTGTGTATTGTATTCTTTGGTTACGCCTCTGTTATGTTCCTCGTTAAACTATTTAGCAACAAACCAGGCATAGTCATTAACGAGCAGGGAATTATAGAGAATGCTACTGCTGTAGTAAATGGGTTAATACCTTGGAAGGATATTCAATCTGTTGAGTTATATACATTGCAGAGTCAGAAGTTTGTATTAATCTATGTACATAATCCTGAGGAATATATCGCTAAACAAAAGAATATCATTAAACGCAAGTCTATGCAGGCCAACCTTAAGACACATGGTACCTCGATATTCATTAATACGAATATGCTAAAGGTATCTGATGTAGAGCTTGCAATAGAAATAAAAAGACAACTAGAGTTACGACATTCTTAATCCATTAACCATGGCTAGACCTACTAATAAAACAGCATTATTAACGCATGCTGAAGCACTATTTGACAAGCTGATATCAACAATCAATTCACTTGACTCAACTCGTTTAAATGAAGATTTCAGTACAGATAGCCTTAATAAAAATATTAGAGATGTACTTATGCATTTATACGAATGGCATCAGATGTTTCTAACTTGGTATGAAGTAGGAATGAGTGGAGCTAAGCCTGTAATGCCTACTCATGGCTATACTTGGAAGACTACTCCGGAGCTAAACATTGCTATTAATCAAAAACACCAAAATACCACAGCGCTAGATAGTATCAAGAAGATCACTGAATCTCATCTAGCGGTACTTGCCATCATTAGACAACACAGTAACGATGAGTTATTCGAAAAGAAAAAGTACTCTTGGACAGGCAGTACTTCACTAGGTGCTTATTTAGTATCATCTACCTCTAGTCATTATGATTGGGCAATAAAATTCTTAAAGAAGAATGGCATCAAATAAGTGCCTGATGTTATTTTAGTTAAATACCGTCAACTGTCAACCGCTCCGCAAAGTCTCCCGACTTTGAGGAAACTTATCTCAAACTATTTCCACACATCGCATATTTCGGATTAAATACTAAACTGTAAACTATACCCCATAAACTTCTTAGCCTTACCTTGGTATGCAGCAGTTCTATGTGGGTAATTGACTTCTATTACCTCACTTATTAATAAAATATCTTCTCTATACTTCTTCCCTAATAACATAAGTATATCCATAGCAAAAGCCTCTGTTGCAACCTTAGAGTTATTAGATAACCAAAGTAGTGACACATCTACTAATTGTCTCTCTTGTTTCGTGGTCCTCACTACCTTCTTACTCTTGGCAACTAGCCAACAAATACGGCTTATTAAGCGTTTACTAGATTCATTAGTAATATCCTCTACTCTATCTAAGAAAGTAGCTAAGTAGGGCTTAATTCTAGTTATATCTTTATCTAAAATATCTTGTAACAGTACGCTACTCATGACATGAATAGGATCTTTAGTCTCAAAGCTATACTCAAGTAGAAACTGCAATACCTCTTCATCATTACCAATAACGGCTAATGTGTTCATCCTACTCTTAACGTGGATATCTGTCGCTAATACTCGCTGATAAAGTTCTGTATCTGTCATACTGTTTATTACTGATGTTCAAATATAACCATAATCCGCTCCTCAAAGTCTCCCGACTTTGAGGAATTACAATATTATGCCTTTATTTACTGTGACACGCAAAGTATTGCGTCTCTACCAACCTTTGCTCCGCAAAGTCTCCCGACTTTGAGGAAACTTATCTCAACGTATTTACACATATTCCGATTTAGCACTGTTAACTGTAAACCGCAAACCGTTAACCAAAAAAAAGCCCCAGTAATATCTACTAGAGCTTTCTTATTTTTATTCTGTAATACTATTTATGCTAATACTGGTATTATATGTTCCCAGTTTAACTGTTTTGCATAGTCCACTGGAGTTTTTCCTTCAGCATTCGGTTCGTTTTTATTCGCTCCTTTTGCTAATAACACCTCTACACTTGTTAAGTTACCTGAGATAACTTCTTTGTGTAAGAATGTATACCCTGCTTCATCTTTATTAGTCACTTCATCAGGATTCTCATCAATAAACTTCTCTAGACTTTCCTTCATATTCTTACTCATCGGATGCTCTATGATGTTCTCTGGATGCTCTCCTTGTTCGAATACATAGTTTACGTGATTAAAATCTCCGAAGTCTAATCCCCAAGCCTCATCGTGTTCTTTTCTTTCCTCTTCAGTCATGACAGAGCGCATAGCTTGTACTGTATATCCACCATACGTTTTACCATCACTGATAAACATCCAGTCACTAATCTGATCAAGTGTTACTCCTAACTCATCACCTTCTTTGATATCCGTGATTAAGTTTGGTTCATTTAATAACTCTCCATAAATAACATCTCCATCGAAGTCAACACTTCCTATCCACATATGCTCGATAATAGGCTCATCTTGGCCTTCTACTTCTTGTGTGAAAGCTACCTTTACACTCGCCATATCTAATCCTGGTACTATTCTTCTATATTCCCATGATAACTCTCTCCAAAAGTATTTGAATGTATCTTGAGCTTTCTTATATGCCTCTACTAAAATAGGGTCATCTCCTTTAGCGTAAAAAATCTTGTTCTCGTTTTCCATATTATATGCTTTATAATCTCAATAGACCTAACTGTGATCTGTTCTTACTTCAACACAATAGTGCATTGCTTTTGCAAAAATACTTATCTCTTTCGCTTATTCAAACGAATTCCTAAATAAACTCCTGTAATTGCTCCTAATAAGTGACCTTGCCACGAAATATTATCTCCTACCATCATCGGAAGCATTCCATAAACGATTCCTCCGTAAACAAAGAAGATAACAACGGATAATAACATTAACCAAAACTTCTTACTTACCCATCCACTTACGAATAAATAGAAAGCCAACATATAGATCACTCCACTAGCTCCTATATGACAAGAGTACACATCATTCTGTATCGCATTAAAGTTAGGTAACAGCCATACTCCCAATCCTGATAATAGCCAACCTGCTGTTAATACAGTCTTCGCTGACTTAGGATAAAACTGTAATGTCAAAAAAGACAAAACTAAAAAGGGAATAGAGTTACTCAATATGTGGTCTAGGCTTCCGTGAAAAAACGGAGATAATACAATTCCTTTTAGCCCTGTCACAGTCCAAGGAATTACTCCATAGCAACTCGTAAAAACACCTATATATTGCATAAAATACACTACCCACATTATCCCTACTAAGACAAGTGGGATAACTAAGGTCTGCTTCTGAATGTATACGCGTTTTCTCATTATTCTTTATTTTGAAATATATTTTGGATCAATGTAATCTGTAAGCCACACGCCATTAGCAGATAGATAAAACGCTATTCCATCCTTATACATCTTCTCTGCTAATATGGTCAACACTACTACTCTTCCATGACGAGAACCTACATTAGTAGCAGTTTCTTTGTCTTGACTAAGGTGTACATGTTGCCTGTTCATTTTCTTAATTCCTTCACTATTTATAGCACTTAAGAATCGGTCTGCTGTCCCGTGATATAAAAACGGTGGCGGACACTGTGATTCGAACTCTAGATCTACTGTGATAGAGTGTCCCTGACTAGCCCTAATCTTAGTACCATCCTCACTATAGGCATATCTCTTCTTATTATTGGTCTCTACTATTTCATCTAATTCTCCTCTAGTAAAAGATCTCTTGTGTTTACCACATTTATTGATTAACTCTTCCACATCTGCCCATCCATTATCATCTAAGGTTATTCCTATCTTACTAGGTTCGTGTCTAAGTATTAAACTCAGAAACTTACCTATACTTTTCTTTCTTACTTCATCCATTATTCTTCTAAATCTTTAAAACTCATACCTAATTCAGTTAATCTATGTTGTAGATTAATTAGGATATAGTTTTCTACTTCACTCTCTTTGTATTTCTTATATACCTCTTTATAACAACTTACTAATCGCTCATCATGTACACCTGCTAACCCTTGTATTGTATAGAGTATTACCCTTTCGTCCTGATCATATAGACATTGAATAAAGTAATCTAGATACACTTGCTTATTCTTTAATTGTCCTAAGGTATAAATAGCTTGCCCACGTATTTCTTTATTTGGAGATTGCAACCCTGCCAATACTAATTCACCATAATCAGGTGTCGCATCAGTCAGCACATAAGTATAAAAACGATAAGTTTCTTCATCTTCTATACTAGCACTATTGGCTTTAAGCAGTGGTAGCCAATATGGTTTATCCTTTCCATACCAATGTATTCTTTGCAATACATGTAGCAAGTTCTCACTCACTTGTTGTTCTAAAAAGGGAATTGCCTTAGTGAAGTTCTCTTTAGACAAAATAGTAGTCAAGTTCAACGCTATTGACTCCGGAGTATTCGGAATAACATCTATAATCTCTTGAATGATACATGCTTCAATAGTACTCTTTTTTAATAAGCCATCTAACAATGCCAATTGCTGTGTTTCATCAAGTGTATTTTTATAAGAATCCCATAAGAACGCACTATTTCCTCCTATCGAATAACCAAACCAACCCGCATCTTCACTTACTAAATCTCCCGAAATCACTTCGTCTAACCATCGTTCATACCAATCCAAGAAATGCTCTTCATAAGCAAAGACGGGCTGATAATCCTCGTTTAAATAGACTATTCTACCTCTATATTCTCCATTTAACACAAGACAAGTAGTGATCGCACATCCTTGAGTACCTATAGCTAATAATCCACTATATAACTTCTCTAAAACAGCATAGTAATCCTCATCCGAAATATCTTCTACACATAAGCTTTTAGAGTACTCATCCCATTCTTCTTCTTTCATACCCGGATGTAAGATAGACGATTTAGATATCGCACATTGAATATCTTCTACATTCACATCATCTAAGCACTCACCTAAGGGATAGATACCATAATAAGGTCCTGCGGCACTACCCATATAAGCATCTTCCACTACATTACCATTTCCTACTTGAGTTAGAAACGCTACATAAGCTTCAGGTAATTGGATAGTATATTTTTGTTCAAAATCACGTATTACCTTCTCACTAACGACATCTCCTATCTTATACTGATGAGCATCTGCACCAAAAACGATTAAATCCTGATCGCAGTCTGCTACTCTAGACAATTTATGTTTTATTCTCTCTATCTGTGTATTCATCTAACTTCTTTCTTTTCTCTGCAAATAAAATGATTATATATCAAAAGTTAGCTGTTCAGTCAGATTATAAGCTACCAAACTCTTTCTTGTACAAACTAAAGTTCTCAAAATCATAACAGACAAAGATTACCTCTTTGATAGCGTCATTACTATCTAAGAATGATTTTACAGTATCAATAGCTACTTTAGCTGCCAATTCTTTAGGAAAACCGTAAATACCTGTGCTTATATTGGGAAAAGCAATCGTGTTACACTGATTATCTACAGCTAGCTTAAGGCTATTGAGATAACAGTTCGCTAACATTCTTTCTTCTTCTTTCTCTCCCCCATTCCATACAGGACCTACTGTATGTATGACATAGTTAGCAGGTAGTTTCCCCGCAGTTGTGATTACTGCCTCACCTGTTTTACACCCACCTTGTTTGGCTCTTATAAGTCTACATTCTGCCAAGATGTCCTCTCCTCCAGCACGGTGAATAGCACCATCTACTCCCCCTCCTCCTAATAACGAACTATTAGCAGCATTAACGATAGCATCTACTTTCTGTTGAGTGATATCTCCTTGTATTACTTTCATCTTCTCATTCATATACTTTTATTTAAAAATTCTCTCGTAAAAATATTCAAATCAACACCTCTACACTCAGGCATAAAGTGCTTAATAATCGGAACGTAAGCATCATGCATACCGCTATATTCCTTAATCTTTTTTCTATTCTTTAGAATATACCCATCATAAAAACAATTCTTATCTTCTCCTACAACATGAATCACTCCTATATCAAGATAGGGATGCTTTCTACTAAAATATTCTAGCTTAGTATCATATTCATACACTTCCTTTTCTGCATTCTCATCATTTAATAACGCTTCTATATCCTTAAAAGCAATCAGAAAACGTTGAGTATGATAATCTATATTCACTACTCTACAAAAAGGAAACAACTCACTTAACTCTGCATTAAAGGCATTCTCATTATAATCAACTAATGGTAATAGGATATAAGACGCTTCCATAATAATTTGTTTTAAAGTTCTGATAACCTAATTTACTCTAAATAACGGATTGTATCGTAAACAAATCCTTAAGTAATCATAACTAAAACATTAAAATTACATCTTATACAAGATAAATAAAATATTTTAACCCTAACCTTACAGATTATAAATTAATCTCAATAATATTTTATTCTTTTAAATTCAGAATACACTATATACAGATAAACGAAAAGTACCTATACAGAAAGACCTACCAATATGCTATAATAGCCTCTTGACTGAGTTGCACCTCCATTACCTCTGCTTCTTTATTATCTACTAATAAACAGTCATACTTATCTAATGTGAAAACTTCTTTATTCAGTGTAATTTCACTTCTCTCAATAGCGAATATACAGAGTACTCTTTGCTTTATACTAAAAGAGGCATCACTCACCATTACTACCTCCTCTGTAATACTATTATGTAGCATTAGATTAAAATCTTTGCCTTCAGAATAGGAAGTAATTCGATCAGTAGAATTGAATGCAAAAAGAGTATTA
This sequence comes from Myroides sp. N17-2, assembly GCF_002286775.1. Taxonomy (GTDB): domain Bacteria; phylum Bacteroidota; class Bacteroidia; order Flavobacteriales; family Flavobacteriaceae; genus Flavobacterium. Next base: position 10,119 of record NZ_NSGJ01000040.1, read on the forward strand.
TTTGCATAATACTCTTTCTTATCATTTAAAACTAAGTTAAGATCTCCTTCTAACATCACTAAATATCTGTGATACCCATCAAATCTAGTAAACTCCGAAGGTACTGATTCAATAGTCGCACTGCTAATTCGAAATTCAAAATATCTATCTGCATATGCAGCTCCTTTAGGATAGATAGCGTACTCATGAGTCTGTCCACCTGTCCATAAGGCAGGAATGACTTGCTCTTTTCTTATTATCTCAATATTCATCAATAATCTTTCTTATTTTATCTAAAGGTAGTCTTATAGTGGAAGAAAACGTACGTCTTTTTCGTATGTTTTATCTACTACTAATATAACACAAGGGTGTGTCGTAAAAGTCCTAACCTCATCCTCTTGCTTAATCACATAAGTCAATTCTAGAGCGTCACCATTCTCTACTAATTTAGCGATTTCGAATGTAGTATCTTTCTCTGATGGTTGACCTACTAATGCTAATACAAATGATTTTTTAAAATCTATTTCAGTTGGTTTACCATCTTTTCCCATCACTGTAGCCATCCCAAAGAAACGATCAAAGTGATCTTGAGAAGTAATACGCAAGCTCTCTACCTTCTCATTCTTCACTGTATTAAGCACATAATACCCTTTAGCTACTCCATAAGGGACGGCTTCACTTTTAGTTTCTTCCTTTGTCTCTATGGCATTCACTCCATCAACTTTCTCATTCTTTGCTGTATTGCAACTTCCAAGTGCAATTGCAAACATCGCTATAACCAATACGTTTTTTATCATAACATTATTTTTATATATAACTTATTAAAATTGATTTTATTGTAATTCTATTCAACTTAAACTCTTAATTATTATGTCAATTTTAAACTTTCTGTATTAATATACTTTACTAAAGTATGCAAATAAACCTAATAATAGTATAAAAAAACAAAGCTTTTTTGACATTTATCGTCACTATTCAAAGATATTACTATATTTATCCCAAACAAATGATATCTATCATCACAATCGATTAACTATGAAAAGAACAACTTTTTTTACAGGAGCTATACTTGCTTCTACTTTCACCTTTATGACGCTGACTGCGTGTAACAGTGATGATAATAACAATAGCAACAACGGAAAAGAATATGTCTCTGAGAAAGACTATTCAATGACTAAGCTAGATGAAGCTAGTTCAATAAAAATAATGACATATACTATGCCTTATCTAAATGGTAAGACACAGAATGCAACAGCCTTAATTATGTATCCTAAGACACCTAAACCTACAGATGGTTATCGTATCGTAGTTTGGGCTCATGGTACAGTAGGGGTAGCAGATGCCTGCGCTCCTAGTCAGAACCCTTTAGGTGAAAACTTCAAAGTAGCTGCTCAGGCCTTATTAGCACAAGGATACGTTATCATAGCCCCTGATTATGAAGGGCTAGGTACACCAGGTATTCATCCTTATTTACATCTAGCTAGTGAAGCTAACTCTGCATTATATGCTGTGAAAGCTGTAAAAAGTCAGTTTAAAAAAGACTTTAACGGAGCGTGGATGTCTGCAGGACAATCTCAGGGTGGTCAAGCATCACTTGGGATAGCTGAGTTTGCTAATAATGACGCTTCTTTTAAAGGAGCAGTAGCAGGTGCACCTGCTTCTAGTTTAGGTAAGATTATCCTAGAAGTAGCCCCTATAGCATTAGCAGGTCTTGAAACTCAAGAAATAAAAATGAATCAACCTCTAGAACAGAGAAGTTCTGTATCAGCTTATTCTACTTTACTAGCGTATGCAGCACTAGCTGGTGTAGGTATTAAAGCAGAGAAGCCTTCTTATGATTATACTTCTATATTTGAAGATAGAGCTAAGGGATTTGCTAAACTTGCAGAAGGTACTAATGGAGATAATGGTGACTGTCTTGATGGTGTTCGTCAAGCTTTTATGGCTGACATTATAAAGTTCATGAAAGAAGATCCTAAAAACAAAGTAATGCAATATCCAGGTCTTAACGCTGACAAATTTAAGAATGACCCTATTATTAAACAATTCTTACTAGATAGTCAGCCAGGTACTAAAAAGATAGACAAACCTGTATTAGTTATCCAAGGGAAAGCAGATACTAATGTACCTGCTGTCGTAACTTCAGCTATGGTAAAAGGACTACAGGATTTAGGTTCTCCTAATATAGAGATTATCCTAGTAGATAATGCAGGACACACACAAGCTATTGTTTGGAAAAACAAAGAACTAGTAGAATTTATCAATAAATATATGCCTGTTAAATAAGCATTTATCTAACGATAACAACAATAAAATAAGGTCACTAACATAACGCTAGTGACCTTATTTTATTTATATACCTTTAATACCCAAGAGTATTTAAGCACATTCTTAATTAAATTTCGTGTTGTAACACAAAGAACTTGTTATAAGTCTCTTTTCTAGGTTTTCTAGGATAGAATACTATACCTACTGTACCATCAGATACAGGGCTAATACCAGATAGAACCAAATCATTATTATCAATAGACAACACTTCTTTAGTTAACAAGTTTTGGTATCCTTTCTTATTCTTGTTATAGAATAGCTCTACTAACTCATCATCTTTAATCACTAACCATCCGTTACCAAACTCTGTAGTGAACTGTACTGCATTAGCATTATCGCTAACACGTTGTGGTTGCCAAGTACCGAAGAACTCATCTCCTATATTAAACAAGTCTCCATACATCCCTTCTCCATCTGCATCTATCTCTACGATACCTACTTCTCCATTCTCTTCACATAATAAGAATGACTTCTCATCAAAAGATAGTGTCAAGGCCTCATGTACAAATGGGAAATCGAACTCTAATAATCTTCTTCTGATCTCTTCTCCATTTACATCTATTTGGCGGTGTAACCATCCGTCTTCAACCTCAGTGATCAAGTGAATCTCTCCATTGCGTACACAGATTTTATTGTCCTTAGGAAATGGTATCGCAACTTTATTCTCCTTTACTAATACTCCATCTACATACTCTAATACACTCATCACATCACCTGCCTTATCACTCCAGATATCTACATTATAGAAGATACTGTGATTAGCTGTACATCCTACGAAACGTCCGTCTAACGACTTACTTCCCTTAAATCCTTTTGTACTTTTATCCAATACTGCATAAGAGAACATCTCTTCTACCTCTTCGTCAGTACTGACTAAAGAAACAAAATTCTCTTTACTAGGGCTTAAAAACAAAATAGGCAATACTCCTCTTGTCTCTTTCTCCTCCGTTGTATTTCCCTCTTTATCTATGATAGTATATACTAATTCGTATGGACTAGTAGCACCCTCATTAGAGTTAACATAATTCGCGACTAACAATCCTTCTTTACTCCAACAGCTCCCTTTCACACTTAATGCATGAGGTACTTCTATTGTAGATATTAATCCAAAAGGTGTTTTTTCGTTCATAAGATTTTGATCATTTTTAATTCATCACAAAGGTAACAAAAACAATACAGACATCTGATGTCTATCACACAAAACTTGTTAGTCTACTATTTCAAACTAGATAACCTAAAAAAAAACATCTTAGTCAGAAATATCAAAAGGCGTTTTTTTGTGATGGCGTGATGATGTTGTCTGAAAGTTTAATAATCTTGTTATATACAAACTACTTTTTCAAAAAAACAAAAAACCGAAATCACAAAAAAACAGTAAAGTAATTAAATAACCACGTCCCCTATCTCATTTGCCATTTTCTTAAACATAGCAGAAGCAAATGGACATAGCGGTAATACTTTAATCTGTTTCTCTCTTACATAAGGAATAACACCCTCTAGTAAAATAGCCTTCCCTACTCCCTTTCCATTAAATGCTTCTTCCACACCTGTATGATCAATAATAATCTTATCTGTACCTGCCACAGAATAAGTCATCTCTCCTGCACGTTGTCCATCTATATAAGCTATAAATGCTCCTTTATTCTCTTGAGCTTCATGTTTTATTTCCATAATCTTTTATTTATTGGTTAATGTTATAGTAAGCTTCTATTTTCTGCCGCTAGTTCCCTAAATCTAAATAGCTAATTCCGTATTTATAGTCACTTCGCCTGTCAATACCTTATGTACAGGACATTTATCAGCTATCATATATAATCTCTTCGCTATATCAGCATCTAAAGAAGCTCCTTCGAAATACACTTTTCTATTAAAAGTAGTTTTCGTACCAGAACCATCCCTAGTCATCGCCACCTCAACGATAATCTTATCTGCCTTCCATTGTTTTCTATCCATATACATACGCAACGTCGCAGCAGTACAACTCGCAAGAGAAGTTGCTAATATCTCAAAAGGGTTAAATCCCTTATTTTGTCCTCCAAGATCTGTAGGTTCATCTGTAATTAAAACATTTGTTCCTGCTGTAACCTCAGTATAATATAATTCGTTGCCTAATACGGCTTTCACTGTAATATCCATCTCTTATTTTGTTTTGTTTTTAAATGATTTCATTCCATCAGGAAAAGGTACATAGCTATCACTATCGCCCTCAATTAATGGAAATACCTCGTAATTCTGATTAATCCAATCTTGTTTTGCTTGTTCTAATTTATCTGTATCGTGCGATACGAAGTTCCATAAGATATAACGCTCTTCAGGCAGTGGATGGCCTCCGAAAATATACACTGTTGTATTTGGCATCATCTCAAACTCACATAGTGTACTATCATTTGCTATCAGTATATTTTTAGATTCATACTCATGCTCACCACTCTTCACGCTTCCTTCTAAAATATACATCGCTGCCTCTCCAAATAAACCATTACCTATGCTAATCGTTTTTTGTTCTGTTGACTTTATCTCTATATAATATAAAGGGCTGTAGACAGGTACAGGTGATTTCTTTCCTAATGCCTCTCCTGCAATAAGTTTATAAGACACGCCATCCTCTTGCCAACTCGGCAACTCTTGAGCTTCTATATGCACAAAAGAAGGTTCTATATCTTCAAGCTCTTTTGGCAGAGCTATCCATATCTGCAATCCATGTAAGATTGTATCCGGTTTATTAATTCGTATATCATCAGGCATACGCTCTGAGTGCACCACTCCCTTACCTGCTGTCATCCAGTTAACCGCGCCAGGAGTGATACGCTCTATACTACCAATACTATCACGGTGCATAATCTCTCCTTCGAATAAATAAGTTAACGTAGAGAGCCCAATATGCGGATGAGGATCTACATCTAGGTTATCGTGATCTACCACTGAGATAGGTCCCATGTGATCTATAAAAGTAAATGGTCCTACTGAGCGCTTCTGTCTAAAAGGCAACAATCTACCAACTAAAAAATTACCAATACTCGCTGCACGCTCTTCTATAACTAAATCTACATTTGACATAACATATATATTATTAATTGATAAAATATCTAATTGTAAAACTAAGAAAGATCTAACCACTACGAGTTAACATAGATTAAGAACCACTCTTATCTCCTAAAGATACGGATTCTACAAAAAGTATAGACTTAAAAACGCCTTTTAACTTTTAATATCAAGCTGTTTCAACAAATAAATACAGTTTGATTAAGAGTTGATACAATGGTTATATTGACTTTTAAAAAATAATAATCCATTTACCCCAGAATCAATGATAGACATATAAATGAAGAGTAACTATATAAGATAGATGTGAATTAGTGATTTCAGCATACTATAGTATAGTTATAGAGCTAATGAAAAAGCCATAAAGTAGAATGGCTTTGTAGTAGTTGGCTAATATGAGTCTTGGATTTAAACATCCTCTTTCATATACACTCAATTTAAATCCGTAAATTTGCAATTCTACTTAATTAGAAATCTACTATATTAATCTAACTAAGGATTACAGATTCTATCACTTATCTCAAGACAAAAATCACCTTATTACCTACTCATCTCTATGAAGTTGCTATCTCTCTTTGTATGAATGTATATTGACAGCATCGTGTATCCATACTGTCTCCATTAAAAAGACTGTTTTAATGGACTCACTATGGACTCATAATGGACTCACTATGGACTCACCCAAATCTAAATAGCATAAAAGCACGTATTATATCCTAACAATGTATAATCTGATTAATTTTAAGAAATAGCCTTGAAGATTGGCCTAAAAAATATAATAAATATTGATATTCATAACTTTACAAAGATATGTATTTAAAACCAAACCTTTTTAACACACCTTTAGAAAAAGGTCTAAAAAAATAAAGCATAAGTATGGAAGTACCTATGCTTTATAAACAAAACCTAAATAATAAAAATTTTATTATTGGTTTGATGCTAATTAACCTTGTTAACATCACTCAAAAAAAATAACTATGAAATATAATACTACGTTTATAGTATTACAAATGCCGTGCCAAAAACACACAATTAACTAGTTTTCAGTGTTTTTTCAACCCAAATTACGCGATAGACATATAAACGAAAAGTAATTATACAAGATAGGTCTGAATTAGCGACACAAGCATACTTTAGTATGGTTTTAGAGCTAATGAAAGAACTATGAAGTAGAATTGCTTTGCAGCATTTGGCTAATGCGTAATCTAGGTTTAATCCCATTGATGATTAGAAGAAATAGCTAGTCTACCTGCTCCTGTAAAAAATAGACCTACTGCTACTAAGGCATAGATACCTAATAGTTCTACCTTCCACCCGCCGTTATCATTTAGACTAAATACGTCTGCACTCTGTACTAATAACATAGCTGTAATACAATTAATAGCAAAGACTAAACTCGCTAATCTTGTTCTATATCCTATCAATAATAAAATAGGTGCGATAACTTCTCCAACATATACACCATAGCCAAAAAATGCAGGTAGGCCTCGGTCTACTAATATTCCTTGGATAAAAGATATCCCATTAAACAACTTACCTAAACCGTATAATAACATTGGAAAACCAATACCTATACGCATTACTAATAACCCTACGTCTTGATTCTTATTCATCTCTTATAAATTTACTTTTGCGAAAACACCATAATTTTCTAAGTGCTTCCATGAATTATTAAACTGTTCTAAATTAGTGGCTAAGCCAAAACTATATTGCTCATATTTTACCCCTAGCCTAATGTGTTGAAAACCTCTTGTATACTCCTCTTTATTTACATTTCCCACAGCAGATACTCTAAAAAGTCCCTTCACTTTATCAGTGATACTAGGTGTATATTCAAAAAGAATAGACTGTTCTAATGTAAAGCCTGCTTGATATGTTGTCCCCACAGAATAAGAGAATAGCATTTCCTTTCCTACCACCTGATACTGAACCAACATACTGGCGAACTTACCCGGATTCTTAATACCTATAGAGGTATTAAGACTAAAATATTTAGAAAATTGATACACTAAAGTATTGCGCATAAATAGGATATTATGCTTGTCATTATCATATTCGGTATCAAATAAGATTAGGTTTTGAAGTTTTACCTTATCACTAATTTGATAATTAAAGGTATGCGTATAAAAATAAGAACGGTTACCTACCATTCCTTCAGGAGTGAATGAAAACTTCTGTGCGAATACTGTCTGTCCAAACACTATAAAAAATAGAGTATAAAAAAAAGCTAATCTCATCTGCTTACTATTGTTGTTTTGTGTAAGGCAAATGTATTAGCTCGTGATAAGGTGGTTCTTAAGATAACTTAAGAAACGCGTTATAGGTGTTTTTTCTTTAAATAACTAAGAAACTCTGGGGTAACACCTAAATAAGAAGCAACGATATACTGTGGCACACGTTGTTCTATATCTCTATACTCTTTAATAAACTTCTGATAACGTGTATAAACCTCTGTACTTAAATTTTCTATCATACGCTCTTGAAGAGCTACATAGGCACTCTGAATCTTAATACGAAAAAAGGTAGAGATTTCAGGAACATCGATATAAAGTTGCTCTAGATTAGATTGACTGATTTGTAGAATAACGGCAGGTTCTATCGCTTGGATATACATCTGCGAATCTTTCTGAGTAAGAAAACTATATAAATCATTCACCCACCAATTCTCTATTCCTATCTGAAGAGTATGTTCTTGACTATTTTCATCTAGATAATAACATCTTGCACTTCCCTCTGCAATGAAACGCATATGTTTAGAAGGTTGCCCTGGAGTAAGTAATAATTCTTTTCTCTTTAACTTTACTATTTCCACTGCTTCTAACACCCTGTTCACAGCATTATCATCTAATTGAATTGTCTGCCTTAGGTGAGCGCTAAAAATCTCTAAGTATTGTTCATTCATTGTTTACTAATCTTATTACAAGGGACAAAGAAAAGGCATCTAAAGCACATAAGAAATAATAACTTTAGCTTCTAAATGATCTATTAATGAATATATTCAAATATTTTAAGATAAAACTATCACAGAACAAATAAAGGTATTTCATATTTAAAATAACATACTTACTTTTAACATATAACAAGTAGATATCATATTTAATAAATTCCATAATAGCACACATAACAACACAATTAGCTACTTTTTCATTACTAAAAAAGGGACTTTCATTGTTTGATGAAAGTCCCTTTTGTTTTGGATACAACTATAAATTCAAGTTAGGATTTACAGTCTATAGTATATTGTTTATTCTCTAATTATGAAGCAGCTACTACTTTAAGTCCTATAATAGAACCTATCAATGTTGCGATAAAGAACATTCTCCAAAATGTAGCTGGATCTTTAAATACAAAAATACCTACTAATACAGTTCCTACTGCTCCGATACCAGTCCACACAGCATAAGCTGTACCTAATGGTAATGATTGAGTAGCCTTTACTAATGCTGCCATACTCAATACTAATGCTAGTAAAAAACCTGCATACCAGCCGTAAGATTCTACTCCAGATGTTTCTTTCGCTTTACCTAAACAAAATGTAAATGCTACTTCGAATAGTCCACCTATCACTAAAATAATCCAGTTCATTTCTCTTTAAAAATTTAGGGTGCAAAGGTGAATAATAAAAATGTTTTATTTTTTATCAAATGAAAATAAAAAAGTTAATTATTTTTAGTATTACTCTGCTATCTACATACTACAAGACAGACAAGAGTTCGCAAAAGACAGAATACTCTTGTTCAAACAGGTATATAACTGCTCTGATAACCTTATATAAACCTGCTCTTGTTCTTTAGAGCTAAAACCAGCTATATCATTCCAAGATCCCATACCACTGAATACATACGCTCTATCTGACGCTTCCATTAAAGCTAATGCTTCATCTGTATATATCCCCTCTACTATCATATCCTTTAGATAGGTAGAGGTAGACGGCTTGCCTTTAAGCAGCACTTCTCTTGCTCCTTTAAATATATTCTTCCAATTATCTAAATCCTCAATAGTACAGAAGTCTACTAGGTTTTCTAGAATAGATTTTAACTCATCTATCTGCTGCTTTATATCGTACACTTCACTAGGTAGCTGATCGACAGGAGCTAGTTTATACGTCACTGTCCAGATTCGGTTAGAACCAAGCTTGCGTTGATCCTCGTCTACGACCCATTTACTGTACCAAAACTCTGACTTCCCCTCTAAAACGACCTCTACCATCCATACTCCTGCCCCACCTACAAACCCTGCAGACATACGTTCTGGAATATTCTGATTAGGAATAGCCTTATAAAACAGTTTTACTTCCTTTACTCCTCGATACTTTAAAGATATAAACCAATCAATTGGTGCCTGTGTAGTATATTGATTCTCATTTCCCACTACAGGAACGTGAAACAATACTTTATTACAGTACATCGAGATCTTTTCTCCTTGATTAGATATCTCTGGCAACTGATCACTAAGATAAGCATTAGAATAGCTCACTATACTAACCATCTGAAGTATGGATACATTCATTGTTCTAAAATTATTGCCACTAAATTAAATGAAAACTCGCTTATGAACAAGAAATGTAACAGAATATAAGATAGTATTATGCCTAATAAATTACCAAACCTCACAAAGACAACTTATAAAAAGTAAAATAAAAACAGTACCTTTCCGGAATAGATTACTCCATATATTTTCACAGATGCCTAGTCCAGTAAAGATACCTTACCAGAGCTTTATCAAGATAGATAGAAGTTCCTCTACAGCCATTTATATGCAGATAGCTAATCAGTTTAGCAATGCCATTCAACGCAATTTTATACCTGAGGGAACTAAACTACCTGGCACTAGAACCATCGCAATTCTATTAGGTGTAAATCGAAATACTGTAGTAGCCGCCTTTGAGGAAATAACGACTCAAGGATGGATAGAAATGATTCCTAACAAAGGATGTTTTGTCTTAAGCAAGAAATCTTACAGTCCTAACAAATCAAACGAAATAGATTATAAGACTATTCAACAATACCCTGTCAAAACAGGATACTCTTTTCAGTCTAATAATATTCTTGATTCTCCTCATGAAGTTACTCACTGTGACAATCTATTTAACGATGGGTCTACAGATACACGCATCATTCAAATAGATCAATTATCCTCATTCTACAGCGCTAATCTAAAGAGGAAAAGCAATCGAAAAAAGTTATATCATACGGCTTATGAAGACAACTATTCTTTTAAAAAGAATATGGCTAATTACCTCAACTTATCAAGAGGTCTTCACGTAACAAACAAGAATATATTAATCACACGTAGCACTGAGATGAGTATCTACATTGCTTGCCGTGTACTACTCTCTAAAGGGGATAAAGTATTAGTAGCTAATCTTAGTTATTACGCGAGTAATATGACGTTTCAAGAAGCAGGCGCACAGGTATTAACTGTCCCTATAGATGATGAAGGTATTGATGTAAAAGCAGTAGAGAAGATGTGTAAAGACCACACTATACGTATGCTTTATCTAACTCCTCATCACCACTACCCTACTACTGTCACGCTAAGTGCACAGCGTAGAGTGCAGCTTTTAAACCTTGCTAATAAGTATGATTTTATTATTTTAGAAGATGATTACGACTATGACTTCCACTATGATAAGAGTCCTGTACTTCCACTAGCAAGCGTGGATACAGAGGGTATGGTCGTTTATGTTGGTTCTTTTGGCAAGTCATTAGCTCCAAGTTTTGAGAATGGTTTTATCGTAGCACCAGAGAGTGTATTAGTAGAAATGCAAAAGTATCTTTACCTACTTGATCCAAGAGGAGATGTTGTTATGGAACAGGTTTTAAATGAACTTATAGAAGAGGGTGAGATATTTAGATATTTAAAGAAAGCTTCTAAAATATACAAAGAACGAAGAGATACTTTCGCTCTCTTATTAGAGCAGTACTTCAGTGATCATATCACCTTTAAAGTTCCTGCAGGTGGGTTAGCGATATGGACAGAATGGAATACTCCTATTAATCTTATGCATCTACACAAAGAATGTAGTAAGAACAATCTGTTTTTGCCTAAAACGCTTTTATATCAAGATAGAAAACTCACAGGAATAAGACTAGGATATGGCCATCTAAATAAAGAGGAGATGGAAGTCAACTTAGATATACTATATCGTTCTATTCATACTATATCAGCCAAATAAAGGTAGCATACGAATAACCAACACACTTCAACAATAGAAGTATTTTAGCTATATTTGTTTATTATAATATTTTTTAACACCAAATATGAAAGCAATTAAGATTTTTAGCTTCGTTATATTAAGTATAACCTTATTCGTTAGTTGTAAAAAAGAAGAAAACTTTACACGTCCAGAAATGAATGAGCAAGAAGCTGTAGCTGCAAAGTCTGTTCAAGGAGAATGGACTGAGTTTACTCCTTTTAACGCAGACAAACCAAAGAGTTTTATACTAAATGAAAATGGGGAAGCATCTTCTACCAACATCATTAATAATGAATATAAAAATTGGTGGGTATCAAATCACTATTTATATGTAATCTCTAAGAATGCTGAAAGCAAAAATGATACACTGATCTTAACGATGAAAGCGGTAAGTGATGATGTTATTGTATTAGAACAAAACGGTCAAGAATATACTTATAAGAGAGTCTCTAAATAATAAGCTCTTCATCATAAACAAGGCGAGTATAGTTACATTCTATACTCGCCTTGTTTACTTTATATTATATCAAGATAGGTATCTTGTGAATATAAGCTATCTGAAATACCTTATCTGTAACAGCATCACTAACGAGGAAACCTTTATACTTAGGAGAACTCATTTCTTTATACACTCGTTTTGCCTGACTACTTAAGCCTTCTCGCTTTAGATAGTTATTAAACCCTGTTACATTCTGCTCGTGTGAAGCAAAGCAACACATAAAATCAATAGGATACACAAAATGTTCTGAAGACATAAACTCGTTTAACCTCCATCCATATTCAATAATATGGTTTATCAACTCTTTTTCATTTATAAAAAGATCAAAGATAGTCTCTACATAATTAGCAAATAAAGATGCCATAGTATCTCTAAACTCTGATACGTTCTTCTGTGTAATGTCCCAACTAAACTTCTTAGGCATCTCAGGAATTATCTCTTGTAGTTGGGCTATAAATACTGTATCTACTGCTAGATCGCGACTTCTATACTTGTTTAGTCTCCATTCTTTTAATTGCTCAGAGAGTACCATTATGACACAAGAGATAGCCATACTCTCTTTCACTTCACTATTAATAATGTGAAACTTAAGTACTAATTCAAATCCATTACTAGCAATAGTATGTTTTAAGACTAGTCCTTTCTGAGTAGATATAAAACCTCGCTGAACATAAGTCTGCCCAATATCATTTACAAGATTCAAAACTGTTTGTTTCCCTATCATAATCAGATATAAATCAATCGCCTTACTCTCTCACTAATTCAATACAATCTGTAGAATCACCTCTATTCTCTAGCTCCATCTTATAGATTAGCGCTTCTAATTTTCTATAGAAATTAAAGTAAGAAGCAAATAGTAAAATAGTAATTAATATCACTGTATGAATAAGAATACCTAGCTTAACAATATACATCACATCAAGAATAGCCATAACTCTATACTGATACATACGCATAAAATATATTAAGATAAAACTAATCCATATAAGCAATATCCAATAAGGCTTAAACTTTTTTAGTCGTACAGTAGTGCGTTTTTGTATATACAACACTGCACAGATAGTCATCTTATTAAGTAATCGATAAGGCATAATAAAATTAAACACAGGTACTAACCACCCGAATAACACCCAATACTTAGAATCTTTAAGTCTAGGGTCAACACGTTGCATATTAACATAGGCTCTAAAAAACCAAACGATAAATAGGATTAAAAAGAATACACTAGCTACCATATTAAATATTGTAACGATGTAGTTTATTGTTTCGAATCTCATCAGGTCTTTATTGGAATAGTGAATCCCTGCACTTACATTATTATAAATCACATACTGAATGAACAAGCAGTTTAGGCTTGCTACAGATGAAATAATCAACAACTTAATAGCAACTGCTAATACATTACCTCTACTAACATTAGACAACAACATAGAATATACATTTATCTCCAAAGTTCTTGACTTTGAATCTTGATTTCTTTTACTTTATTCTTTTCTTTATCTCCTATTTTTTCTTCGCAGACTACCCAATACATCAGCTTTCTATTACTCTTAGGGTTTGTATATACACAACTTAACAATGGAGACTCAGGATTATTACCCTTGCCATTTTTATAATTCATAGGCGTGGTACAATAAGGCATTAGTTCATCCACTGTCGTATTGTATAAATAGGCTTTATCATTAAAAGTCACTTTACCTGATGCATCTTTCTTATATCCACTGTCTATTAAGAACTGAAGAGTATAGTACAGTTTATCCCCTTGCTTTAGCTTCTCTACGGAAAAACGAGGTTCTTCTGCTGTTTTATAAGGAATATAATACAGTGTATCTCCTTCGAAGTCATCATATATGCTGTAGTCCATCTTTCCCTCTTGCATCTCTTTAGGTGCTATAGCTAAAGTCTTAAGAATATCACGTACTTGTGCATTATCTACATGCTCTGCTGTGACTAATTCCATTAACTTGCCTATCTTCTGACTAAATGCCTTTTCTTGTGCTTGTATAGTGATAACACTAAACAAAGCTATGATACTCCATATCGCTTTATACATAACTATCTATTTGATTTCTCTAAATTATAACAATTGATGACTAACACAAAACTCTAATACGTATATTTATCTATATATACCTGTCTTTTCTCTTTGCTTATGCCTAACCCCGTAGTGATATAACTATCCATCGTTCCATATTTGCCTTCGATTCCCTTAAACATCGCTTCTATATAAATAGGCTTTATCCATGAGAAGTTTTCTATCACTTGATAGTCTATTTTAGGATAAACCACCTTTCCTATCTTCGCCAGCTTTAAGCGACTCTCTACTTCTTTGGCTCTATAATTATTAGACAACATATACTCTGATATAATCGTCTCTCTATCTACCTCTAAGATACTCAGTACAAGTGCACCTATCATACCTGTCCTATCTTTACCAGCCGAGCAGTGAAATAATACAGCATCATCCGTATCGAATAACTGATCTACTATGCCCTTGACTAATTGAGGATTCTCAAGCATATATAGCTTATAGAACTCCATTACTAAGCTGTCTGCTTGAACAGGAGTTATCTTCCCTTTTAACACCTCTTTCTTTGTCTTCGAGAACATATCTTCAGAGTCATCATATACTTGTACATTACTATATGATACACCTGCAGGTACTCTATCAGGCTTCTTTGCTAACTCTTTATCAGTACGCAAGTCTATGACAGTCTTCACATTTATAGCCTCTAACTTAGCATATTCACTATTCTTAAGCTTAGAGAGTTGTCCACTCCTAAAGAAGTGTCCCCATACAATCTGCTTCCCTTCCTTATTTCTAATTCCTCCCATATCGCGGAAGTTGTGTACTTTCTTAAACTTTAAATGTCTATTAGACAAATAAGAAGTATCCTTGTCAGATACTACTTTATATACATTTCTTTCTTTAGTAGGAAGTTGAACATCTTGGTCTACTACATCTATAGAAGTATCATTATCTAATAATATTTTACCACCAGTAGGTAAGTGTGCTGTATATCCTTTTTTATTCTCAATAATATATTGTTTTGTATCTAAATCAGAAAAAGCAATTGGTTGATAGGCTTTATAAGAACACCCTGCTAATAAAAAAGAAGTAATTGTAAATAGTAAAATATGTGTATGGCGCATAACTTTCTTAGGATTTGGTTACTAACAAAAATAAGTATAATATTCTAGAATCAAGAAAAGAGACCCTATCAATAAGTAAAAAAGCCCCTACTATCTACTGATAGCAGGAGGCTTCTCGGGGTATTATAAATAACTATTATGAATTCATATGTTTGCTTACATCGAAGTTTAAGCCTTGAGCAATTCTCATCCCTAACTCCGTATTTGCTCTAAACCAGTGACACAGTTGTCTACCGATAATCTCATCACGTTTAGGTCCATCTACACCACCCATAGCTGCTACGATATTAGCTACTGTATTTGTTTTCTGATCAGCAGTCATAATTTCGTATAACTTACCCGGTTGGCTAAAGTGATCATTCTCTCCTTCTCCATTTCTATCAAATCTATCAGCCATCACACTGTTTAACTCTTGAGCAGGCTCAGCATAGCTCTGATCTACTTTGATATTATCAAAACTATTAGGGTAATAGTTAGGAGCATCCTGTCCATTACCATCCGTTCTCATATATCCATCTCTTTGATAATTATTAGTCATAAACGGGCATCGGTTAACAGGTATTTGTTCATAGTTAGTACCTAATCTATAACGCTGTGCATCAGGATATGAAAGAATACGTCCTTGCAACATCTTATCAGGTGAGAATCCAATACCATCCACGATATGCGCAGGAGCAAAAGCAGCTTGTTCTACATCTTGGAAGTAGTTATGAGGCATTTTATTTAATTCTAATACACCTACAGGGATTAGTGGATAATCTGCATGTGGCCATACTTTAGTAACATCGAATGGATTTACTACAGCATCCTTAGCTTGTTGTTCTGTCATCACCTGAATATTAAGATTCCACTTAGGGAAGTTACCATTCGAGATGTTTTCATATAGATCACGTTGTGCATAATCCATATCTGTCGCTCTCATCTGATCAGCCTCAGGTCCAGTAAGGTTCTTAATTCCCTGTGCTGTCTTAAAGTGGAACTTCACAAATACTCTTTCATTATCACTGTTAATCATAGAGAATGTGTGACTTCCATATCCATTCATATGTCTAAATCCAAATGGAGTACCTCTATCTGACATCAAGATCAATACTTGGTGTAAACTCTCAGGGTTTAAAGACCAAAAATCCCAAACCATTGTCGCTGACTTTAAGTTAGTCCCAGGGTGTCTCTTTTGTGTATGAATAAAGTCAGGGAATTTCTTAGCGTCTTTAATAAAGAATACAGGTGTATTATTACCTACTAAATCCCAGTTACCATCTTCTGTGTAAAACTTTACAGCAAATCCGCGTGGATCACGCTCAGAATCTGCTGATCCTTTCTCCCCTCCTACTGTAGAGAAACGCAAGAATACGTCAGTCTGTTTACCTATTTCACTAAATAATTTTGCTTTAGTATATTTAGTTATATCATTCGTCACTGTGAATGTTCCATAAGCTCCAGATCCCTTAGCGTGAACGATACGCTCCGGAATACGCTCTCTGTTAAAATGAGCTAATTTCTCATGTAATATATAATCTTCTAATAACACAGGCCCTCTAGCTCCTGCTGTTAATGAATCTTCGTGATCTGTATAAGGTCTTCCTGAAGCTGTAGTTAACTTTTGTTCTTTCATATTCTTTGTTTTTAGTTTATTTCTTATTTTTCTTTTACAAACATACAGATATAAAACACTGATAACGAATACTAAGCATACTTTTACTTAATACAACTATAGATAAAACTTATCAAAATATATAAATTAAATAAGAAATACTAATACCAGTATAAACACCTATAACTTTAGAAACAAATTTCACGCCAAAAAACAAGTAAAACGCAAGCTACCAAAGACCTTACACTGATATCTTCTTAATGTGAATGAGTTAGCAGTAATTAAAATTTATATAAATTTATACCAATAAATGCAGTACCTTTCTAACTTTATTTATCAACCCCATATATAGATAATCTTTTAGAGAGAAATGAATACAACTGAATTTAACTTTGTAAAGTATGATGCAATTCAAACTCCACAAATAGAAGTCCTACTAAAAAAAGTAGATCAGTTAGATGGTAATCCTAAATATTTGCAATATGACAGTATTAAAAGTCGTTATTGGAAGTTAATCTATAGAAACTTTTCTTCTCAACAATTCTTTGTTTTTGACAACAATACATTAGTTGCTGTTGTAAACTGTGTTCCCTTACATTTAACTAAAAACGAAATAAGTAATCTATCAGATGATGGTTGGAGATGGGCATTAGAGAAATCGTTTGCTGATGGAGAGAGAGGATTAACTGTGAATACACTATGTTGTTTATCAATAAAAACAAATAAAGACTATAGCCAAAATCACTTACAACAATACATCATACAACAGTTAAAAAACATAGCTACTCAACAACAATTCACTGCTATCATAAGTCCTATACGCCCTAAAATGAAACAGTTCTATCCCTTACAGGATATAACGAATTATGCACAGTGGATTAATAATTATGGATTGCCATATGATGTAGGTATACGTACACATGTAAAAAATGGGGCCGTAATAGCGAAAGCATGCATCAGATCTATGCAAATAGAGGGAAGCGTTGCACAATGGGAAGAATGGACAGGCTTTACATTCCAAACGACAGGCGAATATATACTACCGAAAGCTTTAAGCCCTCTAAGAATCAATGTAGAATTAAATAAAGGATACTATAACGAACCACATATTTGGATGTTATACAGACTTTAATTAAAAGTAATTTCAAAAGTTATAGATGTTCCTATCCCTTTTCGGCTTCTCAATACTAACTTAGACCCTAAGAGATAAAGTCTATCTTCTATGTTCTTTAATCCAAGTCCTCTATTTACTGTTTTTACATTAAAACCTTTTCCTGTATCCAACACTTTTACTTTGAATACTGATTCAGATACATATTGAAACTCTAATATACACTCTTTCGCTTCAGCATATTTCTGTACATTCTGAAACACTTCTTGTAAAATACGATAGATATTTACTTTCACACGATGAGTAAGTACCTCTAAATCTAACTTAGGATCGATAGTATAGGTAAATGTTGTAGTTACATTTCTATTCTGCATCGTGACTAATTCTTCTATAAGTTGCTTATAATCACCCACTAAAAACTTCTCATCATTATATAAGGTATGAGAACTATTCCTAATAAAACTCTCCACCTCTTTCACTTCATTAGCCAACACTTCTTTGGTCAACTCTAAATTATCACGCTCTAATTGTAACAAAGAAAACCTAGTTACAAATAATTTATTCAATACTCCGTCATGTAGCTCTTTAGCAAACTTCTTGCGCTCTAACTCCTGTGCTTTAGTTATTCTATTCTGAATATGTATGATAGAATCATAATATCTTTCTGTATCTTTTTGATACATTTGAATCATCGAGATTTCTTTTGCCTTGTTTCTAAAAAAGACAACAATTAGCACCCCTAGAAAGAGTAAGATTAAAAGAATACTAACAATTACAATTAAGTCATTCTGATCCTTTAATACTTTATTAGAATGAATTAAAGAATCTGACTCATATTTTAATCGAGCGAACTTACTTCGCACCATATTCATCTCATTGCTAATAACACTATTTATCTTGCGATAAGCTGCGAAGTTCTCTTTCGAATTTGCCTTATCATAAATCACTAATAACTCTAAAGCTTTCCTTTGTGTATCTAGATCATTATTTTTCCTAGCTGAATCAAGTACCCCCCCTAATACATATACTCCTGCAGCAATAGCCCTTTGCTTAAAGAAATACTCCGCATACACAAGGTTATCATTATTAATAGAATAATGATTATTAAATGCAGTATTGATACTTTTTGATTGCTGTATTAGATTTAATACAGATTTATAATCATCAGATGCTAGCTTTACTTTAGCGAACTTATGAAGAATTAAGGGATAGAATAGATTCTTATCTACCTCTCTAACATTAGCTAATTCCTCTAAGGCTAAATTAAGCATCGCCTCAGCTTCACTATATTCTTTGCGATAAATATAAATTTTAGCTAAGTAATTCTTAATAGAGATACGATTTAGGCTAATCTGATATGCATTAAAGTAAGCTTCTATTTCTTTAGACTTCAATAATTCGTTTGCTTCTTGAAATAGTCTAATTGCCTTGTCATATTTCTCTAAACCTAGTTCTGCTCCCGCTAACACATACTTCTGACTATAAAGTTTATATACATTCTCCTTTTTACTATTAAGAGCGATAGCATTCTTTATCTGAATCTCTGCTTCTGGGTATACTTTATTATCACTTAACAGTATACTTAAATAAAGATATGTCTGTTGCAGTTTTAAAGTATCACGAAGATGGTTAAAATATTGGGTTGCTCTATTATAATAAAGATAGCTGCTATCCGCAACTATGTTATATTGATAATATTCACCTAGTCTAAAACTAGCATGAGCTAAGCCTATAGTATCTTTATTCTGTAATGCGTTTGAGTAACGTTGTCTTAATGAACGAGAATTTACATTCTCTTTAAAAAAAACAACTTCGCTATTAGTATTAAGTGTATGTCCAAAAGTTAATATATGTTTCGTTAAACGATTATGCTCACTCTTATAAAGTGAATCATTTAATGAAAAACTCTTGTACTCTATTGCCTTTTCATTATCATTAATATCGATCTGATTATCAACCTTCTTAGAACATCGTAAAAAACTAATACAAATCAAACTATATAATAAAAATCTCCTAAACATGATTATTGAGAGTCACATTAAAATTAAAGGCTAAATATATAACATTTAACACAAAATATGCGATAGACAGATAAACGAAAAGTAATTATACAAGATAAGTATCCTCTCTTTTCAATGGTTTTTATTTTAGGTATAATACATCACAGTAAATGGTCGTTATATATTCCCTAAGGCTTTCTTAAACGCAGACAACACGCGTTCTCTTGCAAATTTATGTTCTACTATAGGTTGTACATAGGTCAACTCTCGCCATTCAGGAACCCATTTATCTAGATAAACTCCATCTTTATCGAACTTCTTAACCTGTTCTGTTGGGTTAAATACTCTAAAGTATGGTGCTGCATCACATCCGCATCCTGCTACCCATTGCCAATTGCCATTATTAGAAGCCAAATCATAATCTAGTAACTGCTGCGCGAAGTAGGCTTCTCCCCATCTCCAATCAATCAGTAGGTGTTTAGTCAAAAAACTAGCAACAACCATCCTCACTCGATTATGCATAAATCCAGTAGTATTAAGCTCTCGCATACCCGCATCTACGATGGGATACCCCGTCTGCCCATTACACCAAGCTTCATATTCTACTTCGTTATTTCGATATTGAACAGCTTCATATTTTGCTTTAAAACAATTATTCTCTACTTGTGGATATAAGTATAGTATCTGACCAAAGAACTCTCTCCATATCAGTTCTGATAACCATACTGCATTCTCCCTCAATGCTATTCTCACACAATGTCTCACAGATATAGTACCGAAGCGAAGAGCTACACCTAACTTGCTCGTTCCTTCTACTCCTGGATAGTCTCTATATTGATCATAATTAGAGACTATAGACAGGTCGACCTGTGGAACATCATATCTGACTTGACTTGGCTTATAACCTACTTCTTCTAAAGTAGGTAGGACACATTCCATTGTATAAAGCATCTCACGCTTTAACTCAACAGAATAATTAAACAAATGGCGTTCAGTCAATAACAGCCTCCATTGTTTAGCATAAGGAGTATACACTTGATAAGGTGTCCCATCTTGTTTTAAGATCTCTCCTCCTCTAAAGATAACATGATCTTTATATCTATTTAACGGAATACTTTGATTTGCTAAAAGCTGTTCTACTTCTGCATCCCTTTTAATCGTACGGGGTTCATAATCCTCATTAGTATAAACAGCTTTCACTTCATACTCCTGCATTAGAGAGGCAAATACTTCCGTCACTGTATTATGAAAACATAGTACTCCTGTACCTAGTTTTGACAAAGTATCATTCACTCTAGACAATGCTTGATGAATATATTCTAAGCGCTTATCAAATGGATCTGTAAACTGCTTCAATATGTCTTTGTCAAAAATAAAGATAGGTAGTATACGATATCCACTTTGCAAAGCATAATACAAAGCAACATTATCTTCTAAACGCAAATCACGTCTAAACCAAAAAACAACTATTTCTTCTCTATTCATATCTACATAACTTCTAAAGTATTCCCAAAAAAAATGAGCTAAGTACTCTTTTATTCTCGAAAGATATAAAAGAATACTTAGCCCACTAAATCAAATATAAACTACTTTACTAAAAGGCACTTATTAAACTCATCCAACTCGTACCTACTACTAGATAAATGATTAATAACATTACTCCTATGATTAATCCGTAGGTCCACCATGACTTTAACTCTACATAGCCACTTCCGAAGAATACAGGTGCAGGTCCATGTCCATAATGTGTTAATGTTCCATAAATAGATCCCATAAAACCTAACATCATAGCTAGTAAAACCGGAGGTACACCTAGCGAAACTCCTACTCCTAACAATGCTGCATACATCGCTGCAACGTGAGCAGTAGCACTCGCAAAGATATAGTGACTAAAGAAGTAAACAATCACAATAATCGGGAAAGCATAATGCCAATCCATATCGCCCATTTTACCTTTTACTAAATCACTAAACCATCCGATAAATCCTAATTTATTTAATGAACTCGCCATCATTACCAACACTGCGAACCATACGATAGTATCCCAAGCTCCTTTTTCTGCTTTGACATCTTCCCAAGTTAATACAGAGGTTAATAATAATATAGCTAATCCGATAAATGCTGTTGTAGTTGCATCGATACTAAATAAATCTCCTGTAATCCATAATGCTAATAAAATAACGAATGTCACTAACATTAGAATCTCTGGTATAGATAACTTACCCATCTCTTTTAATTTCTCAGCTGCTACTTTAGGAGCATCACCTGTTTTCTTAAGTTCTGGTGGGAATATCTTATAAAGTACGATTGGAGTCAAAATAAAAGCAACTAATCCAGGTACAAAACCTGCAGCAGCCCATGACATCCAAGAAATATTAATCCCCATATCAGCAGCGAACTTCTGACACATAGGGTTACTTGCTGTACCTGTTAAAAACATTGAAGAAGCAATCAAGTTCATATAGTAACAATTCAATGTTAAGAATGACCCTAATTTCTTATGTGTCTCTGGTTTTGCAGCATCAGAACCGAAGTTCATTGCCATTGACTTCATGATAGGATAGATAATACCTCCTCCACGCGCTGTATTACTTGGGATAGCAGGTGCTAATACTAAATCTGCTAATCCTAATCCATACGCTAATCCTAAAGTACTTTTACCAAAAGCACGGATAAATAAAAATGCTATTCTATTTCCTAATCCTGTTTTAATAAATCCTCTGGCAATAAAGAATGAAATTCCTATCAGCCAAATTACTTTATCTCCAAAACCACTTAAACTAAGGGCTATTGATTTACCAGGATCTCCAGGCGCTAATAATTGAAAGAATGCTGTTAGACCTACTGCTAACATACACATCGTTCCCATCGGTGCTGCCTTTAAGATAATACCTAAAATAGTACTAACGAAGATGGCAAATAAATGCCATGCATCTGGTGTTACTCCTTCTGGAATAGGGCAAAACCATAGGGCGATACCGACTACTGCGGTAATCGCGAGATTCTTAAGATTTACTTCTTTCATATGTTTAATATCTTAATGCTACGATTAGAATCTACATTGTAATTGTACAAAGGCTAGATTAGAATTGTACGTTTTTGAATTCTCTATGTTCTCTTTAAAGTTGTCAATCTGCATACCTATTTGTATTCTAGCTCCATAATTCTTTAAGAATTCTAAACTAAACATTGGGGTAAGTGATTGGCGAGCATTTGAATTCAACTTTGATTCTGCATCAAGATATTCATAACGACACGCAAACTCTATGGCTTGGAAGTGTTTCTTACCTACTTCATATCGAATATTAGGTAGGATATAAAAACTCTTCATAATGTAATTATCTAACTTTCCAAGGCGTTTATCTGCCTCTAATTTAAAGAACGCATCGTGATTCGTTCCTTGTTTTGCTTCAGTTTGGAAGTCTAAACACCAACGATCATTGATTGGAAATTTAGCTGTTGCTTCCACACCTACAGCATACACATTTTCTTTTTGTACTTCTCCGATACCTCCACTTACACCTACATTAAGATTGTGTTTCTTATCTAGGTTAAATAAGAATCGAGAAGAGTAATGTTTACCATCGTCACTATCTGACTTATTCTTTCCATTTCCATTAGTTACAGAGAAACCATAACTCATAGGTACTTTACCTAGATCCACACTACCAGTGATCGCTGCTCCAACTTGAAAACTCATCCATCCATTGTTTCCAAAAAGATAATAAGAATTAGAGTAGTCGATAGACTTCACGATGTCTACTGGGTAAGTTTCTTCCATCCCAAACAGTGGTCTGAACTGTCCTACTGTAATTTGAAAATAACGATTAACAGTATACTTTGCATACGCATTTTCTAAAACTCTTGTACTTACGTCCTTGTTTTTAAAATCCGCAAAGTTAACTAATGTCGTTACCTCTAGATTTTCAGTAATCTTAGCATTCATTGACACACGCATCCTTTTGATATCAAAAGAATTATTAGAATAAGTAGTCTTCTCTGGTGTTGATGAGTGATGTTGTCCATCGATATCAACACCCTTTTTAAAGTTGTCTAGATATCTTGTTTGGAATACACCTCCTACTTTAAACTGAGGATACTTCTGTGGCTCTGGATTAAGAATAATCTTGTCTTCAAAGACTTTGATTGTATCATTCTCTACCTCTTGGGCAAAGGATATAGTGGAGCAGATTAAACCTGCTCCAACTAATAATTTCATTTTTAAGCTATTATTGAGTGTGAGAGTTCTCATAGGCTTATATTTTTATTTTTTAAACTTCAAAAAGCTTGCACGATTATATTCATAATTCATACGTGCGATATTAAGGACTGAGATACCTTGTGGACATTCTACTTCACACGCTTCTGTGTTAGAACAGTGTCCAAAGTCCTCAGCATCCATCTGAGAGATCATTCTCAATGCTCTTTCTTTACGCTCTTCTTGTGATTGAGGTAAGATAGCTAATTGAGTAATCTTAGCAGATGTAAATAATGCAGCACTACCATTCTTACATGTAGCCACACAAGCACCACATCCGATACAAGCCGCAGAGTCAAACGCTGCTTCTGCTGTCTCATGTGATACTGGAATAGTATTAGCTTCTGGCGCTTGACCAGTATTAACTGATACATATCCTCCTGCAGATATAATACGGTCAAACGCACTTCTATCTACTTTTAAATCCTTCTTAACAGGGAATCCTTTTGCTCTAAAAGGTTCTATCAATACAGTTTCACCATCTTTAAACTCACGCATATGCAGTTGACAAGTAGTTGTATTCTCTAATGGTCCATGTGGATTACCATTAATGACTACACCACACTGTCCACAAATACCTTCTCTACAGTCGTGGTCAAACTCTACTGGTTCTTCTTTATTTACGATTAATTGCTCATTTAATGTATCCAACATCTCCAAGAAAGACATATGTGGATTCACATTTTCTAACGTATAATCAACAATTTTACCTTGTGATTTACGATTTTTTTGTCTCCATATTTTTAAATGCAGTTTCATAGACTTTCTAATTATTTGTAACTACGGATAGTTGGTTGTACGAATTCGAATTTTAACTCTTCTTTGTTTAAGATTGGTTCCTGTTCTAATGATCCTGGCCATTCCCACGCCGAGATATATTGGAAATCAGCATCATTACGTTCTGCTTCCCCTTCTTCAGTTTGGAACTCCTCTCTAAAGTGTGCTCCACAAGATTCATTTCTTGTTAAGGCATCATAGCACATTAACACTCCTATTTCTAAGTAATCTGCTACACGTCCTGCTTTCTCTAATTCAGCATTCATTGTATCATTTTCCCCAGTAACATTAACGTTTTTGTAGAATTCATCTCTTAACTTTTTAATCTCTTCAATAGCAAAAGTTAATCCCTCAGCAGTTCTAGCTAAACCACAATAATCATACAATAACTTACCAAGTTTTTTGTGGTAGTAGTCAACTGACTTATCTCCCTTGATACTTAATAATTGGTCTATTTTATCTTGATTCTCTTTAATTACTTTATCGAACTCAGGGTGATCTGTAGAGATATGACCTACTCTAATCTGATCCGCTAGATAATTAGCTATTGTATATGGAGCAATGAAGTATCCATCTACAGAAGCTTGTAATAATGAGTTAGCACCTAATCTATTAGCACCGTGATCAGCGAAGTTAGCTTCACCTAATGCAAATAATCCAGGGATAGTAGTCATTAATTCATAATCTACCCATAGTCCTCCCATAGAGAAGTGAGCTGCAGGTGATATCTTCATTGGTTCTTTATATGCATCGATACCTGTAATCTTCTCATACATACGGAATAAGTTACCATACTTCTCAGCGATTTTAGGTTGCCCTTGTTCTTTAATAGCCTTAGAAAAATCCAAGTATACTGCATTTTTTAATGGTCCTACACCATGTCCAGCATCAATACGCTCTTTCGCTGCACGAGATGATATATCACGAGGAGCTAAGTTACCGAATGCAGGGTAGCGACGCTCTAAGTAGTAATCTCTTTCTTCTTCAGGAATATCATTAGCTTCTCTAGTATCATCTGCTTTTTTAGGAACCCAAATACGTCCATCATTACGCAATGACTCAGACATTAATGTCAACTTAGATTGATAATCCCCAGATTGAGGAAGTGATGTTGGGTGTATTTGTGTCCAACTTGGTGAAGCGAAGTATGCTCCTTTTTTATGTGCTCTCCAGATCGCAGATCCATTACATCCCATCGCTAATGTAGATAGGTAATAAATCTTACCAAATCCTCCTGTAGCTAATACCACAGCATGCGCTGAATGCTTCTCTATTTCTCCAGTCTCTAGATTACGCACTACAACTCCTCTAGCTTTACCATCGATAACTACGATGTCAAGCATCTCATGAGAAGAATATAACTGTACAGATTTCTTATCTACTTGGCGCATTAACGCTTGATAAGTACCTAATAATAATTGTTGTCCCGTTTGACCTCTAGCGTAGAATGTTCTACTAACCTGAACACCACCGAATGATCTATTGTTTAAATATCCTCCATATTCTCTACCGAAAGGAACTCCCTGAGCTACTGCTTGGTCGATCAAGTTAAGAGAACACTCTGCTAGACGATATACGTTAGCCTCACGTGCTCTAAAATCCCCTCCTTTTAATGTATCTATAAACATACGGTACACACTGTCACCATCGTTCTTATAATTTTTAGCAGCATTCACCCCTCCTTGTGCCGCTACAGAGTGCGCACGACGAGGAGTATCTTGAAAACAAAAAGCTTTTACATTATACCCCATCTCTCCTAGAGATGCACCTAATGAACTTCCTGCTAATCCAGTACCGATTACTATAACATCTAATTTCTTTCTGTTCGCAGGGTTAACTAAACGAGCAGTTTTTTTATAATTAAGCCATTTTTCTTCTAATGGTCCTTGTGGTATTTTTGCATCTAATTTCATAACTATAGATTAAGAGGGTTAGTGATGTACATAAAGACTGGCATTGCAGCAAAACCTACACAGATAAGTACTGAATAAGCAACTCCAATAATGTTTACCCAACGTACGAACTTAGGGTGAAACAAACCTAATGTTCTCACTCCACTACTAATACCGTGGATTAAGTGGTAACATAATGCTATCATAGCAATAACATAAATCACTACTAACCATAATTGTTGGAAAGCTGTTGCTACTACAAGATATAGATCTTTATTTCCTGCTAAATCTAATTCTGTTTGACCGAATTTATATACATACCAAAAATTGGCGAAGTGTAATACAATAAAGATTAAAACTATTGTACCAAGTACTCCCATATTACGGCTATACCATTTGCTAGCTCTACCTCTATTGTCCTTTTTATAAGTACCTCCAGAAGCTTTATTCTTAGAAGTAATTATTAAAGCATAGATAGCATGCCCTATGATAGAAGCATATAAAACATAAGAAACCATCTTTACTAATGGGTTTCCTGTTAAGAAATGCGAATACGCATTAAAACTTAATCTTGCTTGTTCTGGCTCCATAAATAATTGCATATTTCCTAAACAGTGAATCAATAGGAAAAAGCAAAGAAATAATCCTGTCGCGGCCATTACAATCTTGCGTGAGAGTGTGTTCATCTTTGTACCTTGTTTTTAATAATTAATGAATCCTTATTATCGTTATAAATATTTATCTTTTATAATATGTTAAAAGTATAACTTTAGTATACCTGCTAAGCTGACATATATCAGCCCTTTTTCGCTTTTCCACACTAGCTACATACATTAACTAACATCTAAAAAATATCATACCTTTTCTGAATAACTATTTAAAATTATCAAATATTTTTAACATAATTAAGTTTCTATGAAAAAATAAATACCTTTAATAAAGTATAGAATCAGTATAAATAGTATTAAAACTTCTACATATACTATTATTTAATTAACATAAACACAACTTTTATACCACAAACAACTATTTTAAGCAATTAATTAGCTTTAACAGAGTAAACCAAAGCCTACATCTGATTATTTATTATATTATTCGAACACAAAACCCTCTCAAACCTAGTAAAAACAACTATTCTCATTAATATTCTTATTTATCTAAACACTCAATAAAAATATAGTTCACGAAATGAGATTTTTTAATATTTCAGCAATTAATCATAGAGGACACATTATACGACTAGAGGGCAAAACCTTGTAGACTTCACTCATTTTTCTCAATCGATGCACAAAAGAAAACTTGCTGTTTTTATTCAAAATCACACATTATTCTCTTTTAACAACAACCCCCTCTTGTCTCAAAACAACAAAAAAAACTACCCTAGACATTTTAGCACAAAAAAAAACTAGTGATATAGTAGTTTTCGTGCTTTTCTATAATTGTTAAAACTGTACTTTCTATTTCTCCTTTATTCATCCCCTTTTTAATTCCTCTCTTCAGTTAGTCGTAGATTTCCTATCAATACAAGAACCATTACTCGACTAATCTTTTTCAGAGCGACTATTTACGACGAATACTCGAGCAACTGTCGAGCAGCTTAGCATGAGTACTGACTCCTGTTGGGATTGAGAGGGGTAATAGAAAAAGGCTTAGCGAAACAAAAAACAGTTAAAACAATAAATATCAAATACTTAATTAAAAATACCAAACAAAAAAAGTAAGTGACTTTTTTGAAAACTATGCCTTATAAGTCCATATTGAAGGTATTTTAGAAAAAAAAGTAGGAAAGTCACTGCTATATTGGAGTTTTAGAACGGTAAGATAAGAATAAAACAAAAAAAGTATTTCTCTTTTTTTGTTTGTAGCAGTCGGTTTATAGTCTAGTGATAGGATATAAAGTAGAGAGAAATAACTAAAGAGTTAGAAAATCATCCCAAAATTGGTGAGGGCGATCCTGAAGAACTTAAATATCAACTTAAAGGTTTATGGTCACGAAGAATTAATAAACGAGACCGACTTATCTATCAAATTAATGATACTGAAATAACCGTTACAGTAATAGCCGCATTAAATTACTATTCTGATAAATGAAAAATACAAAAAAGCCACTAACCTCAGTTAATGACTTCTATAATTATCTTAGATGTTTAACTAGATATTTAGGCACCTCTTCATACCCCTGTCTAAAGTAAAAACGATGAGCATCTGCTCTTCTACTATGACTGTGAAGCTCTATTCTATCACATCCTCTAGCATTAGCTAGCTCTGTGATGTGTTCTTCTACAAGCCTACCAACGCCTTTACTGCGGATATTCTGATCTACCGCAAAGTAACTTATCCTAGCGAAGTCACCTTCTAACGCGATCTGAGGAATGAAATGAACGGATATAAAAGCAATTACTTGTCCTTCCTCTTCTACCACTAATAATGCTTCTCTATCACACTGACTCATCTGCTCTATTCTATTTGGCAAGAAATGTTCTGTATTGGGATATCCCATTTGCTCTAATAAGTCTGCTACTGTAGTAGCATCCTTTACTTCCATATTTCTGATTTGCATAGCATCGATTCTATATTCTAAAATAGTACTATTTCTATAGTTATACAAAGAATGGAATTATTTATTTCTTGTCTTCAGAGTATACTCTACTTCCTGACATACTAGCGCCAGCATCTTTACTTAATTTTGTAAATACAAAACTAGAAAGTACTGTGATAGTTCCCATCACTAAAAAGGTATATCTAAATACAGCTATACTATCTCCTGAAGTAGCTACTGTACTGTTCTGAAACATCATCAGTACCATAGAAGATAACGAAATACCTAAACTAACTGCTAACTGCTGTGTCACGGATAATAAGCTATTTCCTTCACTAGATGTCTCTTGATCTAAATCTGCAAGAGATATTGTGTTCATTGACGTGAATTGTATTGCGTTAAACGCTCCATTACCTATCATTAAGAGGATAATAACCCAATATGGTGTATGAGGTGTAACGAAGAAGAAACAACTTATTAAAAGCCCTGTCATTATTGTATTAGTTATTAAAGTACTTCGATACCCAAACTTTCTAACAATAGGCACAACGAAGTTACGTGATACGAGATTAGATAATGCTTGGGGGATCATCATCAGTCCAGCATACATGGCTGAATATCCATATCCTACTTGAAGTAATAAAGGAATCATCAGTGGCATCCCTCCTATCCCAAATCTAGTAACTAGATTACCAATAAGGCCTAAACGCAAAGTCATTATTTTAAATAGGCTAACTTTTATCAGTGGATCTTTAACCATCTTAGCATAGAATACGTAGGCTACTCCCATTAATACAGCTACGATAAATAGTGTGACTAATTGAGCAGAAGATATACCTGGGCTATTCCACTTCTCGATAACTAAAGTTAGCGTAGTTAATCCTCCACTAAAAAGCACCCAACCGAGTAAGTCAAAACGCCCTACAGTATTTGTGAAGTTAGGAATAATCTTACGCGCAAAGATAACGGCGATAATCCCCACTGGTACGTTAATTAAGAATATCCAGTGCCAAGACAGCTTCTCTACTAAGAATCCTCCTACTGCAGGACCTAGCATAGGACCAATCAATCCTGGTATAGTAATAAAGTTGATTACTTTAAGCAATTGATTTTTGGGATAGGCATATATCAAGGTTAAACGTGCTACGGGTACCATCATCGCTCCTCCGATAGCCTGAAAGATACGCGCTAAAACTAGTTGATCTAAGGTCATAGCGATAGAACAAAAGACAGATCCTAAAGTAAATAACCCTACGGCTAGTATAAAGATATTCTTAGTTCCAAACTTATCTGCTAACCATCCACTTAAGGGAATTAACAAAGCTACTGTAAGGGTGTAGGATACGATGACACTCTGCATCCCTAAGGGTGATTCACCTAGACTCTTGGCGATAGAAGGTAATCCCGTGTTTAATATAGTAGCATCTAATGCTTGCATAAATATCGCTAGAGCACCTAGCCAAGGTAAATATTTACGTGTTCTCTCATCTTTTATTACTCCTGCTTTCATCTTATCTTAATCATTATGTAATTAACAAATCTCTTTTAACACTGCAAAATTAAGGCTTCCTTACTCCTTTATGCTATAAACTAGATAGATATTTCTGATCTACAAAATGATATAAAACAATGTGAAATTAGGTTATTTGCCAATTATTTATTCTAAGTTACTATAATTGATAATTTGTTTTTTTAGCTATATTATATTTATCAGATAACCAATAAGGACATTTAAATCCCCTTATTTGACGATAAACTTACTCTATAGTATATTCCTTAAATCTGCAACTGACTTTTAACTAGGCTATTTATAAACTAAAATACAAGTGTAGTAATGGAGGATTACTGTTGAATCCAATTGTCAATAATATCCTTACCATGTGAAGTAATGAAAGATTCGGGGTGAAACTGTACTCCTCTGATATTATATTCTCTGTGACGTATCATCATCACTACTCCATCTGCACTCTCTGCTATAATATCGAGTTCGGTAGAGAAGTTATCTTTAGACAATGCCCATGAGTGATACAGTCCTACTGAGATAGACTCTGTTATATCACCTATTAATAAATCTGGACTAAGTATATGAAGTACACTAGACTGTCCGTGATAAACAGAAGGAAGATTAATTAAAGTAGATCCAAAATATTGACCGATAGTCTGATGTCCTAAGCATACTCCTAAGATTGGTTTTACGCCTTTATACCTATCTAAAATTTGAAATAAGATCGGATAACTACTTGGCACATCAGGTCCGGGAGATAAAACAATCATATCGAAGTAATCTAAAGACTCTAGTACTACCTCATCTTCAGGTATAACTGATATAGAACAGTACTCGTTCTCATCAAACAACTGAACTAAATTATAAGTAAATGAATCGTGATTATCTATTATAACAATTTGTTTGATTTCACTCATAAACTATTTTTGTACTTTTGGAATCTTAAATTTGATATGATTAATATGCTGCTCAAAGATACAACTATCTCACTTATGAACTCATTAGGAGCTCAGAGAATTCCCTTTCTTTTTATCATTAGTTATAACGGAAAAGAGTGTATCATAAAGCCGTTATCAGAAGTCTCTGGTGATGAGATTAAATACAACTTCCAAGGTGTCAGTAATCACCTATCAGAAGTACCTTCTCACACACCTATAATCGAAGCATATCCTCTTAGTTTCGAAGCATATCAGCGTAAATTTGACATTGTAAAACGAGAGCTACAATTAGGCAATACATACTTAACAAATCTAACGGTAGCAACACCTTTAGCTTATTCAGGCTCCTTAAATGAAATCTATAATACTGCTAAGGCAAAGTATAAATTATGGATTAAAGATCAGTTCACTTGCTTCTCTCCTGAGATATTTGTTCAAATTAAAGACAATACAATCTACTCTTTTCCAATGAAAGGAACGATAAAAGCAGATATCCCCAATGCTAGTGAAACGCTCCTAAGTGACAAAAAAGAAACAGCAGAACATTATACTATCGTTGATTTAATTCGCAATGATTTGAATATTGTTTCTAAAAAAGTCAGAGTAAACAGATTTAGATACCTTGATCAACTAGAGACTTCTAAAGGTCCTATCCTACAGATGAGTTCTGAGATTGCAGGAGATTTGACTCCCGATTGGCATGATAGAATAGGTTCTATACTCAATAAACTTCTTCCTGCAGGTTCTATCACAGGCTCTCCTAAAGAAAGTACGATTAGAATCATTAATGAATCAGAACAATATAAGCGTAACTATTACACTGGTATCTGTGGTATCTATGATGGAGAACATTTAGATAGCGCTGTAATGATCCGCTTTATAGAACAACAAGGTAATAATTATGTCTATAAAAGTGGTGGAGGTATAACTTCTTCTAGTAATGTTACGATGGAGTATGAAGAATTACTTCAAAAAATATACATCCCGAACTAATAAATGCTAATAATTTTATGGTAATTACCATATAAATGCATTTTTATCATTTTAAAGGCGATAAAGACATCTTACTAATAAAAACAAAAAAAACATAATACTGCAGTCCCTTTAGATTGCACTATTGCCAATATACTACACTTTTAATTGTATTTTATTTAATCATTTTCTTTCTAAACAAGCATTATACCTATAATATTTTCATTTTTAAATTTTTATATACATCATAAATCTGTATATTCCCATAACCAAAAACTAATTTAAGAATGAAAGATTTGTATAAACAAATCGGTGAATTACTCATCGATCAGGATTACGATGCCTTACATGATCTAAAAATCGAGAAGCCTGAGTATTTTAACTGGGTACAAGAAGTGTATGAAGATATACACGTAACAGAGACACCTGAGAAGACTGCATTATTATGGACAGATGGAGAGGTGACTCATCATTATACATTCCAAACACTACACGACAGGTATAACCAATTAATCAACTTTCTACGTTCTAAGGGAATTGAGAAGGACGATGTAATCCTTACACAGATGATGCTTCAACGTATTAACTGGGTTACACACTTAGCAGCTATTAAGGCAGGATATAGACTATCTCCTGCAGCTAGTATATTAGGAGTAAAAGACTTGGTATACAGATTCCAAAAGATTACACCTAAGGTTATATTAGCAGATAGCGATAATGTAGAGAAGATAGATCAGGCTGAGAAAGAGTCTGGTATTACTATCCCTGTTAAGATTATCGTAGATGGGCAGAGAGATGGATGGTATCCACTAACCGTATTAGATGAACAAAGCAAGGAAGCTAAAGGTGAAATGACTAAACCTGATGACACCTTATTTTTATTCTTTACTTCAGGTACTACAGGTATGCCTAAGATCGTATGTCACACACAATTAAGCCAACCTATCGGTCATCTAACAACTACCGCTTGGATAGGATTAACACGTAACGATATTCACTATAATATATCACAGCCTGGATGGGCTAAGTTCGCTTGGAGTAGTTTATTTGCTCCTTGGAATGTAGGTGCTACAATATTCGCTTTTGCTACTAAAGAGCGATTTAATGCTGCCAAAACATTAGAAATGATAGAGAAACATCAAGTAACTTCTCTATGTGCACCTCCGACTGTATTGCGTTTCTTTGTTCAAGAAGATTTAAAGAAATACAACTTTAGCTTAAAGAAATGTGTAGCTGCAGGAGAACCGTTAAACCCCGAGATTATAGAGGAATGGAAAGAGGGAACAGGACTTATCATTAGAGATGGTTTTGGGCAAACAGAGAGTACTTGTATGATTGCTAACTATCCTAATGCTAAACTGAAGTATGGCTCTATGGGTAAACCTACATTCTTATATGATATCGTTATCGCTGATGAAGATGGGAAAGAAGTAGCTATCAATGAAGAAGGTAATATCTGCGTTAAGACAGGTACTGATCAGTTAAACGGTATCTTTAAAGAGTATCTGTATGACAAAGTAAAACAAGCTGAAGTATTCAAACATGGATTATACTACACTGGAGATAAAGCTTATAAAGATGAGGATGGTTATATCTGGTTTATCGGTAGAGATGACGATGTTATCAAAGCATCTGATTATCGCATCGGGCCATTCGAGGTAGAAAGTGTATTATTAGAACATCATGATGTGGTAGAGTCTGCCGTAGTAGCAAGTCCACATGCTGTGAAAGGCTTTGAAGTAAAAGCATTTATTATTCTAAGTGATCATACTAAAGCTACTAAAGAGCTAGCTACTGAGTTATTTAAATACTCACGTGAGCACTTAGCACCTTATAAAATGCCTAGAAAAATAGAGTTTGTAACTGAGTTACCTAAAACGATTAGTGGTAAGATTAAGCGTGTAGAACTTAGAGCACTGCAAGCTGAGCGCATCGCTAAAAAACAAGAAGTAGCATTAGAATATGACTATACAAAATAAGAAAAAAGGGCTGTCAGATAACTGACAGCCCTTTTTTAAATATAAAAAACTACTATTCTAATGAAAAGCTAATAGATACATTAGAAACAACTTCTAATTCACCTAAAGCTAAAGTTTGATCATTCATATCACCTGCAGATGCTTTCATCATATACATCGGTCTAACGATGATAGGTGAATTAGCACTACTATCAGATACTAAGATAGCCTTACCTACTTTTTGTCCTAATGCGTTAGCGTAATCAGTTGCTTTTTGTTTAGCTTCTTTTACAGCTAAAGTACGAGCTTCTGCTTCATACATTGCAGTTTTAGACGATTGGAAGTCTACTCCTTCTATTTTATTAATACCTGACTCTGTAAGACCTATCATTAACTTCTCATACTTAGCTACATCAGTAAGTGTGATCGTTAATGTCTGAGAAGCTGTGAAGTAATCTTTCTTCTCTTCGTAATCTCTAGATTTATAAAGGCTTACTCTTTGAGTCTGTAAGTCTTTATCTTCTATTTTCATTGATTTGATATACTTGATAACTGTAGCAATAGCTGCATCATTTGTCTTTTTTGCAACAGCTGCAGTTTCATCTCTATTATCTACTCCTACTCTGATAATTACTTTATCTGGTGTTACACTTACTTTACCTATCCCATTCACTTGGATCTGCGGAGCGATTACACCGTGATTATCTTGTGCTACGATTGCTGTTGTTGTCATTAATATAGACGCGAACATGATTGACATTTTTTTCATAATTGACTTTCTTTTTGCTTTTCTTAGTTACAAATGTATCTAAAAAAGGTTCTGTTCAAAGTTCCCTTATCATAAATAATTGCCAAAAAAAGTCTATTGAAGTCTATTGCTTCTATACATCCCAACTAAGATTGCCATTGGGATAAGCAGTATACCTATTAATTTATATTCTGTTTGTAATAGTACGGGATACTTTATCAGCATCAATACTAATCCTGCTATAGCACCTCCAATATGAGCAGTATGTCCTATACCATCATTATTCTTCTTCATCCCGTAAAGTGAATACAATAAATACCCTACTGCAAATACATACGCAGGCACCGGTACAACAAAGAATATTCCTAACATCATATCAGGATTTAGCATAATAGCAGCATATAATACCCCCATAATAGCACCTGATGCCCCAACAGCTCTATAATAAGGTTTTGCTTTATAAAACTGATAGGTCAATACATTCCCTACTAAAAGACTCACTAAATAAATAACAAGGAAATAAAAGACTCCTGAAGTATATATAATGATATCAGCGAAGAAATACAGTGTCAACATATTAAATGCAAAGTGCATCCAATCAACGTGTAAAAAGCCCGCTGTAAAAAAGCGATAACGCTCTCCTCTATTGATCTGATTGATATCAAAGCAATACTTATTAAAAAAATTAAAATCATTCAACCCTTGATAGGTTACTAAACCATTTAATGCCAATAGCACTAAAGTAACTGTAGAGATATCTCCCATAAAAAACATTTTGATAAAAATAAGAATTGTTCTGCACTCATCTATTAAATTTGTGTTAGATTATTGTATTACCTTAAATCTGCAAAAAACATTTAAACGAGAATGAATTATACAAAACAGAGTAAGATTAGTAATTAAAGCACACTGTAGTGTGGTTTTAGAGCTAATTGAAGCTATGTGAAGTAGAATTCATTCGCAGTAAAGGGTAGTTGCAGTTTTAAGGTATTCCCCTATCTTTGCACAAAACAGAACAAATGAATTTCATTATATATATAATCGCTTACCCTATAATCTGGTTAATCTCAAAGATGCCGTTTCCATTGTTTTATTTTATGTCTGATGTATTTTACTTTTTGTTATACACTGTTGTCGGATATCGAAAAAAGGCAGTACGTGAGAATATTCGTCTGACTATGTCTGAACTATCAGATCAAGAAGTTAAGCGAGTTGAAAAAGAGTCTTTTAAACACTTATGTGATATCTTCTTAGAAATGGCAAAGACACTGACGATCTCAGAAGAAGACTTAAAAAAGAGATTTACATTTACCAATCTAGACACCGTATTAGAAGTAGAAAAACAAGGTAAGAGTATATTAATGTTCTGTGCACATTATGCTAATTGGGAATGGATGATTATC
The DNA here is from genome assembly GCF_002286775.1 of Myroides sp. N17-2. GTDB lineage: Bacteria > Bacteroidota > Bacteroidia > Flavobacteriales > Flavobacteriaceae > Flavobacterium. The sequence goes on from NZ_NSGJ01000040.1 coordinate 47,013, forward strand.
CTAGATAAATACATTAAGTTTCAAGGATATGCTGTTTATAAAAAGATAAATAATCCTTACTTCGATGGATTATTTAAAAAGATGCGTTCTAGATTCGATACTATATTAGTAGAAATGAAAGAAACTATCCGTGTAATTAGACAAAATGAGGTAAATAAGAATCATGGTATTTATGCTTTTATAAGTGATCAATCACCTATGATAAGTCAAGCCAACTGTTGGCAAGACTTTATGGGAATAGAAGTTCCTGTGTATACAGGTGGTGAAGCACTATGTAAGAAGTTTGATATGATACCAATGTATCTTAAAGTGGAATATGTAAAAAGAGGACACTATCAGACCACTTTTGTTCCCTTGCTAAAAGAGGGAGAATCATCTAAAGATATTCCTAACTATGAAATCACACAACGCTTCTTAGCAGAAGTAGAAAAACAAATTAGAAAAGCTCCTGAATATTACTTCTGGACGCATAAACGATGGAAGCACAGAGGCCATAAGCCTGAAAACATAAAATAACAAATTATACAATCCTCTTCTGATCAAGAGGATTTTTTTTATTTCTTTATTTTTTTATCATCAGTGTCCGATAAAAACTTTTATCGGAGCTTTTCATATCTATAATATGCTTTAAATCATCCTCTTAACTCGGATAACCGATCTTTACACCTGTAAATAGGTTATCCGAAGA
>NZ_NSGJ01000041.1 GCF_002286775.1 Myroides sp. N17-2
ACTTCCTTCACTACCTTTTTAATGAATTCCTGATGATAGCGCTGTTTTACTTTTTTTTCTATTGACTTTTCCATTTCTTATGGGTATTTAAAACTGTACAGTTTTTTCAGGACGGGTCATTGAGAAATCAACACATAAAAAAAGGCTAAGTTGCGGATTACAACTTAGCCTTCTCTATCAGTTATTACAATAAAATAATACTCTTTTTACTTTCTTGCGTCTAGTTCTTCTTGTGGTAAGACTAACTGGAAGCGTTTATCTTGCGCAGGTAGTGATATAGGTGTACGGTGATTACCTGTTCGTGTAATTCCTCTAAGTAATCTCTTAGCATCAAACCACTCTACACCACACTCTCCGTATAGTTCTTTCCTTCTTTCTAATAAGATAGTTTCTAATAATATTGAACCACCTACTGTACTTGCTTTAGCTTGTACATCTCTGTTTAAACGAATAGCATCGACTAGTTCGCGTGCTTTAGTTTCGTTGCCTAAATGGTATGCTGACTCCGCCTCTATCAACACAAGTTCTGGATATCTTATCACAGGTATATCTGTATCAAAAGTGAACTTAAACTTAAAGGTTACGTACTGTTGCCAATCTCCTACAGGTTTCTCATAGAAGTTATTAAACTGATTACGTACATCTGTTTCACTAAATTGCTTCACAAAGCTATCATTAATAAAAGTCCCTTGATAAGATAGTCTTGTGTGATCCATCATCGAATGGGGATATGAACTATAATAGAGTGTCTGATCAGCACTCTGTGGTAATGCCCATAACCACTCAGTCGCATTCATTGAATCAAAACCTTTAGTATAATCTTCTGGTTTTAATACTTTAAGTACATTGCCTCCATAAGCTTCATTTGCATTCTTCACCGCTAAGTCCCACTTGCCCATATACTGATATACCTGAGCTAAGAAAGCTTGTGCAACTGATTTATTGACATACGACTTATTTATTCTCTGCTCTCCTAATAAAGAGGATGCTTCTTCTAGATCAGTTACTATTCTATTAAAAAAATCTGCTTTAGTAGAGAACGGATTAGGAGTGGTAATTGGTTTCGTATAAATAGGAGGAAATGCTATATTTTGATTAGAAGCATATGCATCCCCAAACTCTATTGCCAACTGAAAATAGTAATATCCTCTAAGTGCTAAAGCTTGTCCTATTAAATCTGCTTTATCTTCTTTGCTAATCTTTGTACTTTCTTCTACTCCTTCTATCAGATTATTCACTTGGTAAATCATTTTATACAGAAATCTCCAAGTAAAAACAGAACGAGCACTTGTACTAAAATATCCTTGGTAGTCATAATCGTTACCAAACCCTATTTGTTTTTGTATTAAATCGCTCCCCTTTACACTTCTCGCAAATAGAAGACTGTGCATACCTGATGCATCAGGTTCAATCATAGATGATCGCTGTAATCGCAATATTCCTGATAGAAAAGAGTATGCTCCTTCTTTACTCCCGAATACAATCTCTGGAGATATTTTATCTTTAGGCTTCGGATCATCTAAGAAATTAGAAGAACAACTTGCTACTATACCAACTAGTAGTACTAGGGTAATTACTTTTATAATATTTTTCATCTCTTAAATACGCTTTTAGAAATTAATATTTAACCCTACAGATACTGTTGCTGATAAAGGTGTACGATAATTTGTCATACCATTAATAGCCTGTTCTGGATCAATTCCTTTATGAGACTGGAACGTTAATAAGTTCTCTCCTTGAAGATATACTCTAGCCTGTTTAAGTTTTAGCTTCCCTAACTTTTCGATCGGCAATGTATATCCTAATGTCAATGCTTTTAATCTCAAGTAATCATTCTTATATAAAAACCTTGTTGAAGTCTCTGAAAAATTATTCGATGAATTTAGAATGATCGGAATATCCGTGATATCTCCTGGTTTTTGCCAACGATTAACTAAATCAGGTGAACTCTGATGTCCTCTAGATATCCCACCCATTAAACTTGCATAGTCACTATCATAAATATATCCTCCAATACTAAAATTAAAGAATGCACTAAAATCAAAGTTTTTATACGATAAACTTGTATTAAATCCTCCTACTAGCTTTGGCAAAGCCGATTTACTGTAATAACGTGTTGCCTTATCATATTCTTTCGTTGTCTCTCTTCCTATAACAGCTCCATTAGCATCAACAACGTCCATATACCACATTCCATATCCATCATTAGGATCTACTCCTGCCCAATCTTTTAAATAAAAATCATAAAGTGAATGTCCTTTTTCCCATCTGTTAAGATCACTGATAAAGCTATCTTGTGTCAGTGATTTAATATTATTTTTATCTATTGAGAAGTTTAGTGAGGTATCCCATTTCCAATCTCCTGTTCTAATATTATGTGACGTTAAGCTAACCTCTAGCCCGTAATTCTCTATTGTTCCTGCATTAGATAATATCTCTAAATTACCCGTAGATGGAGCTTGCGGTACAGCAAACAATAAATCAATAGATTGTTTTTTATAATAGTCAACTGACCCTTCAATTCTATTATTAAACAAACTAAAATCTAAACCAACGTTAAATGACGATGTCTTCTCCCACGTTAGATACGGATCACTTAACATTCCCAAAATAACTCCGGTATTATCTAACTGATTATATCCTGTTATAAATGTGCGTAAGTAAGGGAAGAAATTATTAAGTGTCTTATTATTTCCTAACTCCCCATAAGAAACTCTTAGTTTTAATAAGTCAATATATTGGCTATCTGTTAAGAAGTTTTCAGAAGATACTATCCACGATCCTCCTATAGAATAAAAGTTCCCTTTTCTAACTGATTTATCAAAGCGTGTACTTGCATCTCTCCTAAATGATCCTTCTACAAAATACTTATTGTGATAATCATAGCTTAATCTCCCTAAATAACTTGTCAATCTATCATCTAATGGAAATCCTCCAACCCCCTCTAGAGTAGTTCCTCCTCCTATTGATTCACTTCCTGGCAAGAACCCTGTAGTCGCTGCATAGAAAAGGTCTTTTTTATAACTATAGGCTTCGAAAATTCCATCTGCTTTAATGTGGTGTTCTCCGAAAACTTTATCATAATGTAAGCTATTCGTAAAGTTTAAAGTTTCTGAAGTATCCTTGTTTTTACTAACACGTCCTTTCACATTAGATGCTTGCCCATATTTAGAGTTGCTATAAGTCTTAGAATCAAAATCAAACTTCTCATAAGAAAGATTAGTTTTAAAGTATAACCCCTCTGCTAAATCTACCTTTGCAAAACCATTCCAACTAACAGTAGCTCTTTTATGCATTGTACTATTATTGTATAATAGACCTACTGCATTCTCTCCACTCATAATAGGTCTTACATTATTAATATCCTTACTTGGAGTATTACCATAATCATATATAGCACTTCCCTCAGCATCATAAGTTACTTGTCCATTTGCATCTCTCTTATACATAGGATAAACACTTGGCATACTATATATCCAATTCATAGGGCTATAAAAAGTTCCCCCACTCTGTACAGGATAGCTTTGATTTGAACCTGTATAGGCAGTATTAACACCTACTTGCAACCAATCAGTTATTTGACTCTCTAAATTTAAACGCACTGAGGTACGCTCAAAATTAGAACTCTTAACCATTCCATCTTGATTTAGATAATTCGCAGACAAGAAGTAAGTAGTTCGATCACCACCTCCACTGATATTAAAATTGTATTCATTGCGGAAAGCTTGATTGCGTTGTATCTCCTTTTTCCAATCTGTTTCCCAAAGTAGTGGGTTATTCACTGCCCATTTACCATTATAATCTATAGGTTGATTGGTGCCATAAGGGTTATACCCCAAAGTCCCAACTAGGCCATCTGAGGCATTCTTACGTGCTGTAACCTCATCTTGACCTAAGACATACAGTCCGTTATTCTTTCTACCTTCCCATAAATATTCAGTATACCCACGAGTATCTAACACTTTATGTGTCTTCACAGCATCAAAAGCAATACCTGAACTCAACTTTATATTCACATTAGGAGCACTATTTCGTTTCCCCATTTTTGTCTTAATCAAGATAACTCCATTAGCTCCTCTTGAACCATATAAGGCTGTAGAAGAAGCATCCTTCAGCACACTAATAGCTTCTATTTGATCTGAACTAATCGAGTTAATATCACCTGTAAATGGCGAGCCATCTAAGATAATTAGTGGATCTGCTGACGCATTAATAGATCCTATACCGCGTATACGGATAGTAGGGCTTTCACCTGGTTGTGAACTAGAAGTAACGATATTTACTCCTGCTACAGTCCCCTGAAGAGCTGATACTACTGAAGTAGCTACTTGTTGTTCTAATGCATCACTCTTAATCTGACTAATTGCCCCGACAACGGCTTTTTGTTTTTGAGCACCATAAGCTACAATGACGATATCTTCTAGATTAACAATATCTTCTACTAAAGTCACATTAACGATATGCTGTTTATCAATCTTAATAGACTGTGGTTTAAAACCCACATATTCAAACTGTAAAACATCACCCTCTTTCACATCTATAGTGAACTTTCCATCTAGATCAGTTTGTACACCTTTAGTAGAGTTTTTAACAGTTACAGAAACGCCTGGTAATGACAAATTGTTTTCTTCATTTACCACTCCTTTCACTGTCACTTGCTGAGCTAAAGCAATATTACACAGCAATAGCAAGCTACTTATAAGTAGCCGAAGTTTAATACTTTTCATTTCACCTAAATTTATTATTTTAATCAGCATATAAACCTGTATCGTCTTATCAACTTAAACAAACGATACAATAATTAGTATGCTTCCCCCTTTAATTTACAGTTTCTTTATGTTTACATAACACACATATCAAAACAAGTGCAATTTATTTAAAATTAACTAAAAAAATCATAAATTAACCTAATGGTTGTAAAATAAAATAATAATATTACACAATTAAGAAATAAACAATAGCTAAAAAAACACAAATAGAGTGTACAAAGGACTTTCACACGAGGTCAATTAACAAATAGCTTATTACCTAAGTACAGTATTACGTGACCTGATTTCTGATATATCAACCTTATGATTGACTTAGAAAGTAACCTAACGAAAAGAGGCCATCATTACTGACAGCCTCTCTTTGCTAACTAAAAAACAACAACTAATACTTATAAATGGTTAAGTACTTTACTTTCTCGCATCTAGTTCTTCTTGTGGTAAGACTAACTGGAAGCGCTTATCTTGTGCAGGTAGTGATATAAGGGTACGGTGATTACCAGTTCGTGTAATTCCTCTAAGTAATCTCTTAGCATCGAACCACTCTACTCCACACTCTCCATATAATTCTTTTCTTCTCTCTAATAAGATAGTTTCTAATAACGCTGAGCCCCCTACTACTGTTACTTTAGCTTGACTATCTCTATTTAGGCGAATAGCATCTACTAATTCTTTTGCCTTAGCTTCATTACCTAAGTGATATGCTGACTCCGCCTCTATTAATACAAGTTCAGGATATCTAATCACAGGTAAGTCTGCCTCAAATGTGAACTTAAACTTAGAAGTCACATACTGTTGCCAATCGCCATTTGGTTTCTCATAGAAGTTGCTAAACAGATTACGCACATCTGTTTTACTAAAGTGCTTCACGAAGTCATCATTAATAAACGTCCCGTGATATGCCACTGCGACGTGATCCATCATCGCGTGTGGATGTGAGCGATAATAAACTGTCTGATCTGCACTCTGAGGTAATGCCCATAACCACTCAGTCGCCCCCATCGAGTCAAATCCCTTAGTATAATCTTCAGCATTTAGTACTTTAAGTATATTTCCTCCATAGGCTTCATTTGCATTCTTTCTAGCCAAGTCCCATTTACCCATATACTGATATACCTGAGCTAAAAAAGCTTGTGCTACTGATTTATTTATATAAGACTTATTCGCTCGCTTATCTCCTAATAGAGAAGAAGCCTCTTCTAAGTCCGTTACTATTCTATTGAAGAATTCTTCTTTAGTAGAGAACTTATTTGGTGTAGAAGTAGGTTTTGTGTAAATAGGAGGAAATGGAATATTCTGATTAGAAGCATACGCATCCCCAAACTCTATCGCCAACTGAAAATAGTAATACCCTCTCAATGCTAATGCCTGACCAAGTAACTCCTCTTTATCTGCCTTCTCAATCTTAGTACTTTCCTCTACTCCTACGATAAAATTATTAACTTGATCTATAATCTTATAGGGTAATCTCCACGAAAACTTAGAGCGTGTACCTGTACTTAGATAAACCAAATAATCATAATCCGCACCAAACCATATTTGTTTTTGAATTAAATCTGCCCCTTTTACACTTCTAGCAAACAAGATGCTATGCAATCCTGATGCTTCATCATTAATCAATGACATCCTCTGTAAACGAAGTATACCTGATAGAAATGAATTAGCCCCCTCCTTACTTCCGAATACAATCTCTGGTGAGATACTGTCTTTTGGTTTTGGATCATCTAAGAAATCAGATGAACAACTTGCAACTGTACCAACTAATAGCACTAATGCAATACTTTTTATAATTGTCTTTATCACTTGAATACGCTTTTAGAAATTAATATTTAACCCTACAGACACTGTCGCAGATAAGGGTACACGATAATTAGTCACACCGTTGATCGCTTGTTCTGGATCAATACCTTTATGAGATTGAAACGTTAATAAGTTCTCTCCCTGAAGATATACTCTAGCTTGTTTCAGTTTAAACTTTCCTAACTTCTCAATAGGAAGAGTATATCCTAGTGTCAATGCTTTTAATCTTAGGTAATCATTCTTATATAAGAATCGCGTAGATGTAGCTGCAAAATTATTAGTTGAGTTAAGAAGAACAGGGATATTCGTTATATCACCTGGTTTTTGCCAACGATTAGCTAAATCAGGAGAACTCTGGTATCCTGTAGACATTCCGTTCATTAATCCTGAGTAATCATTATCATAGATATATCCACCTAAACTAAAATTAAAGAATACACTAAAATCAAAGTTCTTATACGATAGACTTGTATTAAATCCTCCTACTAACTTTGGCAGTGCTGACTTACTGTAATAACGAGTCGCATCATCATACTCTTTCGTAGTTTCTTTACCGATTACATTTTTATTATCATCTAATACGTCCTTATACCACATACCATATCCATCATTAGGATCAACTCCTGCCCATTCTCTCAAGTAAAAATCATATAGTGAATGCCCTTTTTCCCATCTATTCAATCCACTGATAAAACTATCTTGTGTCAGTGATTTGATATTATTTCTGTCAATAGAGAAGTTTAATGAAGTATCCCATTTCCAATCTCCTGTTCTAATATTATGCGATGTCAAACTAACCTCTAGTCCATAATTCTCTATCGTTCCTGCGTTAGATAATATCTCTAAATTACCTGTAGACGGTGCTTGTGGAATAGCAAATAACAAGTCAATAGAACGTTTCTTATAATAATCTACAGATCCTTCTATTCTATTGTTAAACAAGCTAAAGTCTAAACCAACGTTAAACGACGCTGTCTTCTCCCAAGTCAAATATGGATCAGTCAAGCCACCTAGTATTACACCTGGTTTGTCCAATTGATTATATCCTGTTTCAAATAATCTCAAGTAAGGGAAGTATTGATCCTTTATCTTATTATTTCCAAGCTCTCCATAAGAAACTCTTAGTTTTAATAAATCAATATATTGGCTATCTGCTAAGAAGCTTTCTGAAGACACAATCCAAGAACCTCCTACAGAATAAAAGTTTCCTTTACGCACTGATTTATCGAAACGCGTACTGGCATCTCTTCTGAATGATCCCTCTACAAAATACTTGTTCTGATAATCATAACTCAATCTTCCTAAGTAACTCGTCAATCTATCTTCTACACTATATCCTGTAATCTTCTCTAATGAAGTACCACTGCCGATCTCTTCATTACCTGGCAAATACCCTGTAGATGAAGCGCTAAACAAATCCTTCTTAAAACTATATGCTTCAAATATTCCGTCTGCTGCGATATGATGATCTCCAAATACTTTATCATAGTGAAGCGTATTAATGAAGTTTAATGTCTCAGAGGTATCTTTGGTTCTACTCACACGCCCCTTTACACTAGAAGCTTGACCATATACAGAGTTATTATACTCTTTCACATCGAAGTCATACTTCTCATAAGACAAGTTCGTTCTAAAGTAAAGCCCTTCAGCTAAATCTACTTTCGCAAAACCATTCCAACTTGTAGTCGCTCTTCTGTTTACTGTACTGTTATTCTCTAATATACCCGCAGCATTCTCTCCACTCATAATAGGTCGTACACTATTTACATCCTTGCTAGAAGCATTACCATAATCGTAAATAGCACCTCCTTGAGCGTCATAAACTACTTGCCCATTTAAATCTCTTTTATAAACAGGATATACACTCGGCATAGAATATATCCAACTCATTGGGCTATATAAGTTAGTCCCACTCTGTGTTGGATAATTCTGATTAGAACTAGAATATGCTGTATTAGCCCCTAGTTGTAGCCAGTCTGTTACTTGACTTTCTATATTTAAACGAACTGTCGTACGCTCAAAGTTAGAACTCTTAATCATCCCATCTTGGTTTAGATAATTCGCAGATAAGAAATAAGTAGTGCGGTCACCCCCTCCACCTATATTAAAGCTATACTCATTTCGGAAAGCTTGATTGCGTTGCAACTCTTTCTTCCAATCTGTCTCCCAAAGTAGTGGATTATTAACTGCCCACTGCCCGTTATAATCTACAGGTTGATTAGTGCCAAATGGATTATAACCAAAGTAACTCACTAATCCATCAGAGGCATTCTTACGTGCTGTTACCTCATCTTGACCTAAGACATACTGATAATTGTTCTTTCTACCTTCCCATAAATATTCTGTATATCCACGAGTGTCAAGTACCTTATGTGTCTTCACTGCATCAAATGCTACTCCTGAACTCAGCTTTATATTCACATCAGGAACGCTATTGCGCTTACCCATTTTGGTCTTAATCAAGATAACACCATTAGCTCCTCTTGATCCATATAAGGCTGTCGATGATGCATCTTTCAACACATTAATCGCCTCAATCTGATCTGAGCTTATCGCATTAATATCTCCTGAATAAGGTGCTCCGTCTAAGATGATTAATGGATCTGCTGACGCATTAATAGATCCTATACCACGCACTCGGATAGTAGGGCTATCACCTGGCTGTGAACTCGAATTAATAATATTCACACCTGCCACAGTCCCTTGAAGAGCAGATACTACAGACGTAGTCACCTGCTTATCTAGAGCGTCACTCTTAATCTGACTAATCGCACCTACTACAGCTTTCTGCTTTTGGGCACCGTATGCCACGATAACAATATCGTCTAAGCTTACGATATCTTCTGATAAAGTCACATTAACGGTACGCTGTTTACCTACTTTAATAGATTGTGATTTAAAACCAACATATTCGAAGTGAAGAATATCACCTTCCTTTACCTCGATCGTGTACTTCCCTTCTAGGTCAGTCTGCACACCTTTTGTTGAGTTTTTAATGATAACTGATACACCTGGTAGTGATAGATTATTCTCTTCACTTACAGTACCTGTCACAGTTGTTTGTTGAGCTAAGGCTATATTACACAGCAATAGCAAGCTACTTATAAGTAGCCGAAGTTTAATTCTTTTCATTATTACTAAAAATTTTATTATTTTTAGCAGCACACACAAGTGAATATCGTTTTTTTGCTGCTTACACCCGGAATCAGTGTTAGCCAAATACTACAAAGGGATTCTACTTCATAGTTCTTTCATTAGTTCTAAAACCATACTATAGTATGCTTAATCACTAATTCAGAACTATCTTGTATAATTACTTTTCGTTTATATGCCTATCACTGATTCTGGGTTAAAAAACGATATAAAAAAAGGAGGCTCTACCAAAGCCTCCTTTTTCCATTTTTAAAAACAAAAAATTAATAAAGCTTTCCCTCACCTATAGACATACACATCTTCTCCATACACATAGAGAAAGATTCAGCAAGAACACATACGTCGCTTTGATTAGAAAAAAGGTTTACTATTTTTTGTTTAATCTTCATTACTTATTTTTTTATCTGATATAACACTGCAAATATAGATACATAAAAAAATTAACTAGCATACACCTTTAATTAAGGAAAAAATATCTACTATATCTATTAACTATAGAAAAAACGCATACTTTTGCCTATTCAATATTCTCTTAAACAGAAAAATTAACTATGCAACATATAGATGAAATAGATAGAAGACTACTAATCGAACTTCAATTAGACGGTAAACAGTCAACAAAACAGCTAGCAGAGAAGGTAAACCTCTCTCTAACTCCCGTACACGAAAGGATCAAGAAGTTAGAATCTACAGGAGTAATACAGGGATATTCTGCTCAACTTAATCCAGATTTACTTGGGAAAAAGCTTATCGTCTACTGCCAAGTAATCTTAATTAGACACCAAGAGAGCTTATTTGAACAATTCGAAGAATATGTAAAAAGCTTAGATGAAGTACTAGAAGCATCATATATCGCTGGGGATTTTGACTTCTTATTAAAGCTATTAGTAAACGATGTACAAGACTATCAACAATTCGTCGTACACAAGATATCTAAACTAGAAATCATCTCTAATATCAAGAGTTCTTTCGTTATTCAAACTATTAAGAAAACTTGTAACGTACCGCTATAAACTAAAATACCCCTATCGAAGTATATAACTTCAATAGGGGTATTTTATATTTATTCACAAAAGAATATACTACTAAAAAAGACCGTTTATCTCTGCGTCAATTTTATTAATCACACTTCCTAAATCTTCTGGGTTATCAACAAAATCAAGATTATCAACATCAACAATAAGTAATTTACCCTTATCATATCCTTTAATCCAATCTTCATAACGTTCGTTCAACTTATTAAGATACTCTATAGAGATAGAGTTTTCATAATCTCTTCCTCTCTTTTGGATTTGACCTACTAAGTTAGGCACAGAGCTTCTTAAGTAGATTAATAAATCTGGAGCTCCTACTAACTCTTGCATTAATTCAAATAACGAAGAATAGTTCTGAAAGTCACGGTTAGACATTAAGCCCATTGCGTGTAAGTTTGGCGCGAAGATATGAGCATCTTCATAGATCGTACGATCCTGGATAATCGTCTTCCCACTCTGTCTAATCTGTAAAACCTGACGAAAACGGCTATTTAAGAAGTACACCTGTAAGTTAAATGACCATCTGTCCATCTGATGATAGAAATCATCCAAATATGGATTATCTACTACATCTTCATAATGAGGTTCCCAACCATAGTGTTTGGCCAATAAATTCGTAAGTGTAGTTTTACCTGCACCTATATTTCCAGCAATAGCTATATGCATTACGGTAGTTTTATAAAGTAATTATTTAATTTCTGTCCGTCAAAAATACTCAATTTTTGATTGCCAAAAAAGAAGCCTGAAATGCTTTTTTCTTTCGTATCTATAACAGAAGTCTTATTCGCTTTTAAATCAACTAAGTATAACTTATTTTCAAAAGAATAAAGTAATCTATCTAAATCTAATACTTGTATTAAATCATACGTAAACGCCATTTTATACTTTAAAACTTCTTTACCTGATAAATCATTTATATGCAATACATTCTCACTATCTATTAAAAAGAACAAATGAGGTAATGAAATATATTGCTTAGGAGTCACCCCCTCAGGAAAGTTAAACACACGATGTAATTCATACGTAATACTGTTGTATAAATGAACAGACCTAGTTCTCTCGTTCACTAACCAGTAATTTCGTTTAGTACTCACACCTGCATAACTAGCCTCCATAGAAGGAAACTTCACTCCAAGCTCTATGACACTTCGCTTAGCTAATTCTTTATTAACGATAACAATAGACTTCTTCTCCTTATAGAATAACATTAGTTCTAATGGATTAGTAATATCAATCGAAGTTAAAGAATCTAACTCCTTACTCTTATACTGCACTCCACTATATTTCGTATTCTTTTTAAACAGATCACCTTCTTTTATATAAGTACTATCAAAGATATCCTTCCCTAAGAATTGTTGGTCTTTACCCATACTCTCGTGATTCTGAAACTTCAATCTCAAAGTATCCATAACTACAACAGGTTCTTCCTTCGTTACAGATTCTTTGTTTTGAGGCTTCGCTTTAGGAGTCACTTGAGCATACCCCATAGCTCCTATCACAACAACGATTAAACAAGAAAATATCTTTTTCATAACTTACTTTTTTAGCTTTTGATGTACGTCAAGAAAGTAAACGGATACTGATGTTTGCCATCTTTATCGTGAAACTCTTCCTTAACTACTTTCCATTGATTCTCATCGATAACAGGGAAGAATGTATCAGCCTCTAGCTCTGTGTGAACACGAGTCAACTCTATTTTATCAGCGAAAGGCATAGCAAGATTATAAATCTCACCTCCACCAATAATAAAGCTCTCATCCTGCTCAGTCACTAGGTCTAATGCCTTCTCTAGACTATTAACAACGATACACGATGCAGGAACATCATAATCTTCCTGACGTGTGATAATAATATGTGTGCGATTAGGTAATGGCTTAGGAAATGACTCGAAAGTCTTACGTCCCATAATAATGAAGTGATGTGATGTCAGATCTTTAAAATGTTTAAAGTCATCTGGCAAATGCCATAGCAAATCATTGTCCTTACCTAATGCGTTATTTTCTGCTGCTGCAGCTATTAGTGTCAGCATATCTCTATTTTTCTAATTCAGTTCCTGGAGTTGACACCACAGGAGGGGTTGTTTGTTCTAAATCTCTTTTAGTATCTACTAAAGGGAAGTCTTTCTCTACTTTAGTTCTCAATTCTTTAATGCGTTTCTCTTGCATTTCAACTAATCGTTTTACCTGTTTCTCTTCCCATCGTTTACCCATAAATCGATTAACGATTAAAACATTTACAGCATGCAAGAACAAGAATAATGCCCACGCTCCTACTGCATATGGCCACCACTGCATATAACCCGGAGCAGTATTATCCTGTACTAAACCATTAAAACAAAATAATAAGATACTCCCAAGAACAAAAACAACTAAGTGAAAGAATAACATCTTTCTTTGTTTTATCCTATTGCGAGCATAGTCATACATTTCATAAGAATCATCTCTTCTCATATATCGTATCTATTAGTTAAGGCTATTCATTATACTGACACTTGACCTTTTATCGCTGGATGCGGATCATAGTTCTCTAGTACAAAATCCTCGTATTTAAAACTAAAAATATCTTTTACCTCTTTATTCAACACCATTTTAGGCAATGCCTTTGGTTCTCTACTTAACTGTAAGTTAACCTGCTCTATATGGTTATTATAAATATGTACATCTCCGAAAGTATGAATAAAATCTCCTACTTCTAGATCACATACTTGAGCCACCATCATCGTTAATAAAGCATAAGATGCGATATTAAAAGGTACTCCTAAAAATACATCAGCACTGCGCTGATATAGTTGACAAGATAACTTGCCATCTGCTACATAAAACTGAAAGAACGAGTGACATGGAGGCAATGCTGCTTTTCCATTCGCTACATTCTCACTAAATGAGACAGTAGTATCTGGTAGTACACTAGGGTTCCATGCAGACACCATAATACGTCTACTGTTCGGATTAGTCTTTAGTGTATCTATTACTTCTTTTATTTGATCAATACCTTCTCCATTCCAGTTTCTCCATTGGTATCCATATACAGGTCCTAAGTCACCATTCTCATCAGCCCATTCATCCCATATACGTACGCCGTTCTCACTTAAATACTTCGTATTAGTATCTCCATTTAAAAACCACAATAACTCATAGATTATAGATTTAAGATGCACTTTTTTAGTTGTTACTAAAGGAAAACCTTCTGATAAATCGAAACGCATCTGATGCCCAAATATGCTCTTAGTCCCTGTACCTGTGCGATCTCCTTTTTGAGTTCCTCTATCTAATACCTCTTGTACTAAATCTAAATATTGTTTCATTGTTGTGTTGTATATATAGCTGTTATCGTTTATTTAACTCATCTCTTAATAGAGCTGCCTTCTCGTAATCTTCATTTAATAAAGCTTCATTAAGTAATCTCTCTAATTCTGATTTAGAATGATCAGAGAAATCATTAGCCTTAGCTTCTTCTTCTAAAAATTGCTCTACTTTAGACGCAATATCTGCTCCAGAATAGTCTTGCTGATCCACTTGCTCTTCATCGTGCTCTTCTTCTACCTCAGCATTAAGTATAATTCCTGCTTTATCTAAGATATCTTTATATGTATAGATAGGTGCATAAAAACGTATTGCTAACGCAATCGCATCAGATGTACGTGCATCTATAACTTCTTCTACTCCATCTCTCACACAGACTAAACTAGAATAAAATATTCCATCTAATAATCTGTTAATAATAACCTCTTTGACTATAATACTATATCTATCTGCAAGAGATTTAAACAAGTCGTGTGTCAAAGGTCTAGGTGGTTTAATATCATCCTCTATCGCTATCGCTATAGACTGAGCTTCAAATGCTCCTATCACGATTGGCAACTTTCTACCTCCCACTTCCTCTTCTAATATCAAGGCATACGCACCATTCTGTGTATGACTATAAGATATCCCGCTTACCGTTAATTTTATTAAACTCATAATTATTTCTTATACAAAAAAAGCAACTAAAACAAAGATATAAATATTCTTTGTCTTAGTTGCCTTATATATTTAAAAGCTTTTAAAAACGCTTAAGCATTCTTCGCTTTAAACTCTTTTAACTTCTCTACTAACTGAGGAACTACTTGGAAAGCATCCCCTACGATACCATAGTCAGCCACTTTAAAGAATGGTGCCTCAGCATCTGTATTAATAACCACTTTTACTTTAGATGAGTTAATCCCAGCGATATGTTGGATAGCTCCAGAGATACCTACAGCGATGTATAAGTTTGCAGCTACTGGTTTACCCGTTTGTCCAACGTGCTCTTCGTGAGATCTCCATCCTAAATCAGATACAGGTTTAGAACAAGCTAATGCTGCACCTAACACTTCTGCTAAGTCTTCAAGCATTCCCCAGTTCTCTGGTCCTTTTAATCCACGTCCTCCTGATACTACGATATCCGCATCAGCAATAGTTACTTTACCTGAGATTTTCTCTACTCCTTCTACTTTAAGACTAAAATCTGCATCATTTAATGACGGAGCGAAATCTTCTGTTGCACCTGCCCCAGCTACTTCTACTAATCCATAAGAGTTTTTCGCTAAAGCGATAACTTTCACATCAGTAGTTAATTCTGTATGAGAAAATGCTTTAGAAGAGAATGAATTTCTCTTAACTACGAAAGGAGAAGTACTTTCTGGAAGAGCCACTACGTTAGTAGCGAATCCTGCATTTAAGGCTACTGCTACATAAGGAGCTGCATAGCTACTATCTGTAGACGATGATAAAACTATTACTTTAGACCCTTCTTTTTGAGCTGCTTGTTTGATAACATCAGCATATGCTTTAGCGTTAAAAGTAGCTAATTTATCATTCGTAACTTTTAATACTTTATCTACTCCGTATTTTGCTAATTCGCTAACATCTGAAGCATTTACAGTTACTGCAGTCACTGATGTACCTAATGACTCTGCTACTTTCTTAGCATAAGCAGCTAATTCTAAAGCTACTTTTTTTAATTTTCCTTCTGCTGATTCAGCATATATTAAAACTGACATAATTCTTCTTTTTTAAAGGTTTACAAATAAATGAAATTAGATAACTTTTGCCTCGTTGTGTAACAAGTTGATTAACTCATCTATGTTATCAGGAGAAATCATCTTACAAGCTGATTTAGCAGCTGGTTTTTCAAATTTCACATCTTTAGTAGTCACATCTGCTCCTACTGGCTCCACTACAGCTAACGCTTTAGTTCTAGCAGACATAATACCACGCATATTAGGAATACGTAGATCTTTCTCATCTACGATACCTTTTTGTCCTCCGATTACCATTGGAAGTTTTCCAGAGATAGTCTCTTTACCTCCATCTATCTGACGAATAGCTTTTACAGATGTACCATCTACTTCAATTCCCTCACAAGAGTTAATAAAGTCATATCCTAAATATGCAGCTAGCATACCAGGTACCATTCCACCATTATAATCTAAAGATTCTTTACCAGCCAAAACCAAGTCAAAACCTCCGTTCTTAACTACTTCAGCTAATTGTTTAGCCACATACATACCATCAGATGGATTAGCATTCACACGGATTGCCTCATCAGCACCGATAGCTAATGCCTTACGCAATGTAGCCTCAGTATCAGCTCCACCCACGTTCACTACAGTTACTGTAGCTCCTTGTTTCTCTTTAAACCAAATTGCTCTAGTTAAAGAATATTCATCATTAGGATTGATTACGAACTGTACCCCGTTAGTATCAAACTCTGTATCTCCATTAGTGAAGTTGATTTTTGAAGTAGTATCAGGCACGTGACTGATGCAAACTAATATTTTCATTTTTATATCGTTTTTTGTGTTTCACATTTACTTACCGAACGAAAATAAGAATTTATTTTCGATAATTTACTATGCTTGCATATAAAATTATTACAGTTATTTAAAAGCATTCTAATTAATACATTCTCTATTATCCCTAAACTAACTAGATAAAAAGCAGTAATTATATTGACATCCAAAGTTTTTATATTCATTTACCCATCTATTCGTTTACTTTCACCCTGTCTAATACAACACTAATTTCCCCAATAAACAACAAAATAATTAACAGTAATTTGTTCTATTCATCCATTTATCAATATTAGTGAACAAAATAATTACATCAAGACTGCTACAACACAGCCTCAAGACTGCTTTAATAAAATGCCTATCTAGTAGAGCAATCTTGTAGTAATGTTGAGGAAGATAGTACTAGCCCTTAATCCCAATTGACTTAAGAGCAAATACTCTACCACTACATCAAAATAGCAAAACCATAAAACCACAACACCTGTAATTTAAAACTAGATATTCTCAATATTAAAACAAAAAAACATACCCACCTTGTTACTAAAACAGCTTATCAAGAAGCAAAAAAGCTGTTTAAAAGAGAATTAAAGAACAGCTTTACTAGCCTAAATAGGGTGTGAAAGGAGAAAAGTAGGTAAGAAAAAAATTGACAATCTAAGTTAGAAAGAGTAGCTAATATATTAGCAGAAGAATAACACCGTCCACTCAAGGTAGAGACCATTTAGCGTATCACTCAATTATAGATTAAAATAGTACTATATTTATACTTCAAAACTTCTCATTCACCAATAGTTATAAAATGGAAAATGATAAATACAAGCAAGACTCATCAGAAATACTCTTTGATAAACAAATAGACATAGATACAAGAATCCATAAGTTACTTGAGGTAGTGCATAGTTCTGATGATTGGAAATGGTTACAGGATATTTGTTTAAAACTTTCAAGTGATTCTGACCTTGATTTATCTAATTTAGCCATCACTTGTATAGGTCATATCGCTAGAATGTATAAAAAACTTGAATTGGAACTTATTGTTCCTTTCCTACAAGACTTAAAAAACAACAATAGTAATCTAGCTGGAACCGCCGAAAATGCTTTAGATGACATCTATATTTCCATGTATAAAAACCACAAAATTCAATTAAAACTACCTAAAATATAAAAAACAACCTATTTAATTTCAAAACCAAAAATACTTTATGAATAAAAGCTGTTTGATTTTATGGGATAAGCTTTACTTTGAACAAAAGGACAGAACACCTCCTAATGCAGAACTTCTTTATACACAACTTTATTTAGGAGAGCTAGGCAGTTGGAGTATAGCTTTAAGAATTGACACACATACTATTACAGATCCATTCGAGGTAATCGCTGATGAAGTTTACTTCCCTATAGGAGAAGCACCCCATAATGTTTTACAAGATGGATATACTTTTGACTTTATGGAAGGTCGTGTTGTGATTGGGAAGTGCATTATAATAGATAAATAATTGATGGAAACAACTATAATACTAAACTCACTACTAGCTTTAGGCAGATGTCCTAATCAAGATTTAGATGTGGATAATACAGATGTAATGGATATTGTCAGACGATACACTAACCTACTTGACAAGTTAACTGAGTCGATATCCTTAAAATCAGCATATAGTTTATTAGATATTATTCCACTAGATAAATTCTATAATGTACAATGGGAGATTTTCTCCAAAATAAAACCGTCCCCTTAAACAACTTACAGGATATAGAAGATTACTTAAAACTCATAAACAGTTGCCCTAACATTGAGATAAGAAGTAATCTAATCAGTGGTTTTGAAAATTGGCAAGAACAACAAGATAATAATAGCTAACCTTAATACGCCTCAAAAATTGAATAAATTTAACCTAACCCTAGAAAGTACACCTACTGAATTTGGAAATCTTAATGAATTAGAAAGATTTCGTTTTGAGAATGGTCAACCATTTCCTACATCATACAAAGATTTTGTCCATAAGTATGGATATGGCTTAACAGCGGGGCAATTCATCATCTATATCCCTATGGATAATTATGGTGACTCATGGAATCTTAGAAGTAATTTTATCAAATCCACTTATTATAACGATGTCATTAATAATGATATCTGGTTTGATCTTAAGCCTGATGCCACTATTGAAATACTAAAACGCCTTGTACCTTTTAGTATGAGTGAGAACGGATACTACTTATTTTGGGATATTGAATCATTTACTAACAATGAATATGATATTTATATAACAGATTTTAGAGGCACAGGATTTATACATCTAGGAAGCTCCCTATATGAAGTAATAGATAAACTAACTAGTCCGATGCCTATACCTCCTTTTGCTAAGGAGGCACTTCCTTCTACATTTAGATGTTTAAGAAAAATCATCTAACATATCTACCTCCTAAACTGTAATGGATTCTTTCCTGTCTCCCGTTTAAAGAAGCGCCCCATATAAGATGGATCTTGGAAGTTTAGTTGCTCTGCTATTTGGCTAATATTTAAATCAGTATTACTTAGATAGTGTTTAATCTCAAGAATGACTTGTCGGTTGATTAATTCCTTAGGACTATAGCTAAGAAATTGTTGTGTGATTTGAGATAGATAATAAGGGCTAACACATAGTTTATCAGCGTAGAATGCAACATCCCGATGTGTCTTGGCATTATGTGTGATGAGATCCCAAAACTTCCAGCATAATTCTTCTTGTCTACTATAATGTTTTTCAAGAACTAATTCCTCGTAATTCACACGTTCTGACAAGAGCAAAAATAAACTCTGAAGTTGATTACAAATGATCCTCTTAGTATGAAGACTAGTGGAAGTCATTATATATAGAGTAAGTGATTTCCATAATTCATAATTCGTGATAGTCTCATCATTCAAATACAGTACTGGATAATAATGTAAATAACCAAAAAGCTCATTTGGCAAGATATATGCAATTTCACTAGCATAATCACGTTGAATCAAATAACTGTAAATATTTAAATCAACTGAAACATCTTTAAAAGAAACTATATTATCTTCTCCTACAACTATAAAGTTCCCCTTGTGAAGAGTATATTCCTTGAAATCAATACTTACAACAGCTGTACCAACTTCAACATAGAACAGTGCCAAATAGGGTAAAGCCAAAGGATAATCAGTTAACATCTCCTTATTCATATAACCACACTTTAGTCCAAAATCAAAAGAAACACATTCATCTAAATCCATAACAATACTTTTTATAATTACACTTTAACCAGTAGGAAAAGATACAATACATCATAATAGTTTTCAAAATTACATTTTTATCTAAAATAATCATACAACCTACCCTGACAATCTACTCTACTTTTGCTTCAGTAAATAACAAGTACTTTAGAGAACAAAGAAAGAAGTACACCAAATTAGAAGAAAATGAGACTAGAGACAGAAAGACTGATATTACGTCCTTGGGAAGAATCAGATGCAGATAGCCTATATCTATACGCAAAAGACGAAAATGTAGGTCCTCCAGCAGGATGGCCAGCACATAAAAGTGTAGAAGAAAGTAGAAAAGTAATCAAAAATGAATTTGCACATCCTGAAGTATATGCTGTTGCATTAAAAGGCACAAACGAAGCCATCGGATGCATTGGGTTACTAATTGGTGAGAACAGTAATTTTGACATTTCAGAACTAGAGGCAGAAGTTGCCTATTGGATAGGAGTGCCACATTGGGGCAAGGGATATATCCCAGAAGCGCTGACTACATTAATTAAACACGCATTCGTAGATCTAAAAATGACAGACTTATGGTGTGGATTTTATGAAGAAAACACAAAATCATTACGTGCACAATCTAAATGTGGCTTTACATTCGCTTATAAATCAGAGAACAGATATGACAAATATTTTAAAGACGATCGAATCGAAGTTATTACAAGATTAAAATATGAAGACTGGTTACAGTCTCAGAAGTAAGAGTCATCTCCTTTCTAAAATAATTGAAAGGAGATTTTCTTTATACTACAGAAGTAAATTCATTTAAGTATAAATACCGGTATATCTAAAAGCTAAAAAAACTACTACCCTTTCAATCAAAACATCATCTTCTTAAATAATTATAATTTACTAATGGTCTCAAATATAAAAAATGTAATAAAAAGTAAAAGTGCCTATTAAAACCTATAAAACAATTAAAGGGATACTATACATAACAATATTTTTTCCTATTTTTGCTTTCGTAAATTAATTACACAAAATAGAAAATTATGAGAACGATTCAATTTAGAGAGGCCGTGTGTGAAGCGATGAGCGAAGAAATGCGTCACGACGAATCAATATATTTAATAGGTGAAGAAGTAGCTGAATACAATGGTGCTTATAAAGCTTCTAAAGGTATGTTGGACGAATTCGGTCCTAAACGTGTTATAGATGCTCCGATTGCAGAGTTAGGATTTGCAGGTATTGCAGTTGGTTCTGCAATGAATGGTAACCGTCCTATCGTTGAATTTATGACTTTCAACTTCTCTTTAGTAGGAATCGACCAAATTATAAACAATGCTGCTAAGATGCGTCAGATGTCTGGTGGTCAATTTAATATTCCTATCGTATTCCGTGGTCCTACAGCTTCTGCTGGTCAATTAGGTGCAACACACTCACAAGCTTTTGAAAACTGGTTCGCTAACGTACCTGGATTAAAAGTAGTAGTTCCTTCTAACGTATATGACTGTAAAGGATTATTAAAAGCTGCTATCCGTGATAATGACCCAGTTATCTTCATGGAATCTGAGCAAATGTATGGTGATAAAGGTGAAGTACCAGAAGGTGAATACACTATCCCATTAGGTGTAGCTGATATTAAAAGAGAAGGTACAGATGTAACTATCGTATCATTCGGTAAAATTATAAAAGAAGCTTACAAAGCTGCTGATGAATTAGCACAAGAAGGGATTTCATGTGAAGTAATCGACTTACGTACTGTACGTCCATTAGATCAAGAGACAATTCTTAAATCTGTTAAGAAAACTAACCGTTTAGTTATCTTAGAAGAGGCTTGGCCATTTGGAAGTATTTCTTCGGAAATTACTTACTTTGTACAAGACCAAGCTTTTGATCACTTAGATGCTCCTATCCAAAGAATCACGACTGCTGATACACCAGCTCCGTATTCTCCAGTATTACTACAAGAGTGGCTACCAAACGCTAACGACGTAGTGAAAGCTGTAAAAAAAGTACTTTATAAGTAAAAATATACGTATATTTGAAAGACTCCATCTTATATAAGATGGAGTCTTTTTTTATGAACACTACTTTGCTATGAAAAATAAAGTTAAGTTTCTATTATTATTCTTATTCGTTACTGTGTTTAGTTGGGGACAAACTAAAGTAAGTGGAAAAATAATTGATCAAAACAATCAAGATGTCCCTTTTGCTAGCGTTTACTTCAAAAACTCTACAGATGGAGTAATTGCTAATGAGTATGGTAAGTTTTACTTAGAATCAGCTAAAACTTATGATATTCTTATTGTCTCTTTTGTAGGATACAAGACACTCGAAATACCACTTTCTGGTAGATCTAACCTAGACTTAAAAGTAGTCTTAGAAGATGATAACACCCTAGATGAAGTAAAGATCTATGCTGGTAAAACATCTAAAAAAAACAATCCTGCTTTAGATATTCTTCGTAAAATATGGGAACGCAAACGCAAGAATGGTTTGTATATGTTCGCCCAATATGAGTATGATAAATACGAAAAAGTCGAGTTTGACTTAAACAGTATTGATAGTGCTTATCAAAAGAAAAAACTATTTAAAGGAATGGAGTTTATCTTCCAACAGGTAGACACTAATCGCATCACGGGTAAGACTTATCTTCCAATATTTATCAATGAAAATATAGGGCAGGTATATGGTGATAATCAAAATAGTAGAAAGATCGAAAAAACATTAGGGAATAAAAACTCTGGTTTTGACACGAACCAACATATTATTGAGTTCGTTAAAGATCTATATGCTGAATATAACATCTACAATAACTATATCAAGATATTTGACAAAGACTTCGTAAGTCCACTATCTCGCACAGGTATTAATGTCTATAACTATGTATTAGCAGACAGTGCGTACATCGATGATAAATGGTGTTTTAATATCGTATACTATCCTAGACGTAAAGGCGAATTAACTTTCAAGGGAGACTTTTGGGTAAACGACTCTACATTTGCTATTAAGAAAATCAGTATGGAAGCAAGTAAAGATGCTAACATAAACTGGGTAAAAGAAATCTATATCGAGCAAGAATTTGATGTACTAAATGATTCTGTATTCTTATTAACTAAAGATCACTTTATGTCTGACTTTGCCCTTTCGAAAAGAGAAAAGTCTAAAGGTGTATATGGAAAACGTACTACAATAAATAAGCATCACAAATTTGATATAGAGCATCCTGATGAATTTTATCAGAAGAATGTGAATGTATATGATGAGGGTATTTACAAAAGAGATGATGACTTCTGGAAGAGCTATCGCTTTGAGTCATTAAGTAAAGATGAACTAGGTATCTATAAAATGTTAGATACATTGAAAACAGTACCGAAGTTTAAATTCTTATTTGATTTATCTTCTACTGTTGCAAGTAACTATTATAATATAGATAAATATAAATTTGACTATGGTCCTATCTTCTCTACTTTTGGATATAATGACATTGAAGGACTTCGTCTTCGTGCTGGAGGTAGAACCTATTTTGGTCCTAATGATAAATGGAGATTAGAAGGCTATGGTGCATATGGATTTAAAGACAGTCAATTCAAATATGGTATTAGTGCAAAAGTACTTCTACACAATGATAGTCGTTTAATCTTATTCGGAGGTAATCGTAGAGACATAGAACAGATAGGCGTTAGTTTAACAGAGACTAATGATGTATTAGGGCGAAGCTTTGCCTCTAACTCATTATTCGCTAGCGGAGATAATACAAAATTGACAAAAATCAACCTATCTACTGTAGGACTAGAGATAGAACCTGTAAAGAACTTAAAGTTTAGTACAGCCTTTAACTACCGAACATTGCGTTCTGCTTCAGATTTATTTAACCTAGATTACTATTTAGATAAAGAGAATAACATTATCGCTAACGAGACTAAGCAATCTGAGTTTAATCTGACTGCAGAATATACACCTAAAAGAAAAACAATCGGATATGGAGTAGATAGAACTGATGTAGACAAAAAATATCTACGTATGTTCTTAAAGTATACACAAGGATTTAAAGGAGTAATAGATAGTGACTTTGAATATCAAAAGCTACAGTTCTATGCACGAAAACCTTTATTATTAGGTGGTTTTGGTACATTGACACCAACTTTCGAAGTGGGTAAAACTTTCGGAGAAGTTCCTCTAGGATTACTAAGTGTTGTACCTGGTAACCAATCTTGGTTTAATATTGAGAATACCTTTGCAAACTTAAATTATTATGAGTTCGTAACTGATCAATATGCCTCACTACACTTAGAGCACAACTTCGGAGGGCGTCTATTCTCAAGAATACCATGGCTAAGAGACTTTAATCTACGTGAGATAGTAGGTGTACGTGGTATCTATGGGAAAATATCTCAAGAGAATATTAATCTAAATGCTTCTGATGTTATTTATAAAGCACCAACAGATGTATATTATGAATACTATGTCGGCGTTGGAAACATCTTCAAAATATTCAGATTAGACTTAAGTTGGAGAGGAAACTACTTAGATATGCCTGACGCTAGAAGATTTGCAATTAGAGGTTCATTCGGAATTTATTTCTAATAATTAATGTAAAACTTGTAATAAACAAGTAATTAGAGTACTTTTGCACTCGATTTTTAGAATTTAGATTTAAATAAAAAAACATGAATACATTCGAAACTTTTGATGCATTTGTTGAGATTCCAGCAGGTAGCAGAAACAAATATGAGTATGACTTTGATTTAAAAAGATTGCGTTTTGACCGTCTTTTATATTCAAATATGAGATATCCAGCTGATTATGGATTTATTCCAGAAACATTAGCTTTAGACGGAGATCCACTAGATGTACTTGTGATGTTCACTGAACCTTCTCTTCCAGGATTGGTAGTAGAGGTTAAACCAGTAGGTGTTTTCTACATGGCAGATGATAAAGGTCAAGATGAAAAAATCTTATGTGTACCAGTATCAGATCCTATTATGAGTGAATTAAACGACATTCAAGATGTAAATGGACACTTCAAAAAAGAAGTTGAACACTTCTTTAAAACTTACAAAGACTTAGAAAACAAAACAGTTACTACTAATGGTTTCGGAGATAAAGCAGCTGCTATCAAATTAATCAAAGAATGTACTGAACGTTTTGAAAACATAGAGAACAAAGCTGAAGGATTATTCAGTATTCGTTACTAGTAAAATATATATTACCTTAAATAGCCACTCGATGAGTGGCTATTTTTGTTTTAGACCTCATTAAGATATCTCTCTTTTAAAACGTCTAAATGATGAAGACTATGTCCATACATTAATCTTCCTATCTCTTCTACCGATACCACATAATGTGCTACTTGATTTTGTAAAGTGAGAGTCTCAGTTGTAAATCCTTTAAATTCATAGTAGACACTTCTCATTAATGACAAATACTCTTCTACCAACTCACTTGGTTCTTTCTGTTCTTCTTTTGCATAATCATTATATTGATTCTCATCGAAGCCATTAAGAGCACTTGTGTCTTGACGGGCAATATGTAATGCTCTATAACTAAAAATACGTTCACAATCTATAAGATGCTGCACAAGCTCTTTGACTGTCCACTTACCTTCTGCATAAGTATAATCCCACTTACCTTCTACTGTCACTTTCTGTAAAGTATTAGTTATAACCGCAATTCTTTCTAATAAAGCCTCTTCTACTTTAAACCCCTCAGCTCTTTTAATGTAATCTGTGTGTGCCATACCTTGTTATTATGAATTCATATTTTCTCTATTCTGTTTTAAAAGGAAACTAACATATACTGCTATAATCAAAATCAGGATGATTAAAACTCGCTTATCACTAAAGGCTAATATTTCTAGTAGTATTCCTCCATTAAACTCTTCAAAACGCTAAAATTAAATAGTTTTCAACAATTAACCCATTTTATCAACAAAAAATAAAAAGAATCATTTTAAATTTAAAAAAAGACAACTTTAACATATTGTAATTCATAAAATTTACTTAATTTTTACCTCTTAAACAACAGAGACTCGCACAAGGTCTACTAAACAACGGAAATAAAACAAACGCACACAACACACAATGGAAGAAATTATTAAACAAGTAAATAACCTAATTTGGTCTAACATTTTTATTGCACTCTGTCTATGCGCAGGACTTTACTTTACTATCACAACCAAGTTTATCCAGATAAGATACTTTGGACATATGATAAAACTACTGTTTACTGAGGGTTCCTCTGATAAAGGAGTTAGCCCATTCCAGGCATTTAGTATGGCAATAGCTGGGCGTGTAGGAGTAGGAAATATCGTAGGGGTAGCAACTGCTATCGCAGCTGGAGGACCTGGAGCTATATTTTGGATGTGGGCGATAGCATTCTTAGGTAGTGCATCAGCATTTATAGAATCAACATTAGCACAAATATATAAGGTCGATAAAAATGGACAATATGTAGGAGGTCCAGCATTCTATATCGAGCGAGGGATGAAGAACAAAGCATTCGCTTTATTCTTCTCTATTGTAACGCTTATAAGTTGTGGGTTATTTCTGCCAAGTATACAAAGTAACAGTATCGCTGTAAGTATGAATCACGCATTCTCTATACCTACTTGGGCGAGTGGAATAGCTATATGTCTATTTCTAGGGTTTTCAGTATTCGGAGGTGCCAAAAAGATGGGACTTATCGCTCAGATAGTTGTACCCTTTATGGCTACTGCTTATATCATTATGGCTATCATTATTATCGGATATCACATCCAAGATATACCAAGCGTATTTGCTCTAATTTTTAGATCAGCATTTAATCTTGAATCAGCATTCAGTGGAGTATTTGGAGCAGCGATTGCTTGGGGAGTAAAAAGAGGTATCTACTCTAACGAAGCAGGACAAGGTACAGCACCACACGCAGCTGCTGCATCCGAGACATCACATCCTGTAAAACAAGGGTTAGTACAAGCATTCTCAGTATATGTAGATACTTTATTTGTATGTACTGCTACTGCCCTAATGATTTTATTCACTAACTCATACAACGTAATTGACGGTTCAGGAAATTATATAGTAGAGCATATGCCAGGTGTAGAAGCAGGTGCAGCATATACAGTAAAAGCTGTCGCATCACACTTCCCTTTAATCGCGTCACAATTCATAGCTATAGCCTTAACATTCTTTGCTATCACTACTGCTATGTCGTATGTATTCATCGCTGAATCAAACTTCGAGTACTTAAGCAAAAAGAAAAACATCATACTAAGATGGGGTATGCGTATTATCATATTAGGAATAGTATATTTCGCCTCGATAAGCGAACCTAGTATAGCTTGGGGTATTGGAGATATAGGAGTAGGTGCTATGGCGTGGACCAATATTATCGCTATACTTATCCTTAGAAAACCAGCGATGTTAGCACTGAAAGACTATGTAAAACAACGTAATGAAGGTAAAGATCCTGTGTTCGAACCAGCTAAAATAGGAATAGAAAACGCTTCTGAAGAATGGGATAAGATAAACGAAAGACGCAAGCATAACTAA
Source organism: Myroides sp. N17-2 (assembly GCF_002286775.1). GTDB lineage: Bacteria > Bacteroidota > Bacteroidia > Flavobacteriales > Flavobacteriaceae > Flavobacterium. Next base: position 27,303 of record NZ_NSGJ01000041.1, read on the forward strand.
GAATCAGTTTAAAACACTGAGTATTATTAATCTTTCTTACCTTTGTACTAATTCAAAATAATAAAAATGCACTATACAATTAGACCTGCTAAAAGAGAAGATTACGATGTAGTTCCTGAATTAATGCTACAAGCAATGGAAGATATCGTTTTTACTCTTATTCAAAAAGAAGATGTAGAAGAAGCGATTAACTTTCTAACTATAATGTTCAGAAAGCCTAATAATTTATATAGTTATGAGAATACATTCGTAGCTATAGATGAAGAAGGTGATATCGTAGGTTCTGTAACAGGGTATAATGGAGATGATTATATCGCACTTAGAGAACCTGTTTTAGAAGTACTAAGACAACAATATAATAATGATATGATCCCTGAGCCCGAAACAGCAGGAGGTGAATACTACTTAGATACTGTAGCTGTATCTCCTATAGTACAAGGAAAAGGTGTCGGTAGCCATTTACTAAAATACGCAGTAGACTATGCTAAATCACAAGGACATAAACAAGTAGGTCTAATCGTAGACTTAGAAAACCCTAATGCGATGAAGTTATACACACGTTTAGGTTTTAAACAAGGTGAACAACTAGAGTTCGTAGGTGGTGATTACTACCATATGTATATATAACACATTAATCCTGAGTATAGCTACTCAGGATTTTTTATTTATAAAACACTCTAATACTATTAACTATTTAAGCCATATATCTACTAATAACAACCAATCACATATTCATTGAAATGCTATTCTCTTTTAAAAAAGCAGATATTCGCTAATTTGACGATAATCGGAAGTAACCAATTGGCTTTTAATAATTATATTTGTCCAAAATATAATACAATGTCAAAAAATATAACTCCATACGAAGGATCTGAATTAGGTAAGAAGCAACAAGTAGAACAAATGTTTGATACTATTTCGGGTAACTATGATAGCCTAAATAGAATGATTACTTTTGGTACAGATCAAGGGTGGAGAAGAAAAGTATTGAAATTAGTATCTGAACAAAAACCAAATACTATACTAGACATTGCGACAGGTACAGGAGATTTAGCTATTCTACTTTCTAAGACAGACGCACCTAAAATAACAGGACTTGACTTATCTGCAGGGATGTTAGAAGTAGGAAAACAAAAAATAAAAGCATTAAACTTAGAGAATAGAATCGATATGGTACAAGGTGACTCAGAAAACCTACCTTTCGAAGACAACTCTTTTGATGCAATTACAGTAGGTTTTGGTATTAGAAACTTTGAGAATTTAGAGAAAGGATTATCTGAAATATTACGCGTTCTTAAACCAGGAGGTATCTTTGTTATATTAGAGACATCTGTTCCTACTAAATTTCCATTTAAACAAGGTTACTTCTTTTATACACAGAATGTAATGCCATTTATGGGAAAACTGTTCTCTAAAGACCAAAAAGCATATAAGTATTTGTCTGATTCTGCTAAAAATTTCCCTTTTGGAGAAGCTTTAAACAATATTTTAAGAAAAGTTGGGTTTAAAGATGTAAAGCATCTTCCTCAGACAATGGGAATTGCTACTATTTATTCATCTTCGAAATAATATGAAAAGACTAATTGTATTTATTATAATCCTATTCGCTAGCTCTCATTCTTATGGGCAATGGATATTTGGAAAGAACCCTTTGCTTAATAAAAGAGATTGGGACAAACAACGTGTGCATTGGGGCTACTATCTAGGATTTAATTCTTACAATTATAAATTCAATTACGACGCTGCTTATTATCAGAAGATACAAGAGCTCAAAGAAAAATATCCAAATGACTATACTGAGCTACAAGTTAAGTCTTCTATAGGTTTTAGCGTTGGTCTTGTCGGAAACTTGCGTTTAATGGAATATTTAGATTTGCGTTTTGAACCAGGTCTAACGTATGCCAAACGTGAACTATCGTTTCCAAGAGCATTAATCTATGATTATTATGCTACTAAGCACGAGAACCTTGATCCATCTCAATATGAATTAAATAGTTCATCTATAAAATCTACGAGTGCAACGTACTTGCACTTTCCTTTACTTTTAAAATTCTCAGCATTGAGAACAGGTAATATTAGACCCTATGTAGTAGGTGGTGTATCACTAGACTTAAACTTAGGGGCTAATAATAAAGCTGATGGTGATAACTATGAAGGAATATGGAGAGTAGAGAAACTAACAACTAACTACGAAGTCGGTGTCGGAGTAGACTTTTACTTTGAGTACTTTAAATTCTCGCCTTCTATACGTGGTGTATTTGGAATCAATGATGAATTGATAAGAGATAAGAGTACTGATAGTCCATGGACAGGAAATATAGAATCTATGAAGTCTAGAGGTATATTCGTCAACTTCACATTCCACTAAGAAATATATAAATACATATAAACTAAAAAAGGGGTATCTGATCAGATATCCCTTTTTTAGTTTAAGTACATTGAGGTATTTGTACGGATTCTGTGCATGTCTCTTGCTGAAGTAAGCCTCCTGAGCAGGAAACGCTCAATAAATCTGCTCTAAATTCAACATACACCGCAAGATAGAAATTCATAGCACAGTCGTTTTAAATCATCACTGATTCAGTACGAATCCATTTAAATCTTAACTCCTAAAAGCAAAAAGCATAGACACCTAACCTTGATATCTACTACAAATCCGAAGTAATGATGGAATAATGATAGCAGTATGGTAGCATAATGGTCGCATCAAAAAAGAGCTAAACTATGCGACCACTATGCGATCACTATGCGACCATTATGCGACCACTGCCATTTTTTTGGTCAGAAAATCACTAGATTTTAGATATATAAAGACTTAATCAGCGCTATACCTCCTAATAAAAAATGTGTTTACTCACCACAGATAACTACTGTAATGAATAAACACATTTTTTAGTACTTCTGAAAAAGAAATTATCTAGCTAACGTGAGTTTTAAAAATTATGTCTTCTAAATTCACTCAAAACTATAGAGGCAGCCATCGCTACATTCAGACTTTCTGTTTGTTGTAAATTTCCATAACGTGGTATAGCAATCTTCTCTGTTACTAATTCTTCGATCTCTTTAGAGATACCGTTCGCTTCATTTCCCATCACTATGATACCGTGATTAACTATATTCTTCTGATAGATATTCTCACCATCCATAAATGTACCATATACTGGTACTTCTCCTCCATCAAGTATTAACGTAGGTAAATCTCCATAGACAATATTAACTCTAGAGATAGACCCCATCGTCGCCTGTACTACTTTGGGGTTGTAAACATCCACAGTTTCGTTAGTACATATAATATTTTTTATACCAAACCAATCACATAGTCTAATAATAGTCCCTAAGTTTCCTGGATCGCGAATATCATCTAGTGCCACTATCAGATCACTATAATCTACTTGTTGCTCATTTGCACACTTAAATATGGCTAGGCAATTAGAGGTAGTACTTAAAGCTGACATCTTATTTAGATCGTCATTACTCACTAATGTAAGCTGTGAAGTTGGCACACCAAAATCAAGCTCTTCGGTGCAATAGATATGTTGTAAAACCAAAGAAGATTTTACTAATTCACTGATTACTTTAACACCCTCTGCAATAAAAAGTTGATGCTCTTTTCTATATTTTTTTTGATGTAAACTCTTAATTAATTTGATTTGGTTTTTCGTAACCATAAAAAACTGTATTTTTGACTGATAATTGACTATACTACTTTGAGCAGATTTTTACCAAAAATACTACTAATTCTATTAATGGGCATAAGTTTTTTTTCTTGCTCTATAACAGAGCAAGTGCCGAATGACCGAGCGCTTTTAATAGATAATACCATTCTTGAAAATGGTAAAAAAACTTCTAAAGAAGAGGTTATAGCGCAGCTATACCAACACCCCAACAGTACTTTTCCGATGACGAATATGAGACTTCGTCTATATTTGTACAACTTAGCTAAGCCTAATGCTGATTCTTTATACCACATTTGGTTAAAGAATAATCCAGGTAAAGAAAAGACTCTAACAAGTATATTATCTAAGAAACAAGTAAATCGCTTAGGGGAATCATTCGTTATATCTGGTATTAATAACTTCTTATTAAAAACAGGAGAAGCACCTGTATTATATGATTCACTAAGAACTAATAAATCACTTACTCGTCTTAAGAATTACTATTTTAACAAAGGATACTTTGATACAAAGATTACTACACACTTAGATACAACGGGTATTAAAAAAGTAAAAAACACATACCAAGTATCTACAGGTGAACCTTATGTAATAGACAGTATTAGTACTAATATCACAACAAAAGAGTTAGAGGATCTTTACAAAACATCTTCATCTAAGAGTAAAATCAAAGAGAATACAGTCTTTGATGTAAAAAACTTCGAAGAAGAAAGAAAAAGACTTGCAACAGAATTTAGAAACAATGGAGCATATTACTTCCAAGAACTAAATATTCGATATGAAGTAGATACAGTACTAAATAAAAAGAATAAGGCTAATATAGAACTTATAGTAGACCCTAGAACTGTCAAATCAGGAGACACACTAATACAAGTTCCTTTTAAAATATATAAAATCAGTGATGTAAATATCTTCACTGATAGCAGCTCTAAAAATAAAGAGATAGCTTTAGATAGCATCCAATATAATGACTTTAACATCTATAGTTCTACCAAGTTACAGTATAAACCTAAAGCTCTAACTGATGCTATTTTCATAACGAAGAATAGTACTTTTAGTGATTTTAGACGTGTACTAACATCTAGATCTATTAGTAATCTACGTATGTTTAACTATCCAGTGATAGAATACATCGAAGATAAAAGAGATAGTACAGGCCAGTCTCTAATCAGTAACATTTATCTTACCTCACGCAAGAAGATGACGTTTAATCCATCTTTAGATGTGTCTCATTCTAATATCCAAGATTTTGGAATTGGAGGAAGTGTAGGGTTATTGTTCCGAAACGTATTCAAGGGAGCAGAGATACTAGAGATCAACCTAAAAGGATCGATGGGGTCTTCACGTCAAATGAGTAATCCTAATGATGTATTCTTTAATGTGACAGAATACGGAGGAGATGTAAAACTTACTTTCCCAAGACTATTATTTCCAATACGTACAGAAAGCTGGATACCTAAGAGTATGCTACCAACTACATCAATGAGTATAGGTCATACTAAACAACGTAATATTGGTTTAGATAAGAACAGCTTCACTGCTATCATTAACTACACTTGGTTACCATCAAGAAGAAACAACTTTAGTGTAGATTTAGCTAATATACAATACATTAGAAACACCAATCCTAATAATTATTTTAGTGTATACAAATCATCTTATAAGAGGTTAAATGATATATCTAAGAATTATCACGATGTGAATACAGAATACTATGATGAAAATGGAGACTTAACAATCTCTAATGGTGGAAGTAATCTATTCATAAAAGATGCTTTAAACCCTGCCAATCCACTAGGTATTAATCAACAAGACCACAAGGAAATTAGCAGTATCGAAGAACGTCGTATTCGTCTATCCGAGAACAACTTAATTATAGCAAGCAATATCACCTTTACTAATACTACGCGTACTAATATCACTGATAATGAATTCTATACATTAAAAGCTAAAGTAGAATCAGCAGGAGGATTGATGAATTTACTTATGAATAGTACAAGTTCTAAAATAGGCCCTACAGGTAAAAAGACTATAATGGATGTGGAGTTCTCACAGTACCTAAAGACAGAAGTAGATTATGTTAAATACTGGGATTTAGGAAAGAAAAGAGTAATCGCTATACGTGCATTCGCTGGATTAGCTATTCCTTATGGCAATTCAAGTTCGATACCATTCTCTAGAAGTTACTACTCGGGAGGGTCAAATGATAACCGTGGATGGCAATCATATAGATTAGGTCCGGGAAGAAGTGGCGGGATAAATGACTTTAACGAAGCGAATATGAAGCTGTTTTTTAGTTCAGAATATCGTTTTAACTTAGGTGGAAAATGGTATGGAGCATTATTTGTTGATGCTTCTAATGTTTGGAATGTATTTGATGATATCAAAGATGATAATTATACATTCAATGGTGTTTCTTCATTAAAAGACTTAGCAGTAGCATCAGGACTAGGACTTAGATATGACTTCAGTTTCTTTGTTTTTAGATTAGATATGGGATTCAAAACATATAATCCTTCACAAGATAAGAGTCAAAAATGGTTCAAGGAGTTTAACTTCAAAGAAGCAGTGATGAACGTTGGTATTAATTATCCGTTCTAATTCAAATAATAATTAGTATTTTTGTACAAAATTAAAACACACAACTATGGCTCATAATATTAAACCAGGAGTTGCATTTGGAGATCAAGTGCAAGAGATTTTTAAGTTTGCAAAAGAGCGCGGGTTTGCTTTACCTGCTGTTAATGTAACAAGTTCTAGTACTATCAATGCTGTACTAGAAACTGCAGCTAAACTAAACTCACCAGTAATTATTCAATTCTCTAATGGAGGTGCTTCATTCATGGCAGGAAAAGGATTATCTAATGATAATCAAAAATCAGCTATCATAGGAGCTATCGCAGGAGCAAAACTTGTACATACATTAGCAGAAGCTTATGGAGTAGCTGTTATCTTACATACTGACCACTGTGCAAAAAAACTTTTGCCTTGGATTGATGGATTGTTAGTAGCAGGAGAAGAACACATGAAACAATATGGTAAACCTCTATTCAGTTCACATATGATTGACTTATCAGAGGAGCCTATTAAAGAAAATATAGAGATTTCTAAAACATACTTAGAGCGTATGGACAAACTAGGTATGACACTAGAAATCGAATTAGGAATTACAGGAGGTGAAGAAGATGGTGTTGATAATACAGATGTTGATTCATCAAGATTATATACACAACCAGAGGAAGTAGACTATGCTTACGAAGAATTATCTAAAGTAAGTAATAGATTCACAATAGCAGCTTCATTTGGTAACGTACATGGTGTTTATAAACCAGGTAACGTAAAACTAACACCAGTTATCCTTAAAAATTCTCAAGAATATGTTGCTAAGAAACATAACTTAGGGAATAACCCAGTAGATTTCGTATTCCACGGAGGATCTGGTTCTACAGTAGAAGAAATCAGAGAAGCGATAGGTTACGGTGTAATCAAAATGAATATTGATACAGATACTCAGTTTGCTTATACAGAAGGAATCAGAGACTATATGGTATCAAAAATAGACTATTTAAAAACTCAAATAGGTAATCCAGAAGGATCAGACGTTCCTAACAAGAAATTCTACGATCCTAGAACATGGGTTAGACAAGGAGAATTAACTTTAATCGCTCGATTAGAACAAGCATTCGAAGATTTAAACAACGTAAACACGTTATAATTCCCCCCTTGCTTTCAAATTAGTATAAACAAAAGAAACATTTTATGGCTTGGTTTAAAAGGAAAGAAAAAGGTATTCAGACGCCAACAGAAGACAAAAAAGATATTCCAAAAGGATTATGGTATAAATCACCAACAGGAAAAATAATTGATCAAGATCAGTTAGAACAAAATTTATGGGTAAGTCCAGAAGATGGATATCACGTTCGTATTGGTAGTAAAGAGTATTTTGAGATTCTTTTTGACAACAACGACTACAAAGAAATAGCCAAAAGCCTTTCTTCAAAAGATATTTTAAAATTTGAAGATACTAAAAAGTATGTAGATCGTCTAAAAGAAGCAATGACTAAAACACAATTAAAAGATGCTGTTAGAGTCGCTGTTGGTCAATCAAAAGGAGAAAAATTAGTAGTAGCGGCAATGGACTTTGCTTTTATTGGAGGTTCTATGGGATCTGTAGTAGGAGAAAAAATAGCACGTGGAATAGACTACTCACTAAAAAATAACATACCATTCTTAATGATTTCAAAATCAGGAGGAGCTCGTATGATGGAGGCAGGTTTTTCGTTAATGCAAATGGCAAAAACATCTGCTAAATTAGCTCAATTAAGTGATGCTAAGATTCCATACATATCATTATGTACAGATCCTACTACTGGTGGTATTTCTGCTTCTTTCGCTATGTTAGGAGATATAAACATAGCTGAACCAGGTGCATTAATTGGTTTCGCAGGACCTCGTATTGTAAAAGATACGACTGGTAAAGATTTACCAGAAGGATTCCAAACTTCTGAATTCTTATTAGAGCATGGTTTCTTAGATTTTATCACACACAGAAAAGATCTAAAAAAGAATGTAAATCAATACTTAGATTTAATCTTAAATAGACCTATGAGATAATTTATCTTATAGATTAAAATATAAAAAAGGATGTTAGTTTATCAACTAACATCCTTTTTTCATTGTATATACTGAGAGCTACCCTCCCATTCTAATTGCTTCTACAGGATCTAACTTAGCTGCTGAACGCGCAGGTAAATAACCCGAAAGCATACCTATAAAAACAGACAAAGTCAATCCTACCCCTATATTAGACAAACTAAGTACAAATTGAAAATCTAAAAGAGAGCTAACTATTATACTTATCCCCCATACCATAATAATCCCCACAAGACCACCTATTAATGCTAAGATTATTGCTTCAAATAAAAATTGAAAAAGAATAAAATTACTCTTTGCTCCAATTGCCTTTTGAACACCTATTAAATGCGTTCTTTCTTTGACTGAAACAAACATAATATTCGCAATACCGAACCCTCCTACAAGCAACGAAAAACCACTTATAATCCATCCTACGATATTCATCTGCCCAATGATTTTCTCAATCATATCCATCATACCTCCAAAAACATTGACAAAAAAGTTACTTTCATCACTTTCCTTTAGCCCTCTAAACAAACGCAGCTTAGCAGTAATCTCATCTTCAAAGTGCTTTATATCCACTTCTCTATTCGGTTTTAATATAACTACTGTAGTTGATACAAGGCTATTATCTCCGAACATTTGCCTCATAATATTAACAGGCATATAAACACTTTCATCTTGATTACCACCTATACTAATAGAACCCTGTTTCTCAATAACACCAATAACAGTAAATCTCTTTCCATAAAGACGCACAACCTGTCCCACTGGATTTAAGCCATTAAAAAGAGTATTGGCTACTTCATGTCCTATTACAACAACAGGAACCCCATTAACTGACTCCGATTCATTAAAAAAACGACCATTAACTATCTTTACATTATCTAAATATTGCATATCAGAAGAACAAGGTCGCATCACAACTTCAGCATAATTTGCCCCATATTTCATCTGTTCAGATTTAGTAAAATAATTAAATGATGCATATTCGACTCCAGTAAGATTACGCTTTAAATAATCATATTCCTCATACTTCATTTTAGGATACTGATCAGACTTCCATTTAGGGATCTCACTAGGGCCAAAAGAATGATTAAACACATAAATCATATTGCGATCAAAACCGCTTAATTCACTCTTAATATTCCTATCCATAGAATCTACGGCAGCTAAAACAGCTATTATCGAAAATATTCCAACTGTAACACCTAAAAAAGAGAGTGCTGTGCGTAGTTTATTCATTCGCAATGCATTTATTGCAAAACTAAAACTAGTCGATAAGAGTCTTAAGTATACAATCATAACAGATAGTAAGAGTTATTTTTAATTACCAATAACAAGCTATTATGAAGCCACAATATTCTTAATCATCAGATTTAGTTCTAAATTAAACATAATTAGAAAAAAATAAAAATATTCCATAAAACTTATGAATTAAACTTTATTAATACACCCACAATAGTTACTTTTGCCCATTGACAAAAAACACAACATGAGCACAACTAAAAAAATTCAATCAGCACTAATTTCTGTATTTGATAAAAACGGATTAGAGCCAATCGTAAAAGAGTTACACAAGCACAATGTAACTATCTATTCTACTGGTGGAACAGAGACATTCATTAAAGAATTAAATATCCCTGTAGTAGCAGTAGAAGATGTAACATCTTACCCATCTATACTAGGTGGAAGAGTAAAAACATTACACCCAAAAATATTTGGAGGTATTCTTAACAGACAAGATCATGAAGGTGATATTGCACAGATGAAAGAATACGAAATCCCACAAATAGATCTAGTAATTGTAGATTTATATCCATTCGAAAATACAGTAGCTTCTGGAGCACCAGAGGCTGACATCATAGAGAAAATAGATATCGGTGGTATTTCTCTTATTAGAGCAGCTGCTAAAAACTTTAAAGATACTGTTATCGTAGCTTCAGTAAATGAATACGAATTATTCTTAGAGATGCTAACTGGTAATAATGGATCAACTACATTAGAGAACAGAAGATTACTTGCTACTAAAGCATTTCATGTATCTTCACATTATGATGGAGCAATATTCAATTACTTCAATACAGATGAAACTGTATTAAAAATAAGCCATGCGAATGGTAATGAACTTAGATATGGAGAAAATCCACATCAAAAAGGGCATTTCTTTGGAAGCTTTGATAGCTTATTTGACAAACTTCATGGAAAAGAGCTTTCTTACAACAACTTACTTGATGTAGATGCTGCGGTAAACTTAATGAATGAATTTAAGAATGAAGCCCCTACATTTGCTATCTTAAAGCACAACAATGCATGTGGTGTTGCACAAAGAAGCACAATGAAAGAAGCATACCTTGATGCATTAGCAGGTGATCCTACTTCTGCTTTCGGAGGAGTTCTAATCGCAAATGGTAAGATTGACGTAGCAACAGCAGAAGAAATCAACAAATTATTCTGTGAAGTTGTTATTGCGCCAAGTTATGATACTGAAGCAATTGAGATTTTAAAAGAAAAGAAAAACAGAATAATCTTAGTAATAAAAGAAACTGAATTACCTACAAAACAAGTACGTACTTGTCTTAATGGAATTTTAGTTCAAGATAAAGACAATATTACAGACAATAAAAGCTTACTAACAAACGTTACAAAATTATCACCTTCTGATAAAGAATTAGATGATTTATTGTTTGCTTCTAAAATCTGTAAACACACAAAATCTAACACAATCGTTTTAGTTAAAGATGGACAACTATGTGCTTCTGGAACTGGACAGACATCACGTGTAGATGCTTTACGTCAAGCTATCGAAAAAGCTGTTTCGTTTAATATGGAATTAAAAGGTTCAGTAATGGCAAGTGATGCCTTCTTCCCTTTTCCTGACTGTGTAGAAATTGCACATAATGCAGGAATTGCAGCAGTTATACAGCCTGGAGGTTCTATTAAAGATGATTTAAGTATCAATTATTGTAATGAAAATAATATTGCGATGGTTTGTACAGGAATTCGTCATTTTAAACATTAATTTATTACTTTTGTAACGCATTAAAATATTAACTATAAAAGCCTTTTAATTATATGGGATTTTTTGATTTTATGACAGAGGATATCGCTATCGATTTAGGAACAGCGAATACCCTTATCATTCATGGAGGAAAAGTCGTAGTAGACAATCCTTCTATTGTAGCCCGAGATAGAACTACGGGTAAAATAATAGCAGTCGGTAAAGAAGCGAGCTTAATGCAGGGGAAGACACATGGTAATATCAAAACAATCCGTCCATTAAAAGATGGAGTTATTGCTGATTTTGATGCTTCAGAGAAAATGATAAGCCTTTTTATCAAGAGCATCCCTGCACTAAGAAAAAAAATGTTTACACCTGCATTACGTATGATTGTTTGTATTCCTTCTGGAATCACAGAAGTGGAAATGCGTGCTGTAAAAGAATCTTGTGAGCGTGTGAATGGTAAAGAGGTTTACCTTATACACGAACCTATGTCTGCTGCTATCGGTATCGGAGTAGATATCATGCAACCAAAAGGAAACATGATTGTAGATATCGGAGGTGGTACAACAGAAATTGCTGTTATCGCATTAGGTGGTATCGTATGTGATAAATCTGTAAAAATCGCTGGTGATGTATTCACTAACGATATTATCTATTATATGCGTACTCAACACAACTTATTCGTTGGAGAAAGTACTGCTGAGAAAATTAAAATACAAATCGGAGCTGCAACTGAAGACTTAGAAACTCCTCCAGAAGATATGTTAGTACAAGGTCGTGACCTTTTAACAGGTAAACCAAAACAGGTAACTGTTTCGTACAGAGAGATTGCTAAAGCATTAGATAAATCTATACAACGTGTGGAAGATGCTGTAATGGAAACATTATCTCAAACTCCTCCTGAATTAGCTGCTGATATCTACAATACTGGTATTTATTTAGCAGGTGGTGGTTCTATGCTTAGAGGATTAGACAAACGTATTTCTCAAAAAACAGATCTACCTGTATACATTGCAGAGGATCCATTAAGAGCAGTCGTTAGAGGTACTGGTCTAGCAATCAAAAACATAGAAAAATACAAAAGTGTTTTGATTAAATAAAATAACTTATGCAGCAAATAATCAATTTCTTTATAAAAAACAGTACTAAGTTACTGTTTTTGCTGCTTTTAGTCATATCATTCGGGCTAATAATACAAACGCATACTTTTCATCAAAGTTCGTTTATTAGCTCTGCGAATGGTGTGACAGGTTATGTCTATGAAAATGTAAATAATTTTAAAGAGTACATCCATCTAAAAACAGAGAATGATGCTTTAGTTTTAGAGAATGCCTATTTAAAATCAATCGCTTACAATAATACTTCTGTCCAAGATTCTGTAGAAATTAGAAATCTAATGCCTACAGAAAGACAAGAGTATTCTATTATCGTAGCTAAAGTAATTCGCAATACTTTTAATACAAAAGAGAACTACCTAACAATAAAAGGAGGTTCTAAACAGGGTATTAAAAGCGATATGGGAGTTATTAATAGTAATGGTGTAATCGGTATTATAGAAAAAACTTCTCAAAACTATTCTACTGTACAAAGTATTTTGAACGTCAAATCTAAGATCAATGCTAAGATCAAAGGTTCAAATCACTTCGGTACATTACAATGGGATGGAAAGAATACTGGCTATGTAAATCTATCAGACATTCCTAGACTAGCAGAAATTTTTAAAGGGGATACTATTGTAACTGGAGGTATATCTAAAATATTCCCAGAAAACATTCCTATTGGAGTAATTGAAAAAGCTTACACCAATGAAACTTCTAATTACTTCACTATTTCAGTTCGTTTATTTAATGATATGACGAACCTGGGATATATATACGTAATTAAAAACAAAGACATTGAAGAAATTAATCAATTAGAAGCTGAAACTAAAGATGAATAGTGTTGCATTTTCAAATATTGCTCGTTTTATTGCGTTATTAATCGCACAGATTCTTATTTTTAATAATATAGACCTATTTGGTTTTATTAACCCATTCCCCTACATTCTATTTATCATTTTATACCCTACTGATAACAATAAACCCTTATTTTATCTAGCTAGTTTTATATTAGGAATTATAGTAGATATGTTTGAAAATTCAGGTGGTATACATGCAGCTGCTAGTTTAATACTAGCATTCTCAAGACCATCTATCCTAAAGTTCTCTTTCGGGATCAGTTACCAATATCACAATCTAAATATCATCAAAAAAGTAACTAAGGATATCTTTACCTCTTTAGAAGTTTTTGGTTATATTACCATCTCTGTTGTCATACATCATCTAGTACTATTCGGTTTAGAGTTTTTCAGATTTAACTTTATCTTAGAAATCTTGCTTAGGACTATTCTAACAACAGTAACGACTCTATTAACCTGTATTTTGATATTATATCTGATTAAACCATCTAAAAAATGAGAAAGCTTTTATTACCTATAATTATTATAGTTGTTGCAATTATAGTGTTAGCTAGATTGTTTTTTTTACAAATAGTAGATGACACCTATATCAAAAAATCTGAGAACAATGCTTTAAAGATTGTGTACGAATATCCTGAAAGAGGATATGTATTCGATCGTAACAAAAAGTTACTTATTGCAAATCAGCCATCTTATGATATTATGGTAATACCGAGAGAAGTTAAAAACATAGACACTCTCGCTTTATGTAGCCTTTTAGATGTAACGTATGACCAGTTTGTAAGCAAACTTGAAAAAGCTAAAGTATATAGCCCAAGACTTCCTTCTGTATTCTTACCACAGCTAAGTAAAGGTGAATACGCTGCTTTCCAAGAAAAAATACGTCACTTTAATGGTTTTTATATTCAAAAGAGATCTCTTAGAGATTATCAAGTGGCTCATGGGGCCAACTTATTTGGATACATTAGACAAGTAAATGAACAAAACATAAAAGCAAATCCATACTACAGATCTGGTGATTTAATCGGTATTCAAGGAATAGAACAAGAATACGAAGAAACACTAAGAGGTACTAAAGGAGTAAAATATATACAGAGAGACCGATTCAATAGAGAGATTGGTTCTTTCAAAAATGGTGTATATGACACTCTTGCTATTAAAGGGGATGACATCATGTTAACCATTGATAGTGAGCTCCAAGCTTATGGAGAACTGTTAATGCAAAATAAAAGAGGAGGAATAGTAGCTATAGAACCTAGTACAGGAGAAATACTTGCACTAGTTAATGCACCTAATTATGACCCTTCCTTATTAGTAGGAAGAGAGCGTTCTAAGAACTATACTGCATTATATAACGACTCACTAGCAAAACCTTTATACAATAGAGTACTATCAGGAGAATATTCACCTGGTTCACCATTTAAAATTCTTACAGCATTAATTGGTCTTCAAGAGGGAGTAATTAATGAACATATGACTTTTGCATGTAATCGAGGTTTCTATTATGGTAAGGGAGCATGGATGGGATGTCACGATTCTGGGCATTGGAATTTAAATTCAGCTATCGCTAAGTCGTGTAATACTTATTTTGCGAATACCTATAAAAGAGTAATCGAGAAATATAAAAACCCTGCTGATGGGATCAATAAATGGAGTGAACACCTACATAGTTTTGGCTTAGGAGAATTCTTAGGCTATGACCTACCTGAAGGACGTAAAGGTCATATCCCAGATGCTGATTATTATAACAGATGGTATCCAAATGGCGGATGGAAGAGTACGACTACGATCTCTAACTCAATAGGACAAGGAGAGGTTATTATGACACCTATGCAACTAGCAAACGTTATGGCTGCAGTAGCAAACAGAGGTTATTACTACACTCCTCATATCATTAAGAACATAGAACATCACAACATTGATAAGAAGTTCACAACGAAACATGTAACTTCGATAGACCAACAACACTTTACTCCTATTGTTCAAGGAATGAATGATGTATTTAACATTGGAACTGGTAGATCAGTAAGAGTTGAAGGATTAGATATGTGTGGTAAGACTGGTACTGTAGAAAACTTTACAAGAATTAATGGTAAACGTTATCAATTAACTGACCACTCAGTATTCGTTGCTTTCGCACCAAAAGACAATCCAAAGATTGCCATTGCGGTTTTTATCGAGAACGGATATTGGGGAGCTAGATGGGCTGCACCTATAACAAGTTTAATGCTTCAGAAATATTTACTACCACAAATAGTAAGAACTGATTTAGAAAAAAGAATGTTAGAAGGAAGCCTACAAGGAGAATATGATAAAGTATTACAACTGTATAGA
The DNA here is from genome assembly GCF_002286775.1 of Myroides sp. N17-2. GTDB lineage: Bacteria > Bacteroidota > Bacteroidia > Flavobacteriales > Flavobacteriaceae > Flavobacterium. The sequence goes on from NZ_NSGJ01000041.1 coordinate 42,907, forward strand.
ACAACTGACAAACCAAAACCGACACCAAAAGTAGCACCATAGTAAGATTACTACAAGAAAATGAAAAATGTAAGTGTACAAAAAAATATAGATTGGATTTCAATCTTGCTATATGCTTTATTAGTTATAGCTGGTTGGATAAATATTTACTCAGCATCATTACCTGCTGAAACAACATCTATCTTTGACTTAGGACAAATCTATGGAAGACAGATGCTCTTTATTATTTTTTGTATTCCTTTAATCATACTTATCGTCTCTATAGATACAAAATTCTATGAAAAGTATGCTATGGTATTCTATATCATTGGTCTACTATCTATTCTAGGGCTCTTTGTATTTGGTAAATCAGTAAAAGGACAAACAAACTGGTATCAGATAGGGGGATTTGGTATACAACCTTCTGAATTTGTAAAGACTACTACAGCTCTTTTATTAGCTAAATTTATATCTGATAGTCAAACACATTTAAGCACTTTTAAGGAACAATTTATTGCCTTAGTTATTATAGGTGTGCCTACTCTATTTATTCTAAAACACGATACCGGTAGTGCTATGCTATTCGTTTCATTAGTGTTTGTTCTATATAGAGAAGGACTGCCAAGCTGGTACCTATGGACTGGATTTATTACCATACTCCTATTTATAGCATCACTAGTTGTAGAACCAGGTATAATAATAGGTACAATAGTCCTAATAGCAGCTTTGCATTTTTACTTTAATAAAAAAATAACGAGAAACCCTCTGATATATATAATATTAGTTGTTATTATGTCTGCCTTGGTTTTCTCGGTAGACTATGTATATGACAACGTATTAGAACCCCATCAGAAAGACCGAATTAATGTACTAATCGGAGAAGATGTCAACCTACAAGCTGAGGGATATAACCTAAACCAATCCAAAATAGCTATTGGCTCAGGAGGATGGACGGGAACAGGTTTTCTAGAAGGTACACAAACTAAAGGTGGATTTGTTCCTGAGCAACATACAGACTACATCTTTACTACCGTAGGTGAAGAATGGGGATTTGCAGGAGCTTCTTTTGTTATAATCCTATTTGTCTGCCTATTTTTTAGATTAATACATCTTGCCGAAAGGCAAAAGAAGGTCTTTAATCGCGTATATGGTTACTGTGTAATCTCTTTCTTATTTATCCACTTTGCCTTTAACATAACCATGTTAATTGGGCTCTTCCCAACAATTGGTGTCCCTTTACCTTTCTTTTCATACGGAGGGTCAAGTTTAATGGCATTCACTGTACTCCTTTTCATCTTTCTAAAACTAGATGCGAATAGGATCAATGAGTGGTAAGACTACTAAAACAAACAAAATATTTAATAAAATTCACAAAAATGAAAAAGAGAATGCTGATCATTGCTACATTATTTGTAGCAACAACTTCTGTGGTTAAAGCCCAAGAAATAAAAACAACTGAAGTAGGAACTGAACAAAATTCACTAGAAACGTTAGTCAATGAGCAGAAAAACATAGAAAATGCTCAACAATTAGAAAGTGCTAAAATACAAAATGAATTAGACGAAGCTAAAAAAATTGAACAAGAACAAAAAATAGCTGAAGCTCAACACAAAGCAGAATTACAAGAGCAAAAGAAAAAAGAAAAAGAAAACAAAGCTGAATTAAAAAGACAAAAGGAAATTCTTAATAGTCAGAAAAAAGTAAGCAAACAAACGACTAGATTACAAAAAGCGCAAGATAAATACAATACTAGAAACAGTAAATACATACAACAAAAAGCTGCTGGTAAATTAGCTCCTATTGAGGAATTAAAAATAAAGAGTCAATTGCTAGATCTACAAACAAACATAAAAAAACAAGAAATAGAGCTTAAACGTGTTACAATGGAATACGAAACTCTAAATAAATAAAACTAAAAGACTACTTCATAATCTGAAGTAGTCTTTTTTTATCTTGAAATAAAAAAGTGGGTGTTTATAGCCACTTTAACCCACATTACGCATTAGAAAAAGATGTATATTTATTAAGTGTAATTCCTAACGCGTAGCGTTAGAAAATTTAAGCCTATGAATTTTGATCTATCCTTTACAAACAAAGAGATTACACCATGGGGTGGAATGGTCTTTTTAAAGCAAATGTTAGATAAAATAGGCTTTAAATCTCAGATTAATTCTTGTGAAAGTCTTCCTTGTCAAAATTCTAATCGAGCACATGATATTGATGTGATTTTAGAGTCTTTTATGGCAAGTGTTTGGTGTGGTGCAAACCGCTTTTTACACACAGAAGTAACTAGACATGATAAAGCTCTTGGTAAAATATTTAACTGGCGAACTTCACCAGGGCAAGATGCGTATAAACGTTATTTTTCCAAGTTCGATGCTAGTAGTAACATTGAAACTGCTAAGCACTTTTTTCAATGGTTTTTTGAAAACATCAACTTAAATTATTTTACCTTAGATATTGGCTCTACTGTCATGACTCGTTATGGAGAAAAGCAACAAGGAGCTAAAAGAGGGTATAATCCAAGTAAAAGAGGACGTAAATCTCATCACCCTATTATAGCTTTTGTAAATGATATTCGCATGGTAGCCAACTTTTGGTTGCGAAGTGGAGATACAAGTTCTGCCAACAACTTCATTAACTTCTTAGAGGATACTTTATCTGTTTTTGGGAATAAGAAAGTAGGTTTAATTCGATTAGACAGTGGTTTTTTTCAAAAGGATATTTTAGATCATTTAGAGTCTAAACCTATGAACTACATTATTGCTGCTAAGTTTACTCATCCTGTGCAAAGGCTAGTAGACAGTCAAACCTCTTGGCTAAATGTCGATGAAGGTATCCAAATAAATGACACCTTCTACCAAGCTAAAAATTGGGAAAAACCTAGAAGAGTTATCATTGTAAGACAGAAAATAAGTAAACGTCCACAAGCACCTGGAAAAACATTAAGTCTATTTCCAGAAGATGAAATACACATAAATTACAGATACTCCGCCTATGTTACAAACTTGGAGTGTGGTGCCTATGATGTATGGAAAAACTATCGAGCAAGAGGCGACGAAGAGAATAGAATCAAAGAACTAAAACAAGACTTTGGAGCAGAATCTTTTAATCTAAAAGACTTCTATGCTACCGAAGTTGCTCTAATCTTTGTGATGATTGCTTATAATCTAATGGCACTGTTTAGAATGTTTGTTTTACAAGAAAAAACACAAAAATCACTTTCTACATTAAGATATAGAACCTTTGCTATTGGAGCTTATTTCGAGAAAACAAATGACACGATCAAGCTTAAAATAGCACTAGTCAAGAAACGACGAAAATGGTTCGTAGGTTTATGGGATTATCCTTTAGACCTACCTTTAAAATTGCCTAATGCGTAATCTGGGTTTAAGTAATAAAACAAACTGGATTATACAGAATATTTAAAAAAGAAATAAATACAATACAGAGTTTAAAACAACGTTTACAAGCTATATTACTTACCTCTCTCTTTCCTAAACGCTTTCCTAAGCTGTATAGTAATATTAAAAGCTTTTTAATCTTGACTACATATTCATTCAAAGAACTCGCCTTAATTCCTTTCATAACCACAAATAAAGCTTTACTAAGAAACCATTTACGACTAGGATAATTCACTACTAAATAAGTAAAATCCATTTAATACTACCCTCTATACATATTTACAAAATAAAATTACAAGAATTGATTATTTTCTTCCTTTATCAAATCGTCTCCAATACTCCCTTAAGGATGCAAATCATTTTTAAATATGTAAATATACATTGAGCGATTTTCACTCTTCATTACCCATATTATTACATGTGCAAATCCACGTCTACAGAATTAAAACTTTTTTGATAGATCATTGAATCACCATTCATATCATATCTTCATTTTTAAATTCACATTTCGTCATAACTACCGTATTATCAATTAATTAAATAGTTGAAAACCAAAATAACACTACGAATACCACTTATAATACTTAACTTAACATCTAACCAATAAAAAAGATATAGATATGTTTAAGATTAAAATTTTACCAAATGGACCATATGTGGTTCAGGGTTTAAATAAACTAATTGAAGAGACTTCTCAAAGAAAAAAAGGAATACTAGAAGCTGTAGAGACTAACGAATTTGAACAAGAAAGTGAATATCATCTGTGTAGATGTGGTGCATCAGCTAATAAACCTTTCTGCGATGGATCACACGCCAAAGTTCATTTTGATGGAACAGAAACTGCAGACAGAAAGAATTATATGGATAGAGCAACATTACAAGAAGGAGTAGAAATGGACCTGCTTGATGATGAACGCTGTGCATTTGCACGTTATTGCCATCGTGAACGAGCTGAAGTTTGGACCTTAACAGCCAACTCAGGAGACACTGAGAATATGCGAGAAGCAATTGAAGGAGCTTCTGCCTGTCCATCAGGACGGTTAACAGCAGTAGTAGATGGCAAATGTGTAGAAAATGAATATGAACCAACAATAGCAATAGTCCAAGATCCAGAACAAAAAGTAAGCGCAGGTTTATACATCCGTGGAGATTTTGAACTTCAGGCTGCTGATGGAACTACATATGAAAAAAGAAATAGAGTTGCGCTATGTAGATGTGGTGCCTCTAGAAATAAAGGATCAATCTCAAAAGTTGTGTTTATGCATAAAGTTTAGTCAATCTGTATAAGAAGAAGTCAATATCTCTTACTCCTCTAAATTGAGCCCTGAATGCTTTAATTTTGGCATTAAATGA
>NZ_NSGJ01000042.1 GCF_002286775.1 Myroides sp. N17-2
CTATCACACAGGGTAATTACTTACCCTGCATGTCGAAGTAGGCTACTGCCAACAGTATGGCAGGTTCGTTGTCCAGTTACCTGGTTGAACAATTGTATAATGACCTTTGCAGGTCGCACCACCCAATAGTAGCCAAGATGAGTTTTGTCTTTCTTTTTCTCATCTAAGACCTTGATGGTGGTTTCATCAACTTGGAGATAACCTTCATTTTTGATGTCCATCACCAGCTTTTGGTATAGTGGCTTTAAAGCATCCATACTTTGAGCGATCCAACCATCTATTGTAGAAGAAGCTATATCGATGTTTTCTCTTGAAAAGCGTTGCTTCTGTCTATAAAGAGGAATATGATCAACATATTTATCTACAAGTATTGTGGATAATAATCCCTCTGAAGGTATTCCTTTATCTATAATTCGCTCTGGAAGCTCACCAATACTAATTTGAGTATTATCTTTACCTTTAGTAGCGTATTTATATCGGATGTAACGCTTGATTTTAAAGTAACCAGGAACATAATCTAACACATCTGTAGTTTCTTTACCAATGCAAATCATATCAGATAAATCTCCCTCAGGATGCATTTCTATTTCTTCTACGGGTAAATGATCTGGTAGTTTAGCTCGTCCTGGATGTTTCTTTTTCTCACGAGAGTAGGTAATCTCTTGTTTGATTACTTCTTCTTGTTCCTCTAAGACTGCTTGTTCAACATCTAAAGGTAATTGAGTTTGATTGGGATCCTCAAAACGTTCTCGGCTTTGACCGAACTTCATGCGCTCAAGTAGCTTTACACGATATTCCAGTTCTGTATTTTTTTCTTCTAGCTTAGAGGTCTTTTCTTCTAAGCTAGTAGTTTTCTTCTCTAACTTAGTATTTACTTTTTCTTGTTTGGAAATAGTCTTTTGGGCTTTGGTTAAAAGTGCCAAAAGTTCTTGTTTCGATAAGTTTTCTAAGTCTATTTCCATGAAGTAAATATACGTCAAAAGCCTTATTTATACAAGGATTAAGGCTGTTTTATCTCATGGAAAACCGCCTTTTTTGACTACTTTTTATCACTTGTATTCCTTCAATCATAAGTACCAAATCACTCCAACTGATTTGAGTCCGATTATGAATAGGAAAAGCAAAAGTACCTTGTTCTAATCGCTTGTGATATAACACAAAACCACCTGTTTCCCAGTGTAAGAGTTTCATCTGATTACATCGACGATTAATAAACACGTAGACACTTCCATTATGAGCGACTTGATTAAGCTCGTTTTGAACAAGACCACATAGACTATCGAAACTCTTGCGCATATCACAAGCTGATTTATACAAGTAGAATTGATGGCTACTACTCAGACTAAACATTACACAAGGTTTACTAATGAATAGAGTTCACCCAAATCTTTCGTTTCTAAACGTAACTTCACTCCATTAGGATACACGATTTCGTATTCTTTACTGTCGGTTTTAGATGTTTCACCTATTGCTATAAAGTTACTTGAGCCTTCTTGCTCTGTTTCACTCTTAAACTTTACTACCCAATAACTAAATGTCGCCAGCTTAATTCCAACACTTTCACAATACTTTGATTGTGTCAATCCACTTGCTTGCCAATCCTCTACATGAGAGTACATAATTTCTTGTTTGCTCATCTCTTTATTATTTAAAGCAAACTTACTTCCTTACATTATATTATGAAACATGCACTTGCTCGGGCGGATACAGTTTGATAAAGCTTTATCAAACGATAAAACCAGAGCACAACATGTACTGGGGCAGATACAAAAACTATACGAGGTAGAGAGAAAAGCTAAAGAGCAAAACCTAACTCCACAGCAAATTAAAGAGCTTCGTCTAAAAGAGAGTCTTCCTATCATCAATGAACTTGGTAAATGGATGGTTGCTCAAATGAGACTTACTCTTCCTAAAAGTGTAATAGGTCATGCCCTTGCTTACTCACAAACAAGATGGGATAATCTAAGTGCGTACTTATACGATGGAAACTTACAGATAGACAACAACCTTGTTGAAAATGTAATTAGACCAGTAGCTCTTGGGCGTAAAAATTATCTCTTTGCAGGTTCTCATGATGCTGCACAAAGAGCTGCCATGATGTACACTTTCTTTGCGAACTGCAAGAAAAATGATGTGAATCCTACTCAATGGCTAATACATACTCTTGATAATATTCAATCGATAAATCACAAAAACATTACTGACCTTTATCCTCAAAACTACAAAAAGCTGGTTACTGAAGCTGTAGAATGATTTTTATACCTCACAAGACGTGATTGGTCGTGTGGATACATTACCATAGCTATATTGACTTAAATCTGCGCTTAGTTTGTTTCCAATAATTTCTGATTGACACTCTAATAATATTGACTTAACAGTGTTTGCATAAGCAGTTCTACCAACATTTGTTCTTTCTCTATTAATAGCTTTTTTAATACTAGCATTAAGTAATGTAATATTATAACTAAAAAGGAAATTTTCTTCACTAGCAACTGCAACACCATTTATATAGATTTTCCCTCGATTTTCTTTTTTTTGAAGAACACTACCATACTTAGTATTTTCTAGAATTGCTTCATTATTGAACTTCAGAAACATATTTTTTGCTGCTACAATGTCATCTTCTGAAATGCTAGATAAATGGAATTCTGTTCCAATTAGCTCTTTATTTGTAGGCTCAGAAATGTATGCATGTAAAGTAATTAAATCATCAAAACCGTTTTTTTGTGATTTACCTAATGTAATGTCTCCATATTTAGATAAAATTTTGACGCCAACACCTTTTCTTTCAAAAGTAGCTAATGCATCCTTTAATCCAATACCAAATTTTCCAATAATACCATTATTATTTAACTTTTCATCATTCTCTTTTTGAGTGAAATGTTCATATTTTAAGCCTCGTCCATAATCTTTTATAACCCACGAATTTAAACTACTACTCCAGAAGATTTCGATCTCTTTTGAATTCGTAAGAGTTTTTTCATCTAAAGCATTAGCAATAATTTCTCTAACACCATGCTTTACATCCCAGTTTTCTAGAATTTTTTCAATATTTAAATCAAATTTCTTCATTATTTAGATTTTGGTAATAAGGGCTATTAGCGGCTCTTCTTGGGGATAGAAAACGGAATGATCAAAGTTCACCTTAATTCATCATTACGCCAAACCTCTTATTGTAGACAGTTTTTTTATAATAGTTTTATAGTCTTAATTAATTGTTGGTATTCAGAAAACGCACGACCAAATTCTTCTGTGTATTCATAATTACTAAATTCGTACTCCTCGTTTAATCCTGTTTTAGTTTTTAATTTAATTTCTCCATATTTCACTACAGGAATTTGATAATTATCTTTAAAACGCTTATCAGGACTTCCGTTTTTGTTGACTTTAGCCCAAGTTTTATCTATAACTTTAGAATCTTTAGGAATTGTTCCTGTTTCTGTAAATCTTACATAGCTTTGATTAAACGAAATTTCCTCAAATCCTATTATAGCAAAATCACCTTTTGAAGAATACATTACAATAAAACTAGGATAGAAATATAAATCAGCTCCATTCGCATTTTGAAAATATAAAGCTTCGTAATTTGACTTAATTTCTGGCAAAGATTTTAATAAAAATTTCACTTCACGCTTTTTGACTAACGTACTTGCTGAAGAACGTGTAGCGACTCTATCTTGAAAATAAGCACTTGTTACGTCCCATATTTTTTGACTATTAATTAGTTTCTTAAAAGCTTCCACTAGTTTGAGATATTTTTCTTTTATTTCTATGTCAAAATCTATATCTAACCTAACATAACAATTTTCTATTTGTTCTTTGGTTTGTACGATAGCGTTCTTTTGAGCTTTAATATCTTCTTTTATATTTTGAGATATAGTTTTTTTTATTAAACCGTATAGAAGAATATAACTAAGGTTTAATTTTAATTTTGAAGAAACGTAAGAAGTATTGATTTTTAATAAGTCATTTTTTAATTCTTTTCTTTGTTGCTGAGCTAGAATAATTGCTTCTTTAATTCCTTGCTTATTTTGACTTGTAATTTCTTGAATGTCTGCGCTAAATATATTATCTGAATATTCGATAATATTTGATTCCTCTTGAAAGGAATTGGATGATGATTTTAATAATTTTTGTCTATTGTAAATACCTAAAGGTGGAATACTAGTATTTAAATAAGTACCTGAATTTCCAAAAGTCATACTTGCTCCTCTAACACCAATAGAAGTAGAAATACCGCTTTTACTAAAATTTAGGTGTACACCTGGTATTACTTTAATTCTTTTACGAAAACTCCAAGCCATAATTTTTTTAGATTAATATGTGATATGTAATTTTTGATAGGATTACCTAAGAAGAGCCACGACTTGATCAAGTGTAGGAATTGAATTAAATGTTTTAATTAATTCAGTACACCTTAGAGCAAAAGACTACTATTTGGCTTTTATGACATAAAAAACCGAAACTTTAAATAATAACTTAATCAGCCATTACACCAAACCCTTATTTTGTATTTAGTGATTATTATTGTTTAAAATAATCTTCATTTGATATGTTAGACCAACTTAAGCTTCTTACAGGTCTTACGGGCTTAACTTCTCTTACTCCTCTTACAGGACGTACTCCGCGAACACCTCTGATTGGTTTTACTGATTTAACAGGTTTTACAGGGCCTCCTGTTGCATTTTCAGTAAAAAAGACTCTATTCCCTTTTCTATCAAAAACCCATCCTTTTTCAATCCAACCTAAATATCTACCACTATAAGCAAAAATGTTATTTTCACTCAACCAAGCTACAGGTATTCCATTATACAGATATATTGATTGGTTATCATCACTAATATATGCAATTGCATTCCCTTTGCTATTATAAAATGTCAACATAATTAAACAGTATTAATTATTCAAACATAACATAATTTCACTAATCTCTATTACGGAAATCCGTAAACCACTCAATATTTTGAGTCTAACTACTATTTAAACAAAAAAACACGACTTCGGAGTAGTTTTCCAGCCCTCTGCAAGAGCAAGTCGTTTTGAAAGCTCTAATCTCAATTTCGAGTGCCTCAAAACATAACTTGCTGTAATCTTTCGATTACTAAATCCTCCAATTTTACAAAGTAAAATCTATAGTGATTTCATAATATGAAATCACTCACTATTTGACACTAAAGTGCCAAGTTCAACCTTAAAATTCCATTTAAAGTTTTCAAACTGTATATGTACTTTCTTTGCTTTAAGATAGTAATGTAAGTTTTACAATTGTCTTTGAAATAGCGTCTTAAAGCTGTTTTAAAATGATCTTGGTGTAAAAACGTATTAGTATAATGTTTCCAACAAGCTAAAACTTACAACTATCCATAATGTAAAATGTAAACCTTTAAAAAAGTACAATATGGGAACAGTAAACCAACCATCCAAAAAAGACAGTCAAAAGGAGTTAGTCGATGAAGACTATCTAATGAATATCATGAGTGGTGATATAGAAGTAAAGTCTGTAGAACAAGCTAAGCTAATCGTAGAAGAAAAAGAAGAACCTCTAATCCAAGAAGAAGTAACAAAAGTCAAAGAAAAGAAGCCAAAGAAAGAAGTAGCAACTACTAAATACCAAGAGCTTTTTCTGATTAATGAATTTCCTTCATCAAGAGCAGGAAAGGTTGTTTATATCCGACCTGAGTATCACGAAGTATTACTTCGTATAACCCAACTGGCTAAAGAAGAAAAAACTACGCTTTACTCTTATTTAGACAATATCTTAAAACAACATCTACAGCAGTATAACTCTGAGATTACTCAATATTTTAATGACAAATTCAAACCTATTTTATAATGGAAAAACTTAATCAATTAAGAGAATCAGCTCAAGTACAAACAACTAAGAGTATAGAAAATTAGGTAGATACTTTTTTAAAGGAAGTATTTACTAGAGCAAAAGATGGTAAAGCGGTTTATATTCGACTTGAGTTCCATAAGAAGCTAACACGTATAGTTCAAGTAATTCGCGAAAACAAGGTATCTGTATATGCTTATTTACATAATTTATTAGAGCATCATTTCAATAAATTCAAACAGCAGGTTACTACGAGTTTTAATGAAAAAACAAATCTCTATTTTAATTAATCTATTATCTATCGTTGGTTTTATTTGCATTTAAAAATATCTTTGATTTCACATTTAGTAATATAATTTATAATAGATGAAGATAATAACTTGGAATTGTAATGGTGCTTTTAGAAATAAGTATAAAACCTTAAATAAGTTTGATGTTGATATTTTGATTATTCAAGAATGTGAAAATCCAATGTTAACAAACGATCTTCTTTATAAAGACTTTGCAAAAAATTATCTTTGGATAGGTGACAATAAAAATAAGGGGTTAGGTATTTTTGCTAAAGAAGGTATTCAACTAAAAAGATTACAATGGTCAAATCAATATAAAGATCATTTTGTTAAATATTTTTTACCTTGTAGAGTAAATAACGAATTCGATTTATTAGCTGTCTGGACACACAAGAATAATTCTCCAAATTTTGGTTATATTGGCCAATTATGGAAGTATCTCCAAGTTAATAAAATCAATTTAGGAAATACTATAATTATTGGTGATTTTAATAGTAATAGTATTTGGGATGAATGGGACAGGTGGTGGAATCATAGTGATGTAGTAAATGAATTAAAAGAGTTTAAGATTGAGAGTTTTTACCATTATTTTTTTAATGAACTTCAAGGTAAAGAATCTAAACCAACATTTTATTTTCAACGAAAATTCGAAAAACCTTATCATATTGATTACATTTTTGGAACAGAAGAATTATTAAAAAAGATGATTAAATTTGAAATAGGTGTTTTTCTGACTGGATTGAAATAAGTGATCATATGCCTCTATTGTGTGAGATTAAAATTAATAATACTTGAATTATTTTTAGTTCTCTTTTTTTATTATTCTTCTTATAATTTCTTCTTTTTTATAAACTCTTAAATTTTGTTGATTAAACTCTTTATCTATTAAGAGTCTATATAAGTCATTTGTTCCTAAATCTACAAAGACAGGTTTGGTTGCTGATAACCATACATTATGAGAGTTTTTCCAATCTAAAAAATGGTGTCCAATATAACTTTCTTCTATCTTATCTAAGATCTCAGTAAGATTACGATATTTATAACATTTTAGTTTAAAATATTCTGGATTTTCAGATAGTAAAAAATATCCTCTACCGTTGTTTTTTTTCTCTACTTTAGGAAATTTATAATCTTTAAAGTTTTCGCTTTCTATATTAGGTAATTTATCTAATATGTGAAAATTTTTAAACTTTTCTCCATTAACAATCCAAATCATATTTTGATAAAAATTTTCTCTTGACATCAATTCTTCTCTGCTAATTGGTGAATTTTGAAACTCAACAATTACCCCGTAATTTGTTTTTAAATCTGCAATATGTTTTTCATTATCATCTGCAATATGTACTATTTCTTGCCACTCTTCTGGAAAATAAGATTTCCATTTTCGATGCCATATTCCTTCTGATTCCCACCATTTATCACATTCAGTTAAATCTAAGTGTGCCCAATGATGGATATTTTTGGTACCACATTTAGCTACTACAGTAGCCCCACAACAAATACACACTCCGATACCTCCTTTAAAAGGCTCTGTTTTAATACCATTAATTAAAGAATACTTCATACTTACTAATACATATTATTAATTCGAAAAAAGATAGATAACTTTTTTGGATTCTTATATATCGCCTTTTAATTAATCAACAATGTAAGACTATTTTGTAACACTTCATTCATTAGCATGATTAAATAGATTTTTAAGATAAGTATATACTTATATAGATACATATATCAATTTATAGATTTAAAATTAAATCTGTAAGCAAGTAGAAATCTAAAGTATTAAAACTGTAAAAGCACCTTTACAGTTTTAATACTTTATAAAAACAAAGGCACCTTACAAGATGCCTTCATCTGCAAAAGAGTAATAACTCTCTACTGTTATAATTAAATGATCTAAAAGCATAATATCAAGTAGTTTACTTGCTTCTTTAATCTTTCTTGTGATTTGTCTATCAGCATCACTTGGAGCTAATTTTCCTGACGGATGGTTGTGTATAAGCAAAAATCCCACAGCGTTCGCTTTTAAAAGAGCGGAGAAAATGATTCTTAAATCTACTATTGTACCTGTTATCCCTCCTGAGGAAACTTCTAATACCCCAAGTACTTTATTATTGTTTGAAAGCATAAGTACTTTAAACTGTTCTAATAATTCAATCTTGTTACTATCCCAAGCTTTTAATGCTATTTGATAGGCACTGTAAGAAGATGTAATCTGAGGTCTCTGTGAAGCCTTTACTTTTGATTTGTAAATCAATTCTACTTCTGATGCGATAAGCCATTCTGTGTTTAAAACTGTAGTTTCCATAATATTAAATTTTTAAATTAATTATGGAGCCACAATTGGTAATGGCTAAGCGAGCACAAGAAGCAACGCAATAAAGCGAAGACTTTAGTCAAGCATTTATGGGGGAATTTCTTGTTAGCGAACCGCTGGGCATTGCCTAACTTTGTGCAATTATTAATAAAAATAAACCTATAAACTATTGTGTCTTAAAAGCTCTTTTAACAGTATGCGGATATTACGATAAAATACCGTGAAAACACGTATTGTTTTGAATAATAAAGAGTTGTAAGTTTATCTCGTAAAAATTTATTCATGATTATATTTTTTTAGTTGGAGCTGTAATACTATACTTTGTACACGTATAGTAGCAATAGAAAAGTTCGATTTAGGGTAGCTACATAAATCGACTATGGTAAATAAAAGACATCGATTAACTTTAAAAGACGACCATTTTTATAACAGACACGAGGTTTGTTATATAATTTTAAAAACAATATCATTATGAAACAATTTATAAAAAACCTACTTATGCCATTTGCCGTTGTTGCAATGCTAAGTTTAGGTGCATTCACAGTGAATGCTAGTAATAAAGCTGATAATAAAATTGAAATATCAGAAGAAACTGTAACTCCTTATGGAGGGGATCTATATTATTTAGACGGAGCTGTATTTAAAAAAGCAACGCAAATAGTAAAGAGAGATTGTTCATTTGAAGGATTTGGCCCTTTGTACGAAGAAGATATTAACTCAGAGACTCACCAAATCTATGGATGGGATTCTTCTGTTGCAGAATATAAACCTCTTCGTTTAATCATGTAATTTTACTGATTACAGAGCAAGGGGACGATGTCCCCTTGTTTTTATTCTCTTATTAAAAAGTATCTAATTGATTCCATGAGTAATTATCATAATCAATTCCTTTACTAATCCACTGAATACTTTTATTATCTTTTAGGAAATACTCAAACCAATCCATCACTCTAAGTGTTAGGTCTTTGTTTTCAACTTTTTGATTAGGCATAATGTCATGTTCGACATTTTTGTAAAATAGAGCAATCGTTGGTACCTTATACCTTTTTAAAGCAACATACATTTTACGAGTGTTTTCCCAATGTGCATTTTCATCTTTTAGTCCTGTCCATAAAAGAATAGGTGTTTTTACTTTATGAGCATATAATAGAGGAGAATTAGCCAAATACTTTTCAGGATTCTCCGCATAACTCTGTTTAAACCCCAGTTGTCCACTCTCTACCATAAACCAATCAAGTTTATTTCTGTAGGTATTATACCGATACATTGTACCACCAATTACATCATGAGGTGCTCCTCCACTGATAATGGCTGAGAACATATTTGTTTGAGTAGCGATAAAACCGACTTTGTATCCTCCGAAAGAATGACCTATCAAACCAAGCTTTAAAGTATCAATTGCAGACTCTTTTTCACTAATAACCTTTACACTATTTTTAATTGATTCAAGTGCTCCTATTCCAGGCCCCTGCTGAGAAATATACGACTGAACATAAAATACAAAATATCCATTGTCATTTAAAAGTGGAATATTAAAGCCTGTAGAATTTATCATTGAGGACAAAAGAAATTGTTTACTATCCGTATCATCTTCAGCGTAAGTATAAACAACCATAGGATACTTTAGCTCTTTATTAAAGTTTTTTGGATAATAAAGCGTTCCTTTTAATTCTCTTCCCGTTTTAGTTTTAAAACTAATGGTTTGTTTTTTTCTATTGCTATAAAGCTCCTGTGGAATATCACTTTCCAAAAGAGTGGTTATTTTGCCGTTATTATACACCTTTAATGAAACAGGTACATTGTAATTCTCTTGTGTAAAAACAATAGTTTTTAGGTCTTTGCTAATTAAGTTGGGTAAATACGTTAATCCTCGTGATAGGTCATTTTCTTTTGCATCAATCAGTAATTTAGCATGGGTATTATCAATACTGTAAATCAATGTATTCGAGCTGTTTTTAACTGCAACTACAATAGAAGAATCAGTATTGATTGTTGCATTTATATCATTGTTGTGCTTAGTTTTATTAGCAAAAATCAAAGTATTTTTCCCAGTAAGACTTAGAATACTTACTTGTTTTTTTGTGGATAGATGTAAACGAGTTAATGTATTGTTCACTACAAAAAACACATATTCAGAATTGGTTGACCATATAGGTACATCAACTGTTGATGCGTCACAGTTTATTGTTATGATTTTATTAGTAGCGAGCTCTAGTATTTCCCATTTTGATTTATCCTTTTCAATAGGATAAATCATGTACTTTCCACATAAAGAAGCAATAATATCCTTTGAATTATTAGTCTTAATTGATTGTAAAATATGACTATTGGATGTTTTAAGTACATCAAACTGTATTTGAGTATAAGAAGCACTAAAATCTTGGTAAGTAAAAGGATTGTATGATAAAATATGATTGGGAAGATTTATAAAATCCAAATCACTCTCTCTTTTTCTTTCCAACTCTGTCAATGTCTTTGTTTTAGATTGATAGATAAAAGCCTTGTATTGAAGTACAAATTTTTCTTTAAAAGAGCTTGGATGTAAAAACCGAGTATTCCCATTCCATATATCCAAATATTCACTTTCTTCAAGCTTCTTTTCTGTTTTTACATTGTATTTAATAAATAGATCATCATTGGAATAAAAAGACAACTCAAATCGCTCCAAAGGCTTCTTACTAAGCTGAATGGTATCTACTTGTTTTTTCTCAAGATCCAATAGATAAATGACATTTTCTTTTTCAAGAATAGCAATTTTATCGTGAGTGACATTCCAATAAGGAGATAGTAAATCCCCCGAATAGTTAATTTCAGCTACTTTAAAAGATTCTAAGTCCAAAACATAAGATGTATTGCAATCTTTCTTTTGATAGATTAGCTTTGTTTTATTCTCATTGACTAAGAACTCAACTACTTGATTATCATTGAATATTATTTTGTTTTTTTCTCCACCTTTATCCAATTGTACAAGATTTAAAACTGCATTAGAGGATAGTGTAATTAATAAATTCTTGTTGTCAAAGGCCTTGGAAGCGAATTGTTTGATGCCATCAGCTTTAAAAACAGATTGATTTGTTTCTAAATTAATCACACTTAAGTATTGATTTTTTTTCTCAAGTATTAAATCATTGTACAACAAGTTGGCTTGTAAAGTCGAAAGATCATTTACAATTCTTTTCTGCTTGGTTTTAGTGTTGATATAGAATATAGTATCTGCTCTATTATTATACCCATAGGTTTTACTTGCTATTACCCAGTTTCCGTCTGGGCTAATTAAAGAAGGACGGATGGTATAGCCAAGGGAATCAATTACGATTCCCTTACTATAATTACTTGCAACTAAAGAATTAGAAGACAATAATCCCACAAAAATTAAAATCAATTTATATATCAAATATGTCCTCATAATTACAAATACAAATTAATAATTGTATCATTCTGAGCAGTAAAACGTATTGCATTAGCAGATAAAGCTTGTATACTACAAAGGTTCCCTTTAGGTACTTTTAAATCAAAATTCCCAAACCGATCAGTTAAATGATACGTTCCAATCCCCATTACATTGTTGTTAAAAGCAGAACTAATATCCACGTTTTTAAGTGGCTGATTTGTTTTTTTACTTTTAATTGTTCCTCTAACTGATACCAATTGTTCAGGATCAACATTTTTGATAAGATTTTTAATATTTGACTTTAATACTTCATTGCTATTAATCAAATTCTGATAGCCCGCTTCATCTTTGTTTACTTCAATATCAATGATTTGACTTTTGTCCAAATTTGCAAAAGTGTACTTGCTTACATCCCTTCCATAAATAATGTGATTGGGAACAACCATTAGTGTATCTCCCTTTTCTATGGTAATTTTATAATACCCTTTTTTATCTACAAATACCCTTTTGTTTTCTCCATAAGCTTTTTGCGATTCATCTTTCCAAATCCACTTGTTTTTAATATTTATAGTGGTTAATCCCAAAGGAACAGAGTCAGTTCCTTGAACTAAAACTCTGCCTTGAATAACTATATTTTCGTTATTGTCTGTAACTCTTCTAGTGGTATGCGTATTAGATTTACAAGAAGCAAGCAATATTCCAATCATTAAAAAAGGAAAAATAGATGTGTAGATTGCTGTATAATGTGTTTTCATGTCAAATTAGTTTAATATCCTGTATTTTGTGGATGTAAGTTTCTATTTAAAAGCAATTGAGTTTCTGGAATAGGAAGTTGTTTATAACGATCTTGCCAATTGGGTTTCGTTAAGGTCAATTCACTTAATTTATCCCATCTTTTTAAAGTAAAAAAACGCTGAACAGATTCAGTAAAAAACTCTTTAAAAGACTCTTGTAGCAAGTTTTGCTCAATCTGTTCTTTACTTAAATTAAGAGCTAAATCATCTAATCCTCTTTTGCGTCTAATTTTATTAATAATCTCTATAGACTGAACATTTTTCTCCTGTTTTAGTAAGCTTTCTGCCAATATAAAATAAGCGTGTTCCACTCTATAAAAAATAGAATTCTCATCGGTATTACCTGTCTTATTTTTGTACTTATATACACCATAATAGGTTTGATCTCCTATTTTAACTTCTGTAATCCAGTTTGTTTTTCTTAAATCGTTAGCATCAAATAATCTCATTAGTTTATCGCTAATAGTAGAGGTAAAACCACCAAGAGCCGTAAATACATAAAGGTTTGCTTCAGGTGTCACAGTTGTATTTTGTTCAAGTGATAATTGCCACAATGTACTTTTGGCTGTTTTTTTAAATGTTTTTGACAGATCAGGTTCAATTTGATAGAGACTATTGTCAACCACTTTTTGACTATAAAGCTCAGCTAACTCATCTTTTTTCTGAAGCAAGTAATTTTCAGCTAAAAGAAGTTCTGCTACAGCTTTATTGACATAATATCTATCAGTACTTCTATACTGGTAGGTTAACAGTTCGATGGCTTTTAAAAGATCTTCCTCTATTTTTAAGAGTACTTGATTCTCGGATGTCTTTCCAATGGTAGTATTATCCTTATAATCAGTTGAAGTTGTATAGGGAATGGCTCCATAGAGCTGAACAATATTCTGATAGTACAACGCTCTTAAGGTATAGGCTTCACCTAATAGTTGATTTTTATTTAGGTCATCTATAGAAGGTGATTGGCTAAGTTTATTTATAAAAAGGTTAATCGCATAGATATTCTGATAAGCATTGTTCCACCATTTGGTTATTTCACTATCATTAGGCTCAATACTATTTTGATGGAAGTATTCTACTGAGGTACCTACAAAATCTAATTCGTCAGTAAACAGACTCATTCTAAAATTGATTCCTGAAACATCTTTAGAGAAGAAGGGATTGTTTCTAAGATTAATATAGATGGAGTTTAAAGCTGATTTTGTCGTATTTATATCTTTGAATACTTCTTCTTGGCTTATTCTATCATTTGGTAAATCAACGTCAATTAAGCTCTCACAAGAATAAAAGAGAATTACAAAAAAAGCGACTAAAATAGATTGTATCAACAATCTTGATTTATTTATTGTTTTCATAGTCATAAGAGTTAAAAAGTTAATTGCATTCCAAAAGAGTAAGTACGAAGTGGAGGTAAATATCCATAACTTGTAAATTCCGGATCCATGCCTTTATATGAAGTAATTGTCCAAAGGTTTTGTCCTTGCATATATACTTTTAAGGACGTGTTTTTCGCTTTTGGTAACGTTAGTGTATAAGCAATTGATATATTCTTTAATCGGATGTAAGAAGCATCACTAATTGTAGCATCACTATCTACAAATGGAAGAGCATTATTACGAGCTGTTGCATTATTAAAAGAAGCTCCAATATATGTTGCTTGTGTATTGTTTGGATTCCATCTATTAACAAAATCTACAGGTAAATTATTTATAGCTCCACCTGGTACAACATGATTTTTATTTAAGTTGTAATTATCTTGCTTTTTAAAATAGAATAGAAAATCTAGCGTAAAATCTTTGTATGTAATTGTGTTTTGTAATCCTCCATAGAATACTGGATTTAAGCTTTTGACAAGAGTTTTGTCATTAATATCTATTTTACCATCCTTATTAAAATCTGTAAATTCATACAATCCTGTTTGTGGATTTAAACCATTGTATTGATAGAGTTTAACTATATTTAAAGGCTCCCCTATAACGTAATAGCTACTTTGTGTTCCTTCATCTAATCCAGGATACGAGATTAGTTTATTTTTTGGAAGTGAGATATTAAAGTTAGTAGACCACCTCCAATCTTGTGTAGCAATGATATTTGTATTTAGGGTAAATTCCCACCCTCTATTATCCACCACAGCAGGAGAATTGGTGACAATTGAATGAAATCCAGTGGTACTTGGTAAACTAAGTCCAATTAACTGATCTGTTGAACGATTATTATAAAAAGCGACAGAGGTATTGAATCTATTATTTAAAAAACTCAACTCTAAAGCAGCTTCAAACTTGGTTGTTTTCTCCCATTTATAACCCGGATTATATAAAGAAGTAGGTGATAAACCTGTTTCATTATTGTATCTACTTGAAGTAATTGTATAAGTGTCTATATAAGCATAGTCACCTATATTATCACTACCTGTTACACCATAACTTGTCCTAAATTTCCCAAAAGAAAGCCATGAAACATTCTCTAAAAATGATTCTTCTGAGAATATCCATGCCAAACCAATTGCACCAAAGTTTCCAAACTTGTTTTCTTTAGCAAACCTACTTGAACCGTCTCGTCTTGCTGTAAGATTGACAATGTACTTATTGTCATACTTGTAATTTAGCCTTGTAAACAGAGCAATGTATTTATATTCTGAATTCGATGTACTACCAATGTATTTTTCTTTAGCAGCTCCAATGTTTTTAATCAAAGCATTTGACGAAAAACCAACTCCTCTAATATAACTTCCATCAGCTGTATTACTTTGATAAGTTGAACCAATAAGTACATCAAAAGTATGTTTGTTTATTTCTTTAGTATATTGCAATTGAGGTTCAACGATGTAAGATTTAAAAGAAGTATTTGCCTTACTGGTATTGGACATTTCACTTGTGTATCCTTCAGCTGGATTATAAATAGTATGAGGTGTAATTTTCCACTCTTCAAAATCTGTATTAGTAATACCTGCGTTTGTTTTAAGAAACAAATTAGGTAAAATGTTATATGAGAGATTTGTATTTAAAACAAGTGATTGTGTTTTGTTTTCATAAGTTTGATTCAGTTGAGCTAAAGGATTATTAAAAGTGCCATTTTCCCAATTAAGATTACCATCCTCAGCATATAACGCTGGTGCGTTAGGTGCTAATTTTAGGGATTGGCGAGTAAGGTCAATAATTGGAAGATTATTTGATTGTGTAGCATAAGAGGTAGAGGTATTGATTATTAATTTATTGTCTTTACTTCTGTGATTGAAATTTAATAATAGAGCATTTCTCTTATATCCATTATCAGTTGGAAACACTGTAGTGCTTTCATTGCGAGAAAGATTCATATTATAGCTTGTATACTCATTTCCTCCTTGAATACCTAAAGCGATGTTTTGGTCAATTGTAGTATCTCCAATGAATTCTTTTTGCCAATCGGTATATCTATTTCTATCCCATGTCCCATTAATATCATAAGCATTAACTGGATATGTTGTAATACCACTATTTTTAAAAGCTTCTTCACGCATTTGAATATATTGCTGAGTATTCATCATATCCATGAATTTTGCTACTTTGCTAAAAGCAATGGAAGAGAAAAAAGTAAATTGTGTTTTATCTGATTTTCCTTTTTTAGTAGTGATAAGTACAACACCATTAGCTCCACGGGAACCATATATAGCTGTTGCATCAGCATCCTTTAAAATTTCGATACTTTCTATATCCGATGGTGGTATTGTATTTAAAGGTGAAATTCCATTTTCAAACATTTGTACTCCTAAACTTCCGTTTGTTCTACCCATTGCATTAGATAAAAAAGGTACTCCATCAATAATATACATTGGGTTGTTTCTACCAGAATTAGAACTATCTAAAAAGTTACGCCCTCGTATTTCTATATTCATTCCGCCTCCTGCAACACCACTACTTTGGGTTATGTCAACCCCTGCAACTCTTCCTTGTATAGCCTGCAATGGATTAACCACAGGTTGAAATTCAATATCTTTTGCAGTTACACGGGCAATACTTCCTGTACGCTCACGGTCTTTAACGCTGTAATATCCTGCGTTAACCACAATTTCATCTAGTGTACTGCTATCTTCTAAAAGAGTAATATTTAAGACAGAACCGTGATAATCTGAATAAGTAATAGTCTGCTGTTTATACCCTATCATTGAAAAAGTAATTTTATCACCTGCGCTTATCTCAATAGTATATTTTCCGTTTAAATCAGTTGCTACAACTTTATTGTCACTGGTAGATATGTGTACACCACCAAGAACACCTTGACTGTCTTTTACAATTCCAGTTAATTTAATCTTTTGCTTATTATCAGGTAAGGCATTTGGCATTGTAAAAAACAAGTAATGATTATTTGATACGGCATAGTTTGGATAACAGATTAAGAAACTTAATAGCATAGTTATCCTGTAACCATAATTGGTTAAAATTTGAGTTTTCATAATATTTATAATTGAAGTGATATAAGAGAGCTTTAAATCATTAAGATTATTATTGCCGTAGTACTTAGATAAGTCTGTTATATCAAGGGGTTAATTAATTGAATTTTAAAACCATCTCCTTTACTCTAAAGCATGTCTCCCAAAATGCGATATAGAGCAAGGAGATAGTCATGGACTTTTATATGTCTTAAAATCCCTTTAAGCCATATTTTGTGTTGTGTGTTTAAGTGCTCACTAATAGTTTAATTCTACATTAACCAACTTAGAATAAACTAAGTAGTGAGCGTTTTTCTCCATAGTGTAATAGTTTTAATGTGTGA
The DNA here is from genome assembly GCF_002286775.1 of Myroides sp. N17-2. Classification (GTDB taxonomy): domain Bacteria; phylum Bacteroidota; class Bacteroidia; order Flavobacteriales; family Flavobacteriaceae; genus Flavobacterium. Next base: position 17,372 of record NZ_NSGJ01000042.1, read on the forward strand.
TTAATAAATAGAACAGTGAATAAATTCTCTTCATAGCTTTTTACTTACTAACTAATTAATTTGCTCTATTGACTTAAAAATGAATACATTAATAAGAATATGTTTTAAATTAATAGGCAATAGGAGTCCTGTACGCATCTAAAAAACTATCTTAGACATTGCGTAAAATGTGTGTTTATTCTAACTAAATAAGTAATAGGGTAGCCATCTAACATTAAAGCTTTAATGTCAAATTAATCTACATCGATAAGATTTAGTTAAACTAAAGTTTAATCATAAGCTAAATGTGAGTTTAGTTACTAATTTTTGTTGTTTGTAATAAAATGTAATAATTGAAAAAATCTCGAATAGAACATTCGATAAGTCCATTAAGGAAGAGGTATTGTTAATCTTCTATGATAGAATGTAAACAATATAACCTTGTTTTTTGAACCTTTTAGAGCTTGTTTGGGAGACAGCATACATAAAAGGTCTGTTGTATTTTTAAGCAAAGAATAATTAATTCTTTTGCTTTAGTTCCTTGGATAGTCCAGTATATATACCAGACTATCACATCTTATGACCTTTACTTTTGGAGAACTGTAAGAAAGGATTTACTTTTAGAGTGCGAATCAAAAAAGAAAAAACCTAAGTAACTTAAAAGTTATCTACTATGTAAAGGTAATCGTAGTGTAAAATAGGGTAATCCCTGTTCTACTACTATTAATGAGAGAGAGATAATTGCTTTTAGTATAAAAACAAAAAAATCGCTCACATAAATTATATGAACGATGTTTAAGTATGATAGATCAAACCTTGTAAAAAAGCAAGGAGCGGTCGCATACTTTCAAGCCGAAGGGGTCCTAAGCCCTTTTGAGTTTAACTCAATGCATTCGAAAGCATACGTGAGTACCGCTCACATGCAAAGACAAAAGTATGAAACTTTTTTGCATGGAGCGACTGCACGGCTCTCTCGTATGCAAATTTAGGACTTTACGGCACGAGATAACATCGTTTGTTAAGCATAAAGCTTAATCAGTCTATTATTATAGAGACAAATATAGTAAAAAAAATCAAACATAAAAATTTCAACATGCGAACTTTTTGTGTTGCTAAAAATATAATTAAGTATGCCTTATAAATTGACAATTGGCTTAAAGCTAAAGAAGAAAAGGGAAGAGTTAGATTTTACTGTTGAGAATATTGTAAGTATTACAGGTGTTTCAAAAGGAAGTGTATATAGAGTTGAAAGTGGTACTGCTGAAGACATTGATTTTTATATAAAATATGCTATAGCTGTTAAATACCCTTTAAAAGAACTAATGGATATAGATTTAAGTATGGTAAAGATGACTAATTCAGTTGTTATAAAAAAGAAATCAATCTATTTAACCAAGAATATCAGAAGTTTAATAAAAAACAACTTTTTTTCAGAGTATCGATCTACAAATGACATAAGGGAAAAATTACTTGAGATGAAGTTAATAGACAATTCTGTAAAGAGTAGTGTTATATCTAACGTATTAATCAATTTGAAAAAGGATGGTTCTTTAACTGCTAAGAAAGAAGAGAATAAGAACTACTATAAAGTTTAATTGTTAGTATTTATTACTAACAATAAAGTATTAGTAATAACAAGAGTCTCAAAATGCACTTATAGAACTTATTTACGCACTTTATCTATCAGGGTCAATTAATAATGGTAAAGGAGAAATACGCAAAATAGCGGTGTTGTTTCAACAAGTTTTTGGTATAAAGCTTTTGGATATACATCATGCCTTTCATCGGATGAAAACAAGAGCTAAATCCAAAACGTGTTATTTAGATAAACTAAAGGAAGTGTTAGAGGAATATATGAATAAAGAAGGTTGGTAAATACCAACCTTCTTTATTTATTATTTGAATTCCATTTTTTGAATACGAACAGCATTTAATATAGCTACTAAGGCCACTCCAACATCTGCAAATACAGCTTCCCACATTGTTGCAATACCTCCTGCTCCTAAGATCAAGACAATTACTTTAACAATTAGTGCCAAGGCTATATTTTGAATTACAATCTGGCGTGTCTTTTTCCCAATGAGCATTGCAGTCGCAATTTTAGAGGGTTGATCAGTTTGAATAACAACATCAGCAGTTTCAATAGCAGCATCACTACCTAATCCACCCATTGCTATCCCTACATCACTTAATGCTAACACAGGAGCATCATTAATACCATCTCCTACAAAGGCTAACGATTTATTAGGATTCTCTCTTTTAAGTTTCTCTACTTGTTCTACTTTTCCTTCAGGAAGTAATCCTCCCATAGCAAAATCAATATTTGTTTCTTTTGCTACTTTCTGGGTAATGCTATCCTTATCCCCACTAAGCATTACAGTTTGCTCAACACCTATTGCTTTCATACTGACAATTGCTTGTTTGGCATCTGCTTTAATTTGATCTGCTATAGTTATATATCCTGCATAATTATTTTCTATTGCTACCACGACAATACTTTCTACTATAGAATCAATCTCTTGTGGATAAATAATGTTGAATTGTTTTAATAAAGCTGTATTTCCAACTAAAATAGTTTGACCATCCACTTTACCCATCAATCCTTTACCTGAAATTTCATGTACTTCTTCAGCTATTTTTTCTGTTGGATAAGCATCGACAATAGCTTTAGCTATAGGATGAGTAGATTGTTTTTCTATAGCAGAAACAATTTGTACAAAAACACTTTGTTCTATGTTAGTTTCGACTTTCTGTACCTTAAATACCCCCTCAGTCAAAGTACCTGTCTTATCCATTACTACAATATCTAATTTAGCCATTAACTCTAAGAAATTAGACCCCTTGAAAAGAATACCATTTCTTGAAGCTGCACCAATACCACCAAAATAACCTAATGGAACAGAAATAACTAAAGCACATGGACAAGAAATAACTAAAAATACTAAAGCACGTTCTAACCATTGAGTAAAAATATATTCACTACCTAAAATGAAATAAGGAATAACAGTTAAAGCAATAGCTAAAAAGAATACAATAGGTGTATATATCTTAGCAAATTTTCTAATATATAGTTCTGTTGGAGCTTTGCGAGTACTTGCTTCTTGAACCATTTCCAAAATTTTAGCCAGAGAACTATCTTGGTATAGTTTAGTTGTTTTAACCTCAATTACATTTTGTAAATTAATCATACCAGTTAATACTGTTTCTCCTTTTTCGTAAGTAGAAGGTTTACTCTCCCCAGTTAATGCAGCAGTATTAAAGCTTCCTTTATTAGTGATTAATTCTCCATCTAAAGGAATTTTCTCCCCAACCTTTACTTGTACTATTTCTCCAATAACTACCTCTTCTGGATTTACAACTATATATTGATTATTGCGAAATACAGTGGCTTCATTTGGACGAATATCAAGTAGCGCCTTAATGTTACTCTTAGCTCTATTAACAGCATTTTCTTGAAATATTTCCCCTATCGTATAGAATATCATAACAGCTACTCCTTCTGCATATTCATTAATAAAAAAGGCTCCTAAAGTAGCTACTCCCATTAAAGTAAACTCATTAAAGAATTCACGTTTTTGTATTAATAATACGACAGCTTGTTTTAAGACTGGAAAACCAACAGGTAAATAAGCTATTGCATACCAAACGAATTGAAGTAATTGATTATTGACAAACCACTCTAATTTTAAAATATTCCCCATTGTAATTCCACTGAAGAACATCACTAAACTAAAAATTACAAGCTTTATCATATTATTACCTTCATGGTTGTGATCATGCCCATCATTACTTGAGTGATTGTGATCTTTACTCTTTTGTTTTACATTTTTTTTGGCACTCATAATTAATGTTTTTTGAAGTTATTAAACAAAGATATAAAGTTACCTTTTATCTAAAAAAATCAATTAATTCTTTGCAATGGTATTGCATTTTAATAAAAAAAATCAAAAAACATCGATAAAGTTAATTTTATTTCAAAATATCATTTTATTTATGATTAAAAACAAAACTATTTAAATAATTTGCTTTTTTATCTATATAAATCAAATTATTTTTTAATATAACTTTGCAACAGTGTTGCAAATAACATAAAAAATAAATATTAATTAAATTATTTATGTCAAAATACGTACTTTTACACTATGAAAGTTTTACAAAAAATATTATCTATTTTGATGCTTACACTTATTGTAGCATTTACACAGTATCCTTGTGCTGATAGATATTTTTTGAATACTACCCAAGTAGAAAAACTTATAACACAAGAAGGTAACGCCTCTGATCAATCTATTGCTACAATAGATATGTGCTCTCCTTTGTGTACATGTATTTGTTGTACGATAATTTATAGTACAACAATATTTACTCTCCCTATTACTACAACAGTTTTATTTTCTTTTAATAAAACTCCTTTATATTTTGATAAAAAAATTGAGAAAATTGATTTAACTATTTGGCAACCACCAAAGATCATGTCCTAAATTAAAGTATTTATAAATGGTTACAAACAGTAAGTCAGTAGTATCTGCACTGTATGAGTAAACGATATATCTAATACAATAGATTATAAATACAAAAAAGAGTTACTTTAATTTAAATAATGACATAAATGTTAGATAAAATCATAAATTTTAGTATCCGTAACAAGTTTATTGTTGGATTATTTGTTCTTGGATTAATCATTCTTGGGACCTATTCTGTAATGAATTTACCTATGGATACACAACCTGATATCACTAATAATCAGGTTCAAATTATCACTACTTCACCTACTTTAGCTACTCAAGAAGTAGAACAATTTATTACCTATCCCATAGAGCTAGCTGTAAAACCAATTCCTAATATAAAGGAACTACGTTCTATCAGTAGATTTGGATTAAGTGTGATTACGGTAGTATTCACAGAAGACACCGATATATACTGGGCACGAGCTCAAATTTCTGAAAGGTTAAAAACCGCTCAAGAGAATATTCCTGATGGAGTAGGAACACCTGATTTAGCACCTGTTAGTACGGGATTAGGTGAAATATACCAATATGTAGTCTATCCAAAAGAAGGATATGAAGAAAAGTACAATAGCATGGAGCTTCGTACCATACAAGATTGGATCATCAAACCACAACTTATAGGAGTAAAAGGAGTAGCTGAAGTAAATACTTTAGGAGGACAACTAAAACAATATGAAATAGCTGTAAAACCAGATCTTCTTAAAAGTATGGATACTTCTATACTTGAAATATTTAATGCTTTAGAAGCTAATAACGAAAATACAGGTGGAGCTTATATTGATAAAAAACCTTATGCTTACTTTATTCGTAGTGTAGGTATGGTTAAAAATATTGAAGATATCCAGCGTATTGTCGTTAAAACAAATAATGGAATTCCCGTACTTATTAGAGATGTTGCTGATGTACGCATAGGAAGCAGTATTCGTTATGGTGCTGTGACAAAAGATGGACAAGGAGAAGATGTTAGCGGAATGGTAATGATGCTAAAAAACTCTAATACACAAGAAGTAGTTAAAGCTGTTAAACAAAGAATGGCTCAGATAGAAAAAACCCTTCCTGAAGGCGTTACTGTCAAACCTTTTATTGATAGAACAAAACTAATTGACAAAACGGTTAGTACCATTCAAACGAACCTAATCGAAGGGGCCTTAATTGTTATTTTTGTTTTAGTTCTACTTTTAGGGAACTGGAGAGCAGGACTGATTGTTGCTTCTGTTATTCCATTGGCTCTGTTATTTGCAATCTCTATGATGAAGATCTTTGGAGTAAGTGGTAATCTTATGAGTTTAGGGGCTATAGATTTTGGATTGATCGTCGACGGAGCTGTTATTATCGTTGAAGCTATTGTACACCGACTCCATGCTGGAAAAAATAGAGTTTTAACCCAAGAACAAATGAATAATGAAGTGTTTTCAGCTTCTTCAAAAATAAGAACAAGTGCATCCTTTGGGGAGATTATTATCTTAATTGTGTACTTGCCTATTCTTGCCTTAACAGGTATTGAAGGTAAAATGTTTGGCCCTATGGCTATGACCGTGTCATTTGCGATTTTAGGAGCTTTTATTCTATCCCTTACTTATGTACCTATGGCGTCTGCTCTTTTCTTATCTAAAAAAGCAGGGAAAGAGAAACCTAACTTTAGTGATAAAATCATTGATAAATTATACAGTTGGTATAAACCCCTTTTAGAAGGTGCTTTTAGAATGAAAAGAATTGTATTGCTGATTGCTTTTGGATTATTTGCTTTTGCCATTTTTGTCTTTGGCCGTATGGGTGGAGAATTTATTCCAACTTTAGATGAAGGTGACTTAGCGACAAATTTGATTATCTCTTCTGGTAGTTCATTATCTCAACAAATAGAAACAACAACAAGAGCAGAACAAATATTAAAAGAACGCTTCCCTGAGGTAAAAATGATTATTTCAAAAATTGGTAGTGCAGAGATTCCTACCGACCCCATGCCAATGGAGGCGGCAGATATGATTATTATCTTGAAAGAAAAGAAAGAATGGACTTCTGCTAAAACCAAAGAAGAATTAATTGCTAAAATGGAAGAGGCTTTAGAAGAAATACCAGGTATTGGAACTGAATTCTCTCAACCTATACAAATGCGTTTTAATGAATTAATGACAGGAGTTAGAAGTGATGTTGCTATTAAGGTATTTGGAGAAGACTTAGATCGTTTAGCAAGTATTGGAGATGAAATTAATGGGCTGATCACAACAGTACCTGGAGTAGCAAGTACCAAACTTGAAAGAGTAACTGGACTACCTCAAATTTCTATAAAATATGACCAAGATAAACTTGCTTTATATGGCTTAAAAGTATCAGACATCAGCCAGGTAGTAAGAGCAGGATTCGCAGGAGAGAAAGCTGGTTCTGTCTATGAAGGAGAAAAAAGATTTGACTTAGTCATTCGATTAAATCAAGGAGATAGACAAGATATAGAAGACATAAAAAATGTGTTTATCCCTTTACCTAATGGTGTGCAAATACCTTTAGGACAAATTGCAAATATTGATTACGAAGATGGGCCTCAACAAATCAGTAGAGAAGATGGTAAAAGACGTATTGTTCTTGGTTTTAATGTTCGTGAGCGAGATGTAAAAAGTGTAGTAACGGACATACAAGCACTATTAGACAAAAAACTCAATATGCCTGATGGTTATTTTATTACCTATGGAGGGCAATTTGAAAACTTAGTAGATGCTACTAATAGATTAATGGTAGCGGTACCTGTAGCATTAGCTTTGATATTTGTACTATTATACTTTACGTTTAAATCAACAAAACAATCATTAATGATCTTTACTGCTATTCCTTTATCCGCAATAGGTGGAGTTTCAGCGTTATGGTTAAGAGATATGCCTTTTAGTATTTCTGCAGGAGTAGGATTCATAGCACTCTTTGGAGTGGCTGTACTAAATGGTATTGTACTTATTGGCCAATTTAATCAACTAAAAAAAGAAGGTATGAATTTATATGAAAGAATTATAGAAGGGACTAAGATACGTCTGCGTCCTGTCTTACTAACCGCTATGGTTGCCTCTTTAGGTTTCTTGCCAATGGCACTAAGTACAAGTGCTGGTGCTGAAGTTCAAAAACCATTAGCTACGGTAGTAATTGGCGGATTAATATCTGCTACAATACTGACTTTAATTGTACTCCCTATCATCTACTACTATGAAGAAAGAGGATTAGGTTTAGGAAAAAGAAATAAAGCTATTGTAGCTTCTACTCTACTGTTGTTAGTTGGAGTTGGAGTACAAGCACAAGAAGTTAGAAAACTAACATTAGAAGATGCGCTAAGACTTAGCGTAGAAAACAATAAAGGAATTAAAGCAGCGGAGTTAAATACTAAAGCTCAGAAACAGATGACTTCCACCTATTTTGATCTTGCCAAAACAGATGTAACAACTGGTTTTGGATATTTAGATTCTAAAGACAATACGGATATTAGTATAGCTGTATCCCAATCTTTTTCTCCCTTTACCTATGGCAAGAAAAAAAAGGTATTAAATAAAGGATATGAAACTGCGGTTTTACAACAAGATAGAACAGTTATTATTACTGATTATGCCGTTAAACAGGCTTGGGAGAACTTAGTATATGCATTATCTAAAGAAGTCTTATTAACAGAGCAAGCTAATTTATTAAAAGACTTCTCTAAGTCTGCAAAATTGCGTTATGACACTGGAGAAAGTACCTTAATGGAAAGTAATGTCGCTTCTGCTAAAGAGCAAGAGTTAAGAGTATTAATTACACAGAATAAAACTGTAATTAACAATGAAACCTCTAAACTAAAAGCACTTCTGAATCTGGAAGAAGACTTTGTTCCCATTAATCCTAAAATAGTCTATGATAAACATGATGTGGACAGCAATTTTGATTTAACCTTAAACAATACCATACAATTAGCAGAAAAAGAGATAGAAACAATTGAGGCTAATAGAAATTTACAGAAAGCTATGTTATTACCTGATTTTTCTATTGGGTATAATATTAAATCTAGCTCTGGTACAATAACGGGAAAAGATGGTATACCAACTACTTATGGTAAAGATTTACGCATACCAAGTTATACCATAGGCATTTCTATTCCTATCTTCTTTGGAAGTCAATCTGCTAAAATTAAAGCAATGAAATATGAAACGCAGCAAGCAACTGTGCAGAAAGAATACTTTTTTAAGCAATTAGAAGAAAATGTTCAACAGCAGTTTGACATTATTAAAGCTCAGGAAAAAGTAATCGATTATTACCAAGAAAATGCTTTAAAAAATGCTGCATTGATCAAAGATCATGCACAGAAATCATACAATAATGGAGATATATCTTATGTAGAATACATTCAATCAGTAGAAACTGCATTGACGATACAAATGAACTATTTGGATGCTATTCTACAGTATAACTTAAGTCATAACACACTTCATTATTTAGTAAACCAATAATATAAAAGAAATGAAAAAGTCAATCATATTTTTATCCCTAGCTACGAGCATTTTACTATTTAGTTGTAAAAATGCTGAAGGAGGTAATTCCGAAGAGAAAACAGAACAATCTACTCCTTCTAAAGAATCTAGCGATCAAGCTAAGAAAGAAGGCGAATCTGCAAATAAAGAAGTAGAGTTAACACAAGCTCAATACACTGCTTCAAAAATTCAATTAGGCCAATTACTTCAAAAAAACTTAAGTAATGTAGTACGCGTAAATGGTAATACAGAATTACCTGCACAGAGTCAAGCGGATGTATCCTCTTTTCTAAGTGGAACAGTGACTAATATTTCTGTTAATCTGGGAGATTATGTAAAAAAAGGACAAACAATTGCTACTATTGACAGTCCTGAATACATACAACTGAGAGAAGAGTACACCATATCTAAAAACACCTTAGATTACTTAGAACTGGAATATAAACGTCAAGAAACATTAAGAGAACAGAATGTCAATTCTGCAAAGACTTATCAAAAAACGAAATCAGACTTAAGTATAGAACGTGCTCGATTCCAATCGTTAAGCAATAGGCTAAGTCTAATAAATGCTGGCGCTGGTTCTAAATCAATTAGAATAGTATCACCTATAAGTGGTAATATTTCAGCGATTCCAATTAAAATCGGATCAAGTGTTATCGCTGGACAGTCTTTATTTTCTATCGTGGATAATTCTAAACTACACTTAGATTTGATGGTATATGAAAAAGATCTTCCTTCTATTAAAGTAGGGCAAAAAGTATCATTCTCATTTACTAATATCAACAAATCAGAAGTTACAGCTACTATTTTTAGTATCAGTAAGTCATTTGAACCAGGAACCAAAACAGTACTTGTTCACGCAAACATAGATAAAACAGAAGAAACATTAATTCCAGGATTATACGTTAATGCTTTAGTGCACATTGGTGAAAAAACAGTAGAAGCCCTTCCTAACGAAGCCATTATTAAAGCCGATGGACGTGAATTTATCTTTATTTTAGAAGATATTGAAGAAGAAAAAGGAGTAAAAAGTTATCATTTCGAAAGAATCGAAGTCAAATCAGGAGTGTCTGAATTAGGGTATACCCAAATTACACTTTTACAAGACCTACCTGAAGATAGCCAAATCGTTTTTTCTGGAGCATACTATATACAAAGCCATTTAGCCAAAACAGATGGCGGTGCACCTGAACATGGACACTAAAACTAATCTTAAAAAACAACCAGGTGTTTAAACCTGGTTGTTTTTAAAATTCCTTATCAATATTACCCTCAAAAGTAGAATACGTTTAACTAATGATTCCATCAACATGAAACTAAAATTCTTATTTGTATTATTTGTTCTATTTAATGCACTAAACTTAAGCGCAAATTCAAACACACTTAACTTTAAAAATACAGAAGATTATTCATTTCAGATCATTTCTTCCGATACATTAATACCAAAAAACTTTTGGCAAAAAGATGCAGTCAAAATAACTTTTGTACCTACTGTTTTCTTTGGAGCTACAGCTGTAACTTGGAACGGAAGAGAACATATTCTTGAAACAAGGAATAAATATATTCCTGAGTTCAAAAATACTTTTGATGATTATTTGCAATATGGGCCAGGGGCATTAGCTTTTGGTCTAAAAGCTGCAGGAGTAAAAGGAAGAAATAATATGAGACGTAGTATTTATAACTACGCAGGTAGTATGTTGATTACAGGGCTTTTTGTTAATAGCTTAAAATATACAACTAAGGTAATGAGACCTGATGGTAGTACAGCCAATTCATGGCCTTCTGGTCATGCCGCAACAGCTTTTTCTAATGCCGCTTTTTTAGATAAAGAATATGGTTTAGTTAACCCTGCTTATTCTATAACTGGGTATGGAATGGCTATTATGACGGGTGTGGGGCGTAGTATAAATAATAGACACTGGTCTTCAGATATTTTAGCAGGTGCCGGATTCGGTATCCTATCAACCAATCTAGCTTATTTTTTTATTGATAAAATCTATGGAAACCAAGGTGATAACTTGAGCCTATTGTCCAAGTTTGAAGGTAATGAAAACCCATCTTTTTTAGCAGTAAAATTAGGAGCAAGCTTTAACAGTAATAACTTATTAGAATTACACAAAGATGGGCCAGATGCGAAAGTTGGCTGGGAAGCTGGTTTTGAAGGAGCTTACTTCTTTAATAAATCAATAGGAATAGGAGGAGATTTTACAATATCAGGTTACCCCCTCTCTCAGAATAATGTAAATGGTTTAGAAAACCCAGAAGTATTTAAAGATTATAATTTATCTTATACAAGTTCTGCTTTAGGTTTTATGAATTTTGGAATAGGTCCCTATTATGCTTTTCATTTTAGTGACAGCTTCAATTTAATGTTAAAAACTACAGCAGGGTATGCTTTTGGTGCAACGGGAAAAATTGAAGCAAAACAAAACGACAGTACTATATTTTTACCTGATACTATAAAAGATAATATGACTGTTGCTTCATACAAACCTCATAGCTCTTTTAGATGGTCAGCAGGTAGCTCATTAACTTACAACTTAACAGATCAATTAGGTCTAACATTATATGTTGACTATTCTAGTACAAAACCAACAATAATTTATACTCCTGAAAACCCTCTATTAAATTTAGATTCTAACAAACCTAATTCTAATAAGGCAGATTTGCACTATGTAGCATCAGGATTAAGACTTACAGCTTATTTCTAATAATAAAAGGACTTTTTTTAAAGACTACTAAATCCAATATAAAGTAGTTACATCAATTATGATAGATTATTCACGGAGCTTTATTTAATTTTAAACACAACATTAATTTTTATAAATATGGGACATCATGGTAGTAATCACAGACCGGTTTGGGGAAACAATCCTGGATCAGGTAATCATCATGGACAAGCATGGGGAAACAATTCAGGATCAAGCAATCATCATAGAAGAGGTTGCTTTAGAAATTTTGTCTTATTCTTTGGAATAGGAATAGGAATTACAGGAGCTTTACTTTATTTTTTATAAAATTGTAATTAAAAATCCTCATAAAAATGATAATATAAAAGAGCTACCTTGTCTAGGTAGCTTTTTTATTATACAATAGATATCACTGCAAACTTTGTAAAATCATAGCAAAACTATTTTAGTTATTACTTAATTTTTTTCTTAAACAATTAATAAACAGTAATTTGACACACTTGTATTAAAAATCATGTATACAATAGTTTTGAAATAATATAAGCAGGTTAACATCTGTCATAAAAATGGACTTATCTGTAAATATGAACTAATAGAATTACCACTGTTTCTCTTTAAAACGCTCCCTACTTTTACTCAAAATGAAACTAAATATACACCCCGACAACACAATAATACCATAACAAGTATGTCATTTCATAACAAAATACATCAAATTACATTAGTTAACTAATAATATAAAATAAACACAACAAAACACTGAAAAACAAAATAAAAATAAACAAAAGCTAAAACTAATATTTTTACTAAAATATTCGCTTCCATCAATCAAAAAAACAGGTTATTATTTAACTTTTTAGTACTTTTTTAATACATTTAAAATCATTATATTTGATTTTAACCTAATTTGCTAAGGTGAGCTATTAGGTGAGTTGGTTTTTTACAAACAAGACAATTGATTGATTTAAAGATATTTACGAGGAGCGGTTCGAATCCTGCCACCCCGACGAAAGGAATCACTTTTTAAGTAATTCCTTTTTTTATTTATACCAACGTCCCAGTCACTATATCTAAAACAAGGGATCATAGTCAAAAGTTGGGGACTAAGCAAAAAAGGCTAGTTAATCTAAAGAGAAAAAACTTCTTATCCCTAACCCCTCTATACATCTACGGAAGTATTTGAGACAAGAGCTCATCAAGATTGGGTCAAAAATTCTTCAGTAGAAAGGTTTTATAGCAGAACAATATTGTCGTAATGTTGAACAAGTGTTGAAGAGGTTGTATAAAGTTATTTTTAGAAACAGTAGGTCATAGGTCCTAATCCTACCTCTTAAACAGATTGGCTTAGAATAACTTCATATCACCGTCTTTTATCCAATCTTTCTTTTTCATTACAAAATAAATTATATAAGATAAAACCATAGGTAATATAATTTGTAAGCCTATAATAGCTAATAGAATATAGGCCGTTGAATACGATGCCTTCATCGCATTAAAAGTTCCTATTTGACCAACTAATCCACAGCTTCCCATTCCTGACTCTAAGGCAGTATTTTGCATATCAAAGAACAAAATTGCTATTGGCCCAAGTATAGCAGCCGTTAATGTAGGTGGGATCCATATCTTCCAATTCTTATAAATGTTGGGTACTTGTAACATACTTGTACCGATACCTTGAGCTAGTACTCCTTTTATACCATTGTCTTTATAACTGATTGTCGCAAAACCAATCATTTGGGCACAACAACCTATTGTCGCAGCTCCTGCCGCTAATCCATCCAATTGCAACATCAGACACAAAGCTGCTGATGAAATAGGTAATGTCAAAACCATCCCTACTACTACAGCAATAACAATTCCCATAACTAAGGGATTAGATTCAGTAGAAAGGATTATAACTTGCCCGATCCACTGCATAAGCTGATTTACACTAGGCCCTATCAATTGTGCTAAAGCTACTCCTACTAACACAGTAACTACGGGTGTAATCACTATGTCTATTCTTGTTTCACCTGCTACTGCCTTTCCTATTTCTACTGCTATAATAGTTGCAATAAATACACCTAATGGGCCACCTAATTGATAAGCTGCTACTCCTACAACAGCAGAAGAAAACAACACTAATTGTGGAGCTCTTAAACTATATGCAATAGCAAGTGCTATTACTGGACCTGTAGCTTGATTAGCAAAAGGCCAAACTACTTCTTTTAAGAATGAAATATTAAACTCCTCTCCTATTGTCTTTAGAATAGTTCCTACTAGTAAAGTTGCAAATAATCCGTAGGCCATTGCTCCCATAGCATCAATAAAGTAGCGCTTACTCGAAATTTGTATGTCTTTTTTTTGTAGAAACTGTTTCATTGTTTTGGGGATTATAAAAGAAAATAGACTTATTATATTGTAAAATCACACGCTGATTAAACTGAGGTAAAATTATCAATAATTATAGAAGTAATGAACTACTTTTAAATGTTAATATAATTCGGTAAATTAGTATCTTCATTAACAATTTCAATAAATGAACACCTATCACACTTGTATTAAATCCATTAAGTCAATAGCTTTAATACTTATCCTATTACTTCCTTCTTATATAATGGCTCAGTCGCCTACTGTGTTAGATAAGCTTATTACATTAGAAAGTTATGAAAAACTGTATAAAGCTAATTCATTTGACTATAATAATGAATACTTCAAATCTAATGACAAAGGGCTGTGGAATAATGTCCCTGTAAAGGAAGTATATTTTTATGAAGATTACTTTATGTGTTCTATTGATAGTTCTGTTAAAAATACTGCAACGCAATTAGCTGCTTATTTAGAAAAAACATATCCTAATAACCTAATAGTTAAAGAAGACTATTACGAACGTATTTATAAGGTTGTTACACGAGGTTTTAGTATTGTTTTTACAGCCAAAGTTAAAGAAGGCAAAGAAATAGAGGAAAATACTAAAGGTGAACTAAAAGTTAGATTTACCAAGGTTGTTGATAATCCTCTTGCTAATTTGTCAGATGAATTAAAGTCGAATGCAAATGGTATTAGCTGTCAATTACAAGTCGAATGTTATAATGTTGTCCCAACTATTTTTGCTGATGGCATTCCTATATTATCTAAAAAAGACGAAGATAAGTATTCACATTATGAAACGGTTACTCTTAATAAATATATCCTAAATTCAGAGATGCCTATTGATTTGTCTTTTATCCTTACACCCGGTATAGATGATAATGGTAATGTTATGACTAAGATCCCCAAAGACTCTTATGCTAAAATGTTTATTGAATACATAAATGCTAAGGGAGATATTATAAAAAAAGTTGACTTATTTGATAATAAAGCTTACGTAACAGATACAATTGTAAATAATGGTGAAACACAATACTCCAGCTACACAGGGACAAATGATTATACGAAGAAAGACATTCGATTTAATCATCAACTAAAAGCTACAGTAGATTATAAACTAACAGGATGGTCTAATGGTAAAGATTTGCGCAAAGAAAAGAAGTTAGAAGAACGAATAAAACAATTCTATGCAGATTACGCAGCTTTAATCTTGAGTAAAAATATCAATCAGATTACACAACTATTATATAATTCTTATCTAGAGAAGTACACTTATAACTATAATAGTACTGAACTGAAATCTTATAAAGAATATGCTTATTTAGAATTTATGCTCGAAAATTCTTTCAAAATAGTAACAGCACAGCAAACCAAACTTCATATTAGTAATAATGGACAATTAGCATATCTAGAAGCAATAGATAAAACTTCTTATCTAAAAGCAGTAGGATTAGATTATATAAAGAATATATCTTTCCTATTTTACATAGATAATAATACAAACGAATTAAAAATCATCCGATGAGAACATATCTGAGTACACTTATATTTCTTTTAATCAGTCAAGTAACTCTAGCACAAGTTGACTTAGAAAAATATAATAACACCACTACAAATCAAGAGTATATTGATTTACTTGCAGATGATTTAAAAAAACTTGAGAGATTTGTTAGTTTCTTTAGTAAAAATAGTGATGAACCTAGAACGCCTTCTGAAGTAGCTCCTTTAAAAGTAGCTTTTAATCAACACGATTATGATGTAAACATTGATCAAGTAACCCAGGCTAATATTCAATTTACAGATTTGATGAAAGATGATTTTATTAGTATAAAACTTGTTCAAGATCCTTCTATCTATCGATCACTAGACGATATTAAAGCTCCTGTCTATCTAAAAAAGGTGTACTATCATGACGGAACAACACAAAATATAGAAACAAAAACAAATATTAATACTCACTTTACACCTGACCTAGAACTTACTAAAGCAGTGGATAAAATAGATATTGAAATTGCTTTTTCGACAGTTAAAAAAATCGATAGTTTAGTTCTTCCTGCTAAGGTTAATCAAAAAGTGACATATCATGGGGTAGATATTGAAGTAATAGAAGTATCGGATAAAGGAATACTATTTAAAACATCATCAGACGAACTGAAGCTAGATGAGATTCAAGCTATCTTAAAAGATAAAAGACGTGTTAGTAGTTATAGCTCTCAACGATCTGGCATGCACCCAAAAGAGTTTAACCTTTTTATAAAAAATTCAGTCAAGAAAATCGATGATATCATCGCATATGCTAATGCTAATATAGAGATGGAACATTCTCAATTCAAAAGTGTCGTAGGAGCTAAGTTAAGCGATTTAGAAGCGCAATTATCAACTGAATTTAATAAATCAGAAGGAGTTAGTTATCACTATCATGAATTTGGTAAACCTGTAGATAAACTTGTTATTTATAATAATAACGAAACTTATGAAAGAAGTATAACTAAGACTCTAACTAATCGAGAACCAAAATCTCGTTACATTGGTTCTAAGGGCGGTAAAACATTAATTTACAACCAAGATTTAAAACTAGTAAAAGAGTTTTCGAGCAAGTATTTTTTTATAAATGATTATTACTTTGAAACTGATCTACAATATTTTTATTTAAATGATAAACTTGAAATGCAGCCTCTTAGTTACTACAAAGTAAATAATATCTTAAATAACTTTGTGGTAATACAAGAAGATGATGAATCGCCTCAAGAATTAGTTGATCCCACAAATAAGAAGATAATGAATGTAGATAGTTATGAGGAAGATAAAGATTTTAAGTATGCACTGATAGCGTCTAATAATTCTTATTATCTTTTAAACAACAAGAGTCTTACACCTGTAAAAATCAACAATGTAGATAAGGTAAGAACTGCTGATAAAGGGTATTTTGTCGTAATGAAAGATGAAAAGTATGGCTTTATGAATACAGAAGGCCAGATTGTTGTTCCTATTCAGTATGATGAAGTGAAAAGTTTTTCTTCTATGACAGACTTATTACCTACGGATTTACTATTTGCTGTAAAACAGAAAGACAAATGGGGGTTTGTAGATGTAAATAATAAAACGGTCATTCCTTTTATTTATAGTGGTGTTAAGGGAACTTTCTCTTATGGAATAGCTTTGGTATATTTAGATGATGCTCTAGGGTTAATTAACTTGAAGAATGAAAAGAAGTCTAAGTTTATAGATGGAAACTATTCATCATCAAGTAATTTTGGAAAGAGAATGATAAACTTAAGTGATAGTACCTATAACTATAAGGGAGATAAAGAAATTGATAATTAACAAAGAATAAGTTCTAAACCTACAAAAAAAGCCATACATCTCTGTATGGCTTTTATCTCTTAAAGAGAAAAGGTTACTCCTCTCTTCTTCTATTTCTTAATCTTTCGTTCTTTACCTCTTTAGGTTTATTGGTACTCTCATTTTTCTCCCTATCGAAGTTGCGTTTAGGACGTCTATCATTACCGTTATTCGCATCTCGCCTACCTAAGTATTTACCATTATTATCTCTCCTACCTGAATCCTTCCCTGTAGTCATACGGCGGCGAATACTCTGCTGACTTTCTTCATTTCTATTTAAGCTAGCCTCTTCAGTCATTACAGAAGGTTCGATTAAACGATTAAGCTCATCTAGCTCTTCCTGCTTTAAATTTCTATATGTTCCTACAGGTACATCTAAAGAAATATTGATAATACGGATACGCTTTAGAGCGACTACATCATAATCAAAATACTCACACATACGACGAATCTGTCTATTTAACCCTTGGGTTAAGAATATTCTGAATACCGTCTTACTAATAGCTTCTACACGACACTTCTTAGTTACTGTATCTAGGATAGGAACTCCTGCTCCCATTCGTTGAATAAAACGATCTGTAAGAGGTTTATTAACTGTTACTATATATTCTTTCTCGTGATTATTCTTTTGACGTAATATTTTATTTACAATATCACCATCATTAGTCATCAGAATTAATCCTTCACTATCTTTATCTAACCTTCCTATTGGAAAAATACGCGTAGGATAATTAATGTAATCAACGATATTATCACGTACAGTAGTATTCGTTGTACACTCTATCCCTACAGGTTTATAGAAAGCTAAATAAATATTCTCCTCTTGTTTATTAACAATCAACTGACCGTTAACACATATTTCATCATCCTCCGTCACTTTAGTTCCCATCTCTGGCACAACACCATTAACAGTCACTCTTCCCTTATCAATCAATTTATCTGCTTCTCTACGAGAACAGTATCCTACTTCGGACAAATATTTATTTAAACGTGTTTGTGTTTTTTCCATGCTACAAAATTAGCTATTTTCTCAGCTATAAAACAATGGTTTACGATTACTTCTTTTTAAAATATGTTAAGACTTTCTCGAATACAATAGGATCTTGTACCGAATGCCCTAACTCTTGTGTATAAAACACCTCTATTCCTCTATTAATAGCTTCTTTATGGAACTCTGTACACTCCTTTAAAGCTACTACTACATCATCTCTATCATGTATCAGCAATAAATCAGTCGAAACCTCTTTTATAAAATGTTGGCTAGCATACTGATCCATCTTCATAGCTATCAAAGATTCTAGGTAAGCTAATAAACTATCTCTTAATGATGCTCTATATCCTAGTAGATTATTATAATTATCTATAACACTCTGAAACTTATCTAAACATCCCGTTAATGCTGCCTTTCTTACAAAAGGATATTGACCTACACTCAATTGATGCAACAGTGCAAATGACCCTAAAGAATGCGAGACAACGTAATCAGGTTGATACTTGGTTAAACAGACATCCATAAGTCGTGAATAATCAATCACACTAAGATTACTTCCATCACTTAACCCCAGTCCCATTGAATCAATACAAACATATCGAAACTCAGTACCAAAATAAGTAATCATCTGTTCCCAACGGCTAGCATTACTCTCCCATCCATGAAACAACATCACTAGAGGCAATTCTCTGCGATCTGTGTTCCACTGATAACATTGTATAGTCAAACCATTAAAAACAAAACTAGACCGATTAGATTGTGCTAAAAAAGCAGGTGTCTTACTTGTTTTAAGTTTACCAGTACGAGGTGTCGAGAATAATTTATAAGCAATGGCTCTTGCCTTCTGCATCGAAAACAAGGAAATCACATTGACTAATAATCCTATACTCTTTATCATACAAATAAAAAAAGCCTCTTAAATAAGAGGCCTTTCGATATTATAATTTTGCTATAATAGCATCAATTTTTTCTCTTTCTTCTTCAGCTAATGCGCTATCAACTAAGATACGTCCACTGTGCTCATCCGTAATAATTTTCTTACGAGCTGCAATCTCTACTTGAGTTTGTGGTGGAATAGTGAAGTATGAACCTCCAGAAGCTCCACGCTCGATAGATACAACTGCTAATCCATTACGTACACCATTTCTGATTCTAGTATAAGCTACTAATAAACGATCTTCGATATCTTGTTTATATTCTTCTGACTTCTCTAACAATACTTTCTCTTCACGTTCAGTTTCAGACATAATACTGTTTAATTCAGCTTCTTTATGTCCTAAGTGCTCTCTTCTAGCATTTAACTTTGTTTCTGTCTCAACAATAGAAGTCTTTTTGAACTCAATGCTAACTTTCATCTCTTTGATGTGTTTCTCAGCAAGTTCAATTTCTAACTTTTGGAATTCGATTTCTTTTTCTAATGAATTGAACTCTCTATTGTTCTTTACCTCATTTTGTTGCTCAGTATATTTTACGATAGCAGCTTTAAACTCCTCGATAGCAGCTTTTTTATCCTTGATGCTCGTTTCAATATTACCTAAGTCTATGTTTGATTTCTCTAAACGCTTGTTTAGTCCAGCAACCTCATCTTGTAGATCTTCAACCTCAAGAGGAAGTTCCCCTCTCATATTTCTGATTTCGTCAATTCTTGAGTCAATCAATTGCAGATCATAAAGTGCTCTTAACTTCTCTTCTACTGTTAATTCTTTTTTCTTTGTCATCATTATAAGTAGTTAACTGGATTCGTATTTACTGTTGATAAAATAACCGCAAAAGTAGTTATTTTTTTTGAAAGAAACTCAGTTATATAATTTTTTGTATACCTTTCACTTTCAAAATGACCAATATCAGCTAAAACTATTTGGCTTTCAGCTTGATAAAAGTCATGATATTTCAAATCTGATGTAATATAAGCATCTGCCTTTTGTGACAATGCGTTGTTTATAGCAAAACTACCAGATCCTCCTAATACAGCTACTCTTTTTATCTTCTTACCTAACAAGGCACTATGTCTAATACCACCTGTACCTGTCTTCTCTTTGACCATTTGTAAAAATGCTACCTCATCCATCTCTTCTGCTAAGTCACCGATCATTCCCATTCCTACATTCTGAAGTTTATTCTCTAGATTATATATTTCGTAAGCTTTCTCTTCATAATAATTTAAAGCAAATAATGCCTTTAAGATCTTACCTTGCAAGTGTTTCTCAAAGACCACTTCTACTTTCACTTCTTCTACCTCTTCATAATTCAATGCTTGCCCTATAACAGGTGTACTCTTCTCATTTCCTCTAAAACTCCCGCTCCCTTCAGAAGTGAAACTACACAAATCATAGTTACCGATTGCCCCTGCTCCTGCATTAAACAGTCCTTGTCTAACCTCTTCTGCATTCTCTCGAGGTGCATAAGTAACCAACTTCTGAATATAACTCTCCTTTGGAATTAATATACTTGTATTACCTATCCCTAATGTGTCACAGAATATTTTATTCACCCCATCCTGATGATTATCTAAAGCTGTATGAATCGCATAAATAGCGATATCATTCTTTATTGCCTTAATTACAGTACGTTCTACATAATTCTTACCCGTTATTTTCTTCATTCCAGAGAATATAATAGGATGAAAACATACTACCATATTACACTTCTTCTCAATAGCCTCCTCAATAACAGTTTCTAAAGCATCGTGACACACTAATATACCTGTCACCTCTAGCTCATAGTCACCGACTAATAAGCCTACATTATCAAACCCCTCTGCGTAAGACAGCGGTGTCATCTCTTCTAATATTGGAATAACCTCTCTTAATCTCATTTCTTCTATTTTTATAACGAGTCTATCTCTTAAATGCTTTTTACAGATATGAGATATAATTTTCTCAAAGATAAAAAATATAGTAATTTCGTCTTATGGAATTACTGCGAAAATTACTTTTCCCTTTTGCCATCCTATATGGGGGCATTACTACACTGCGCAACTACCTTTATTTTATAAATGTATTTAAGCGCACATCTTTCTCTACACCAACTATTGTCGTTGGAAATTTAAGTGTCGGTGGTACAGGCAAAACACCAATGGTAGAATACATCATCCGATTACTAAAAGATCAATATCAAATCGCAACATTAAGCAGAGGATATAAACGCAAAAGTGAAGGCTTCTTCTTGGCTGATGAAAATACGACAATGGAACAGATCGGCGACGAACCATTCCAATATCATCACAAATTTGATAATATTAGTGTAGCTGTTGATGCTAAGAGAGTAAATGGTATAGAGAATATACTTAAACTAAAAAGCGATACCCAAGCTATCGTTCTTGACGATGCTTATCAACACTTAGCCGTAAAAGGCGGATTCAATATATTATTAACAACATATGATGAGCCTTATTATAATGACTATATGCTGCCAACAGGTAACCTTAGAGAGTCTCGCAAAGGGGCGAGCAGAGCTGACATAATCGTAGTCACTAAATGTCCTTCTAGCTTATCTATTGATAATCAGAATTTAATTGTTAAAAAATTAAAACTAAAACCGGGACAATTGTCTTTTTTTACGTATATTGAATTCAGTAAACTTGCATATTCAAAGTCTGATTCAATAACAGTGGAACAGTTGAGAAATGAAGAGTTTTTAATGGTTGCGGGTATAGCTAAACCACAGAGTTTTTTTGACCATTTAAAATGCGAAAAAACGATTTGTTTAACATTTCCTGACCATCATCATTTTTCGCCTGCTGATATTGAACTAATTTTGAGCAAAGCAAAAGAGAATAAGATTATTACCACTGAGAAAGATTATGTTCGATTAAACGGATTAATCCCATCAGACAAATTATATTATTTACCAATTCAAACCTCCTTTTTAAACAATCATGAGGAGTTTGACAAAACAATTTTAAACTATGTGGGATCAAGTTCAAGAAACGGTTAAGTATTTAATTGACAAGACACAATTCAAACCTGAAATAGGTATTGTTTTAGGTTCAGGTTTAGGAAACCTAACTGCTGATATTAAAATAGAGCATGAAATTCCTTATTCAGACATTCCTAACTTCCCAGTATCTACTGTTAAGGGGCACAAAGGTGCTTTAATCTTCGGTACTATTGGTAATAAGAAAGTTGTTGCTATGCAAGGACGTTTCCATTACTATGAAGGATATGAGATGGCTAAAACTGTATTTCCTATCCGCGTGATGAAATACATGGGAGTAGAAACACTTATCGTATCTAATGCTTCAGGAGGAGTTAACCCTTCTTTTAAAGTTGGTGATATCATGATTATCACAGATCATATCAACGCATTCCCTGACCACCCACTAAGAGGTCATAATGACGAGCGCTTCGGTCCTCGTTTCGTTAATATGAATGATGCATATACAGGAACATTAGTTAAGAAAGCACAAGAAATAGCTAAGGCTAAAAACTTCGATATTAAACACGGAGTATATTACGGTCTACAAGGTCCTACTTTCGAAACACTAGCTGAATATAAGATGGTGCGTATCGTAGGTGCTGACTGTGTAGGTATGTCTACTGTACCTGAGGTAATCGTGGCACGCCACATGGAGATGAAAGTATTCGGTATCTCTGTTATCTCTGATATGGGGAACGAAGAAGGTATCGTAGAAGCTCACCATGAGGATGTTCTTAAAGCTGTAGGAGCCGCAGAACCTGTTGCTCGTGAGCTAATCAATGAGTTAATTAAGACTATGTAATTAGTTTTTCTTATAATGTAATTTTTAGAGATACTTCTTCATTGAAGTATCTCTTTTTTTTTGAGCCTGTCTAAGCTAGTATAGTAACATCCATTATAGATTACTATTCCCACTTAGATAGGCTTTGTTTTTTATAATATCACGCTAGCACATATCATAGCGTTATAAAATACTAGCTGACTATAATCTACTCTGCAGAAAAGCAGATAGCTATGATAGGATAATGATGGAACAATGATAGCATAGTGGTCGCATCAAAAATGGCCTTAACTATGTGACCATTACGCGATCACTATGCGACCATTATGCGACCACTTTCAAAAACCCCTATCAGGGCTACCAAAAACAGAGAGTCAAAACAAACACAAAGAACTAATATTTAATAACTTACAACAAAAACGTCCTTTTATAAATGAAGTACAACACTATCTTTCCTGATGTTACAGTCTAAATCTTCTGTACAGTTAGGTATTATAATCCTAATTATTACTGTACAAGAGCTTACATTTTAAGCCAAAAAAAAGAGCCATATACATGACTCCCTCTTATCTTTTAAATATTTTAACCCACATTCCGCATTAGCCAAATACTACAAAGCAATTCTACTTTATAGCTCTTTCATTAGCTCTAAAACCATACTATAGTATACTTTAATCGCTAATTCAGACCCATTTTGTATAATTACTTTTCGTTTATATGTCTATTGCGTATTATGGGTTTAATTAATCTATAATCTCCATTTTTTTCATAATGAAAGTGGCATTCTTATTCTGACATACCCCATCTCTAATCTTGTAATCAAAATACAAATCATCTTCTTTGATCTCTACTTCGAAGCATTTATTAACCAATATATCAGGAAACTTATTTGTCGTCTCACACACTTCTAAATCATGTGTAGCGATAACACCATAGGTTTTCTCTCTTATTAATTTATGGATTACTCCTATCGTTCCACTCTGTTTATCGTCAGAATTAGTTCCTCTCAGAATCTCGTCTAATAATACAAAACATGATTCCTCTCTCACCTGTACTATAATCATCTTTAGCCTTTTCACCTCTGCATAGAAGTATGACTCACTGTCATCTAGTGAATCTGTTAATCGCATAGATACAAAAAGTGGTAGTGGAAAGAAACTTGCTTTACTAGCACAGATAGGCGCTCCGATACCTGCTAATACTAGATTTACTCCTATAGTACGCAAGAACGTACTCTTACCTGACATATTAGATCCTGTAAGAATCACAAAACGCTGATTGCTAAATTCGATATCATTACACACTCTCTTCTTCTCATTAAGAAGTGGATGGCCTAAGTCTTTAAAACTCATCTTACCCTCTTCATTAATAACAGGGAAGGTATAATGTCTATTGTTATAAGATAAGTTCGATAGTGAGTTTAATGCCTCTACTTCCCCTATGATCTCAATAGCCTTAGGTACTAAGTGTCCTTTCTCTCTTTTCCAATCTAAGAAACGATACAGCACATGTACGTGATACTGCATAAAACCATTAAACACCACCATCACAAAGATATTAGCTATAGTCTCCATCTGCTCAAATAATCGAGATAGCACCCTTAACTCTTTACTAGCCTGAAACGAATCTTTATTCAGTTCACTGATATACGTCTTCATTTTCTCAGTAGCGAAGTTCTCTCTTTCGATACGTTTAATTATTGCACTACAGCTTTCTATCGTTTCATGTACTTTATCAGCACCACCTAGCTCCTTCTGTATATGTCTAATATTAGATAAAGCAATAATCAAGTTCATAGAGAATAAACTCGATATCGCATACCCTAGAGCAGGTATATTTAGCAGATAATATAACACTATAGACACTCCTAAAGTCACTGGCAATATATAACTCAGTGCTTTAGCAAGTTTGCTTATAGATAACACCTCTGTCTCACTCCATTTTTTTAACCTTAGATAAGACTTCTCATCTAGATTAGATAATTTGCTATACGCGTATATTTCCTGTCTCCATTCTATTTTTTGAGAAAGCTCTTTGACTGCCTCTTGGTTCTCTAATATTTCCTTAGCACTTAACTTCCCTTTTAGCATATCGGCTAACTTCTGCTTACCGATAAAGGTCGCTGTTCTATTTAGATACTGATAAAGAGATTTGTACCCAAATATATCAAGATCAAAAGCATACGGATGTTCTGTAGTCTTAAACTCACTACCGTCTTCAAATGATCTCTCATCTTTCTCTATGAAGTTTAGCTCATCTGTATTAATATTTTTAAGCGCCTGTACATAGCGCATCTTCCATGAGTAGCTAGCATGTATCTTTAATAAAGCTAAAAATAAAACGATAGCGCCTCCTGTAATATATAAATAGAAAGTATCTGCATGAGATAGCGCTAAATAAAAGAAGTATATGACCGCAAAGAACACTAATAAACGAATAGCTCCTACTAGTTTATACTTGCCTCTAATAGCATTGTATTTAGTATTAAATAATAATTGTCTTTTCTTATAAATTTCCATTGGATGTTAATTGGCTTGAATGTTCTCAATAGGTGATTCCAACAAATATACGCTATTAAAAAATATTCGACCGCCTTAATTAACCCAAAATATGCAGTAGATAATTTAGTAAAAGTTAATTAGATCAAGTGATACTATAGGCCAAGGACAGTTATTCTCACTTAATAGAGGAGATCTATTTATCTTCTCTACCAATACTATCCATAGAGGACTGTATGGTAGAGAACGTTTCTCATTTGACATCATCTATTGTGACGACACACCTGCATTTCATGCATTTATAGATCCAAAAAACCAACCTACTAAGGAGGAGTTGGTTACACTAGATAAGACTATATTTTAATACAACACCTTAATTTATTCTATGACAGGCTCCTTAACTTTTTCTGTCTTATTTACTTTTATTTCTCTTGACAACATTGATAACCATGTCCTAATACTAAACTGTTCCCCCCCCCTTCTTACCTAAGTCATGACAACGTCTAGTACCTTTTCCAAAAACATAAGCAAGTAAGACTCCAAACACAAGAAGAAAGACGATTCCAAAGAATGTTCCACTAAGTCTCGCAAACACATTAAAAATCAAAACTAACAGAACAAAATAAATAACTAAACTCATTATATATTCTTTTCTACCAATACTTCCTTTATACGAAAATGCCTCTTTAATCACAACTCTTCAATTTTATTTCAAGAATCAAAAGTAAACAATTACTTTTTAACAATAAACACAGTTATACACAAAATATTCATTAAAAAAAGAGCTGTAACTAACTATTAGCTACAGCTCTACTTTGATTTATAAATCGTATAATCTCTATTTTGTTATCACCATAATTCCGAATGCTCCACCTCTACTACCATACATCACATCTGTCTGTTTAGATTTCTCATACTTAATCTCCTTTACATCTTCTATTTTCAGTAAAGCTAAGTCTTTTGACTTTACAAATGTGCTTCCGTCTGCTGTTCCTTTTTTATCTATTAATAACACATCATATTCACCAGCCTCTACTAAAGGCACAGCTCCTTTGTTATATAGTTTACATGTATTGATATACATATCCTCAACATACTGCTGTAATGTCAACTTATTACCTAAATTACTTTCAGAAATCTTCTGAACAGAAGTAGGCAAGGTATCCTTAATTACAGTTGTTTTATCTTGAGGTACTTGTGCGAAAGACAATACCGTAACACACAGTGCTACAGCTATATATTTTAATTTATTCATAGTTTAGAGAGTGATTTTTTGTGACTACAATTTACTCTTTCTAATCTTAAAATAAATATAAATGTAATGGCATTAAGTGATAATTAACATCACTATTGCTTTAGCACCCAATCCACTACTTTTTGTTTAGGTACATGATGTATATCGTAGCTTTCTCCATCAGCAAAGAAATGATTCTCTTCCTCTAACACTTCTATTGTTATATTCTTATTATGAAAACTCGTAAGTAATTCAACATTCCTTACAGGATCTACCAAAACATCTTGATCTCCTATCATATAAAACGTCGGTATAGTTAACTTTCGATACTTATCCCGATTGTCCTTTAATACTAAGTCTTTTTCTGCACGTCCTATTAGAAACTTAAATCTTATTTTAGATTTCTTATCTGTATACCCTATCTCCCTCACCTTTTTCTTATACAACTTCCAATAGTTCTGCTTATCCTTATTGGCTATATAAAAATCTACTAATTCATTATACACCTTTTCTTTTTCGATCTGAGTATCATAGACAAAGTAATCTTGAAAACCATTTCCCTCTTGTCTTAATTGATAAAGAAAAAACTCTCTCCCAGATACAACAGGAGATGATAATATCACTAAAAAATCAGGACTAAAAGAATGAGCATAAGCATCCATAATAGCAATCCCTCCCATACTATGTCCTATCACTCCAAACTTCTTATCTTGTAAGATTCTTTGTCTTTTTAACATGTTAAAGGCAGAAGCTAATTCGGCTCCCATCATCGTAGAAGTATATAACATATCCCCACCTCCTTCCCCTTCTGAATTTCCCTTACCTCTTTCATCATATCTAAACACAGCTACATTGTGATCTAACAAAGCCTCTGCTAAATAACTATGTGTATTACGTGTATTATAACCTGTTCCCGGTTTAATAATTACAACTTTATCAAAACCTGCTTTAGGTATGATTAAACTTCCTTCAAAAGAGACACTGTCAACTTTTTGTTTTCTATCAAACGCAGGTACATTAAAATTAATCGTTGTAAAAGAGTAATTATCTTTTTTAGGAACATAGGTCTCTAAGTCAGTCTTAGCATTCTGCCCTATACACAAAGAACTAATCAATAATAAGCTGTATAAAAATAAGTGTTTCATAATTATGGAAGTTAAGTGTTCTATATATAACTACTTAACTTAATTATTTAGTATCATCAGTGTCCGATAAAAACTTTTATCGGAGCTTTTCATATCTATAATATGCTTTAAATCATCCTCTTAACTCGGATAACCGATCTTTACACCTGTAAATAGGTTATCCGAAGA
>NZ_NSGJ01000043.1 GCF_002286775.1 Myroides sp. N17-2
CCTTCTTCGGATAACCTATTTACAGGTGTAAAGATCGGTTATCCGAGTTAAGAGGATGATTTAAAGCATATTATAGATATGAAAAGCTCCGATAAAAGTTTTTATCGGACACTGATGTAATTAAATATAAGCTATGAAAATATTAGGATTTGCTGCGAGTACATCAAGTACTTCGATTAATAAGAAGTTAGTAGAGTTCACTCTATCGATGTTTCCTGAAGGAGAACTTGAGGTGATTGATTTAAATGATTATCCTGTGCCAACTTTTTCGGTAGATCAAGAGAAGTTAGGTTTTCCTGAAGGAGCAAACCGCTTCTTAGAGAAGATAAACGAGTCAGATGCTATTATCTGCTCGATGTCTGAGCACAATCGCAATTGGACAGCAGCTTTTAAGAGCTTGTTTGATTGGTGTTCTCGTAAGGAGTTAAAGTTATGGCAAGAGAAACCAATGTTTGTGATGTCAACTTCTCCTGGTGGATATGGAGGTCAGAACTCACTGAATATCGCCAAGACTGTATTTCCACAGTTCGGAGGTCAGCTTATAGATACATTTGCACTGCCTAAATACTATGAGAATTTTGATGAGGTTAATGGTATTGTCAATGCAGAGCTATTAGCTGAGTTAAAAGAGAAAATAGCGAAGTTTAGAGGGGGACTATAGTAGTTTTTTTGATTTGTAATTTTTGAAAGCCAAGGATGAGAGTCTTTGGCTTTTTTAGTGTTGTATGTGGTTGGTTTATAGTATTGTAGTGTATTTATGGTAAAAGAAATATAGTTAAGTTGTTATAGGAAATGTTTATTCTTTAATAGTCAAATTTATATATAACTTAGCTATATTTGTTTTAAGTGTAATTTAAAACTATATTACTATTGTTATCTATATTAACATTTTCGGATAAAGTGGCTATAACAGGTATAATTGTACCTATTATTGTTACATTGATTTTGCATAAAAGGTTCAAAAAAAACAAATATGTTTTTTTTGAAAGAAAATTAACTCAAATAAATACTCAAAAAGTAACAGACTTCGAAAATGTTAGAATTACTTATGAAAATACAGAGGTCTATAATTATTTGAATTATTTGAGTGGAACTGTTATAATGCTTGGAGAAAAGGATGTAACTCCAAGTGATATATTTACTCCAATTACCTTTATATTGGATAAAGATTTGGGTTGTTGGAAAAGCTTTAATGTATTAGATACTAATACTTTGTTACAATACGAGGTTTTAACTGATTTAAATAAAACTTCTATAAAAACTGACTTAATAAAAGTTAATGATACAATAAGTTTTGAAGCATACTTCACTTCAGAAAATACTAATTATACAATATCACATCGTATTGCAGAAATACAAAATTCCGTGCTTATTTTGAAAGAATCAAGTCAGAGCACATATATTTCTTATGCTATAGTATCGAGTTTAGTTATATTTTTTTATTCAGTTATTTTATTTTTATATCCTTTTGGAATTTCAAACTCAAAAATTAATAGTGATAAAAATATATCTAAAACTGAATATTATTATGAAGAAAAGCCTTTAATCAATAGATTAGATTCAATTGAAAAGAATTTATTTAATTATGATTATTTAATTTATGTAAATAATGTAGCTCTTAAAAATGACTCTGTATTTAGAAAAAACTATGATTTAAATATGGGAAAAAATAAGGATGTATTTTATGATCAAAAATATGAGGATTATTACTCTATAATGAATAAGAAGAACAAAATTTTTATAGATCTTAATTTGAATAATAAATTTAGAGAAAATATCAAATATGCTATTAATGATTCAATATCGATTTCTTTCAGTAAAAATAGTTACGGAAGTTATGAAAAATCTAAAGGGACTGATTATTTTAAGTATTTCATAGTTTTTGTTTTTTTTGTTATTTATTCAATAGCTATAAGGTTTTTTATATTATCTATTGTTAAAATATATTATTTTTATAAAATAAATAAACTGTTTAGACGCCACTAAAGAAATCAGATTATGTATGCATAGCTTTTGATGTTATTTGAGTATTAAATGTTTATATCAATATTGAAGAGACTATGTAGCGCCTGAATCTGCAAGAAACTACCATGCGTATGGTGCGATACAGTATGAGGGGATTAGATGAATATATAGAAGTAGTAGTTGGGTGATTAATGTTATATAGGGCAGGTAGAGTATACCTTTTAAAGTAAAAACAGTATATTTGAAACAAATATATTACTAATGAAAGAGTCAATACAAATAAAGAATTTAGGACCATTAAGAGATATTGATATCAAAGATATCAAGCCTCTAACAATCTTGATAGGGGAATCGGGAAGTGGTAAAAGTACTTTAATGAAGTGTTTATCTCTGTTTAGGTATATTTTTAAAATGGAGAGTATTCGTTCTTATCTAAAACATAGTAAGATGTCTAAGAGTCCTTTTCGCTTTCATATCACTAAGCAACTTAAAGCATCAGGATTAGAAGAATATGTAGATGCTGATACCGAAATAATATATACTGTTACGTTTAAGGATGGTGAGGAATTTACTATAGTATTTAAAGATAAGAAACTTCAAAAGACATCAACGATTAGTGCAAGTAATTTGTATTTTACTAAGGTTAGTTTTGTGACTGAAGATAGAAACATAATTCCTCTGTGGGCTGATAATAGTGCATCAGTTGCAGGAGCTTATTTAGGTTTTTATTTTCACGAGGTTTATAAGGACTTTGATTTTGCTAATGAAGCTCTTAGACAGATAGATCTTAATCACGTAGGTCTTAGGTTTATAGTGAAAAAAGGAAGTAAAGGAAAAGAATATGTTGTAGAGTCAAATACGGATAATAAATATCAAGTTAGCTTTAAGAACAGTTCGTCTGGAACACAGAGTTCTGCACCTATTTCTTTAATCGCTAAGTACTTTTCTACTAAGTTTAATTTTGAAGACGCATTTAATCGCTCTGTTTTATCTTATCTATCTTCCATAGATAGTTTGACAGATTTTAGACCAATTAAGAACTTAAGCGATCTAAACAAAAAGATTTATATTCATATAGAAGAACCTGAACTAAGTTTATACCCTGACGCACAGTATAAACTGATGAATGAATTGATACAAGATTGTTTTAATAGAAACACGAATAACATTAACTTATTTATATCTACCCATAGTCCGTATATTATTAATCAACTTAATTTAATGATTAAGGCATACGATGTGAAAAGTGCAGATAATGATATAGCGAAGTATAACTATGATGAGTTGGCTGTATATCAAGTAGGAGCAGGAACATTGCAAAGCTTAATAGTAGAGAATGAACGATTAGTGAATACTAATCCTTTATCTGATACGATCGACTTTATATATGATCAGTACGAATCTTTAAAATAGCAATGGGACTAACTAATTAAAAAGCGAAATAACTATGGATAGATTACTTAAGGTTGATTTGACAAGTCATTTTGGAATACCAGTTAGTACATTGAGTATTACGCAAACTATAGCAAGTAACACCTTTGAGATAGACGATATAAATAGATCTTTAGTTATTAGCAGTGGTATTACAGATGGTGCGGTTAAGTATAATAATGGCTTAGGTAAAACATTCGAAGTTGTTGATTATGATGGTTTTCTTACAAGTACACCTCATGTCTTTAATCAAGGGAAAAAGAGATGTGATGTTATATGCTATACAAGTAATGATAAGTCTTGGTTTTTACTTAATGAATTAAAGGATAGAAAGGTTAATAATAGTGTATTAACTAAAGCTATTAGTCAAATGCTAGGTACATTAGACGTGATTATGCAAGTACCTACTATAGTTGTGTTTATTAATCAGTTTGGCAATAAAAGATGTTGCTACTGTAATAAGCAATCTAATGCACCAGCTTTAATAAATGCACCAAATTCATTTAATCGAATGAATAGATTAGTTCCTAATGGCATAAAACTTTCTAATCCTAGTATAGAACGATATGGATTTGAATTGTATGAATATACAGGACAACAAACGATCAATATTATTTAAACAATAAACTAAAGCCAGAGACACTCATCTCTGGCTTTTTTACTTCTACCTCAAGTCCAATAAATGGACTAGTAGATCATTAATACTCATTTAAACCACGCTAACAATTATTTAAGTTATAAAACCTTACTTTTGTGTTTTAACAATTGAAAATAATGAGTAATAATATACAAGCGCCTATAGCTAAAGTGAAACCACACGAGCTAACAGCACATAATCATACAAGAATAGATAATTACTTCTGGTTAAACGATAGAGAAGACCAAGAGGTTATTGATTATCTAAATGCAGAGAACGCATTCTATCAAGCAGAGACTGCACATACTAAAGCTTTTCAGGTTGATCTATACGAAGAGATGAAAAGTAGAATAAAAGAGGATGATAGTTCATTGCCGTACTTCTATAACGGATATTACTATATCACTCGCTTTGAGAAAGGAAAAGACTATCCTATCATCTGTCGTAAGAAAGGTAGTTTAGAGGCTGATGAAGAGATTATGTTTGACTGTAATGTGATGGCTGAGGGGCATACATACTTCCACTTAAGAGGGGTGAATGTATCTGAGGATAACCAATGGGTAGCATACGGTACAGATACTGTATCTCGTAGAGAATATACACTACAAGTAAAGAATCTGATTACAGGAGAGATATCTCCTATCTCTATAGAGAAGACTACAGGTAGCTCTACTTGGGCTTCTGATAATAAGACTTTATTCTACTCTCGTAAAGATGAGGTAACACTTCGTGCAGATAAAATCTATAAGCATAAGTTAGGTACAGCGATTACAGAAGATGTAATGGTGTACTACGAAGCTGATGACACTTTTGATACGCATATCTTCAAAGAGAAATCACGTAAATACTTAGTTATCGCTAGTGAGAGTACACTGACTAGTGAGTTCCAAATATTAGAATCAGCGAATCCTGATGGGGAGTTTAGAATGTTCCAAGAGAGAGTACGTGAGTTAGAGTATAATATCTCTCACTATAACGGACATTTTTATATTATGACCAATTTAGATGATGCAGATAACTTTAAGTTGATGCGTTGTCCAGAAGATAAGACTACTGTTGAGCATTGGGAAGAGCTGATTGCTCATAGAGAAGAAGTATTGTTAGAAGGAGTGGACATCTTTAAAGATTACTTAGTGATCTCGGAGCGTTCTAATGGATTGGTTCACTTAAAGATTCAACCGTGGGATAATAACCAAGAGGCATACTACTTACCATTTGAGAGTGAAACGTATAATGCTTATACAGGTACGAACTTAGACTTCGATACAGAGATATTGCGTTATGGATACCAGTCTATGAATACGCCATCATCTGTAATAGACTTCAATATGCGTACGCGTGAGAAGGAAGTGAAGAAAGAACAAGAGGTATTAGGGACTTTTGATAAGAACGATTATATAGAAGAGCGTATCTGGGCTACGGCTAAAGATGGAGTGAAAGTACCGATGTCTATCATTTATAAAAAAGGAATGAAGAAAGATGGAACTAATCCATTCTTACAGTATGCGTATGGTTCATATGGATATTCTATGGAGCCTTATTTCTCTACTACGCGATTAACTTTATTAGACAGAGGATTTATCTATGCTATCGCTCATATTCGCGGAGGAGAAGATATGGGACGTCAGTGGTATGAAGACGGGAAGTTATTAGAGAAGTGGAATACATTTGACGATTTTATCGCTTGTTCTGAGCACGTGATAGCAGAAGGATATACATCAGCAGAACATCTATATGCAGAAGGTGGTTCAGCAGGAGGGTTGTTAATGGGAGTAGTGGTGAATAAACGCCCTGACTTGTATAACGGAGTGATTGCTCAAGTGCCTTTTGTTGATGTGATGACGACTATGCTTGATGATACGATACCTTTGACTACAGGAGAGTATGACGAATGGGGTAATCCAAATGAAAAAGAGTACTATGACTATATGCTGTCGTATTCGCCATTAGATAATGTGGCAGCTCAAGATTATCCTAATATGTATATCTCTACAGGTCTTCACGATAGTCAAGTGCAGTATTGGGAACCTGCGAAGTGGATAGCGAAATTGAGAGTGATGAAAACGAATGATAAGCAACTTTATTTAGATACCAATATGGAGGCTGGACACGGTGGTGCATCAGGACGTTTTGAGGCGATTAAAGAAGTAGCAAAAGAGTTCGTTTTTATGTTCGATTTAGAAGGGATAAAAGAGTAGTGGCTTTGTTTTTTTAGTAAATTTGTTAGTATAACATAGACGGTTTAATAACCGTCAATAGTAAATAAGATATTATGAAAGATGAGATTCAAGCGTATGATAATGTATTAGCTCTTATAGGAAATACGCCAATTGTAAAATTGAGTAAAGCTACTAAAGAGTTGAAGGGGAATTTCTATGGAAAAGTAGAAGCTTTCAATGCGGGTCATTCTGCAAAAGACAGAGTGGCAATGCACATTATCGAAGCAGCTGAGAAAAAAGGAATATTAAAACCTGGTAGTACTATCGTAGAAACGACATCTGGTAATACTGGATTTAGTATCGCTATGGTAAGTGCGATTAAAGGGTATAAATGTATCTTATCAGTGAGTGATAAGTCTTCTCCTGACAAAATAGATATGTTACGTGCAATGGGGGCTACTGTATATGTATGTCCTGCTAATGTAGCGGCTGATGATCCACGTTCATATTATGAGGTGGCAAAGACAGTGCAGAAAGAGACGCCAAACTCTATCTATATCAATCAATATTTTAATGAGTTAAATACTGAGGCGCATTATGCTTCTACAGGGCCTGAGGTATGGGAACAGACGGGGGGTAAGATTACGCACTTCGTATGCTGTTCTGGTACGGGAGGTACTATATCGGGTACTGCACGTTATTTAAAAGAGATGAATCCTAATATCCAGATCTTAGGAGTGGATGCTTATGGGTCTGTATTAAAGAAATACCACGAGACAGGAGAGCTTGATCCTAATGAGATAGCTCCTTATAAGATAGAGGGATTAGGTAAAAACTTGATACCAAGTGCTACTGACTTCTCTGTGATCGATAAGTTTGTAAAGGTGACGGATAAAGATGCTGCTCAGACAGCACGTGAGTTAGCTCGTACAGAGGGATTATTCTTAGGATATACTTCTGGAGCGGTACTACAAGCGACGAGACAGTATGCAGCAGAAGGAGCTTTTGATGAGAATAGCGTAGTAGTGATGTTATTCCCTGATCATGGTTCTCGTTATATGAGTAAGATCTATAGCGACACTTGGATGGAGCAACAAGGGTTCTTAGATGGAGAGCCAAAGAATGAAATAAACTACGTGTAGTAGTCATAAATTATTGAGGTAAATTCTGTTTATTTAATATTTTTTTGAGTAAAAATCATTAAATGGTTCGATTGTTGTATTTGTATTAGAAAATGTACAAAAATGAAGAAACAGATTAGTCTAAATGATTTTAAAGAAGATGTGTCAACTTACATTGACTATGTGATGGAAAGTGGACTTGACTTAATGGTCAAAGAGTGCGAAACTACTGGAATAGTAATTATACCAATAGAAGAGTATAACGCTCTTAAAAGTATAGTGAGCCAACAAGCATAAATGCATAACAGCAGAAGTTGATACACAACGTAAGAAGTATAATATGCACCTCTTCCTTTTAGGTTGAGGTGCTTTTTTTTTGTTTTATCTTTGAGAACTTAAAGACTGTATTGGTCTACTTGTTTAAAACTAATTAATGATGAATATACCAGATAGCAACGATAAGTTTCCATTAGAACATTATAATAGATTGTGTTTTCTAAAAAACATAATTACGAATCCCAATATTATAGTAGGGGATTATACCTATTACGATGACTTCGAGAGCGTAGATAACTTTGAGAAGAATGTGAAGTATCACTTTGATTTTATAGGTGACAAGTTGATTCTTGGGAAGTTCTGTATGATAGCGTCAGGCGTTACATTTATTATGAATGGAGCTAATCATAAGATGGATGGGATAACAGCTTATCCGTTCAATATCTTCGGTAAAGACTGGAAAGTAGCAGAACCTAAGTTGTCAGATCTTCCTTATAAAGGAGATACTGTCATAGGGAATGACGTATGGATAGGAACGAATGTAACGATTATGCCGGGAGTGAAGGTAGGTGACGGTTCTATTATTGCCTCTAATGCAACAGTTACAAA
This sequence comes from Myroides sp. N17-2, assembly GCF_002286775.1. Lineage (GTDB taxonomy): Bacteria > Bacteroidota > Bacteroidia > Flavobacteriales > Flavobacteriaceae > Flavobacterium. Next base: position 8,199 of record NZ_NSGJ01000043.1, read on the forward strand.
AGATGTTGCGCCATATAGTATCGTAGGTGGTAACCCTGCTAAAGAAATTAAGAAGAGATTCTCAGAGCAGAAGATACAGGAGCTTTTAGAAATGCAATGGTGGAACTGGGATATAGAGAAGATAACAACTAATCTTAAATACCTTACTGATAAAATGGAAGGGTAAGTGTTTTATTATTAGTGGTATTGTATTTGTGACTATATAAGTAAACAAAAAAGTTATGATAGTAGATATAGCTAAATTTAGAAAAGACATCAAGTCTTACTTTGATTGGGTTTCCAGAAGTTCAGAGGCTTTAGTGATTAGTAATGGTAGCGATAAGGGAGTGGTACTAATGTCATTAAAGGAATATAATTCTCTAATGACCACTAATCACGAGTTGTCTTCCAGAAAGAATGAACAGCGACTTGACTCAGCAATAGAGAAGATGAATAAAAGATCACAATAGAAGCATTCCTTATGGGAGTGCTTTTTTATTTAGAAATAATTTATTCATTATGAGGGAGTTGTTTTTTTGATAGTATCATATGATACTATCAAAAGTAAGTATACTTATTGTTTTTTTTGTAATTTAGATAATGTGTTATCATTAAACTAACTTGTTATGAGAAAAAATCTACTGTTTATATTGTTAGTTCTAGTTTGGGTAAGCTGTAAGCCGAAACAGATATTGGAGACTACTTCTTCTTCTTCTTTATTACATGTAGCTAATCGTGAATATGGATATTCTCCTTATAATCCTATAAATGTAGGAGGTGTAAAGCAGAACAGAGGCCCTCAGAATCAGATAGAATACTTAAAGGATTTGACAGATTTAGAAGGAAATAGTTTATCATTCTATAGAGTAGGTAGTTGTTGTCATTTTGATACTCCGAATGGGTTATTTAATGGAAGAGGAGTATTGGATATTTATGCAGTTTATGTAAAAGGAAAAACGGATACTGTAAGACTTTATCTAAATCTGTATGATGAGGGGAAGTTATATGCTCCACGTGGGTTTAAGTTTAAGATGTAGGATTAAAGAAGATGTTAGAGACATGAAAAGAATAGGTTTATTATTGATACTATTAATATGCAGTACATCGTATGGACAGTTAGCCAAAGTAGTGGATAAAGATGGGTATGTGAATGTGCGAAAGGAGGGGAATGCGAATAGTGAGATAAGAAGTAAATTGGATGCAGGAGAAATAGTATTTCTATTTGAAGTAGATGAAAAAGCACCTAATTGGTCTATTATTGAAATGAGTAAACGCAATGATGTAAGTGGTTATGTACATAACTCTCGTTTAAAGATGTTGGATACATATACTCGTATTCCTTTAGTAAGTTCAAGTAAACAGGAGTTGAAGTTTTCGGGCAATAATGTCACTGTTACAGTAGGAATTGGAACTTTTGACTACACTAAGAATAAAACTAAGTTTACAAAACAAAAAGGCAGTGACTTTTTAGAAACATATAACGGACAGGATATGTGGGGAACTGATGGAACAATACCTACAGCTTATTATACTTCCATAAAGATAAATCAAAATGGGAAAGAAGCTGTCTTACCTACTAAAGCTTATGAGAATATGTTTAATCCAAGTGGAAAGGGTTATACTGACTGTTATTATGATAAGTCTGATAATACAATATATTTGACAGCTGACAATAGTGATGGAGCTGGATCTTATGTTGTAGTATGGGTGTTTAAAGATGGTAAGTATCAGTATAATAATGCTTTTATTCCCTTTTAAAAGAAATAGAGAAGGACAACTGATGAGGTTGTTTGTTTTGTTTATAAGCGTTTAACAGGGGGTAGCGAGTGTATATTGTTTACATTTACTCAAAAATAAAAAGAATGAAGAATATTGGTTTATTAGTATTGTTATTAGTGTGTAGTACATCTTATGGGCAGTTATTTGCTTTAGTAGATAAAGATGGGTATGTGCATGTCAGAGAGACAGGAGATAATAAAGCAAGTATCGTTAGACAGTTGGCTAGTGGTGACCTAGTGTTCGTATTCGATGAGGATTATGATAAAAAAGCTGATTGGCAAAATGTAAGCTTTTCTGATGAACGTATAGGTAAAGGCGGGTTTATTCATAACTCAAGATTAAAAGTACTAAGTACCTTTGATAAAATACCTCTTGCTAAAGAATCCTATACTAATATTATTCTAGAAGGGAAAGGGATAAAAATTGAAATGAATATTGAAGAAGTAGATTTTGAAGAGAATAAGCGTGATTTCATTCCACAGTATAAAACAGTCGATGGAGCATATAATTTAGTAGGTTATAAAGAACAAGAGGCATGGGGGATAGAAGGACTTCATAAGTTAAGTCACTATACTTCTATAACGATTAGTAAATATGGTAATACAATAGAATTACCTGTTTCTTCATTTGAGAATATGTTTAATCCTAGTGTTAAACCCAAGTGTGTCTTTGATAGAGAGAATGATACGATTTATATTTATACTTCTAATGGAGATGGTGCAGGGGCTTATATCGTAGCTTGGATTATAAAAGGAGATACTTATATAGGTCGTTTTGTAACAAGACCATTCTAAAAAGAACAAAGGACAACTGATGAGGTTGTCCTTTTTTTTATATACTTTTCGGAATTGACTGGTCAGTTATTCTTACTTTTTATCTTTAGGTAAATTAAATATAATAGCGATTAGAAAGAACCCTATACCTGTAATAGTGGGAGGTAACATATCGGCTTTTAAACCTAAGAATATTAGATAACCACCTAAGATAGCAAGTAGTACGGATAGTGATATTTTAAGCATAGTTATAGTGTTTTATTGATTGTATTAATCAAATATAAAGAATTAAGTCTAATAATGAGGGGGTTAACTGTGATAATCTAACTGTTTTCTAATAAGTTATCTTCAAATAGCTTAGAGTTGGTCATTAATCTCTTACCTTCAGTATTGATGTTTAGTAGTATAACCTGTTTATTATGACTTTTGTATTTATCTATTATCTTTTTGATTGCCTCAAGAGCAGACATATCGACTATTCGTGATTCTTTAAAGTCAATAATGATAGTAGAGGTATCTTTATGAGGAGTGAACTTCTCTGTAAAGGTAGTAGTGCTCCCAAAGAATAGGGGACCGTAGATAGCATATACTTTGTTTCCATTCACATCAAAGGATTTGCGGGCACGGATACGTATTGCATTATCCCAAGCAAAGACAAGTGCTGATACTATCACGCCGATTAGCACTGCTAAAGCTAAGTTATGTGTAGCAATAATAACAGCTGTAACAAGAAACAAGACGAAGACATCTGCCTTAGGCATACGCAGGACTAACTGAAAAGAAACCCACTTAAATGTAGTAATAGAGACGATTATCATTACCCCAACTAGTGCTGCTAATGGTATCTGCTCGATCACAGGCGCACCTACTAAAATGATGACTAATATAGTTAGAGAGCCTATGATAGCGGCTATTCTACTTCTCGCTCCTGCATCTAGATTGACTAAAGTCTGTGCAATCATAGCACATCCTCCCATACCACCAAAGAACCCGTTGGTAATATTAGCGATACCCTGAGCGATAGATTCTTTATTGGTATTGCCTTTTGTATTTGTGATTTCATCTACTATGCTTAGCGTTAGCAGAGACTCTACTAGTCCCACTCCTGCCATAACTAGAGAGAATGGCAGTATGATTTGTATCGTTTCTAATGTAAAAGGCAATGCAGGGATATGAAAACTAGGCAAACTCCCACTGATATGGGCAATATCCATCACTTTACGCGTATCAAGTTGAAAGAAGAATACGACTGCGGTGGTTATGATGATAGCAATAAGTGTGGCAGGTACTTTCTTTGTTATCTTAGGAAACAGCGTTACAACTAATATTGTAAGTACTGTTAGGCCTATCATCATATATAATGGTATGCCTGTCAACCAAGTGCTAATACCATCTACATTTATTTTAAATTGAGAAATCTGTGCAAAGAAAATGACTACAGCTAATCCATTTAAAAAGCCATACATGACAGGTTGTGGAATAAAACGAACAAATCTTCCTAGTTTAAGAATACCTACGAGTATCTGAATAATACCTGCTAGTATAACTGCCGCAAATAGATATTCTATGCCATACATCGCTATAAGAGATATCATCACGATAATAGTAGCACCTGCTCCACCTGATACCATACCTGGGCGGCCTCCAAAAATAGCCGTTATAATCCCCATTAAGAACGCTGCATAAAGTCCTGTCAAGGGGTGTAATCCCGCTAATATCGCAAAGGATAATGACTCTGGTATCATAGTCATAGCAACCGTTAGACCTGCTAAGATTTCATTCTGAATAAGGATATTATTGTTCTTAATTCCCAGTATATTTTGTAACATAAAATGTTGTAGATTTTAAAAATGTAAATGTAATGGATTAATAAAGATGCAGTAATTGATTAGATCAAAAATATATTGGTTTTACTAATGTGAGAAGGGTTTTCTAGTGTTTATATTTTAAAGTATTCAGGAAAAAGCCGTATCGGTTGAATACAAGGTTTTTATAGAGATAATCAAAGAAGTCAGGTAACGATTTGGTAACGGTGCTTATTGCTTTATTTTTCAACGTGTTTCCGTTAGCTCAAAGCAAATATACAAAATTTTAATTTTTCGTTATCAATATATTTATGCAGTTTCTACTCTTCATATGTACTTTGAATATTTCTAACAGTTGATTTTAAATCATCAATCAAGCTTTGAGGTTTAAGTACTTCAAGGTTTTCTCCAAAGGATAAAAGTTCCATAAAGAAATCGTGTGTAATGAATAGTTTAAGCTGTATTCTCAATTCATCTTCATTATCTATCAGAATTTGCTGAGAATCGTGTAACGGCAATGATTTGATATATTTCCCCTGAAATGCATTGAAAGAAAGTACTACATCTTCTGGCTGATGACCGTTCGGACTGATAATACCAAAGCAGTATCTGTAATGTTCATTTACATCAAAATCTTTTGGAAAGTTGAATTTCTTATTCAAAATTTCTAAATCTGTTAAACGGTCAAGGGCAAAACTCTTTATCTTATCATCACCTAAATCTTTTGATAAGACATACCATCTGTTTTTGAATTCTTTCAGAGCATATGGTTCTACTATGCGTTTAGTTAACTCATCTTCCCAATATTTTTGATACACAAATTTTATTTGAATCTGATTTTTAATAGCATGAAGTACTCCATACAGATGTTCAGTACCTTGAGGTTTCCGTTTTTCAAAATGAATATGCTTAGAAAGCCTATCTGTTAAATTCAAAGCATTAAAGGTGTCGAAAGCTTCTAATATCCTTTCATTTGCTTCTGGTTGTTCATCAAAATCTATGTAATAGACTTTTTTAGAAAAGTCAAACAAAATATCGATATTGTATAAAGAACGAATATCGTCTCTATCTCGTTGAAATGTACGCTTTGAAATATTGAAATTGTAAGCTTGAATTTCTGATTCCAAGGCAAGATATTCTTCAATTTCAGCAAATGTTGCAGGTCGTTTTCTTAATTTTTTTATGATGATATTATACCTTGCTATTGATTCTCTTTTTGACATAACTTATGATAAATAGATGCGTTAATATACTGAATGTTTTTGTATTTTGTTTTTCCATAGTTGGAATGATTGTGACCAAATATGTGGTATTTTGGTGCCAACTGAAATATAAAATTACTAATTTCTTCACTGCCAAATCCATTGTATAGAATACCGTAAGGAGGGTAATGTGACGCAATGATGTCAATTTTATTTTTCGTTTCAATACCATTATAAAAAGGGAAAGCACTGATTCCCATTATGTTTATTTCACTTATTACTATCGCTTCGTCATTTAACCAAATAATGTCTTTAGGAATCAATCTTTTACCCCATTCTGGTTCTAACTCGAAAGGCAAATCATGATTTCCGTGAATAAATATTTTATGAGGTATTTCTAATTGAGCGTACCATTTAAAAAAATCCAAAACTTCATCCATATCTCCTGCATTACAAATATCTCCACAATGAATTACAATCTGAATGTTTTTAGGAATATCGATTAAACGATGTTTGCCATGCGTATCTGATAACAATAAAATGTTTTGGCTTTTAATTTTAATCGTGTGCATAGCCAAATCCAATTTTAGTTGTTTTTGTTATTATGGATTCCTCGCTACAAAATGAATGTATTTCTTCAAAGTTGGTCATTGTGCCGTGAACGATTTCCTGTATTTCACTTTTACGAATAATATTATCTATCTGTCCACCTGAAAAGTCAAATTTATCTGCGAGTATTTGACAACTCTTTTCATCTAAATGTGATAATTTTGATTTCCATATTTTAGCTCTTACCTTTTTTGTGGGTTTCTTGAACTGTACTTTAAATAAAAATCTTCGTTCAAAAGCAGTGTCCAAATTATTAGCTAAGTTGGTAGTTGCCATTAAAATACCTTCAAAGTTTTCAAGCTCTTCCAGTATAATATTTTGAATAGCATTTTCAGTTTGAGCCACATTGGAATTACTGTTTTCTTTCCTTTTAGAAATAATGGCATCAGCTTCATTGAAAAGTAAAATAGGTGTTAGTTTAGATTCTTTTGCATAAGCTCTGTAATCTGTGAAAATACGTTTAATGATTTTTTCACTTTCGCCAAACCACATGGATTTTGACTGACTGATTTCCACTTTCATTATTTCTCTGTCTGTAGCTTTTGCCAATTGTTTTACAATTTCGGTTTTTCCTGTTCCAGGTGCGCCATGTAACAAAACTGCAATTCCTTTGGGTAAACCTTTATTTGTTAGTCTTGTCTGTGTTTCATTAAACTTGTCTTCTTGAAGTAAATTTCGAAGTGTTTCTAATTGATTCATCTCGCCCCTATCAAAAACCAATTCACGATAAACAATTTCCGAGGGAATAATGATATTATCTTTTCTCTTTTTGTTTAGAAAAAGTTTAATGTCACAATCATTCAGAAGTTGAAGAGAAGTGTCCGTCAATCTCATTTCTGTATCATTGAAAAATTGAGCTTCTATAATTTCAACCAAATTATTGTTAATAAGGATATGATTGCCAGATAACAATTTTTGTACTTCATTTACTCTCTCTGATGGACTATCATAAATACCATCCAAAGCTCTTCCAATATCTGTAGATTCATTTCCTGATACTGTTTTCCATATTAGGTACAAAAACATATAAGCATCCTCTGTGCTAAAGTTGAATTGCTTTACTTTTTCTATTAACGGAAAATGTGTGTTGTCTGCAATCAATTTTTCAACTTCTCGAAATAGTTCAAAGGTTGAAATTTTATCATCGTCCCGTTGGTCGCCCAGTTTGTATAACTGTTCTAACAAATCTATTATACCATTTATCTTCTTCTTGTTGATTTTGGGCAAAGGTTTGTTTTGCAAAATAGCTTCTGTTATTTTTTCGTGAATAACAAATTGGTCATTAGCTCCCGCCAATTTCACACGGTGTCTTGATTTCTTTTTTTCAAAAATCCCAACTTTATGTAAATACTCAAAATCATCGCTGTATTCTAAAATTTTCATTGGATTACATTCAAAATAATCTATTAAATCGTTTAAATCAACAGTATCTCCTTTGTAGTTTAGCGCAAAAACCATTGCAATGAAAAAGGTTTGTTTCTCGGACGTTTTAAAATATTGGGAAAGTGTATGTAGTTCAGGTTTGATGCTTTCAAAAAATGAATTTTCAAGCTTACAATTTTTCGCTTGTTCATACACTTTCCCAATGCTTTCCAGAATTTGCTTCTTTGTGATACTTTTCATAACCCTAATCTTTTTTGACAAAGGTAGATGGAGAGTAAGACAAGGTACGGCGTGGTTTATATTAGCCTTTTATATTCTTTTTAAAATTCTGTAGTAATGATAATATATTTTCTTTACCAACAGGATTTTGACTATGTACATCAAATTTTGGCAATCGGAAATTATTATCTAAACAATAATCTACGAGCCATTTAGCACAATCATATCCACTCTCTTCGAGTCCTAAATCGTGGTCAAATGAAATAAAATCAGGCAGTCCGCTATCAGTAATGTAAGTTACAAACTCCGCATACGAACGAACACCTATATGTCCGTCAGGGATCGGGCGAATATCGTCAAGGTAGAGTTTCATATTGTTACATTTTGCAAAAACATCAACTTATTTAGTTTTAGGTAAATTGTATTTTTACAATTGAGAATTTTCCAGAATATTCCGAGCATTTACCAATTCTTTAATTTTGTTCTCTACCTTTGTAAAATCAATATTATTATCAATTAAACAAGTACAAGATTTTGTAATTTCAATTTCCGTATCCTTGTCCAAATCTTCAATCTTTTCTATATTTTTTATAAAACCTAAATCTTCAAGTTTTTTAACTACTTCGTTTGGTAAACTACGTCCATTTCTGTCAAAGAATAACAATGAAAATTTATCGTTTAAATAGCGAATATCTAATGCAAAATGATAATTTTTATACAGCCAATTATCAACACCTGCACAAGGTTCATAATCAGCACTGTCCCAATAAAAAGTATTTGTAAATGGATTAAATTCAGATTCTTTTAATTTTGTTTTGTAAAAAACATACGACCTCAACTCTGCTTTTCGTTTCCATCTATTTGCGTTACTTCTTGCTAAATAAATCTGCTTATCGGTTTTATCAATCTGATAATTCTCACAATATTCAACTATTCCAACATTTTTAATGAATAGAGACTTCCAATCCGTATTATTTTCCTGAAAATCATTAACAATCTGTTGTAAACTATCTTTTAGATTATCAGCATCAACATTATCTAATAATTGCTTTAAGTAACTGCTTTTGGTATCATCACTAAATACTTTTCGCCAATTATCCATTTTTGCTCTTAAACTATTTTCGAAATTGCAGAATGTATAATGTCCTGAAATAGCAGGTAAATAATCTCCAAAAGTCAGTAATGCTCTTTGAAATAAACAATAGTGTTTGTTTTGAAACTCAGAACCAAATAGCTCATTCAATTTTTCGGAATAACCTGAAAAGTTATCAATATCATACCCATTATTTGTTTTTGCATAATCTAAAATAAAGCCGATTTGTCCATTGAAATAAGAATGATTTTCTGTTTTTTCGATTACTTCACGCCATTTATTTGAATTGCCAAAAAGAACTAGTTTTGCTTTTATCTTTTCTTCTTCGACTTGATTCTGGAGGAATCCTAAAACTTTATTTTCTGGAATAATTATATACCCATAAATGTCTTCGATATTCTTTGCTAAATTTTTAATAGAGCGAATTGCTTTATAAAACTCGTGAGGTGCTTGAATAAGTGAATTGTTAATTAAATTTTTGCAAATCCTTAACCATCTGTTGTATGCTTCAAAATTTGTATTATTGACATCTCCACAGTGAATAAAGAATTGAGCAACAGCATAAAACCGAAGATATTCCCAATAATCAGGGTTTGGCTTTAAAAACTCTTCAAAATACTTTTCAGCATCTTTATAAGTTGTCAAAGCATCAAATATTTTTGAAATGGTTTTTAAGTACTCAGATGAATAAATTTCTTTGTATCTGCTGAATATCGCAAAATTATCTTTATCGATTTTATTAATATCCTTATTTTCTACCCAAAAACATAGCGAGATGTTTTCAATGAATTTTAAATATTTTCTATCAATTTCTTCCAAGTTAATTTGTAGGTTGTCTTTCTCAAACTTCCAAAAAATATCCAACCACTCATTATCTAATTTTGATTTATTATCTTGGTCAAAAAGAACTGAAAAATTTGCTTTGAAATTTTCAAAATCGGTGAGCGGTTTTCCACGAGAATTCATTTTTACATAAATTTCATCATCTAGTTTGAATTGTTCTAATGGTAAAAAATGAAAAATCACAGGGCAATTTTCACTACACAACAAATTGAATAAATCTTCATTTGGATTTGTAAATTTCTGTTGAATAACATCTAGCATTTTCAACATCGCTTTTATTGTCGGGTCACTTTTCCATGATAAGAAAAACCATTTTGCGTTGATAATCTGTTCGCTTATTTTTTGTTCAGGATTATATTTAACGCTTTCTTTTACTAATTTCAAGCAAAAATCTTCCGAACTCGGACGAGTTTCATAAGTGAATTTCGATAAAACTTTATTGTTTTCCTCAGTCAAGGTTCCTAATGATAAAAACCAATGTAATAAAAACAGAGTTGTTAATCGTTGTTGTCCATCGAGTGGAATCAATTCTTGATTATCTACTTTTCCATAAACAAAATGCAAATTGATTTTTGTTTGGCTTCTCAACGATTTTTCCATATCACCAACAATATCACATGCTGCTTTTTGTAGGTCAGAATATAATCTATCTTGAACATAATCTCTTTGAATTGCAGGAATTTCTATCGTGTATTCGGAAATTAAATTCCAAAAGCTAAATTCTTTATTCTCCATAATATTCTTTCTTGATTTTAACATAATCTGTTAATACGCTTTTCATTTCTGCAAGATATGCGTCCATATCTTTTTTATCCCATTTTACATTTTGTTCTACATTTTTCGAGTAATATTTCAAGAAAACATTTTTAGTGCAAATGGGAATAAACGAACCTTTTTCATCTAGTAACTTGATTTTATCTCTTTTTCTGTGGAAAGGCGAGTTATTTAAGCTTGAATTGTCGGATGGTGTCAGCAATGCGAGATTTTTTATCGAATGAATGGTTGAACCTGCGTCGGATGATAAATCAAATATTTCCTTCTGTAAATTAACAAATCGGGTTTGGTCAATATCAGGCATTGCAAGTAATTCAATAATCTCTTTTGATAATTCTGCTTGTTTAAAAATGAAAAAATCATTTTTTTGTTCTTCTAATAATTGTCTTTTATCTTTTTCATTTGTAATTTCTTCGGATAGCTGAGCATGAATATGTTCTAAACTCCAACTTGAAATTCTGTCAAAAGAAAATTTGTTAAACCCTCCATTCATTGTTGTAATAACATTGAAAAGCAACAGAATTTCCTTTGCTTTTTTAGTATTATCGTCATAACCGATTTCATTGAAATCAATTTCGTCAAAATGTGATTTTATTTTTTCTTGCAGTTCCTTAACAAATTGAGATTTTGAATTTGTTTCGGCTAATTCCTTTACCTTTTCAATGGTGTTTTCAGCACCTCCAACTTGTAATAAAAAACCGATGAGATGAAAATAAATGTATTTATTTTCTTCATCTTTATTGCTATACCATTCTACAAAAGTGCGATAATAGGTTTTTATTTCGTCCCAAAGAAAATCACGAGTATTACTGAATTTACTGCCTTCATAAATTTTTATATTTTTTAAAATCAAATCATTAAATACATGGAATGACCAATACCTGTCAAGGTTTTTGTTAATTTTCGGATTGGTTTGTTTTTCATATTTTGTAGCAACCAAATCAAAAATAAATTCAATATGGTTTAAGTATGACTTTGAGGGATTTATAAAATGCCAAAAATCTTTTTTTCGTAATGTGTTTTCAATATCGTCCCATTCATAACCGATTTTTATTTGATGTTTCTTTTTGTCTTTATCACTATCAGTTAAATAAAAAATTGCTTTAATTAGTTCTGCATTTGTCAAATCAATTTTTCCCTGATTGTATTTTGCAAAGGTTACATTTGGCTTTTCTTTTGTATCGCTATTTATGTTGATTGGGTACCAAATAAAACGAATGTTGTTTGCTTCATCATCATCATTTTCATTAGGTTCATGAGAAATTAAAGTGTCTACAAATTTTCCAATCGTAGGTTTATTTTCTTCAAACCATTGTTTGATAGTGAGAAAAGCATCGCTCATTCGATAAAAATCAATATTGGTTTTGTTTAATTCTGTTGTTAAAGTAATATCCTTCAAAAATTGTCTGCTACTATAATTATCTTTTTCCCTAGTTTCATATTCAATAGAAAATAAATCAGTTGGTATCCCATAGTCGCCTTTTGTGGAAAGATATGATAAAAGAATATAAACAGATGTAAGCCGTTGTTGTCCATCTACAACTTCCCAAACCTCGTTTTCTTTTTGTGTTACAATCAAAGGTTGAAGACAATAAAACTCGCCAATTCCCTTATCTTTCTTTTTTTGAAATTCAAGAATATCATTTAGTAAATCAATAATTTGTTGTTCTTCCCAACGATACCCTCGTTGATATGCAGGAATAAAAAAGCTCATTCCCAATAGTTCACTAATTGGTTTTGTTGATATGTTGTTGTTCATTTTTTATTCTGTTTTATACTTTGCAAATGTATCAAAAACAATTCAGCACAGGCTTTAGCATCGCTTAAAGCATCATGATGATTTAATGAAATTTGATACTGATTACACAATGACGCTAAATTTTGTCTAAAAAGACGATATGTACAATGTTTTTCATATTCGGGATTTTCCATTCCATAATATTCCAATGTTTTTTCTAAAACTGGAAAATCAAAAGACAAGCCATTGTGAGCTACAACGGCTTGTCCTTTGATATAAGGTTCTATTTTGTGCCAGACTTTGTCAAAAGTGAGGGCTTCTTTTGTCATATCTGGAGTTATGCCGTGAATGTCAATAAATCTTTCCCAATAATAATTATTTGGTGGTTGTATTAATAAATTTACTTCATCAGTGATAATACCATTATTGACACGAACAAGTCCAACCTGACAAATACTCCAACGATAACCTTGTGCAGTTTCAAAGTCTATTGCGGTAAAACATTCCATTTACAAAGCAGGTGCATGTTTTCCTTTGTGTGAGCCATTTGGGTGTCTCATACACGAACCACTTGTTAAGCTTGAAAGAGATGAATACTTTGTCCCGCAATGCTTACACACATACTGCGATTTTTCGCTTCCCTCATATAGTTTGTGTTTTCCTTTATGAGAGCCATTGGGATGTCGCATACACGAACCACTTGTTAGACTTGATACGCTGGAATACTTTGTTCCGCAATACTCACAATAATAATTTGCCATAATCTGTAATGTTTTATATTATGCCTACTCTCAAAGTTTTCAGCTTTCCTTATTTTACATAGCAAAAATACTTAAAGAGTAAGCCAATCCGTGTCACACTCTAAATTATAAAAAAAATAGCACTAAGAATCTGTATATTATCTTCTATGTTTTGGATGTTTTTTCTTCTTCATCCGATTAGCAAACTGTTCTTCTTCGTAATCCTCGCCTTGTGCATCGGATAACAGGCTAAACAATCCCAAATCGGTATTAGGCGAATGTTCCTGTGAGAGAAACTCAAAAAGGTCTTTTGTCGGTAGATTGTCTATTTCATTTGCTTTAGAAACAGGGTTATCTTGTATCTTCAATTCGGGTTTATTGTCATTGTTCCACCAATCGTTAAACATATTTGCCGATAAGTTTCTGTCTAATTGTGAGCCGTTCCAAACGGTTCGAACTTCGTGATCAATAAAGGTCATACCGTAAATTCGTCCTTCACTATTACGTCTTACAACTGTATTAATACCCTGCTCGGTCAACTGCTTTTTAAAATCTGTTTCGTTGCTTGTGGTATGTATGGCAAGCTCCACCGTATTTTTCAGAACAGACCTCACAGAGCTGGTTTTCATTTTCTCTTTGGACTGCTCAAAGTGTTTTTGCAGATGTGCAACGCCTGCATCTTTCCCGAAAAGTGATGCTTTGAACGGATTGCTTACCTTGTTTCCGTTTTCGTCCAATGCTACATATATCAATCCGTTTACGGGCTGTCCGTTTCGCTCGCCTTTGACTTCTTCCGCTGTAATATTGAAAAGTGACAACAAAGCGTTGTAACTACCCATAGTAGAAAAGTTATAATACTTTGGTAAATACCGTACTACCGAAGCAATCTGACTTTTGATGTCTCCATTTTTATGATTTACAGGTTTGAAAACTTTATTCGTTTGTTTCTGCTCCTGTTCCGTTGCCTTTTTCATATTATATTTCTGTTCCAAATCCCGACAGATAGCCATTGAGCGTGGATGGTCGTAATCATCGGGGATTTTCTTTCCGTCAATACAAACACAGGTCGAAACGATATGAATGTGCGTTCTATCAATATCCGTATGTTTGAAAACAATATAGGGCTGACTATCATATCCCATACGCTCCATATATACACGAGCCATTTCAGTAAACTGTTCGCCGCTGACCTCGTCTTTCGGATCTGGGTTCAACGATATATGCCGAACCGTCTTTTCTGTTTTGATATTTGCTGATAAATACGGCTCAAAACATTTATTAAAATAGGCAACGGAATACTTACCGTCCACTGTGTCGGGTATCTTGTTCAGTAATAAAACCGCTCCGTTTTCATTGTCCACTTTCTGTTGATTGTACAGAATCGCTCCGTACATATTGCTTCCTTTTCCGATTTTTGCAATCATATTTTTATTCTTTTTTCAGATAATTTGCTTCAAATTCCTGTGTCAAACGGATGATTTCCTTAGTGACTTTTACCAATTCTATGGTTTCTTTTTCCAATTTAAAAAGGTACGTTCCTGCTTTTTTATCTGAAAAATTGCGGTACAATATCTTCACAATCTGATTATAATTAGTTCCGATTGCCCTAAATTGGCTAAAAAATCGGGTCAACTTTTCGTGATATTCTATTGCATCCATATCAATTTTAACGGTCTTTACCGTCTTCTGAAAGATGCAAGCTGTAATAAAATGAGCTATTACTTTCATTTCTGATTGGTCAAAAAGGGCAAGAAACTTGGCATTGTCTTCTGCATTTAGGTTAATGGAATACCGATTGACCGCAGGGTCGGTCTTCGGTTTTCTTCCTGTTTTTCTAATCTGTTTTCTGTTTTTCTCTTCCATAATAATCCATTTTAATTTTTAATAAACGTGCGACTTCGGAGCCGTTTCCAGCCCCCTGCAAGGGCAAGTGCTTTTGAGGTGCCGAAATTTATTTCGAGTACCTCAAAAGATAACTTGCTCTGAACAGGAGTTCAGAAAAATCCGTTTTGCAAACGGATTGGAGTTAGCAGGGAAAACCCATAGCTTCCATTACAAATTTCGGTAAGACTATTTGAATAACAACTATTTACAACAATGACAATGAACGCCAAATGATGCCACTGAATACCACCTTAAGGCAGATTGGGACTGCTTTTATTTCCTTTGTATATGGCTAGCTAGCTGATTGGTTATATCCTTAATGAAGTAACTAAACAGCATAAATCCCGACAGCAAATCTGCGTGATTGAATGCAGACGAATTACAGATTTTTGAGTTAATGAACTACCTAATTAAGGGTATGCAGGTGCTTAGGTAGATAGGTAATTACATAGATACAACAGTATATACGGCTGATTGCTTAGTTAACCAAACAGCTAATTGGATATAATATTAAAAATGAGAGATATGATACACGAAGAAAACAAAAATCAGCAACCCGAAAAAGAGGATTTCTCTATTGAAAATTTCCTAACTGATGAAAAGAAACAACCTTCGACGAAGCAACAGGCAGTAAGACATCAGGATGACTTTACCAAACCCGATGTAGATGAGGAAGCTTTGATGCTGGTAATCGCAGGGGAAGAACCTGCTGAAATTGAAACGGAGCGTACAAGACCGCCAGCAAATAATGCTAAAAAAATTACCTCTAAGCCAAAGAAACTGGACAAAGAGGACTACTGCGGACAGTTCTTTAAAATCCCGAATACTACGGCAAGTAAAGGTAAATCGGTCTATGTGCGACAGGAACACCACGATACGTTTAGCAGACTTACCAACATTATGAGAATTGACAAGCTGACGATTTATGCGTATCTCGACAACATTATCGAATACCATTTTCAAGAGTTTGGGGAATTGATTAGCGAAATCTATAACGAGAAACACAAACCGTTGTTTTGATTATGGTGTGTTGTTAGATGCGATGCGTTGCTCCCTCTTAAAATTATTTTCCAAAAGAAAAAAACAGAAAAAAAAGAAAGCCATTTTAACAAGGCGGACAGGCGGAAAAACCAAAAGGAAACGGAATAAGTCCCGAAGGGTGGCAGGGCAAACACAACCACTCGGCGAAGCCACCATATTTGCCCTGCCATTATGCCGTAGTCTTTTGGTTGGGTGGTGCGGTGGCTGTCCGCCTTATCTTTGCTACCTTTTTATTGTTTTTTAATCAATTCCAATCAAAAAAAGGGTACAAAAAACATGTAAAGGCTAAGGATAGGGTGTTTTTTGTATGCTTTCCTTTATCCGTACAAAACTCTTTAAATGTGTGAGGGCTTTGCAAGGAAAATTTAAAGTGTTTTGAGGATTACTTTCTATTCATATTGTGCCAATATAAGGCAAATACTGCCAAATACTGCCAAAAGAAAACAATACATTCCATTGTGTTCTATATTGGGTGCAAATTTTGAACCTATGGCACAAAAAGTAATACCTGACAAAGAGCAGAAAAAGAAAGAACAAATCAGAAAAAAAGAACATAGTCCTTTGATACAGGTTGATAAGCAGAGCGACCCGATTTCCAATTTCATCGCTAATTTAAAACGTCAGTTCAGGGAAGCAAAAGGCTTAATAGATTGGAACAGGCTATTCGGGGGCAAACGAACTGAACAACAAAAACAGACTTCCGAACCTGAAAGCATAATAGGTGCGACAAAAACAGTTATGCGTTCAGATTTTAAAAACGATGAAAAAAGTCAGACTGTACAGAAAAACAAAAAGCCTGCCTTGAAGACAGACAATGCAATCAAACCACAACAGGCTCGTCCGAAAAACAATAAACCAAAATTGGGATTGTAATACAGTATTTGGCATCTGTACGCCAAATACCGCCATCGGATGCAACATTAAAATGACCTATGTGAATAGCTTTTATTTTAGAGGTTTAAATGATGCAGATATGGAAATAACAGTTTTAGACATTCAGATTTTGAAAGCATTGCATAGGGAAGTAAAGGAAGTTTCTAAATTGATTGAGGAAATCACTACACCCTACAAAGCACTGCAACAGGCAACTAAATGGCTCGACCAACAGGAAGCCTGTCAATTGCTCAACATCAGCAAAAGAACGTTGCAGACGTATAGGGCAAAAGGTATTCTTGGAGCAACGCAAATTAATCGGAAAACGTATTTCAGATTATCCGAAGTGGAGTTACTTATGCAGGGAGAGCGACCATTAAAAAAGCAAAAGAAATGAAACAAATTGGAAATTCAAACGAAGATATGCTTGCCTTGCTCGAAGCTGTGGTAGGCATCAAAAACGAACTGCTGTATATCAGGGAATATTTTCATCCACTCTTAAAAGGCGAAATCTACCTTTCAGGCGAACAGGTGTGCGAGATGTTGCATATCAGCAAACGGACGTTGCAACAGTACAGAGATGACGGACTGATACCATTTATCAAGCTCGAACGGAAAATCCTTTTCCGTGAAAGCGATATTGTAAAAGTATTGGAAGATAACTATCAGCGTTAGCCGAATGTTTAGGACTGTTTATATCTTATCTGATTATTTTTCTAAATAGGATTCTAGTTTTTTTAAAATTTCATTTACGATAAATCGACTATTTTGGATTGATCTCTCACTCTCATTTGTGACATCAATAAAACCGAGTTTACATTTTTTGCCTAAATTGTCAAAATGAAATGTTCCGAAATTGCTGTCAATTTGATTGGTTTTAGGATAAAGCAATAATGTTTTTTCAGCTTTCCAATGCAGATTATACACGAACATTTGCTTTAAATCATCGTCTGACGGATTATTTGCTTCAATGATTTTCCATTTGGTATCAATGACGAATGTTTCGTCTTTGGTTTTCAACACAATGTCAGGACGAATGTGTTTGTTCTCCCAAAACTTATCGGAATTTTGAAACGATACTTCGATTTCTTCGGTTTTGTGTTTTTGAAGAATACGGAAAATATATTCTTCCCATAAAGTATTCATATCGAACAAAAGCGTGAGCAAATTCTCGTTTCCGTAATTCAAACTTGGAGAATAATTCAGAATGATAATTTTTGCAATATTAATCGCTTTTTGATAGTCGTTGTTTTTTCGGTCAATAATGATTTTATCAAAATGCTTTTTCTGAATAGCCAAATTTTCAATATCTTGAAATTCAAATAGCAATCGGTTTAGTTTGTCTTTCAAAGAATCATTGACAAAAGTTTTCAAAACCAATAAACCTTTATAAAGAATCTGATGCAACAAATGGTTTTTATCGTAAACCTGATGTTCGCAATAAAAACGTTCTTTGTGGACTAAATTATGTTGAATGTTTTGCGAAAAAAGTAATTTGCCTTTTAGTGCGTTCTGATTGGATTGGTTTTTTCGATATTTCTTTATCAATCCTTTTTTTACCAATCGTTCAATTTCATTCAGATATAGCTCAAAATAAACATCTAAAATTGAATGATAGCGTTTTTTGAGTTGCGTTTCTGAAATAGATTCAACCTGAATTTTCTTGCAGATTTTCAGCATATTGAGCAATACATTTTGCCATAGATTTTTGTCTGCATTTTCGTTGTTATCGGCTTTAGGAAGAATCTCAATCGTTAATCCACCAATTTGAATCACTCCAACATAACTTCCAAATCGGATTCCTTGATGAATAATCGTGAAATATTTGTTTTGATGCAGTTCGTTGAATTTTACCATTGCATCAAAATGATGTTTTCGGAAATCTCCCGAATCATCGTATCGCAATTTTTGATACTCAAAAACCTGTATAAACTTTTTATTCTGCATCAATTAGTCTTCGTAAACAGAAATAAAAGTTTGTTCGTCCCAATTTTCAAAAGACGTAAAGCGATATACTTTTTTGTCTTCTAAAAAGTCATTTTCATAGCTGAAGTTCTTCGGGAATTTTGCCTTATTTTCTTCTTGATAGATAAAACTTCCTCCCAAAACCAAACCTATCTTTCCGAAATCTCCGTAAAAATATTCTTCCAAAAGCGGAATAATTTTGTCTTTGAAAGTTTGTTTTAAATCTTCCAAATTTTGGATTCCAATAAAATATGAATGTCCGATTTGATGGTCTTTGTCAACCAAAACTTCTATACGTTGATTAATCATTTCTAAAAGTTGTTTCAAATCAATATCTTGATATTCTGAATTGAGTAAAACACTTGGATTGGGTTGTATTTCAACGAATGAAAAACGTCTTCTTAAAGCTGTGTCCAACGCTTCTACGCTTCGGTCGGCTGTGTTCATTGTTCCGATAATGTCCACGTTTTTGGGAACTCCAAACTCTCTCTTGGAATAAGGAAGTTTTACTTTAAGTTCGTTGACTGCACCAATTCTCTTGTCGGGTTCAATCAACGTAATTAATTCTCCGAAAATAGCTGAAACATTGCCTCGATTGATTTCATCAATAAAAATTGCGTAGCGATTTTCTGTGTCGTTTTGTGCTTTTAAACATAGATCCTTAAATATTCCGTTTTCAATTTGGTAAGAAATAGTTTCTTTACCTTCTTCCATAACGGGTTTTATTCCTTCAATAAAATCTTCGTAAGAAAATGATTGATGGAAAGTTGTAAATACGTAGTGCTTGATTTCTTTATTAGGATTCGGCTTGAAATTATTGACAGAATCGAGAATATCGTAAATTTCGGGTGCTTGTTCTTTTAATTCATTTTCAAGTAATTCCCATTTTTTATCTTTTGTTTTGTCAAAAATATAAGGCGTTTGTCTTTGTGTGTAATTGACTGTTTTGGATTCAATTATAGTATGAAATTGTAAATTTCCCCATATCGTTGCCCGAACATTTTTTGATTCAGATAAAACCGCTTTTTTAGAAACCCAACGGTTTTCTAAAATATCATTGACTTTACTTGTTCCCACTTCTAAAAGAGCCAAAGCAATGGTTTGCCACCAAGTCAATCCACTCACAATTTCTTCAAAATAAGATTCTGGGCTTATACTTTTTTCAGAAATTGTGTACTTAGGAAAATACTCGTTTCTCAATGCATATGTTTTTCCTGTTCCTGGTGCTCCGAAAAGGATTTGATTTAGCGGAATCTTTTTATCAGAATTTATGTTTTCCATTGGTTTTTCGGTTGTTGTTTGATATTCTAATTGGTTCAAAATTTCATTTCTGAAATCAATATCAAAAGCCATTTTTTCCAATTCTTTTTTATTGTATTTGGAATAACTTGAAATTTGAGCGCGATTCAGTTCGTTCTCAATTGAGTTAAATATGGATTGTTTATTTTTATGAGCTTCTGAAATATTATTCATTTTGCATAAATAAGCGGTTGGACTACCGTCAAAATTCACAAAATTGTTGCTTATTTGTTGCTCTGAGATTGTACGGAATTTATAGTCATCTTTACCGATAGTTGCTGTATTCCAAATATATCTTTGTCCGATTGTAAAAACAATTTTGTTTTTATCAGCATTAAAGACCAATCTTTTATCGTCTTCTTGAAAACCAAAATTTTCAACTATTGAATCTAAAAAATCGTAGTATTCTTCTAATTGTTTTTTGTCAAACTTTTTGAAAAGTTCGAGTAAATTAAAATCTTTAGCATCTCTGAAAACGACATACAAAACATTCTGAATCATCAAGTATTTATCACCCCAATTTGGTTTTTGATAAAATTTGCGATATGTATTGATGAAATTATTGTCGTTTAATAGATTTTCTTGAATAATTTGGTTGGCTAATTCTTGCAAATGCAAAAATCTTTCTCCCGATTTTTTCGCTTTTATATTTAGTTGCTCACAGAAATTCTTGTAATAATCTGCTTTGTACAACATATATTTTTCAGGAAAACGAAAAGCCAAATAAACCGAAATTGTTCGCTCATCTTGTTGAGTGTTGATGTTCGTTCGGTTTAACGATTGTCTTACTTTGGGAAGTATTTTTTCTGATTCGGTTTGAAAAGTTTTGATTCTTTGTGAAATTTCTACCGATTCATCATATAGATTCCGAAACATTTCTCGAGCTTCATTAGGAAAAAGTTGTGTTGATTTTTCTATAAATCCCCACGAATTTTGATAAAGTAAATTAGATACTTTACTGAATGAAGATCGAAACATTTGATGAAAATCTTTTGCTTCTAAATCCCAATTCTGCTGAAATGTATTTATTGCTAAATATTTATACGCTTCGTTTGGTTCTCCGTTTTCTTCTAAAATGTCAATATATTTCTCAATCAAGTGATAAGTTATGTTTTTTAGGTTTTCAGTCATTGCTTATTAATGATTTAATATATAGCTGACTAAATTACAAAAAAAGCCAATACAAAAACTGCATTAGCTTTCTTGGTTCATAATTGCGAAACAAAAGACCTCTCCATATCTTTAAACTTGTGAGACACCTTTTGCATATCCTTTCCGACTTTCTCGTTGAGTATCTTGGCGTAAATCTGTGTGGTGGCAATGTTTTTATGGCCCAACATCTTGCTCAAACTTTCAAGTGGAACACCCTCGCTTAAAAACAATGTAGCAAACGTATGGCGTGCCAAATGAAAGGTTACTTTCTTTTCTTTAAGGCAGTCTATTTGTTTGGATATACGCTTTAGACTATCGTTACAGGTGGTGTTCGATGGTACAGGAAATACCTTTCCGTCCTTTGATAATCCTGCATATTTTTCAATAATCATTTTTGGAATATCTAAGAGCATTACGTTTGATGATGTAGCTGTTTTCTTTCTTCGCACAATAATCCACCTGTTACCGTCAAAGAACTCTTGGATATTACTGCTTTTCAGTCCTTTCATATCTGAATAAGAAAGACCTGTAAAGCAACTGAAAACAAATAGGTCTTTTACCAATTCATCTTTCTTTTTCTCGCAGTTGAACGTTACAAGCTGTTCCAATTCGTTCCGTAATAGATAGCCACGGTCTTTGTCCTTTTTGGTATTCTTGTACTCGCTGAACGGATTAAAGGCAAGATGCTTTCTGCTCATTGCCAATCGGCAAAGTGTAGTAAATCCAATCATATACAGCCAAATGGTGTTGTGTGTTAAACTTTTGTCGTCACGTAGGTAATAATCAAAGTCCTCCACAAAAATAGGTGTAAGGTCGTTAAAAGACACATCGGAATAACCGTATTTTGCAAAGGTGAAATTTCGCAGATGCTTTAAAAGTGTTTTGTACTTACTGCGAGTACCATTTACCCGAAGTCCACTATTAACCTTTTTCTCATAGTCGGATAGGAACTGTTCATAGAATTTGAAAAAGGTCAGTTCTCCGCTTTCCATCCCAAGAACGGCATTTTTAAGTTTAGCACTGTTTACAGCCCCCTCATTCTTCAGAATTTTGGAATAGCATTCCTCAATACCCGAACGAATTTTGTCAAGTTTCCTGTTTGTGTCTTGTGCTTCTCGGCTTTTACCTAAAACCCTGCCGTACTTCAAATCCCAATTTGTTGCGGAAATATCCAGCTTTGTACTGAATGCAGACTGTTTGCCGTTTACGGTAATCCTGCACATAACCGTAACTTTTCCGTTTTTCTTTGGGGCGTTCTTTTTAAGGTAGAATAATACCTTAAACGTTGATTTTTTTGTCGTTTCCATACTCACAATTCTTAATGATAAAATTAAACCTATGTGAGCTACGGAACAATATGAAAAACTATGCAGAAAGCTGAAATACAGTATTTTAAAACGATTGTTTCTAATATTTAAAAGTAACGTTTTAGTAACCTTACTTTTGCCAAACCTAGCTTTTTCTTGCTTTTTACCTCATTACCAAAAAATCATAAAACGGCTGTAAAGTCTTTATTTACAACCGTTTTACCTATTTTTAATCTTTGATGTATTTTTACTGAAACTTTATTTTAAAAATGTAAATATAACTGTAACATTATTAACTAAATCGCTACTTATATATAAACCAAAATTAGTATTATGAAATTAGTTATTGAAAATTTAAACAAGACTTATAAGAATGGTGTTAAGGCTATCGATAATCTTAACTTGGAGATTGGGTCTGGAATGTTTGGGCTATTAGGACCTAATGGCGCAGGTAAATCTTCTTTAATGCGTACTATCGCTACTTTACAAAAACCTGATAGTGGAACTATCCACTTTGGGGATATTAATATACTAGAACAACAGAATGAGTTTAGAAAAATCTTAGGATACTTACCACAAGATTTTGGAGTATATCCTAATATGTCGGCATTAGACTTATTACACTATTTCGCTCGTTTAAAAGGAATATCTAAGGCTTCTGAACGCAATGAGATTGTTACTAAAGTATTAGAAGTAACTAACCTATATGAAGTGAGACGTAAAAGTGTGAGTGGATATTCAGGAGGAATGAAACAACGTTTTGGTATTGCTCAGTTGCTATTAAATGATCCTAAGTTGATTATCGTAGATGAGCCAACAGCAGGATTAGATCCAGCAGAGAGACATCGCTTCTTAAATGTGCTAAGAGAAATAGGAAATAATAATACTGTAATATTCTCTACCCATATTGTAGATGACGTGAATGAGCTATGTCACGAGATGGCTATCTTAAACGGTGGGAATTTATTAGAACGCAGTACACCTAAAGAAGCTGAACAAAAATTGGAAGGAAAGATATGGACTAGAGAGGCTACTCGTGAAGTAGCAGAGGAATTAAATAAGGAATTGACTATTCTATCAGGAAAATATAATCAAGAGAATAAACTGAATATAAGAGCGTATTCAGAAGTCCCTCTTGTAGAGGCTGGTTTTGTACAAGTGAAACCAAACTTAGAAGATGTTTATTTTGTTGCACTTAAAAACGGATAAACGATGTTTGGAACTATTTTTTCATTTGAACTAAAGCGATGGTTAAAGAACTGGGTGTTTTACTTATACCTAGGATTATTCTTTGCCTTAGGCTTTTTAACGATGGCGAGTTTAGCAGGGGTATTTGATTTTGTTCAGGTATCTTCTACATCGTTAACGAAGTATAACTCACCTTATATGTTGACTAATATAATAGATGGCTTTAATAATCTGTTATATTTTATGTTTCCATCTATTATAGGAGCTTCTATTTATAGAGACTTTCGATATGATGTACATCACATATTATTCTCTTACCCTTTCTCTAAAGTAGAGTATTTAGCAGGTAAGTTTTTAAGCTCATTTCTTGTGACACTATTAATTAGTGTGATGATTGGATTTGGTATTTATGTGGCGACTTTATTACCGTGGACTAACGGATTATTAATAGGACCTAATACATTTTGGAACTATGCGCAAGTTTACATATTCGCTATTATACCTAATATGTTATTCTTTGGTAGTATCGTATTTGTTGTTGTTACATTATCTAGAAGTGTATATATAGGATTTGTATCTATGGTTATCTTATTAGTTATCCAAGGTATATTATCAGGATTAGGCCATGACTTAGATAACAAAGAATTAGTAGCTTTATTAGAACCTTCAGGAGGCTCTGCATTAAGTTATTATACTGAATACTGGACTATCGATGAGATGAATATGAATAATCTGCCAATAGAGAAATGGTATTTATGGAATCGTTTGATTTGGTTAGGTGTATCATTATTGTTCTTATTGGGATTAGGGAAGATGTTCTCTTTCACACAACAGCCGATTACTTTTGGTAGAAAAGCTAAGAAAGGTGAACGTTTAACCAAGAATAACTTTGGTGGTTTAGCGCGTATAGAGTTACCTAAAGTAGGGTATGACTTCTCTTTAAAAACGCAGTGGAATAACATATTTAGTTTTGCCTTAGGAGAGATTAAATACTTAGCGAAGAATAAAGTGTTTATGGTATTAGTAGGACTAGGGGTATTAATGATGCTTTTAGTTGCTTCTTCTGCAACGTCATTATATGGAACTACTATATATCCTGTAACACGTGTAATGCTTGAAATACCGGGATCTACATTTCAGTTTGTCATTATGATTATCACCTTTTTAGGAGCGGGATTATTAGTGCACAGAGGAAAGTTGGCAAACATGAATCTATTGATAGATGCAACACCAACTCCTAACTATGTATTCTTTATTTCTAAATTCTTAGGATTAATAACAGTTCAGTTACTACTGTTGTTAGTTATCATAGTAGGAGGTATAGCTGTTCAGGTTTTTAATGGATATTATAACTTCGAGATAGGACTTTATTTAAAACAGTTGATAGGGTTTAGTTGGATATGGTATATCATCTGGGCAGGATTAGCAATAGCAGTGCAGACATACTTTAGAAATTACTTAGTTGGTTTCTTCGTACTTTTTGTCTTTTTCTTATTTGGAAACCAACTTTCAAAAATTGGAATAGAGCAACGTATATTCTTCTTTAATAAATTACCTATCCCACGATATTCTGATATGAATGGCTTCGGAAGTGATGTAGGTAGATATTTTGTATATGCATTCTATTGGATTTTATTTATTTGTTCTTTAAGTGGATTGAGTTTGTTGTTCTGGAGAAGAGGTATTGTAAGTAATATAAAGGAACGATTCTATTTTGCTAAGCAGAGAGCTACTAGTGTGATTGTTATTCCTACTGTAATATTTACTGTTGCTTTCTTTAGTTTAGGAGGATATTTATACTATGAGAATACAGTACTTAATGTCTATACATCAGATAAAGAAGGGGAGCTACAGACCGTGGCGTATGAGAAGACGTATAAGAAGTATGAGAATATGCTTTTACCTCGTATCACAGATATTAAGGTAGATGTAGACTTATATCCTTATTCGAGAGATTTCTCTGCTAAGGGACAATTCATTTTAGAGAATAAGAATGAAGGTGCTGTAGATAGTCTATTTGTAAACTATACAAATGATTATCTAAATATTATCACTATTGATGGTGCTAAGGAAGTATTGAATGATACTATACATAGCATTAGAATCTATAAACTTGATAAA
This sequence comes from Myroides sp. N17-2, assembly GCF_002286775.1. Lineage (GTDB taxonomy): Bacteria > Bacteroidota > Bacteroidia > Flavobacteriales > Flavobacteriaceae > Flavobacterium. Next base: position 33,966 of record NZ_NSGJ01000043.1, read on the forward strand.
CCGTTAGCATTAGGAGAGAAGTTAACGTTTAAGTTTGAAATGAAGAATAAGCCTAATACACTTATTCGCAATAATTCTTCTGTTATCGAGAATGGTACATTTATAAATAATAGTATGTTCCCATCATTTGGATATAATGATAGTGGAGAATTAGAAGATGATGAGGTGCGTAAGAAGTATGATCTAGCGCCAAAAGAACGTATGGCAGCACAGACTGATAAGAAAGCATTTCAGAATACATACATTAGTAGTGATTCAGATTGGGTGACTTTTGAAACCACTGTTAGTACTGCTGCAGATCAGATAGCGATAGCACCTGGATATTTACAGAAAGAGTGGACTGAAGGGAATAGACGTTATTTCCATTATAAGATGGATCAAAAGATGTTGAACTTTTATGCGTTTAACTCAGCGAGATATGAGGTGAAGCGAGATAAGTGGAATGATATAAACATTGAGATTTATTATCATAAAGGACATGAGTATAATCTAGATCGCATGATAAATGGTATCAAGAAGTCATTAGCTTATTATGAAAAAGAGTTTAGTCCTTATCAACACAAACAAGTGCGCATTATTGAGTTTCCTAGTACAATGGGAACATTCGCTCAGTCTTTTGCTAATACGATACCATTCTCTGAAGCGATTGGTTTTGTAGCTAAGATTGATGAAGAGGCAGATGACAAAGTTGATTATCCATTCTCTGTTACTTCACATGAGGTAGCGCATCAATGGTGGGCACACCAAGTGATCGGAGCTAATGTACAAGGAGCAACAATGCTTTCTGAGAGTCTAGCTGAGTATAGTTCTTTGAAAGTTTTAGAAAAAGAATATGGCAAAGGGCAAATGCGCAAATTCTTAAAAGAGTCATTAGATAAATATTTAAGCAGACGTGGTTTTGAAACTAAGAAAGAAAAAGCACTGATGTATAATGAGAATCAACAACATATTCATTATAATAAAGGTTCTCTAGTATTTTATGCTATGAGTGATTACTTAGGAGATGATAAGTTAAACAATGTTCTAAAAGAGTATATCAAGAAAGTAGCTTTTCAAGATGCACCTTATACAACAGCTGGTGAATTAGTAGCGGATATAAAGCAAGTTACACCGGATTCACTTCAGTATCTAGTAAAAGATATGTTCGAAACGATTACGCTATATGATAATTATATAGAGACAGCTGAGGTTAAAAAGCTAGAAAGTGGTAAGTACGAAGTGAAGATAAAAGCCATCGTTAGTAAGTACAGAGCTGGTGAGAAAGGTGAGAAGAGTTATGCAGATGGTGTTTCTAAGACTGATTCAGATAGTAGAACACTAGTAACTAAAACAGAGAAAGGCAAAGAGATAAAATCACTTCCTTTAGCTGACTATGTTGAGATAGGTATATTCGCTCAAGACAATAAGACTGCTGATAAGAAAGATAAGAGTAAAGAGAAAGTCCTGTATCTGAAGAAAGTGAAGATTTCAGATATTAAGAATGACTTTACGATTATAGTAGATGAGAAACCAACTGAGGTAGGTATAGATCCTTATAATAAATTGATCGATACAGAATCTGTTGATAATAGAAAAAGTGTAAACTAATATCTTATTACAGGGTATATATAGATTAGAGGCTGTTGCGAAAGTGACAGCCTTTTTTTGTGTTTTAAACCCAGAATATGTGATAGACATATAAACAAAAGTAATTATACAAAATAGATCTGAATTAGTGATTTCAGCATACTATAGTATGGTTAAAGAGTTAATGAATGAGCTATGACGTAGAATTGCTTTGTAGTATTTGGCTAAGGCTGATTCTGGGTTAAAAATAAGAGATAAGGTTCCTAATTTTCTATATGACTCTAGTATCTGTGCAGTATTCGTGAGGAGTTGTTGCTGAAACAAGTGTTCTGAGCAGGAAAACCTCAATGAAACCGCTATAATTAGGCAAGCAACCGCACGGGTGTGATGTAGAGAGAATAGGTTGTTATATTATTAGCTAAGTTATAGGACAAAAAAAAGAGACTGTACTGTGTACAATCTCTTTTCTTATAACTCTTAGAAAGTTGATTATCTTCTTCTTTCTTTGATTTTTGCTTTTTTACCTGTAAGTTCTCTAAAGTAGAAGATACGAGCTCTACGTACTTTACCTCTTTGGTTAAGTTCGATTTTTTCTAAAGCTGGCATATTAATTGGGAAGATACGCTCAACACCAACACTACCTGACATTTTACGGATTGTAAAAGTTTCTGTAGCACCGTGTCCTCTTCTTTGAATAACTACTCCTTTAAAGAACTGAGTTCTTTTTTTGTCACCCTCTTTAATTTCGTAGTAAACTGTAATAGTATCTCCTGCACCAAATTGAGGAAAATCTTTCTTTGTAACTAATTCGTCTTGAACGAATTTCATTAAATCTGCCATTGTAAAAATGTATAAAAGTTATTTTTCAGAACAACATTCGCGGACCTCGCCAGAGGTTGATCCAAATCGTGTGCAAATATAAAAATAAAAACAGAATAATAACTAATTATTTTTAGTAAATAACTAGTTGCTATTCTGTTGGTTAATACTGTTTTTTGAATTTATAATATAGAATAAAGATATAAATCAGTTGATTCGATTATCTCTATAAAAAAGATAGAGATATAGTTTCGAGCATTCTGTAATGAATTCGCAACGTGCTCTTTTAAGCTGACTATATTCTTTTTGATTTCGCTAGGAGAATAACCATAGTGTTTTTTAAATACAGTGCTAAAGTGATTTTGTGATTTAAAACCAAGGTTATCTGCTACTTCTGATATGGTTAAATCAGCATCTTGTAGCATTTCTTTCGCTTTGGTCATTTTATAATCGTTTAAATATCCAAAAACAGTATTGCCAAAGATTTCTTTGAAAAACTTCTTTAGTTTAAACTCATTTGTCCCTACTTGTTTGGCTAAGTTAGTTAAAGAACAAGGGCAAGTTATGTTTTGAACGATTAACTCTCTTGCTTGATGCATTCTCTCTTTATCCACATCAGTGATGTGTAACAGAGATTTGTCATATGTCATATTCTCTAACTGTAAGAAGAGTAGTTCTGCTATTTTTCTTTCAAGATATACTTGTTTAAATGAGCCACTTCTCTGACAGGCATTGATATCTATCAATACTGATTTCATCTCTGTAGAGAGAAGAGAGTTATGCTTTGTAATATCAGTAATCGTTATAGTAGGTGAAAGGTTATTAAACTTTAGATCAACTAGTAACTCTTTTTTTAAATCTGATATTACTTCTTGTGGTATAAGTATGAATATTTGTTTTGTTGTCTCTTTAGATGGCGGGATGACAAATGTATATTCTTTGTTTTTAACTTCTTTAATGATGTGGTGAGAGTAGTATTGCTCTCCATCTAATAAGAACATCATTAACACACCTGGAGCACTAGGCTGTATATTTAAAGATAAAGCAGTCGTCAATCTAAATTCTTGAGCACTTATATAATACTTACCTAGTTTGAGGTTCTTCTCTTTTAGATAATTCAAGTTTTCATTAGAAGTATTCGGAGTGCTTATATTAAACTCTTGATTTAATTCTTCGTTATAATAAGTAGTTGTTAAGTACATATTTAAAGTGTGTGTTATTTATTACTGTAAATGTAGTGTATTATTTAGATTTAATTAAAATAATCCGTTATGTGTATTTATTTATCCCTAATTGAAATAAACTAAGAATCAAAACCTAATTATGTTTGCTTCTAATTAAGACTACGTATAATATCTTTAATTATAGGTGTCTTTTATTGATAAAAATTAATATAAAAGGAAGTGTCAAACATATTTGTTAATTGTAGTTTTTCTCAATCTACTTTGAAAAGTTATACAGTCAAAAGCGTTTTTAGTCTTAATGATCGTTTTAGTCGTGGTTTATTATTCTTTATAATACTACTGTTACCATTAGTTACGTTAGCTCAATCAAATACATTTACTGGAGTTGTAAAGTTTGATACTGGAGAACCTGTTGCTTATGCTACTGTTAATCTTAATAATGGAGCAATGTATTCAGAAACTAACGAGCATGGTGTTTTTGAGTTTGAGAAGTTAGCCTATGGTAAACATACGATAGAAGTGAAGTCGATAGAAGCTGCAGACTTTAAATTAGCAATTGATTTTAATGACTCTTCCAAGAAGTATCTCTTTACAGTCAAAAAATCTAAAGCCTTTAATCTAGACGAAATGCTTATCTCTGTGAAGACAGAGAAGCGTGAGCTAGAGACTAAGGGATTTGCTGCTAATGTGATTGAGATGAAAGAAGCATCACTCCTGTCAATGCAAACAGCAGAAATACTTGATCGTACTGCTGGTGTGCGTATAAGACAAGATGGTGGACTAGGTTCTCGAATTAATTTTAATCTAAATGGATTATCAGGAGATGCGGTTCGCATATTTATAGATGGTGTACCTGCTAGTAATTATGGAGCCTCTTTCTCTATAAGTAGTATACCACCTGCTTTAATAGATAGAGTTGAGGTCTATAAAGGTGTAGTGCCGGCATATCTAAGTGATGATGCACTAGGTGGAGCTGTAAATATAATATTAAAAAAACGCAGTCGTAGCTCCTTAGTTACTTCCTATTCTGGAGGATCGTTTAATACTCATCAATGGAATATAGCAGGTAACTATAGATTAGAAAACGGACTGACTACAGAAGCTTCAGCTTTCGTTAATTATAGTGATAATAGTTATAAAGTGTGGGGGGAGAATATCGCATTTAAAGATCATAGAGGAAATGTATACCCTAACCAAAAAGCGAAGCGCTTTAACGATACCTATAAGTCTAAAGGAGTTAAAGTAGAGGTTGGTTATACTGGTGTGAAGTGGGCTGATAGGTTTATGATAGGAGGAATTATTTCTCGAGACTATAAAGAGATTCAACACGGTATAACGATGGATCTAGTTTATGGAGATAGACATACTAGAGGTTCGTCTAATGTAATGACTTTAAGTTATTCGAAGAAAGACTTCTTGATAGAGGGGTTATCTGTTAAAGTAGACGGTAGTTATTCTCATGTAGATAGACAAGCCATAGATACAATTGGTAGAATGTATGACTGGTCAGGTAAACCATTGCGCAACCCTAACGGATCTTATGTCATGTATACAACAGGAGCAGAAGTAGGAGATGCTAAAACACTGGGAATAAATAAAGATAAGATCAGTATGATTCGTTCTATTATAGGGTATGATATCAATGAGAATAATAAGGTTTATGCCACTTATATGCATAACAAATTTATTCGTGATAATACTGATGAGCTACAACCATTAGGATTGCAAATCTTAACGAATACGAAAGATTTACAGAAGAGTATTTTCGCTTTTACTTATGAGAATATTGCTTTTAATAATAGACTACGTACCAATATATTCTATAAGAATTATCATCAGAAAGTATTATCTAATGAACCATATCGAAAGGAAGTAGTAGCTGGTCAGGCTGTTTATGACGTAAATGTATTTACTGAGAATGTTACGTTTAGTGGGTATGGATTAACTCTTTCTTATCAGCTATTTAATGATTTTTATTTGATGGGATCAGGGGAAAAAGCCATACGATTACCTAATGCAAATGAGATATTCGGTGATGTAAATAATAATCTCTTACCTGGAGGAAGTAGTTTAGTTCCTGAAGAGAGCAATAATCTTAATATAGGTTTTAACTGGAGTGGAATAAAATATAATGGACATCAGCTAAGACTTGGACTGACTTATTTCTATCGCGATACTAAGGGAATGATTAGAGAAGCTATAAATGGAGGAAGCTTCACGTTCTCGAAGTATGAGAACTTAGATAATGTTCTATCTCGTGGCTTTGATATCGAAGCAGTTTATGAGTATGCGGATAAGTTTAATCTGTCTATTAATGTTTCGAAGTTTGACGTTTTATTTAATAAGAGGTATGATAAGTATGGATCGCCATATCTATACTACCGCCAACAAATTAGAAACGAACCTTCATTTAAGTTTAATGTAAATGCAATCTATTATATCAATGACTTATTCGCTAAGAAATCTAGAGCATCAGTTTATTACAATCTTAATTATGTAAACGAATTTAAGCGCAACTGGTCGAATGTAGGTAAAGATAATCTTGATATTATACCTGAACAAGTAGTAAGTAATCTAGGGCTTTCTTATACATTACCATCTGGTCAATGGACTTTTAGTGTTGATGCTAAGAATGTATTTAATAAACAAGTCTTTGACAATTTTGGATTGCAAAAACCGGGAAGAGGTTTTTTCGGAAAAGTAACATATTCATTAATATCTAAATAAAATAAAATGAGAATTAAGCAATTAAGATCTACTGTTTTAGCAAGTATGTGTGCAGTAGCTTTATTTACTTCGTGTAGTAGTGATGACAATTCTTCAAATGGAGGAGGAGAAGTAGTGAAACCAGATGGGACTAAAGATTTTCAGATGGTTTTTGCTAATGGAACTGGTTCTTCTTCAGGAACTTTATTACAAGGACTAAAGGATATTTCTAAAGGAGATATTTCTTTTTCAAATAAAGGATATCAGGTAAAGTCAGCACGTACGGCTAGAGTATATGCTTCTACAGATGGAGCTACTATATATAGCTTAAACTATACAGTGGGAACGATAGATAAAATTGCATATAAAGGTAATGCAGTGTATAATGTTGTAGGTACTATTGATGCGTCTATTCCATTGGGAAGTAAGTCAGTTCGTTTTACAAAAATGAATGATAAAGTAGGTTCTGTTCATAACATTACGCAAAAAGCACTTTATGGTGGAGCTGATAATAAACAGTATCTAAGACACGAGATGACTTTATCTCTAGGTATTTTAGATTTAGAAACGATGAGTTTCGGTGCTAACTTTGATAAAGCTATTGATTTAAAATTACCTGAAGCTTTAGCTACTGCAGGATATTATATTTCTCGTATTGATGCGCCTGTAGTATCAGGTAATAAGATTTATTATGGAACAGCTGTTAGCAAGTTTAATGCTTCTACAGGAAAGAATGACCCTACAGCTAAAGCAATGACTTTAGTATTGGATTATCCTACTTTAAAGAATGCTAGTGTAATCGAAACAGAACATGTTACAGGATCAAGTAATGGATACAGAACTCCTACTCAACATATGGATGAGAAAGGAAACATCTTGCAAATGGTAAGTAACGGTAAAGACTTAAACATTGTAAAATTAGTTAATGGTAAATACGATACTTCATTTAAATATGATGTGAGTCAGTTACTAGGAAGATCTGCTCAAAGTAATGGATGGTTCTATGCAGGAAATGGTATAGGATATATTCCTTATGAGAAAGTAGGTGATGAGCAAGTACAAAGTGGTGTTAACCCACAAGGTGAACCAACTTTCTCAGCTCCTTGGGGATTAGCTAGAATTGACTTGAATAATAATAGTATTGTGAATCTTGAAGTACCTGGCAAATTATGGTTAAGAGATTATCAAAACTCTGTAGTAAGAGATGGTAAATTCTATATCGCATTAGCATCTGTAGGTGGTAAAGGGAATGTCTATGTTTTTGATGTGAACTCTACTAACGCTAAAGGAACTTTAGGTGCTACGATTACTGCTGGTGCAGATCAATACTACATTGGAATATTTTAGATAGAATTTAGACCATTTTATAAAGTAAAACAGGGATAATCGATATACTGATTATCCCTGTTTTTGTTTTTACCTTACGTTCTTTTTATAGATTTTTAAGTTCTTATATTGTAATAAAATTGACTTAATCTTCTCTTTCTAAAAGATCAGGTCTTCTTGTTTTCGTATGTTCATAAGCCATATCTTCTCTCCATTTATCTATGACAGCGAAGTTACCACTTAGTAGTACATCTGGTACTTTCCATCCTTTATATTCGGCTGGCCTAGTATAGATAGGTGGAGCTAGTAAGTTATCTTGGAAGCTGTCTGTTAAAGCAGAAGTTTCATTAGATAATACTCCTGGGATTAAGCGGATAATAGAATCACATAAGATAGCAGCACCTAATTCTCCTCCTGATAACACATAATCACCGATAGATATTTCTTTCGTGATAAAGTGATCGCGTACACGCTGATCTACTCCTTTATAATGTCCACATAGAATAATGATATTCTTAAGCATTGACATTCCATTAGCCATTTGTTGGTTTAATGTCTCTCCATCAGGAGTCATATAGATTACTTCATTGTATTCGCGTTCTGCCTTTAGAGCTGTGATACATTTATCTATAGGCTCTACACTCATCACCATTCCTGCACCTCCACCGAACTGATAGTCGTCTACATTCTTATGCTTATTAGTACTATAGTCACGTAAGTTGTGAAAGTGTACTTCTACTAATCCTTTGTCGATTGCTCTTTTTAGAATAGAAGCTTGAAAAGGACTTTCTATTAATTCTGGTAAAACGGAAATAATGTCTATGCGCATAATTACTTTTGATATTTTGGCAAAGGTACAATTGTATTCTGTATCCTACAAAACAGAATTAATGTGCCTGACTTTTAGAGAATAATTGAATGACTAGCACCCCTATGATGATTAAGGCTATTCCTATTAATGCGGGTGTATCTAGTTTTTGTTTGTATAAGAAGTAGGCAGCTATTGTGACTAAGACTATTCCTATACCAGACCATAATGCATAAGCTATCCCTATAGGAATAGTACGCAGTGTAAGGCTCAGTAGATAGAATGCACCTGCATAGCCGATTAATGTTATCGTAGTAGGCACTAGTTTAGTAAATCCCTCACTTGCTTTAAGTGATGTAGTAGCTATTGTTTCAAGCAGTATAGCGATAAGTAAGAAGACTATATTCTTCATTTTTTTTAGCAAAAATACTTTTTCTATCTATTTCTATCTAGTTTATGTTTAAAAAGTACATCCTATTTAATTAGAAGATTTGAATAACTACTACCATTATTGTCAATTAATTGACATTGATGGTATTTTGATGGAATAATAATGGCATAATGGTCGCATCAAAAGTGGCTAAAACTATGTGACCATTATGCGATCACTATGCGACCACAAGCCGACCACCTAATATAAAATATGTCTCGTCCTAATATAGCTGTACAGTTATTGTTTATAATCCTACTTTTAACTGTACACTTGTTTTTATAATCCTAAGATAACTATACAAGTACTTCTTGTTTGTTTTTATTGGTATAG
>NZ_NSGJ01000044.1 GCF_002286775.1 Myroides sp. N17-2
TATACCAATAAAAACAAACAAGAAGTACTTGTATAGTTATCTTAGGATTATAAAAACAAGTGTACAGTTAAAAGTAGGATTATAAACAATAACTGTACAGCTATATTAGGACGAGACAAAGTGAGTCCATAGTGAGTCCATAATGAGTCCATAATGAGTCCATAGTGACTCCATTAAAACAAACTTTTTAATGGAGTCACTATGGATGCATAATGTTATTACTATAGATTAAATAGAATGAAGAGTGAAAGAGAATAAGATTTAAGGATATATATAAAGCTCAGTTAAGCTATAGTAATTACTTCGTTGATTATCTATTCTCTTTAATCAATTGACTAATCACCTCAGCATCTTCCGCAACCCCAAAGATTATTCCTGATTTGCGTTTGATCAACCAAGGGAAACCGAGGTAATACAGCCCCTTTTGAGGAGATACCCCATTGGTATGAATAGGAGTCCCTTTGTCTGATAATGCATTTGGGATCTGTAGATAATTAAACTTTGCTTGGTATCCAATAGCCCATAGTACCGTATCGATTTGAGAAAAGTCTAATGCTGTAATGTCACTTGCAGCAGTGAAGTTAAGATCAGCGATATCAGCTTCGTCTATTTCAATATTAGGGTACATATCTTCTTGATTAGTTTTGGCTAAATAAGTATCAACGATTGTTTTTAGTTTCTCAGAACCCTTATCTGCGAAGGCAATATGTTGCTTAATTTCATCGCTAAACTCAAAACCAACTTCTGAGGTAGTAAGCATTTTTCCTAAATGCGTTACGCCCATACGGTGTAGAGATTGTAGACTGACTGTATGCCCATAATGACCTACACCTGATACCTGAGGTTGCGTCTGTCTGCTGATCATTATATCTTCTAACTCATCTGTGCGGATATCCATTACCCTCATCATATTTAGCCATTCCATTACATCTTTACCTCTATATCTACGTGGCGAACGCGCTACATTACTTGTCGCCAGGTAGATGTGCCCTTTGTTGGTATAGTTGGTTTTGGCAAGCTCTTCTGCTATCTGTACACCCGATTGTCCGCTACCCACTATTAACACATTACCTGTTACTTGTGTAGGATTTTTATAATCTGCTATATTGATTTGTTTAATATGAGCAGGGATAGGATAATCAAATAAAGGATTTGTAGAATCACTCATTTGTCCTGAAGCAACTACTATTTGGTTAGCGGTTAGTTTAGTGTTTTTACTTTCTTGGCTAATAGTGATATCATACGTGTTGTTAGAGAAATGCACTGCTGTTACCTCCGTTTGTTCTATTATAGGCAATTCGTTTTCTTTCGCATAGTTTACTAAAGTAGCGATGTACTCTGCGTTGGTTTTAAACGCTTCTCTATCTTCATTAGGTGAGAGTGCCATACCAGGTAATAAATTCATCCAGTTTGGCGTGTTTAAAGTAAACGAATCCCAACGTTGGTTTACCCACGAGTTCGCTATTTGGTTTCTTTCTATGACGATATGATTGATGTTGCTTTGTTTTAATAAGTAGCTAATGGCTAATCCTGCTTGCCCTCCACCGATCACAATAACGTCATAATGTTGTTGATCTATCTGTCTCATTTGCTTTTGTTTTACTAATTTTGTGTAAAGGTATTCACAACAAGAAGCTTTGGATTAACGCAATCCATACTCTGTATAACGCAATGCAGACTTTATGAATAAACAACTGATAATAGAGAGAGATTTAATCGGACAACAATCCAATAGTATTCTTACTGAAGAAGTGAGAGAATTATCGGTGCCTGATAGTGAATCTAACTTTCTATTTGCCGAGAAGTCTTTCGATGGTGTGCAGGTTATCTCATGTGATTATGCTTTAGAGCGAAGTCAAGATTTATTAATCGATGTTCGCAACGATGCCTTGAAGATGCACTTCCGATTAGCAGGAGAGTCTAACTGCTACTGTGATGAACAGGGAGGTTTTGGGCTAAAGACAGGAGAGCACAGCCTGATGTTTCACAGTAACTGTGAGACTAAAGTTGTGATGAATCCTACTGTAGATAAAGGGAAGTTTATAGAAGTAATGATTACGAGAAGCTTATTTGAGCAGTTCTTCGAACAGGGAAATGACTTCCAAAAGCGTTTCTTAGACTTGGCTACTTCTAAGTCACACGTATGGACGGACCAAAGCTTAAAGATTACGCCTGAGATGTTCGCTATTCTTACTGATTTACAAAAAGATACTTATACAGGACATCTAAAGAAGTTGTATTTAGAAGCTAAGATGACGGAGCTAATGTTGCTACAAGTAGATGCTTTTGATAGGGTTAAAGCAAATGATACCTCTAAGTTTACTACCCAAGAGTTAGATAAAATACAATATGCCAAAGCCTTAATAGAACAACATATCCAAGAACCACTTACAGTACAACAGCTCAGTAGAGAAGTCGGTCTAAATATGAAAAAACTGACTACAGGGTTTAAAGCAGTGTTCCAAACAACTATCTTCGAATATGCTAAGAGCTACCGTATGCTTGAAGCAAAGAGATTATTACTTGACCACAAATGGTACGTAGGGGAAGTATCAGAGCACTTAGGATATAAGAATCCACAGCACTTTACGGTAGCGTTTAAGAAATACTACGGTGTGCTACCCAGCTTATTTAAGGGATAGATTAATCTCAAAGCCAATACCTCTAAGACTTGTGATACTGATAGCATCATCGTGTTGGAAGTACTTTCTAAGGCGAGTAACAAATACATCTAAGCTACGCCCATTAAAGTAATCTGCCGATGGCCATAACTTCTGTAGTATATCTTCACGTGAGATAATCATGCCATTAGAATCGATCAGTAGTAATAACAAATCTCTTTCTCGCTCTGTCAGTCTGATTGTCTCATTAGGATGAGTCAGTTTTAGTTGTACAGGATTAAAGGTATAACTACCTAATAGATATTGCTCTGTCTTTGGCTTTGCAGTTCGCTTGAGGATATTCTCTATGCGAAGCTTTAGTTCTTCAGGATCACACGTCTTAGAGATATAATCATCTGCTCCGAGCTTTAACCCCATTAGGCGATCTATATTTTGGTTCTTAGCCGTTAGGAATAAGAAAGGCAAAGTAGGCAATACCGTATTTATCTCTTTCGATAAGGTAAAGCCATCTTTAACAGGAAGCATAATATCTAATATTGCCAAGTCAAAGTGTTCTTCTATTACCGCATTAACTACCTTATCAGGGGTGCTAAACCACTTTACTTCAAAACCGCAGATACCTAAGTATTGCTGTATCACAGTGCCGTAGTCTATATCGTCTTCTACTAATAACAGTTTATACATAAGGGATCGTGATTTTAAAAGTAGTGCCTACTTGAGGAGTACTTATTATATTAATATTTCCGTTTAATGACTCTACGAGTTGCTGTACTTGGTATAGTCCGATGCCTAGCCCTGTCGTATTGTGTACATTACCTTCTCGGATTCTATAGAATTTCTTGAAGATATCTTTCTGTTTATCTTTCGCTATTCCCATTCCATTGTCTTTTATAGCGATATGGTATCTGTTGTTTGTAGATGTTATGGCGCATTCTACTTCAGTACCTCCATATTTAGCGCTATTCTCTATTATGTTTAGGAGTATGGTCTCTAACTTTGTTTTAGCGATAGATATCTCATCTGTAGTCTCCCACTTTAGAATAAATTGAACATCAGGATATAACGCACCTAAGTCTTCTATCATTTGTGTAGCATCTTCTTTTTTATAATTGCTTTCAGTACCTGATGGCACAGGGTTTAGGCTGTTCTGTAGTCGGTCTAATCGATCTACTTGACGAAGTAATAGCAGTACAGTAGGAGAGTCATATTCTTTTGATAGATTATTACATCCGTATTTAAGAGTTGCTATCGGCAGTTTAAATTCGTGAGATACGTTATCTACCATATTGTATAGATTAGTGACTTCTTTTTCTTTCTGTTTAATCGTGCGATAGGTGATGTAATACACTATAAGTAGCGATATGGCTACTACAGCAGTCAAAACAAGTAAAGGTAATAGTGATAGAAGAGCTATGCTTATGATATTTTTGATATCAATATATTGATTTTGATAGAGAGAGAAGTGATGTTTATACTCTTTTTGTTCCTCTCTTACATCAGTTCGTTCACTACTTTCTTGTACTTCCCAATTAGAAGTATTGGTTTTATATGATTTATCTACTTTACGAGAAGTTTGAAGTAAAGTTATTGGACTATCTAATAAATCTTTTTTTGGGTTATGTAACTTTAATTGAGACATATCGTACCTTACCGCTACCTCATATTTTTCATCAACAAATAAACTGTCAATCAAATGACTAAAATAAACTTCTCTAGATTTGAGTATTTCTTTGTTGAATTTCTTAAAACTATCTAACGTTCTATCCCCATGTACTACTTCAAGAAGCATTAAATATTGTTCGTTTTCTTTCTTGATGGTGAATTTATCTAATACACCTGACTCTTCGAGATTGTCTATTCGCGTATGTACTGTAGTTACTATCTCTTTACACTTTAATTGAAAAGCGTGATATATATAAGCTCCCATTATACCGATTAACAGTAGATAAGATACACAGAAGGCAAGTAGATAATATTTAAAGTTAAGCTTTTTCATATAAACAAAGATACTTTAAAACGGTTTTTATTCTATATTTAGGTTTGCTGTTAACCCTTCATTAACCGTTCGTTAACCACATTCGGAAGGCTGATGATACACCTTTGCTTAAAATTAAACAAATTATGGTACGTATACTTATTTTATGGAGCTTATTATTGTTGGGTGTTATCGCAAACGCTCAAACAATCGATACTACAATTAAAGGAAAAGTAGTGGATAGTAAGCAAGAACTCTTAGCTTTTGTAACAGTGGTAGCAAAGGATGCAGATGGCAAGGTGATTCAATCTGTTTATACTGATGAAGAGGGTAATTATGTAATAGAACCTAATGTATTGATTAGCCAAGTAGAGTTTAGTTATGTTGGTTTTCAATCCAAAGTAATAGGTATAGGTGGTGATTCATCTAAAGTAGAACTAACAGAAGATAATGCGGTATTAGATGAAGTGGTTATCACTGCTAAACGCCCAACGATAAAGAGAGAGATAGACCGATTAGTATTTAATGTACAAGATACACCACTGGCAACTACGAATGCTTGGGATATTCTAAAGCAGACACCCGGTGTGAATGCGATAGGAGATAATCTTAGTATAAGAGGTAGTCAGAGTATATTAGTTACCATTAATGACAAGAAAGTAATGCTTACAGGAGAACAGTTAAAAGAGATGCTTGAGGCAACCGATGGTACACAGGTAGAGGCAGTGGAGGTTATCACTAATCCACCAGCTAAGTATGAGGCTCAGGGAAATGCTGTACTAAATATTAAGCTTAAAAAGAATGTCAGTTTAGGGTACAAAGGGAGTATTACAGATCGCTTTAAACAAACTACTTATGCGTATAACACACTGAGTACACAACATATGTATTCAGGCGAGAAGATAAATCTATCGGGGAGTTATTCTTTTGGGAAGGGAGAGACAGTAAGATATAATGAGGACAATGTAATCTATGAGAATGGGGATAGATGGAGTAGTGTGATGACTCGTAAAAATAAAATGAGAGGTCGTCATAACTTTCAGGCAGAGATGGACGTGAAGGTCGATAGTACATTGACTTTAACAGTGGGTGGTAATGGGTATATCAATACAAAAACTAAAGGAGATTATGTTATCCCTACATTAATCTATACTAAAGACAATATAGTAGAGTCTAACTATACGACGTTTAATCAGAAGCGTGCTAATATGGATACATACACAGGGTATTTTATGTTAGACAAGAAGTTTAGTAAAGAGAAGAAGTTATTATGGTCATCTTACTTTACGTATGACAATCAAAAAGACAACCAAGATGTACTAACTGAGCTTAACTTTAAAGATCAAGTACCTACTGAACGCTTTTTTGCAACGAAAGACAAATCGCGTACACGATTAGCGGTGTCAGGTATAGACTATTCTATAGATAAAGAAACAACCAAATGGGAGTTAGGAGGGAAGTACAGCATCGTGAAAGCCTTGTATTCATTAGACTTCTTTGAAAACAAAGACGGAGGATATAACAAGGACAAGAGCAATAACTATGAATATCAAGAGATTAATTGGGCAGGGTACACGTCATTTACTAAACAGTGGGATAAATGGCAAGTAAAAGCAGGGCTGAGAGGCGAGTATACAGGTATACAGACTAATAGTAGTGGAGTAGGAAGTAATACACAGTCTTACTTTAAGTTGTTTCCTACAGCTTATTTGAAGTATGATCTAACAGAACAAGAACAATTGAGTTTTTCATATGGAAAGCGTATTGACAGACCATCATATTCATGGATGAACCCTGCGAAGAGCTACTATAATCTATTCTCATACTTCCAAGGAGACCCAGATTTAAAACCAACTATCAGTCATAATTTTAGTTTAAGTTATAATTGGAATCAGTTAAACATTGAACTGTTCTATAATCGTGAGAGCAATCCATCTATGGAAATCTCTTATCAAGAACCTGAAAATAATATGTTAATCTATCACTATACGAATATAGATAAACGACAGTTAGCAGGGATGATCGTAAACTATTCTCATCAGATTTTACCTATATGGTCAGTAAGTCCATTTCTTTATTTACAACAGCAGGAAGATTATTATTTCGGAGTAGATAAGAAGTTATATAAGAATGATGCTTTAATATTTGGAGGGCGACTAAGTACTTCTGTTGATATTGATAAGAAGAGTAATTGGAAAGCAATGTTAACTTATAACTTTTATACCCCTACTGTACAAGGAACTTTTAGAATAAGTGGCTATCAGCGTACGGACTTTATCATGAGTAGAGAGTTCTTAAAGAATAAACTATCTGCTAACCTATATGTATATAACATATTCGGTAGCGATAGACAGATTATCAGTACGAATTATGCAAATCAAAATAACTACTTTAAAGATTATAGCGATACACAAGGTTTTGCTGTTTCTCTGAAGTATAATTTAGGAAATCAAAAGGTGAAATACAGTAGCAAAGAGATAGATATGCAGGAAAAAAATAGGCTTTAGTATAAGATTACTATTAGTTAACGGTTTGTTAATAATCCTTTGAATTCTTAAATCTAATAATGACAATTTCTTTACGTGTTCAAAATCAACAGGTAATAATGAAGGAATAGTTTTGACTTCATCAATCAACCTAGTTAATAACGTAATGAAGAAAAAATTACACTTAGCAGGACTTGTATGCGCTACATTATTTAGCGCACAAGTTTTCGCTCAAACTACACAAGCTTCTATTCAAGGAATTGTATTACAAGATAATGCTATCCAACAAGGTAAAGAAGTCTTAATCAAGAACACATCGACGGGGTTTACTACTCGTACGAAAACAAATGCAAATGGAGAGTTTGTATTTAAAGAAATACCATTAGGTGGACCTTATATCGTTATCACACAAGATGAAGCAGGTGTAGAGTTTAAAAAAACCGGATACTATGTCAACCAAGGGGACAATGTATTTGTTGACCTTGTAATAGGGGTAGAAGATCAGCACTTAGAAGAAATTGTGATTGATGGTAAGAGCTTAATGAATAAAAGAGAGTCATTAGGAGCAGCGACTACATTCACAGCAAGTACAATTAAAAACTTACCGATTAATGGGCGTAACTTCTCTAATCTTACAGACTTATCACCGTTATCTAATGGTGGATCAGTAGGAGGGCAGTTAGGTTCTTCAGTTAACTTCACGATAGATGGTACTACAGCTAAGAACCCTACATCAGCTGGGGCGACTACAAGTAGAAGTGGTGCACCATATTCTGTATCGATGGAAGCGGTACGCGAGTTTCAAGTAGTGACTAATCAATATGATGTGACATTAGGACGTAGTGGAGGAGGTACAGTAAGTGCTGTGACTAAGTCTGGTACTAATGAGTTCACAGGTTCGATGTTCTCTTATATGCGTGCTGATTGGTTATCTAGTCCATATGATATCAATGGAAATAAAAAGGGAAATGCGGATTATTCTACTTATCAGTATGGTCTATCTTTAGGAGGGCCTATTATTAAGGATAAATTACACTACTTCGTAGCGTGGGATCATCAGTTAGATACACGATCTCTTATTATCGCTGATATTAAAGGACCTGAGGATGAAGATAGATATGGTATTACTAATCAGACTTTAGATAAGTTCGTTGGTATCGCACGTGATAAGTATGGGGTGTCTAATAACCCCCAATATGGAACGTTCAACAAACGTAGAAACTCTGATGCTGCATTCTTGCGTTTAGATTGGCAGATTAATGAGAACAACTTATTGACAGTGCGTAATAACCTTACGTATGACTATAACCCAATGGGGTTAGCTGATAATACTCAGATCAACTTATATGAGTCTTATGGTACAGATAAAAGTATTGATAACAGTGTGCTAGCAACTTTGAGAACGAATATCAGTCCTCAACTTACGAATGAACTAAAAGTACAATATCTATACACATTCCAAGATAGTCAGCAAGGTCCTGAATTAGGAGGAGAGTATATCCCACGTGCCATCGTAGAGAACGTGACTTCTAATGTAGGGGGGGGAGTACGCTCAGCGAATCTTCAGTTAGGAGGACACCGTTTTGCACAAGAGAAGTTTACAAATAACGTGTTTCAGATAGTTAATAACCTGTATTATACGACAGATAAGGTTAACTATACGTTCGGGGTAGACGTAATGCAGACGAATGCAAAATCAGTTTATGGAAGTGAAGTGAACGGACGTTTTCACTTTAATACAGATCCTACTCTAGGGTATTCTTCTATGGATAGCTTTGAGAATCTTAGACCTTATAGATACTATAGAGAAGTACCTCTAGTAGATGACTTGACAGTAGACGGTAATATCTTAAACGCAGGTCTTTATGGACAAATGAAGACTACGCTTGCTGCTGGATTTGATATGACACTAGGGCTTCGTTTAGATTATGCGAAGTATCCTACAGCTAAGTTTAACCAGTTAGTATATGATGAACTAGGGTTAAATACAAATAATAAACTTAACTCATTAATTGTTCAGCCGCGTATTCAGTTTGATTGGAATATCAACGAGAATAATACAGATTATATCCGTTTAGGTGGAGGTATCTTTGGATCGGATATTAATAATTATGCAATGATTAACAACCTAACATTTGACGGTAGTAAGTTAGCTACTGTTGATGTTATGGGAGCTGATGTACCTACGCCAGACTTTAATGCATATAGAAAAGATCAGAATGCTATACCTAGTTTAACTCAACATCAGTTAAGCACAATTAACTTTACAGGGAAAGATGCTAAAGTACCGATGGTGTATAAAGCGAATATCTCTTATACACACTTCTTTAGCAGTAAGTTTAAGGTGAGTGCTACGGGGTATATGAACTTAGCTCGTAATAACTACTTCTATAAAGATAGAAATATGGTAGATAATCCATTCTTTACTTTAGATAATGAAGGAGGAAGAGGTGTATTCGTTCCTGCTGAGACGATGTTAGCAAATGGAGCATCAGATTGGAAACAAGGTAGAAAGACAGATAAGTTAGGACGTGTACTAGAACTAGTGAGTGAAGGGAAAGTGAATAACTACGCTTTAGTATTTGATACGAATTATAACTATTATAAAGATGGACAGATAGCAGTAAGTTACACTTGGAACTCTACTAAGGACAATACTTCTTATAATGGTAACGTGGCTAACTCTGCTACATTAGGTCTACCTGTAGCAAGTGATCCGAGAGATTTGAGCAAGATGAGTTACTCAGATAATCACTTTAGACATAAGTTAGTGGTTTATGGTAATGCACCTAGTTTCTACGGAGTGAATGTAGGTGTTCGTTTTTCAGGAATAGGGGGTACTAGATATAGTTTATTATCAGGAGGTAATACTAATGGTGACTTCGTGAGCGGTAGTAATGACTTAGCGTATGTTTTTGATATCAATGACGCTAAGACACCACAACATATTAAGGATGGACTACAAGCTATCTTAGATAACCCAGAAGTAAGCAAGAGCTTAAAGAATTATATTGAAGATAGCTATGGTAAAGTAGCTGAGCGCAATGGTGGTAAGAATGGTTTCTTTGGAGTATTTGACTTACGTGTTGCGAAGACATTTACAGTGAAAGGGAAACATAGATTCGAAGTGTCGGCAGATATCTTTAACGTTGCAAACTTATTGAGTAAAGATTGGGGAGTGAATAAATCTATGAGAACGCAGTCACTTTATGCTTTAGGAGTTCCTAAGAAAGGTGATGTAGCAGCACTACCAGGTTTTGATAAGAATAAACAAGAGTTTAACTATAGAGTGAATACTAAAGGTACTCCTGTCAATAGAGGTACGCCATACCAAATACAGTTAGGAGTTAAGTATAGCTTTAATTAAGAACATTATTACAATTTTATAAGGTTAATTATTTTGTGTAGAAAGATAGCTCGAGAGGGCTATCTTTTTTTATGACTATTAATCTACCTCATTTTTAAACCAACTACAGTCTGCTTTAATGACTAATTTCATTCTGTTTAGGATATATTATTCTCGTTTAAATGTTTTCTGCTGATTTGAGGTATGATACTTTCCGTAATAGTGGCATAATGCGCTTAAATGTTGTAATTTTAACAGTTAAATGTTTGAATATGGAATTTGATTACTTTGACAAGATTAGGAAGATTAGAACTGGTAT
This sequence comes from Myroides sp. N17-2, assembly GCF_002286775.1. GTDB lineage: Bacteria > Bacteroidota > Bacteroidia > Flavobacteriales > Flavobacteriaceae > Flavobacterium. The sequence goes on from NZ_NSGJ01000044.1 coordinate 10,748, forward strand.
TCGTTTTTACAGTGAGCTATTAATAGAGGCTTCGTGGAATATGTGGAATATCAAGACTAGGGTTGGTATCTTTTTCTTTTCATTGCTTGCAGCTTTAGCAGGGACTTATTTTTTGTCCCCCGATGTTTTTACAGAGGCACAACGCTATACGATGTTTATTTTGATATTCTCTATATTGCTATGGGCGACAGAAGCTATACCTCCCTTTGCAGTAGGGATTATGATTATAGGATTTCTAGTCTATACGATGGGGAATATGCAAGGAGCAACTATTTCTCCACAGGAAATATCCGCCACTTGGTCAGATAGTGTTATCTGGATATTCTTAGGAGGATTCTTTTTAAGTGAGGGAATGCGAAAGACCAATCTCGACTTGTCGTTGTTTAAGAAGACAATCTCTATTTTTGGCTCTAATCCAAATACATTAGTGTTGGGAATTATTATCGTTACCTCTATATTATCCTTGATTATTTCTAATACCGCTACGGCAGCGATGGTATTAGCGTCTGTGATGCCACTTATAGATAGAGAGGGGAAAGACTCATTGATGTCAAAAGCTATACTGATAAGTATCCCTGCGGCAGCTACCTTTGCGGGTATGATGAGTATGGTATCAAGCCCACCTAACTTGATCGTGGTAAACGTGTTAAAGTCAAAAGGATTTGACGTAACCTTTACACAATGGTTATTACTAGGTTTTGTACCTGCAGTAGTATTGCTAGCAGCCTTTTGGTATGCAGTAGTACGCAAGTATACTTCTAAAGTAAAAGGATTAGATGTATCATTTGCTAATAAGGCATTAGATATGACTAATAATATGCGATTACAGCGTCTAGCTGTTATTGTGATTTTAACAGTGACAGTATTAATGTGGATGTTAGGTAGTAGATATCACATCCCTACAGCAGGGGCAGCGATGGTTCCTATCGTGTTCTTGCCGATGTTAGGAATTATTACAGCAGAAGATGTGCGTAGATTACCGTGGGATACGTTAATGTTAGTAGCAGGAGGTTTATCTCTAGGGATGGCTATTAAAGAATTATTAGCACCCTATTACTCACAGTTTTTAGCAGGGATGGAGTTTAATATGATAGTGATGATGATTATATTCGCAGTAGTTACTGTCTTGTTCTCTAATATTATGAGTAGTACCGCTACAGCCACTATTGTGATAAATATAGCAGCTATCGTATTGCCTTCTGAGCAGTTATTACCTGTTGGTCTAGTAGTAGGTTTATGTTCTTCTTGTGGATTATTCTTACCTGTTTCTACACCGCCTAATGCTATTGTGTTCGGTACGGGAATGCTGAAACAGAAAGACTTTACCCTCGGGGGGATGTTCGGTGCTGTATTAGGAACAACAATTATTATTCTATGGGTACTGTTCTTACAATACTTCACAGGATTCTTCGAAAGTATATAAACATTGATAAATAATAAAAGGCGTGTTCAATCAGAACACGCCTTTTTGCTTAAAATAATCTATTTGTATGAAATTAGATCCTCTCAGGAAAGTTGGTAATGATACCGTCTACTTTCAATTCTTTTAGCGCTTTGATGTCACTAGGCTCATTTACAGTCCAAGGGTAAATCTTTAGATTAGCTTGTTTGATTTTGCTAACGTTCTCTGTATTTAGCTTTTTGAAGTAAGGGTTGATAGCTACAGCTTTTACTTTATGTGCAAACTCGATAGCATCAGCAGGTTCTTTCTCTGTTAATACAGCGATGTCTATAGCCTTATTTGCTTTGCGCATTAATTCTAACTCATCCCATCTAAAACTAGAGATAATGAAGTTAGCATCTGTCCATCCTTTTTTCTTAAATGCTTCTATTACTTTAGCTGTAGGTTCTGCTGTCTTAGTACCTTTTAGCTCTATATTTAATACAGCCTTTTTATCTATTGCTTCGATGATTTCTTCTAATGTAGGGATAAGGTATTTCTCATCTACTAGTAGCTTCTTTAATTCAGCCTTAGTATAGTCTTCTATTTTACCTTTACCATTCGTTTTGCGTTCTAAGTTGTCATCGTGGAACACCATAAGAGCACCTTCTTTCACTGTGAATACATCTATCTCGATTACATCACATTTCATCTCTACAGCTTTCTTGATAGACTCTACTGTATTCTCAGTTATATGTCCCATAGCACCTCTGTGTCCTATGCGTAGAACGTTATTATCTTGTGCAAATGTTATTGAGCTCATTGCTAAACATAGTATTAAGAGCCTTTTTTGAAATTTCATAATCTTGTGTTTTAATATTGAAACAAATATGGTTGTTTTATATTATTTCATCTTTACCTTAAGATTATGGTAATGTAAAGATTAGTTGATCACATGATTACAGACCTCATTATAAAGGTGAAATTTCCAAAACTATTCGGCTAGTTATAAAAATAAAGATATAAAAAAAGCTGCTCATTTCTGAACAGCTTTATTCTATTATTTTACTGGTGTACCGAATAAGTCAAACTCATAAGCACTATCAATGTGAATATCTGCAAACTCACCTATCTTAAGGTAGTGTTGTGTAGCATCTATTCTCACTTCGTTATCTACATCCGGGCTATCAAACTCTGTACGTCCGATAAACTCAGTTCCTTCTTTTCTATCAATCACACAACGCAATGTTTGTCCAACTTTCTCTTGGTTTAAGTCAAAAGATATTTGCGCTTGGATCTCCATGATTTCGTTAGCACGTTGTTGTTTTACTTCTTCAGGAACATTGTCTTCTAAAGAATAAGCGTGTGTGTTCTCTTCGTGAGAGTAAGCAAAACATCCAAGACGTTCGAACTTCATCTCCTGCACCCAATCTTTCATGATTTGGAAATCCTCTTCAGTCTCTCCTGGGTAACCTACGATTAGTGTAGTACGGATAGTCATTCCTGGTACAGCTTCTCTAAATTCTTTTAATAACTTAGTAGTCTTCGCTTGTGTAGTACCACGACGCATAGACTTTAAGATATTATCAGAGATATGCTGTAGTGGAATATCTAAGTAATTACAGATCTTAGGTTCTTTCTTCATTAACTCTAATACATCCATAGGGAATCCTGTAGGGAATGCATAGTGAAGACGGATCCATTCGATACCTTCTACTTTAGCAAGGTTCTCTAGTAACTCTGCTAAGTTTCTTTTTTTGTATAAATCTAATCCGTAGTAAGTCAAATCTTGAGCAATCAAGATTAGTTCCTTCACTCCGTTTTTAGCTAATCCTTCTGCTTCTTTTACTAACTTCTCGATAGGTTGAGATACGTGAGCACCTCTCATTAATGGAATAGCACAGAAACTACAAGGACGGTCACATCCTTCAGCGATCTTAAGGTAAGCGTAGTTCTTAGGAGTAGTTGTCAGACGTTCTCCTAATAATTCGTGTTTATAGTCAGCACCTAATGCTTTTAATAATAAAGGCAAATCAGTAGTACCGAAATATTGGTCTACATTAGGGATTTCAGCTTCTAAATCAGGTCTATAACGTTCAGATAAACATCCAGTAACGAAGACTTTGTCAACAATACCTTCCTCTTTTTTCTCTACGTACTCAAGGATCGTGTTTACAGACTCTGCTTTTGCATTATTGATAAAACCACAAGTATTGATAACTACAATATTCGCTTCATCAGTAGCAGCTTCGTGTGTTACATCTTTTCCGCTCGCTTTTAATTGTCCCATTAACACTTCACTATCGTAAACGTTCTTAGAACAACCTAAAGTAATTACGTTGATTTTATTCTTTTTTAAAGTTTTGGTTCTCATTGATTTAAAAAAATTGGACTGCAAAATTACATCTTTTTTAGCTAGAAAGCATATGCTTTAGTATAATTATGTGAATCACAGCATTTAATTATAAGCATTCTGTTTTAACGAATACCTAAAAGAATCACCTGCAAGCAAAAAAGAAGGCCTCTTTTTTTATTTTAGGAATATAAAGGAGCCTCTTTGAGCTCAAAATAAGTATTTAGGATAGTCTTTTTTTTATAAAAACCTCCTTTTAAGGTGTATATAGAAAGATATTCGAAAAATGGAATACATTTTTTTTGATGTAATTAATGTGTAATGTGTTTGTAATTAATGTTTTAAGTGTTTTTTATTAAATCACCACTATTTCTATAACGTCTCTCAATCCCAGTGAGAGTCAGTACCCATACTAAGTTACTCGACAATTCCTCGAGTATTAGCCGTAAATGCTCGGTCTGAGAAAGATTATGCGAGCAAAGGTTCTCGTATTGATAGGTGACTTTCGAATAGGTGAACATCGTGATTAAATAGTAGATGAATTTTAGCTAGAAGAAGAGAGATGAACTATTATTTATGTGTAATGATTATGATCGTGTGAAATGTGGTATATTTATTTGTAATATGTTAAAGAGGTGGTGTTATGTTGAGGTAGGGGATGGTTGAATAATGACCATAGGGACTAAGGGGTAAGTGACTTTTATACTTAATAGAACAGTAAAAACACAAAAAAAGGTTGCCAAATAAATGACAACCTCTTGATATGGGTAGTATATATTGTTCTTAGAACAATACTCTTATTATAATCTAAAGATACCTCCGAATGCGATAACTGTCTGACCGAACCAGAAGTTGTGCATCGCTTTATCTGCTTTATCTGAAGTAGTACGTACATCATACATATCTATGTATCCACCTTTAAGTTCTGCTTGAACGAAGAAGTGCTTAAAGAATGTAACGTTAAGACCTGCTTTAGCAGAGAAACCTAATCCTGCTACGTGGAACTCATCATATCTTTCTTTACCTAATAACTTTGTATTCGTTTTTGGGAAAACTAAACCAAAACCTACACCTTCAGTAAGGTTAATTTGTACTTTATCTGTATTCCATAATCCGAATAATTTAGAGATATCGTCTACACGGTTGATCTCTGTGTTGATGTAGTTTAATCCATCTGTGTGCTCGAATGTAAGGAATTCTTCAGTTAAGTTAACTTTACCTGGTTCGCCTGGTATTGTCTCTCCATAGCTTCCTTGACCTGGGTAGTATCCTGAAATATTTACAGTTTTATTTTGGTCCATTACATATTTCATGTGATCTACTCCGATAGAGATATTATATTTATCACTGATGAAATAACCTACTCTCAAGTTAGTCTGAGGAATAGTCATACGTCCTGGATTAATATAATCTACGTGCCATCCTTTAGGTTTATCAGATGCCTGTACATCTTTTATAGTGAAGTCATAATCGTCTCCTCTAAATCTGATGTCAGAATTAGTAAAGTAACCACGGTTACCACCCCAGTAAATATAGAATTTACCTTTATTAGAATCTGTGTAACGCAAAGGCGTAGTAACAGCTTCTTGAGCAAAACTTGTAGCTGTCGCAAACAAGCACAATGCTGAGAATAGTTTAAAAATACTCTTCATTTATATCTGTTTTATTATGTATTGTTAATTGAACTGCAAATGTATAATAAAAAAATCTCTTTACTGGTTTATCCAATAAAGAGATTAAGTACTAAAACTTCTAATAAAACTTAGAAGTTGATATTGTATGTTAAACTGACAAAGTTGTCTGTTGTTTTGATATTAGCAGCTTGATAAGGATTAGGTCCAGTAGTGTCTACTAGATAAGTTTTATACGACTGATGTGCTCTGTTATAAGATAAATCTAAACGAGAACTACCAAATGTATATCCTATACCAGCAGAGAAACTGTTAAGATCCCCATACATTTTGAACTCATCTTTATAAGGACTCTGTTCGAAACGATATCCAGCTCTTAAACTCACTTGTTTGATTAAGTATTCTCCACCGATACGCACAGAACTTGAACCTTGCATCATTACATTTATGCCATCGTTCATTAAATTGTATGTACCATCACTTGTAGGTCTAAACTCATTATTACTATAGTCTTTATAAGTATAGTCCACACTGATCAATCCTTTGTCCTTAAATATGTAGGCTAAACTTCCGGTATATTTAGAAGGTGTTCTAAGTCTATAACTGTCAAATACATTCACTACTCTAGGGAATAGTACTGTATTAGTATCATCTACACGTGAAGTACTTATACCTTGTGTCGATTCATCTTTAAGTGAATACCATGTTGGTGATTCGTAAGAAAGACCAGCTCTTAATGATTCCGTTACTTTAGCAATAGCTCCTAGGTTAAATGAGAATCCAGTACCATAGGTATATACTTCATTAAAGTATCCCATGCTACTGATCGATCCTTTAGCACCTGGGTTAACTATACTTTCAGCAGCAGAACTAGTCTGTGTGTAATCGACTACATGCACATTAAGATTAGCTCCTACATAAAAACGATCTCCTAACTGAGCAGCGAAGTTACCAGAGAATTTACTAGTAAAACCACTATTGCTTAAATATCTAGCTTGTTGATATTGGCTATTTCTATTATAGTTAGCTTCATAAGTTCCTTCTTTAGCTCCCGTGTTTATCAAATAAGATTCATGTGCTAGATAAGCCTGTTGTCCTGCAAAGCCTGCATTATAACCTGCGTCTATATAATCTTGTTCTGCTGAAGGACCTTTAGGATATGCAACATTATGTGGTATAGCTGCACCATTTGCCATGTCTAGAAAGTAATCTCCTAAACTTTTGTCTCTATTTAATCCACCGAATTTGATGTCGTTTCTTAGGTTCTTAGTGCTTTCATAATTCAGTCCGATAGTGAACTTCTTCATTGTAGCACTTTCTTGATAATTATTAAACACAAAAACAGCTCCCATCTGACCTAAGTCAAGACCGTTATAGTTCTTAGAAGTTTCATTGCCATAATAGTTAGCTTTATTACTCTTGGCTAAATAAGATGCACTAAATGCTGCTGTATTATAGGTAAAGATAGCACCACCAGCAGGGTTAATACTCAATGCTGATAAGTCACCACCCACAGCCCCGAAGGCCCCGCTCATACCTCTAAATCTAGCCGTACCGTTTAGATCTGATTGATTATATCTCATCACATCTGTTGGTGTAGCTTCCTGAGCATAAGCTCCTGCAGATAGTAAGATAGCACTTACTAATGTATAAAAATGTCTATTCATCGTTTACTGTCTTGTTTACTTATATATATTATCTACTATAGCTACTGCGTGAACTTCCTCCTGATGAACTACTTCTAGATCCTCCACTGTAACTAGATCCACTACTACCACGTGAGTATGAAGAAGATGATGATGGAGTAGAGTAAGAACTTCTACTATACGAACTTCTAGAGCTGTTATTCGAACTATTGTTCGAAGAATTATTATAACGAGAACTATTGTTATAAGAATTGTTACTGCTATTGTTGTTATAAGAAGAACGTGAATAAGAACTTCTAGAGCTATTATTCGAAGAATTGTTACCAGAGTAATTATTATTACCAGAGTAACTACTTCTAGAGTATGCTGATCTACCTCCAGTAGAATAGTTATCTCCTCTACCAGAGTAGCTACTTCTAGAGTAAGAGTTACCTCTATATCCGTTGTTGTTATTATTATATGATGATCTAGAGTATCCAGATCTACCACCATTATGATATACTACATTATTATAGTGATTGTTTCGGTAAGGGTAGTATCCGCCATAATATGGATATCCGTATCCATATCCGTAGTAACCTCCCCAAGGGCGGCCATAGTATCCACCTCACCAGCCCCAGCCTACGCTGATGCCAAAGCCACCTCCCCAGTAGAATGGATCATAGTAACTACCATAATATCCTCCATAGTAAGGATAGCCATAACCGTAACCATAATAAGAAGAACCGTAGTATCCATTATTATAAAAGTTGACATTAATACTACTCGGTTCACTTCCCCAAGAGCCATATGAAACAGCTTGTTTAGGTTTGTGTTGTATAACGCTATCGTTGACAGGTGAAGTATACTGATTTACGTCTGTGAAGTATTCCATGTCATTACTTTTCGACTTGAAGTACTCCTCATAGTAATTTCTATCAGGATTTTGATCGTTGCGATTAGGTTGTGTGTTTCCACTTTGACTATACACACCGTCATTATAAGAGGTATTATAGTACGAACCACAAGAAACAGTTAGTCCTCCTATAAGTAAAAACATTCCGATTTTACTTAGTATTTTCGAAGTTTGGATAATTGTTTTCATTTCGTTGTTTTTTTAATTGTCGGTCAAAACAAATTTAGTTAGTTTTGTGGAATTATTATAGTTAATTAAGAGTTAAACAATTTTAACTGCTAATGTATTAAAAATGAGCAAGAATATTACTAAAAGAAGTGAGGATTACTCTAAATGGTACAATGAATTAGTTGTCAAAGCAGATTTGGCAGAGAATTCAGGTGTACGTGGATGTATGGTTATCAAACCTTACGGATATGCTATCTGGGAGAAGATGCAAGCAGAGTTAGACAAGAAATTTAAAGAAACTGGTCACCAAAATGCTTATTTCCCCTTGTTTATCCCCAAATCTTATTTTAGTAAGGAGGCAAGTCACGTAGATGGATTTGCTAAGGAGTGTGCAGTAGTGACTCATTACCGATTAAGAACAGCAGAGGATGGAAAGACTATCGAAGTAGATCCAGATGCAAGGTTAGAGGAGGAGTTAATCGTACGTCCTACATCAGAAACAATTATTTGGGATACATATAGAAAATGGATTGAGTCATACCGTGACTTACCTATCTTAGTGAATCAATGGGCGAACGTAGTTCGTTGGGAGATGAGGACTCGTTTGTTCTTAAGAACAGCTGAGTTTTTATGGCAAGAAGGACATACAGCACATGCTACTGAGAAAGAAGCTGTAGCTGAGGCAGAACAAATGTTAGACGTGTATGCAGATTTCGCTGAGAACTTTATGGCTATTCCGGTAGTTAAAGGATTCAAGACTGAGAATGAGCGTTTCGCTGGAGCGATAGAAACATACTGTATTGAAGCATTAATGCAGGATGGTAAAGCGTTACAAGCGGGTACATCACATTTCTTAGGACAGAACTTTGCTAAGGCATTTGACGTTAAGTTTACTTCTCAAGAAGGTAAACAAGAACATGTATGGGCTACTTCATGGGGAGTTAGTACACGATTAATGGGAGCATTAGTTATGACACACTCTGATGATAATGGATTGGTATTACCACCGAACTTAGCACCTATACAAGTAGTAATCGTTCCTATTCACAAAACTGACGAACAGTTAGAAGCTATTCGTGAAGAGGTGAAAAAGATTACAGATAGATTTAAGAAGTTAAATATATCGTTCAAATTTGATGATCGTACAACTTTTAAACCAGGTTGGAAATTCAATGAATATGAATTGAAGGGAGTACCTGTGCGTATAGCTGTAGGCCCTAAAGATTTAGAGAACGGTACATTTGAGGTAGCACGTCGTGATACATTTACAAAAGAAGTAGTCGCTAAAGAAGGAATCGTAGAATATGTTCAAGATTTATTAGAGACTATTCAGAAAGATCTTTTTGATAGAGCATACCAATATAGAGCTGATCATATGACAGAAGTAAATTCTTTTGAAGAATTTAAAGAAGTTTTAGATGGTAAAGGAGGATTTGTTTCTGCACATTGGGATGGTACTGTTGAGACAGAAGAAAAGATTAAAGAGCTTACTAAAGCTACAATTCGCTGTATTCCAATTGATAGAAAAGAGGAAGAGGGAATCTGTGTGTTTACAGGGAAGCCATCAAAGGGAAGAGTATTATTTGCTAAAGCATATTAATTTCGATTTTTTTTGTTTTTCTCTTGCGGGATAAAAAATTTATTGTAGTTTTGCATCCGCATTAGAGAAACAAATGGTCCGTTCGTCTAGGGGTTAGGACGCCAGGTTTTCATCCTGGTAACAGGGGTTCGATTCCCCTACGGACTACAAGGTTCTCTTTTAAGAGAATTTTCTAATGCAAGTTGGTCCGTTCGTCTAGGGGTTAGGACGCCAGGTTTTCATCCTGGTAACAGGGGTTCGATTCCCCTACGGACTACAGTTCTTTGAATAAAATATATAGATAATTTAATGGTCCGTTCGTCTAGGGGTTAGGACGCCAGGTTTTCATCCTGGTAACAGGGGTTCGATTCCCCTACGGACTACAGATTCTTTTATAGGAGTTTATACATTATAATTATTGGTCCGTTCGTCTAGGGGTTAGGACGCCAGGTTTTCATCCTGGTAACAGGGGTTCGATTCCCCTACGGACTACAGATTCTCTTTATGAGAGTTTATATATTTTAAAACAACGGTCCGTTCGTCTAGGGGTTAGGACGCCAGGTTTTCATCCTGGTAACAGGGGTTCGATTCCCCTACGGACTACAAATCTCTTTTTATTAGAGAAAAAATGATTATATTTACGGTCCGTTCGTCTAGGGGTTAGGACGCCAGGTTTTCATCCTGGTAACAGGGGTTCGATTCCCCTACGGACTACAAGAGAAAAATAGTATAGACTTAATAAAATATTTAAGAAATGGCAAATCATAAGTCAGCTTTAAAAAGAATTAGAAGTAACGAAAAGAAAAGAGTGTTAAACAGATATCAGCATAAAACAACTCGTAATGCTATCAAAGCTTTACGTTTGATCGAAGATCAAAAAGATGCTGCTGTTAAATTACCATTAGTAGTGTCAATGATTGATAAATTAGCTAAGAAAAATATCATTCATGACAACAAAGCTTCTAACTTGAAATCAAAATTAACAAAACACGTTGCTGCTTTATAGTATTATAGAGACAACGATTTGGTTTGTAAGTAAAAAAATATCAAGCTCTCAATATCTGAGAGCTTTTTTTGTTGATATTATTTGTTTTAAAATGAATATATTTGCAACGCGAAAAGAGAATTAATTTTTTAAAATCCCTATATGACACCAATTAGGAATATTGCTATTATAGCACACGTTGACCACGGTAAAACTACTATGGTTGATAAAATTTTACACCACTGTCAATTATTTCGTGAGAATGAAAGCACAGGAGAATTGATTTTAGACAACGAAGATATCGAAAGAGAAAGAGGAATTACTATTGTTTCTAAGAACGTTTCGGTAAGCTATAAAGGAACAAAAATTAATATTATCGATACCCCAGGTCACGCGGATTTTGGTGGTGAAGTAGAACGTGTATTGAACATGGCTGATGGTGTTCTTTTGATTGTAGATGCTTTCGAAGGACCTATGCCTCAAACTCGTTTCGTACTTCAAAAAGCGATTAGTTTAGGTTTAAAACCTTGTGTGGTAGTAAACAAAGTTGACAAAGAAAACTGTACTCCAGAAGAAGTACATGAGAAAGTGTTTGACTTAATGTTTGAACTTGGAGCAGAAGAATGGCAGATGGATTTCCCAGCTGTATACGGATCTGCTAAGAACAACTGGATGTCTAATGATTGGAAACAACCAACAGACTCTTTTGAACCATTATTAGATATGGTTTTAGAGCACATTCCAGCTGCTGAAATGAAAGAAGGAACTCCTCAAATGTTGATTACATCGTTAGATTTCTCTACATTCACAGGACGTATTGCTATTGGTCGTTTACATAGAGGTGTTTTAAAAGAAGGAATGAATATTTCTTTAGTTAAGAGAGACGGGAAAATCGTTAAATCTAAAATTAAAGAATTACAAACATTCGAAGGTTTAGGACGTATGAAAGTTAGTGAAGTACACGCAGGTGATATCTGTGCTGTAGTTGGTATCGAAGGATTTGAGATCGGTGACGTTATCGCTGACTTCGAAAACCCAGAAGCATTACCAACTATTACTATCGATGAGCCTACAATGAGTATGTTATTTACTATTAATGACTCTCCATTCTTCGGTAAAGAAGGTAAATACGTTACATCAAGACACATCAAGGATCGTTTAGCTAAAGAGTTAGAGAAAAACTTAGCTCTACGTGTAAACGAAACTGATAGTGCTGATAAATTTATGGTATTCGGACGTGGTGTATTGCACTTATCTGTATTGATTGAGACAATGCGTCGTGAAGGATACGAGTTACAAATCGGACAGCCACAAGTTATCATCAAAGAAATCGATGGTAAAAAATGTGAGCCTATCGAGGAGTTAACTATTGACATTCCTGAAAACTTATCTGGACGTGCTGTAGAGTATGTTTCTTTAAGAAAAGGAGAAATGTTAAGTATGGAACCTAAAGGTGAACGTATGATCATTAAATTCTTAATCCCTTCAAGAGGTATTATTGGTTTAAGAAATCAATTGTTAACAGCTACTGCTGGTGAGGCTATTATGTCACACCGTTTCTTAGAGTACCAACCGTACAAAGGTGAAATCGCTGGACGTAACAATGGTTCGTTAATCTCTATGGAGAATGGTAAAGCTATTCCTTACTCTATCGATAAATTACAAGATCGTGGTAAATTCTTCGTTAACGCGAATGATGAGATTTATGAAGGTCAAGTTATCGGTGAGAACTCTCGTAGTGATGATATGTGTATTAACGTAACTAAGGCTAAAAAACAGTCTAACGTTCGTTCTTCTGGAAATGATGAAAAAGCGAGAATCATCCCTCCAATCATTTTCTCATTAGAGGAAGCTTTAGAGTACATCCAAAAAGATGAGTACGTTGAGGTAACTCCAAAATCTTTACGTTTAAGAAAAATCTTCTTAAAAGAGACAGATCGTAAACGTAATACTATCAAATAATAATTGTATTATTTTATATATTAAAGAAAGCCGACCATTCGTGGTCGGCTTTTTTTGTTTGTGAAAGGACTTATAAGATTGTTGGTTTAGATACTATCTTTTTGTATATTTCAAGCAATTATCACATGTAGAAGTCTTTTTTTGACTTAAATAGGCAATTCTCTGTAAGTAGTAGAATTGTGTACTTTGGAATAAAATTCAAAAGAAAATAGGTAAAAAAACAGAAATTAAATAGATGTGATGAGAGTAATTAGGCAATAGAAGTATAGTTTTTGAGAGAATGATAATTTTATTTTTGTCTATTAAAAGTCTGAAATATTATTAAATTTGTAATTTGTATTAGAAAACACAACCTTAGGTTATAAATATGGCAAAGTTCGAATTGAAATTACCCAAAATGGGAGAGAGTGTTGCAGAGGCAACAATTACAAACTGGTTGAAGAATGTAGGGGATCATATTGACGCTGATGAAACAGTATTAGAAATCGCTACTGATAAAGTGGATAGTGAAGTTCCATCAGAGGTTGAAGGAACTTTGGTAGAAATATTATTTCAAGTAGATGATGTTGTTCAAGTAGGACAAACTATCGCTATTATAGAAACAGAAGGTGGTGCAGCTGCTCCAGCTCCAGCAAAGACTAGTGCTCCTGCGGAAGCTAAAGTTGTTGCAGAAGCAGTAACAGCAGCGCAAGATACAGTATCAACTCCAGTAGACTTCTCTGACTCTGAGAAATTCTTTTCTCCTTTAGTAAAGAATATCGCAAAAGAAGAAGGTGTTTCATTAGCTGAATTAGAAGCTATCGTTGGAACAGGAAAAGATGCAAGAGTTACTAAAAATGATATTTTAGAATACGTAAAAAATAGAGGTAACCAACCTCAAGCAGTTGCTGCAAAAGTAGAGGCTTCTAAAGCTGCTGCTCCTGCTGCACAGACTGCTACTAAAGTGGCACCAGTATCTGTGAACGGTGCTGACGAAATCGTAGAGATGGATCGTATGCGTAAGCTTATAGCTGGGTATATGGTTAAGTCTGTTCAGACTTCTGCTCACGTACAGTCATTCATCGAAGTAGACGTTACGAATATCGTTAACTGGAGAAATAAAGTAAAAAACTCATTCGAGAAGAGAGAAGGGGAGAAATTAACATTCACGCCTATCTTTATGGAAGCTGTTGCGAAAGCATTAAAAGACTTCCCAGGAATGAATATTTCTGTTGAAGGTGATTATATCATTAAGAAAAAGAATATTAACTTAGGTATGGCTGCTGCATTACCAAACGGAAACTTAATTGTACCAGTTATTAAAAATGCTGATCAATTAAACTTAGTAGGTATGGCTAAAGCTGTAAACGACCTAGGTAACCGTGCTAAAGCTGGTAAATTAAAACCGGACGATACACAAGGTAGTACATATACAGTAACTAACGTAGGTACATTCGGAAGTGTATTCGGTACGCCGATTATCAACCAACCAGAGGTAGGTATCCTTGCTTTAGGTGCTATTCGTAAAGTGCCTGCAGTTATCGAAACTCCTGAAGGAGACTTTATCGGTATCCGTCAGAAGATGTTCTTATCTCACAGTTATGACCACAGAGTAGTAGATGGAGCATTAGGAGGACAATTCGTTCAGAGAGTAGCTCAAATACTAGAAGCATTTGATCCAAATAGAGAAGTATAATTCTTTATTATCATAAATTAATTAAACGGTTTCACTTTAGTGAGACCGTTTTTTTTATATCTTGTTTATAAACTAAAATAGAATGAGAAAAGCTTTCTTAAATTGGAGTAGTGGTAAGGACGCCGCTTATTCATTGTATCAGATACAGCAAGCAGATGAATTAGAAGTAGTGCGTCTAATGACGACTGTCAATGAGCATTTCGGACGCGTATCTATGCACGGAATAAGAGAAGAAGTATTACAACGACAAGCAGAGTGTATAGGATTGCCTCTAGATATTGTGTATCTAACAGAGAAGCTAACGCTTGAGGAATACGAAAGTATAATCATGAGTAGATTAAATGAGTATGCTAATGATGGAATAGTGGATAGCATCTATGGAGATATTCTCTTAGAAGATTTAAAGGTATTTAGAGAAGCTCAATTAGCAAGATTAAATATCACAGGTGTATTTCCGCTGTGGAATAGAGATACTACAGAATTAGTACACGAAATGATAGACAGTGGATTAAAGACGATTGTGATTTGTGTGAATGAGCAATACTTAGATAGGAGTTTTATCGGACGTACGATAGATAGGCAGTTTATCGCAGACTTGCCTGAAGGAGTTGACCCATGTGGGGAGAATGGAGAGTTTCATACTTTTGTTTACGACGGCCCAATGTTTAAAAAGCCTGTTCCTTTTGAATTAGGCGACATTGTTTATAAAACGTATGATGCTCCTAAGCAGTGCCATCAAAAGGAGATATTACAGTATGGCTTTTGGTTCTTAGATATTTTATAAGGTGAATTTGTTTTGCATTATTTCAGGAACAGAGATTGTAGTCCTGTTTTGATAATCGAAAGTTACCATGCCTGTTTTTGCTTTAGCGATAAGTTTTGTATCTGTTTGAACAAGGTAATATAGATCAAAACTCACTCTACTAAAATCGCCAGCGACCACCTGAATAGATAAAGTATCACCATAGAAGGCTTCATTTTTATACTCAATAGCAACATCAGCCATAATAAGGCTTACACCAGCACAATCCATTTCTGTATATCCAAAATGTGATAAAAATAAAACTCGTGCTTCATGCAAGATAGATAATAGTTTATCATTGCCTAAGTGGTTGCCATAATTAAGGTCAGTTATTCGTACAGGTATTTTGGTTTCGAAGATAAATTCAGTCGGTAGGTTCAGTTTTACTCTTGCCATAATAATATTTAAAAGATAGTAATGTACAAAAAAACCAGCAACATCGTTACTGGTTTTTTCTTTATATTAATTATTGACTGTCTATTATAGTTTATACGTAAGATTGACAAAGAGGTTTCTACCTGGGTTTGGTATCTTATTCCAATCCGCATAGGTAGAATAGTAAGTGTCAAGTATATTTTCAACGCCTATACCCACATTCAATGCTTTAGACTTAATAGTAAAGTCATAATTCGCATTCCAATCTACTATAGCATAAGATGGTGTTCTAACTTCTCCATAAGCTTCAGCTGCATTGTTTTTTACAGCATTTCCTTTTAGGCTTAACTGCGTTTTAAACGCATTGTATTTATAGTCAATAGCTGTTCTATAAGCTAATGGAGCTATAAAAGGCAAGGTGTTTTTGTCACTATCTTTTCCGTAGCTATAAGTTAGTCCACCTGATACTTTCCAATTCGCATCTATGTTGTATGTGAAGTTCCAATCTAATGTACCTTGTATAGCATGATCTATATTAGCATATTTCTTTACTCCTAAACCACCATATGTCATAGCATTATACACAGGGTCTATCACACCGATAATATAATTATTCAAGTAGAATATAGAACCTGATACTTTAGTAGAGAATGCAGGTGTAGCATATTTAATAAAGAAGTTTCCTTCATACGACGACTCATTCTTTAAGTTAGGATTACCAATGTAGTCATAGCGATCCCCACTATTAAATAAATAGTATCCGTATCCCTCAGATACTGATGGAGCGCGGTTGCCATATCCAGTACCTATTCCATATAACCACTCACCATCAAAACGCTCATAGTTAACAGCGAAGTTTCCAACAGTACGTGTTTTATTTTGTTTGAAGGTGTTGTCATTTAAGAATATACTCAATTGATCAACTCCTTTTTGGCTAACGTGATTAAAGTTGATACCTAAGGTTCCAGAGACAAGTAGACTGTTCTTATCATCTATTTGCCAATGGTCTTTTACGGTTAAACCACCATAGTTAGTCTTGATATTCGGCCACGTATAAGCAAACATATTGGTTGCTCCTGGTATGGTCGATAGCATCGTCATTTCTGCCAATGACTTATTATAATAAGTATTTGCATTAACGCTTACATGATGCTTTTCTTTTATCGTAGTGGATAGCGTAGTATAAGCACCATATGTATCTGTCCATCCAGGCATAAGCATACGGATAGGAACTACAGGACGTTTGGTGTCATCCATTCGATGCGTGATAGTGTTGTAATATAACTTAGTTTCCCACTTGTCTATCCATGAGTCAGTAGGGGCGTAGGTATGTTTAAATGAAGTAATAATAGCTTCAGCCAATCCCACATCCATAGGAAGTGCAGGATATCCTACATCTATAGCCTTGTCATATATTATAGAGGCTTCTAAGCTGTTGCTTTCATTAATAGCATACCCAATAATTCCAGAAGCATTTAACTTTCTAAATTGGGAATACTGTATTTCTTTATTGCCTCCTGCTTTATAATTGTCAGCATCTCTAAACATAATAGAACCACTAGCATAAAACTTCTTAGAAGTAAAATCAAAGTTACCACCAGCTATCTTTTGTTTATTGATACTCTCAAAGCCTGTCTGTACTTGCCCTTTGAAGGTTTGTTGTTCTGTGAAAGATAATTTACGCGTACGTAAGTCTATACTTCCGCCAAGAGTAGCTCCAAACATAGATCCTTGAGATCCAGAGGTAATATCCATTCCATCTAGGTTGTTCACTTCCACATAGGATGTGATAGGATCCATCTTATCTGTGCATGCATGGAATATCTGCATACCATCGATGGTCTGTCTAGTGCGTTCGATAGCCATATTATTTATCATAGGCTCCCACGCATAGGCACCCCTACGTACTAGAGTGATGTTCTCTTGCGTAGCTAAGTAATCATCTACTGATGCTAACGGCTTTTTATCTTGTAGTTTTTTGTTTTGAGACTGATGAGTAACAACCACTTCTTGTAAAGCATTGTTACTTAGTGTATCTTTTACCTGACTAATAACTAATGTTGGCAAGGCAAGTAAGATACTAACGATATGTTTTCTTTTTAATATCATGTCAAATGGAGTAAGGTAATTGTAGATCTAAGAATGGTTTTGTTAAAAAACAATATCAAAGAATTTATCTCCATTGACAGTTTCTTTTCCGAAAGAGTCTTTCCCTACAAGTTGACCAGCTACTATTTCACCTGCTTGGTTTTTAATCACTAAGTTTAAGAACCAATATCCAGTCATACTAAAAGGAAGTTTGCCTTCATATTGTTTAGTACTAGCGTTATATTTAAGTGTTATAATTCCTTCTGCTACACCGTGATTACCCATATCAGGCATTCTTGGGTCTATCGTAACAACCAAGTTGTCTACTTCAGGAAACTCTGTAGCCATTTTCTCATTTCTATAGATAGATACAGCTATATTATTAAGACCTGTTTTTGGTTCGTACATTGGATGTAGAGCAGCATAGTGCTTTACAGCATTAATATTGAATGTCTCAAGTGTTTTTCTATCACTATTCACGATGGTATTAAGATCCTGACGATCGTAGAATTTACCACCTCTTACAGTAGTTATTAACGCAGTCTCTATCTTTTTGTCTTTATTGGTAGTAGTTACTTTTATTTCCCAGTAGTCAACCCCAAGTTCCATACCAGACATAGAGAACATAATCTCTCCTTCAAATTTGTTGGTAGTACCCGCTATAGGTTTAAGTTGACTGATAGGAGCAGAGTGAGACATTTTATGTCCATTAGACATCGTCATATACATCGTTAGAGTCATCGATGTATTCGTAAACGTCTTGTTTGTCGCATCATTTAGATCATTTATTTCTACAACTATTGGTGTTGTTGATGGAGCGTAGAACTCTTTTACGTTGCTATATACTGTGAATTGGAAGTTGTTTTCTTTTGCTTCAAGTGCTTTGATAGTTGGTTTTGTCACACCAGGATTTACACTCGGTCCTTTATCCATAGCATTATCATCAGAAGTACATGATGTAGTTAATCCTAGTGATAGTATAGTCAATGCGAAGTATATAATTTTTTTCATTTGTTTAATCTTAAAATATTTAAATAGGTGAGAGGGTACGCTTCTATTAATCAAAGGAATAATAGAGGTACACGAGTATGCCTATACTATGTTAATAGTACAGCTAATACGATAAATAAATAAGATTAAACGAGGGGTGGCTTAGTTAAGTCTAAGACAGGTAAGTAATAGTAATCAGTGTGATAACTATCGATTACCTCAGTAGAATAGTTATGCTCTACAAGTGGAGCTAGTGCCCAATCATATTGGTTAAAGAACAGAACTTCTAATTGTGTTTGAAAAGTTTTTTTAGCAGAGAATGGGTTCTCGTCCTGAGCAGTCTTCGCTAATTCGCTCTTAAGGTGACACGAACCATTACAAGTTAACTCAGGTCTGTCTTTATTAACACACAGCTCTTGTATAGCATCATAGTTTATTGCAAAGTCAAGTATAGGGAATACTGGCTTAGCAAAGAATAGTAGCACTATGAATAATATACATTGTTTCATAGTGCAAAGATACGTAAGCTAAAACTATTAATAAGATGACTTAAATCACTTTTGTAGAAATAATCAACTCTTTGGTTTAGATAATCACTCTTTTTAAAGCAGGATAAATTCAATAGTCAATTACTATTAGGTTTCCCAGCCTATATCTATATTGCTACCGTTCTCATCTGTTGTCACAGATAGATGTATATCACCCATATCAATCCCATTTATATTATAAAAGTAATTGATATAGTACTTTCCAGGGTATCCCTCTTGAGCTTGTACATCAATTAAAATAAGCTTTAGGTTACTGATAACTTTATCTATATTTTCTGAAGCCGGTTTACCTAAACCTACTTTTTTTAGTTGTTCTGCATCAGTATTGTTGATGAAGAAGTCAATATTCTCTTTTACAATGCTTGTAGGGCTTGCATAATCCTTGCGAATAGCTTCTATGTTTTGTTTATTATAGATAGCGATATTCTTACTAAAGGTCTTCTCATCAATGTTAAATCTTCCTGTATTTACTACAGCGAATATAGTATCTGTGCCTATGATTAGCTTTTTCATATCATCGATAGTTGGCTCGTCGGTATATTCTTCTCCTTGTTCATTGACAGGAATTAAGTCAATTCTAGCAGGAGAGGGCTTGCGCAGGATGAATATACCTATCAAAGCAATAAGAATTAAGGCAACGTAGATAATAGATTTTTTCATAATATTTGATACATTAATTAACTCTCCCAGTTGATGTCTATAAAGTTACCTTGTAGATCTGTTTTTATTACAATAACTGCATCGGCATATTTTTTTCCAATACTATAATCAAAAACTAAATAGTATTGATCATTTGGCCCCTTAATTGGATATAACCATATATTTATAAGTTTAAGCTTTTGATATAGTAAAACGTTATTTTCTTGAGATACGTTATCCATTCCTAAAGAGACGAATTCTTTTTCAGTAAATTCATTTAAATGGAAGCTTAGGTAGTCCTTTATTAGGCTGTTGTCCTCAGCATAATTATGATCCATATATTCTTTGTTTTTGATATCATAAGAAGGTATGTTTTTGAGGAAATCTTCTTTTGTACTATTAATTTTACTGAAGTCAATATTTAGATATATAGTATCATTCTGTATGATTTCTTTTTGAGTCAGATCAGTGCTAATTGGTATATCGTTATGTTGAATCAAAAAGAATATGCCTATTAGCACAGCAACTATTACAACTGTAAATGCAATCTTTTCTTTCATTGTATTGTGGATTCTTTTAGCAGTATAAAAGTACAGATATATTTTATAAGTTGTTTATAATCAATTATATTTATTGTTTAATAAATAAGTATAGATGAGTAAGTTCGGTTTTTTAGTATTGTTATTAACGATATTTTCTATACAAGAAAGTAATGCAACATCATATTCCCATGCATCGTTAAGTGATTTATATAAAAAGGCAGATGCAGTAGTGTATGGTAAGGTAGTTAGATTTGAAGAAATAGCAGAGAGAAATACTATTAATGATAAAGATGAATTAGCTCTACCACCGCCAATATTCTATAAAGGAAGAATCGCTATTATCATTACTGAAGTGATTAAAGGAAATATCATAGAGACAGAGATATGTATAGGTAATATGAATGATATTAATGGACTTGGCTTACCTGAAGTTGAGATTGGACAGAATTTACTATTGTTTTTGTTTAAAGGCATTAAAGAGGAGAAGTATATATGTTTTTCTATGGGGAGACAATTTACAGGTAGAGATATTCCTTCTGAAGAATATAAAATTTACAAACAAAAACTCACTTCACTTCAATCTGTCTTAAATATCAAAGATCCAAAAGTACGAGAACAACATTATATCAATTGGATGATTAGCTGTGTGAAAGAACCATTGACAAAATGGGATGGGATATTTGACTTAAAAAATAAGAAGCATGTAGGTAGAAAAGATGTAGAACTAGTTGCAAATCCTTATCAATTAAACACAACACAATATAATGAGTTGTGCGATATTGTTTATCAGGCTAAAGAACTTAGTTATGATAATATTCAGCTTATAGCTTATCTTTATGAAAGTAGGGAGAATAAGGAACTGTTAGCATTCTTAAGTCAGGAGTTTAACGAAATAAAGGTAAATAAAGACAACTTTTCTAAGCTGCGTGAATGCACTTTATTAATCGCTAAATTATCCAAGAGAAGCGATTTGACTGAATTGAGTGCATATATCAATTCGAGTGAACCAATGTCAACACGATTAAAAAAGATAAAAGAGTTTAAAAAGAAGATTTAAGCTCAGTAATAACATTTAATAAGGCATCTGTAATTCATCTCAGATGTCTTTTTTTGGCTATTATGGAAGGGGTGGTCGGCATGTGGTCGGCTGTTGATGGGCATGTGGTCGGCTTAAAAGTGCTAAAAACAGCCTATCACCTGCCTAGCACTATCCTATCAACAAGGAATCATTATGGAGATAGATGGGGTATGTAAAGACATTATATAAACAAAAAAGCCTAGATAATCGATGTTATCTAGGCTCTTCGCATATTTTAGTATATGGATTATTACATAAAGAATTCTCCTGTATCGCTCATACCGATAGGTAGAGCAGTTCGGTCTATCCACTCTTGAGCTTGTAAGCTAAGGATAGGAGCTGTGTGCACTTTAGCAGCAAACCCTTCTCGGGCTTTAGATACTATCTGTTCTTCGATATTCGAAGAGTTGGCCGTAAAGAACTCGATTGTTTCTTCAGCGATGTGAAGTAAGGTGATTTGGGTTTTGTTATCTACTTCATAGCTATCGATTACCTTAAAGTACGCACCAGACTGTAGCATCACATGGCCATATTCTTCCATCTGTGGCACTAAGGCAGAGATGTCCTTTACATGTGCAGATGCGATTAGATAACGCAAATTAGTAGTTAGACCTCCGCCTTTATATGATGCATCAGCGAAAGTACGCTCTTGTATGATCTGTCCTATTTGGTATTTATTGATAAAATCTTGACTTAGTTCGCAGTCACGGTAGAATAGTGATAATCCTGCGAATGTCTGATTAAATATTTCTTCTATTTGATGTTTATCCATTTGGTATGGGTTGTACTCCTTGTATTAATAAAAAGCAAAGGTAAGAGTTTTGCGTGTTTTACTCTGTTACCTCTTCACTAAAATAATTCTCATTCATCTTCATTACTCGTTTCATTATCTTCTTTTGGAGAAGTTTAGGAGCGATAACTTTCATCGATTCACCGAAGCCAAGTATTTCTCTTTCGAGTTCGAAGTTAAGGACTACATCTATGCGTATCTTCATACCTGTCTCATCTTCTTCTAACACCTGCTGAGAGTGGTGTATCGGTTTGGTCTTTACATAGGGAATGTTATATTTATTCACCCATAAGATAACTTTTTGAGCACGGTCTTGTGCTGTTTTGGTTACCCCAAGCGCATCTTCATAATATCGGTCGAAGTCTACTCCCTCATAATCTTTATAAGGTTCGTTCGCTAAGGCATATACATTGAGAATACGGTCAAGTGCTAAAGTCAATAAATGCTTATGGGTACTGCTACGCACGACTACGAACCACCTGTTACGATACTCTTTTAATAAGTAAGGATAGTAGATATTCTTAGTAGCTTCTTTAGATTTGAACGACTTGTATTCTATCAGTAAGGTCTGTTTATTCTTAATCGCTTCGTATAGCGGGCTGATAAACTGGATTCCTTTAAGGAGGTGATTGCCCTCCATCTGTATATAATTAGGCGCCTTCGTACTTCGGGTAAGTAGACTGTTATCTAACTTGGCGATTACTTCACTCATCTCATCTATTTGACTAAATCCGTTGAGGTGTTTTAGGATAGCCACTACTTCTTTTAGCTTCTCCATATCGGCATCGTTGATAGGAGAGTTTTTTATACTGTAGTTGGCATCTTCATATGTATAGTACTTTCTATCCACTACTACTATCGGCGCGTTATATCCTAATCCCTCACTGCGCATAGCCTGAATGTCGAGCTGTATCGTACGTTTGCTAATTCCGGTGTCGATACCCTCGTACTCATATAGCCCATCTGCTACCTTCTCGATTAGGTCGTTAAGTGTCCATTTTCTAAATCTGTTTTGCAGACATTCGTCGATAATACGGTAGCGCAGTAGTGCTAATTTATTCGTTGCCATAGCTTTTTAGTTATTTTGAGTAATCAAATATACGCATTCTCTCCTTTATGTGCGCATTGTATTTGCGTAGTCGTTTTTTGTTTTAACTTTTTTTGGTTGTAATGAATTGGTATTTAGTGTTTAATAAAATATTTTACAAATATTTATTAGTGCGCAATTTGGTTGCGTAGGTAGGCGTGCATCTTTGTACTGTTCGAAAGATACAAACCTTGGAAGCGTTTCGGTATAGCGCAGAAGTGAGGGGCAGTAGTTTACCTTATCCTGTTTGTAACCTGTAGAATAAAGAGGTTCGACTCCTCAAGCTCACGAGAGTGAGTGACTAGTGGTTTAGTAAAGAATGTTCGGGTCGTAGGTTCGACTCCTACTATTATCTCAGGATAATATAGCTCAGTTTGGTTAGAGCAGAACAATTGCCTTTTAAGCAATTTTAGGAGAAGTCGGGGAACTTCTATAAATATCCCCTCCATTAAAAAGGTTCAGTCAAATAGTGTTTCTGTTTTTCATACTTCTAAGTCTTAGGCTTGCGGTGTGAAAGACAACTTATCAAAGCCTGTAAAAACAAGCTAATCTGTGGAAGAGGAATAGGGGATGATATAGAGTGGATGACTTGCTCAGTGAGTCATTCAGGGCTATACACAAACTATTCTATTGTGCAGTTTACTTCTTTTTCCGCCTGAGGTAAGCGAGACCTATTTAGACTGTTCTTTATGATAAAGACGTAAAATATTAAAAATATACAACTATGAAAAAGTTACAAGTAAAAACAAACCACGTTGCCTTAGTGTTTAAACAAGGAGAATTACAGAGAGTATATACTGCAGGTCAATATTGGTTATGGGGTGAGAAAGACGTAGCGGAGTATAATATGTCTGAGAACTTCGGGATGCGTAGAGATATAGAAGCGTTGTTACAGAATGCAGAGTTAAGCGCGATGTTAGAAGTGATCGATGTGATGGATAACGAGGTTGTGTTAGTTTATAAAAACAAGATATTTAATACAGTCTTAGGGGCTGGAAGACATATCTATTGGAAATCAGCTAAAGAGTATTTGTTCGAAAGATTTAATACTGAAGCATTAGCTGTGGATAGCACTATCGCAAGAAATATAATGGGGAAAGGCAATATGTCAAACTTCATGAGAATGTACACTGTGGGATCTAATGAGAAAGGATTGTTATTCGTAGATGGGCAGTTCGAAGAGATATTAAAAGCAGGGGAGTACAGATATTGGAAAAACGATATCAAGGTACAAATCATTTTAGTAGATGTACGTCAGCAAGCAATAGATATGAATGGTCAGGAGATCTTGACAAAAGACAAAGTACAGTTGCGTATCAACTTTAACTTGGTGTACCAAGTGCAAGATTTGTTAAAGGCATATGTGGATAATAAAGAGGTAGAGAAGCAGATGTATAACGTAGTGCAGTTGATGTTGAGAGAGAAAGTGGGGAGAATGTCATTTGACGAATTGATGGAGAACAAGGAGAATTTGTCTTTAGAAATCTTAAATGGGGTGAAAGAGGAGATTGCATTATTAGGTATCGAAGTAAAGAACTGTGGTATCAAAGACATTATCTTACCTGGAGATATCAGAGAGATTATGAATCAGGTGTTGATCGCTGAGAAAAAAGCACAAGCCAATATGATTACTCGTAGAGAAGAAACTGCTGCTACACGTAGCTTGCTTAACACTGCCAAGTTAATGGAAGAGAACGAAATGCTAATGCGATTAAAAGAGATGGAGTACATCGAGAAGATCGCTGATAAAGTAGGTGAAATTAGCTTGTCTGGAGGAGGGAACGTGTTAAAGCAGTTGAGAGAAGTGTTCTCAAGGTAATTAGGAATTTAGAATTAGGAATTTGTGGTTTGGGTTAATATTAAATGGTTTAGTAGAGACGTCAATACTTTGCGTCTAATATTTCAGTTGTCAAGTAATCCTTGACAACTGAATTTAAAGGGATAGTTACTTGTTTCTAACTGAAAACGAGAATGTGTTAATATAGAGAAATGACTGTAATTCACTACTTAGTGAATTGTGAAAAAGAATATCTTTGTGATCAGTTTAAAAACAATAAAACACAATGAAAAAACTCTTAGTATCACTTACAGCTCTATTTGCCTTTTTTGGGTGTCAGAATAAGCAAGCACAAGGTGCGGAAGTTAAAGTGCCTAATCAGACTATTGTATTCAGTACAAATTGCAAGGTCATCAACTTTGACTTAGATAATAAAAAAGTAGTGTGGGAATACACTTCTGCTCAAGATGAAGCTGGAAACAGAAATAAGTTCGACTTTGATGAGACTACGTTATATATGCCTTTTGAGAGCGGTAAGTTTGTCGCTTTAGATATCCTAACAGGTAAAGAAAAGTGGGTGTATGAAGCAGGTCAAATAGGGATGATGGATGTGGCAGTAGATGCATCAGGTGGCTTTGAAACAGAAGCTGGTAGTGAGCCGTACTTTCTGGGGCAACCTTTGCAATATCAAGATAAGGTGTATACTGTGACAACAGGAGGAGGAAGTTATCCATACTTCGTTATATTAAATAAAGCGGATGGTACTGAATTTCAAACGGAAGGAATAGAGACAAAGTTTAATATGTATCAACCTGTACTGTGTCAAGAGAACGTGTTCGTTAACTCTGCTATTTATTTAAACAAATATTCACTTCGTGGTACACCTACGAGTTATGGAATGTATGATGAGAATACTTTTGATAGTCCATTGTACACACAGATGCGCAGTAATGGAGAGACATTATACTTTGGAGAAGAAGACGGTAAGTTCTATGCTATTCCATTTAATAAAGACGGAAATGTAAAAGGAGATAATGATGATATTATGGATCCGAAGAACAACTTTAAGGATAACCTATCTATTTATACTTGGAGATATCAGTCTAAAGAGTATCCAAGGTTAGCGACTAGTTTTGAGAGTAATACTGTATTATATGGTAAGACGTATGTGGTCAATGTGCGTAAGGCGGATAGTGATGCTCAAGCTTTAATAGGGTTAAATGCTAAAACAGGAGAAGAGCAATGGAAGTATGTTTTGGCAGAGGAGATAGTGAACTGGCATCAATCAGGAGAAAAACTTATAGGCTATACAGCGAAGAAGATCTTCGTGTTAGACTTTGATGGAAAGGAGTTAGCGACTTATCCTATTGCGGAGGAGTTTAAACCACTGACGAATATAGAGGAAACAAAAGAGGGGCAGCTAGTATTCTTAACTATTAATGGAGTAACAGCAATAGATAAAACAAGTAAACAAGCTAAGGTACTTATTCCTTATGAGGTAAGAGAAGAGTATCATAATACAGCTTATATAAAATATTTTAAGAATTAGTTAATTGGTTTAACAGTGGATGGTTTACAGTTCACAGTGTAAACCGTTGACTGTAAATTGAGAAACGATGAAAGAGAATACACCTATTAATGGGAACGATTTATTGGATTTAGGGTACCCACATACAGAATTGTTAGGGATCGCTTTAAAGGTAAATAAGAAAAGAACAGGTTTTACGAAGACTGAGATGTTGGCACATTATAAAGCGGTGTTAGCTAATGCAGAGGATTATATTAACCATAATGTTTTTGGAAAGTTGGCTACCGCTATTATTGAAGGAGTGGGACAACGCGAAGAAGAGGAAGTTATTCCGTTAAGAGAGGAAGCTGTTGAGTATAGTATCTATGGCGCACAGCATATCGAAGATGGAGCTATCGCACAGATGAGAACTGCGGTAAAGCTACCTGTCGCTGTAGCAGGTGCGTTAATGCCTGATGCACATCAAGGATATGGACTGCCTATCGGAGGGGTATTAGCGACAGATAATGCTGTTATTCCTTATGGAGTAGGTGTGGATATTGGGTGTAGAATGGCGTTGTCTATCTTTGATATTAAAGGCCTGGAGTTCTATGGAATGGAAGACTTGCTAAAAGAACAATTGGTTAAGCATACTAAGTTCGGTGCAGGACACGGATTTCAAGGACAGTATAAAGCACAACACGAGGTCTTAGATAGAGGAGAGTTTAATCTGAATCCGTTTATTAAGAACTTGCAAGATAAAGCGTGGGAGCAATTGGGATCTTCAGGAGGGGGTAACCACTTCGTGGAATGGGGACTAATGGAGTTTACAGAGCGTGATGAGGTGTTGAAGATAGAGAAGGGAACTTATTTAGCCTTATTAACACACTCAGGATCTCGTGGAATGGGAGCGACTATAGCAGGTAGATATACGCAGATCGCTAAGGATATCTGTAAGTTGCCTTATGAAGCCAAGAACTTAGCTTACTTAGATCTAAATTCGGAAGCAGGACAAGAGTACTGGATGATGATGAATTTAGCAGGTGATTATGCTTCTGCTTGTCATCAAGTGATCCACGATAAGTTGACTAAAGCCATAGGTGCGGAGGTATTAGCGAAGATAGAGAATCACCATAACTTTGCGTGGAAAGAGATGTACCAAGGGAAAGAGGTTATTGTTCACCGTAAGGGGGCTACTCCTGCGAGTAAAGGTGTTATGGGGATTATACCTGGATCTATGACCGCGCCAGGATTCTTAGTGAGAGGAAAAGGAGAAGAGGAAGCATTGAACTCTGCTTCACACGGTGCAGGACGACAAATGAGTAGAACACAGGCGATCAAAAAACTGAAGTCTGAGGATATTAAGGCGGCCTTAGCAGATTGTGGAGTACAGTTGATTGGGGCAGGTAAAGATGAAGCACCGATGGCGTATAAAGATATTCATCAGGTGATGGCTGCTCAGGGGGAGTTAGTAGATGTCGTAGCGATGTTCACTCCTAAGATAGTTCGTATGTCAGATGACGGAAGTAAGGAGGATTAAGTCTTTAAAATTATAAATTATAGAAGGTTACTAACGAGAGTTAGTGGCCTTTTTTTGTTATAGCTAATTAGGATCGTTATTGCGAGTTATTCTTGTTGAATGTGATGTTATTTTATTAATAATGTAAAGTATAGGATTATTGATTATAATCTGATTAACTAGATGTAGTATAACGTAAAAATAAATTTGCTTCTATTATAAAGAAGTTGCTCTTAGAATACTATAATGATAGAAAGAGATAGCTAGTCAATGGATTATATAAAATGTTATGAGTTTGAGGACTTGCTTTTTTAAGTAAAAAAAGTTCCCTTAAGCAGGTGGTGGAGTATGTGCTTTTGTATAGTCATAAAGGTAAATAATACAATTATGGGTTATACAAGTTTAACTTAGTATTGTGTTTGTTTATCAGGTAGTTGTGTTAGTAAATGTCAATAAATTATTTTTCTTGTTTTTTTAATAATTGCACAGCTATTTAATTTTATTTAATGATACTCTGTGTAATAATTGGATAATATAGTTATTGATTGTTTTTATTTTAAATTTGATATATCATTTTTTGTGTTTTGTTAAATATATTTTAATTAATTATATTAATTTTTGTATAATTTCGTATAAAATTAAATGTAATTATGAAAAGAAAGTTGATTAGTGTGTCGTTGTTGTCTATGGGGGCATTAACGACATCTTTGGCCTATACTTATAAAGATAGTTTAGGCGTAGAGAATCTTAGCCTATTTAATAAACAGGAGGAATATATAGACTTAAGTTTAGAGGATATTGAAGATTTATATGATAATGATGCTAAACAAGCGTATGATGGTACACCAAAATGGCCTGTTTTAAAACCAGGGAATACATTACCAGATGATATCTATTTAGAACCATTAGATCAGCTGCCTCTTAATGCTGGAAATAATACGATGCCTTATGCTGTCTATCAAAAATCTCCTGTGCCAGGTGAAGAACCTACTTTAATAGGAGAGATAGATTTGACGGTTAATATTATACGCGCTATTATTACTACAGTTTCTTTTAATGCTAAAATTGTAACGACTAATCAGCTACCATATATTTATACAATAGAAGGTGAGCTACCAGATGAAGTTATTCAAAAAACTGCCAATAATGCCAATGGAATACTTTATAAGCATAATGGGAAGAGTCAGAAAGCACCGTTTTCTTTCTCTGCTGGAGGTAAATATAATGTTACTTATAATGTAGTTAGGACAACTAACTATGAGAAGTTAGATTTGAATGGTGTACTATATGTTATTCCAGGTTTAGAATCAGGTACAACACTTTATGATAAGAAGGATCATAGGGAGGATGCTAAAATAGATGAATCTCTACTTCCTCAAGGTGTAAAAGTATCTTATGAATTTAAAGATGAAAGTAAAAATAAAGTCAGTGAATTGATTAATGCAGGAGTGTATACAGTGATTATGTATATGAGCCTAGATGATGTAGTAATAAGTAATGAGGAAAGTACTTATACAATTACAAAAGCACCTTTATCAGCATTTACTTTAGAGGAAAAATCGTTTGTTTATGATGGTGAAATCAAGGGATTACTAATAAAAGAGAATGTACCAGAAGGAGTTAAAGTAGGGTATGTTTATAAGAAAGACGGAATAAAAGTTGATAAACCAACGGAAGCAGGTGAGTATGATGTTACGATAACAGTAGATGGCGGAAACAACTACGAGTATAAAGAAATTATACCTACGGCTAAGTTGACTATTGAGAGGGCAGAGATAACAGGGGTAAGCTTCCCAGCCGACTCAACTACTTATGATTCTAATCCACATCGTATAGCAGTATTAGGAGCACCAGCAGGCTCAACAGTTGTTTACACTTATGAGAAAGATGGTATATCTAGTACAGATGCGCCAACAGAAGCAGGTGATTATACTGTAACAGCCATAGTAACAAATGGCGATAATTATAA
>NZ_NSGJ01000045.1 GCF_002286775.1 Myroides sp. N17-2
CGTTCTTTACTCAATAGGTTTGACACCACACTTTCTAGTTGGATGGCGTGGAATTTTATGGCTTTTATTGTTATAGGACTAAAGAAATTTCAGAAAACTAAAAAGTCAAGATGACTTCATATAGTATGAGAAGATTTATAGTTTTTTTGATATTCGTTCTTTCTGTAGGAAGTATGCAAGCGCAGTCTGTTATTAAACAACCGATTATGATAGATATTAGTGAGAAGGGATTGGGTGAGTTTAAAGCAATGAACTCTAGTGATGTATGGCACTTTAGTCATCAAAAGGGAGATAAGATAGATGTCTATGAGTTTACCTCAGTACGTGAGGTACTTATACCTCCTGCTATGCAGATGATGCAAATACTTACGGTTAAGGAGTTTGATGAGTTTATACTTAAGGATTATCACAGTAAATTTAAGGAGCCTATCGTGTTTAATATTGGTAGAATGCACGCAGAAAATATGGTGTTTAAGAAACTGTATCTAAAGGTAGTATCTAGTGGTCAAGCTAAGTATTACGAGGTGACTTTTAATCATTCTAGTGTTATACAGTGTTATAGAGGATAGTTGGAGTGGGTTTTTATGTGTGTATTCTTAGTTAATTAAAAAGCGTGGAACTAAGGTCATGTCCTTATCAGAGGTTTGCGACAACCCAAAAGACTTAGCCCACTCTAATATAAGGCACGGGCGTAAGTCTATCGAATAATTGGGTGTCATGAAGATTCCTAGTTTTCAGTAACCAATACGATAGCTTACGCTTGTTTGTAATATTTTCAAGTGCAAAGGGAGTCAAATTTCAAAAGAATGCAAGTGTCTTAATTTGTCATTATAAGGATGTTGTTTTAATTCCTTTTAACTTATTTTAATTATAAGTATTTTTGAATTCTAATAAATTGCATAGTGAATATATTACACATTTTAGGAAATGGATTTGATTTAAATCTTGGATTAAAGACTAGTTATAGCGATTTCTACAGTTACTATCAAGAGATAGGTAATACAGATCCAGTAATAATTAAATTAAAAGAAGAGATCGATTTAGATAGTAATAATTGGTCTGATTTAGAAATTGCACTTGGTAGATACTCTATTAAATGGAGTAAAGAAGATTTTGAAAAAGTTTATGAAGATTTAGTTGATAATTTGTGTAATTATTTAGAGAAGGAAATAGAATTTTTTAATGAAAGTAATTTTGATCATGATAAGATGTTTCGTTATCTGTCTTTTTCTGAGGATTATTTGGATCAGAAAGACATGCTGGACATTAAAGAGTTTAAAAAGGAAAGAAATGAGAATGAGAAAATAGATGTTATTACTTTAAATTATACTAATACTTTGGAAAATATATTGGTGAGATATAAAAATGGGGGATATAATATCAGTAAAGAAAGGGTTGTGTATTATTTAGGAGAAATAAAGCATATACATGGTTATACTGACGAAAGAGTTATATTGGGTGTGAATGATATTACTCAGATTTCGAATATAGAATTTCATCATGATTTAGAAATTGAGGATATGTTTATTAAGCATGATGCGAATTCTAATCAGAGACATAATATTGATACAGAATGTTATAATCTAATAGGGAAAGCAGATTTAATTTATATTTTTGGTAGTTCATTAGGTCAAACAGATAAATATATTTGGAAACTTTTAGGCGAGAGAATAAAAGAGGGAGCTAAAGTTGTAATTTTTAATAGTGGAAGAGGTATAAATTTTAGACATGGTCATCATAAAATTAGAAATAGGAAAGAAACAGTAAAGAAGTTTATGGAGTTGTCTGGTACTAGTGAGGAGTTTGCGAAGAATATTTACGTAGGAATAAAGACAGGTATGTTTAATTTTAAGTAAACTTAACTCGAAAAACTATGGTTGAGGTGTAAAAGGCAGTCCCCTAACCAATTCCCTAAAAAAAAATAAACCCCTCACTACCAAGGTAATGAGGGGTTCTTTTGTGGTCCCACCTGGGCTCGAACCAGGGACTTACTGATTATGAGCCGGAGAAATGAATGTTGTATTTAATTGCATTATATTTCAAAGTCATTGAATTTTAATTAGTTATAGATTTTTTAAAATATTTTTGTTTCATCTATTTGCACAATAAGTACTTATTTGTTGTACGTATGTTGTACTTTAAAATTATTTATGATGAAAACGAGTTTAAAAATTGTATTAAAAAAGACAAAATTAAGTGATGGAACTTACCCAATTAATCTTAGAGTTACTATTAATAGGAGGTCTAAATTCTACAAAACACCTTACAGTACTGCACCTAAATTTTGGAATGCAAAAGTGGGAGAATTTACCTCTAAGTTCGCGAATTTTTTACAAGCCAATAGAATACTAAGTACGCTCAAACAAGATGCGTCAAAAGTATTGGACTTGATGATTGAACAAGAAAAAGAATTTACACTTGAAGTATTTGATTCTCTACTTCGACCAGAGAAGGTTGAGATTGTAAAATTTGTTGCTTTTTTTCAAAATAGGATTGAGCAATTCAAGGAAGCAGGTCAAGTTAGTTCAGCAAGTTCATATAATGATTCGTTAAAGGCTTTAAAACGTTTTAAGCCAGGGGTGATTAAATATGAGTTTACACAAATTGATTATTCTTTTTTAGTAGCCTTTGAAGCAGACTTAAGATCAAGAGGATGTACAAATGGAGGAATAGGTATATATATGCGTAATATACGTGCTATTTATAATTCTGCTATTAAATCAAAAATAGCATCTTTGGAGAATTATCCATTTAGAGATTATGTGATTTCTAAGTTAAAATCAACCAAGATAAAAAAAGCGCTTACAAAAGAAGAGTTACAGCTGCTACTTGATTATGACTTTTCAGAAAATACTGAAGGAGCTAAGGTGTTGTACACCTATTTATTTAGTTTCTTTTGTAGAGGAATGAACTTTACTGATATCGCTGAATTAAAATGGGATGATATAAACTCTAATCGCTTTAGTTATATTCGAAATAAAACAGGCGTTGCTATTAATGTAAAGATACCAGAGAATAAAGATTTAGATACTATTCTGAACTATTTTAGAATCTATAGGCCATTTGATACAGATTACATTTTTTCAATCCTGGATAAAGATATAAGACTATATACTAAAGAAGAACTAAGAGCACGAAAAAGTAGTGTTAGAGATTATTATAATAAGCAATTAGATATAATCGCAAAGGAATGCGGGATTAAAACAAAGATTACATTTTATACAGCTCGTCATACTTTCGCTACTCTATCATTAAAAAAAGGGGTAAACTTATACATGCTTAAACAGGCCTTTGGACATCAATCTATTAAAACTACTGAAGCTTATGTAGAGGATTTTAATAGAGATGAGCTTGATCAGGCATTTGAGAATTTGTTTTGATATATAATGAGGGGCTTGCAAATAATATAAAAGGGACTTTGTTTGAATTCGTTATTGGTCATATTCATTCTGTAGTTAGCAATAATTGTATTGAGTTAGGTAGAGAGATTTATGAAAACAACGGAAAACACGAAATAGATGTATTGGCAATTTATAGTGACAAAGTGGTTTTCGCTGAATGCAAAGCAACAAATTCAGCTACATTATTTGAAAAAATCGAGAAATGGAAAAATAAAAAAATACCAGCATTTCGAAAATGGGCTGAAAAACAAGAAACTTGGGAAAAAAATGGAACTTGAATATTAGTCTACTAATGGTTATGATGCTGATGCAGAATCATTATTAAGATATATTTCTGAAAGTGCAAAAAATTTTAAAATTTCATATTATTCAGGTTCTGATATTAGATAAAAAGTTAAAAGAAGCAGTTTGTAATTTCTTCCTAAAAACTGATTTATAAGAAATTTATCATACAACGTAAGCTTATAATAACGATAGTTTTAGGCTGACACCTAGAAATTAGATTGTAGATTCCAATGAAATTGATTATGATGGTCTTGTAGAGATAGTTCATGATCCCATTGATGATTTATCTACTATTGAAGCTAAGTTATATTTTAAAGGCTGGTAATTAAAAAATGAAGAATTATTGTTATAACTATTTGTTTATTGTGCTATTGCTGATTATTTTAACGTAGAAGTAAAAACTATTAGGTATAAAGGGATTGACTTAGTTGATTCGTCGAAGGAGCCTTTTTCTTTGTGTCCTATTTTAGTTAAGAAGCGGATTGATGTAATAGTTAAAGAATTAGGTAAAAATAAAAACATCAATATTGAAGTGGAATATGAGTTAAGAATGAATTATATGCAAAGTTCATTGACACCAATGCTGAAATTTGTTGCTAGAAAAGACTACTTATTTCCTTTGCTAAAAAAGAGAGTTATTTCAAAATATCCTAATTTGAATGAGGATAATATATCTATAAAAATTAGGTTGGTTAAGTTTTGTCAATCTTTAGAACTCAAAGATATTAATAAGTCAATCATGTAATTATGAAAGATTTTTGACATTATATATTTGTGATAGTTTTTTAGAGGGCGATTAAAACTGTGTAATGGATAATGTGAACTTAAGGAATTGAATAACACGTTGTAAAACTTATAATAAAAATATTATAAGAAAAGTAACTGAGTTATCTCAATTTGATTATATTTGTATTGAAATTCACTTATAAGTGAATCTGTTTTAATCAAAAGTAATGAGTAATTTTACTATAGAAGAATGGTATAAAGGAGAAAAATGTACTATCTATACTGTATTGTATGATGGATCGGAGCTGGGTTTGGCAGATTTGTTTTTCGAAAAATATCTACAAGATTTAAATGAAACTATAAAAGAATCAGGGCTAATGTTGCTTACTTTTATAACAAATGATATAGCCAAACGACATAGTGCTTTGGAAACTTTTTTTCGAGAAGAGAGGGAAGCAATTGCTTTACCAGGTAAAAGAACTGATATAGTAATAAAAGAAATTTTTTTTCCAGTAGGAGCAGAATTATTTCCATTACGATTATATTGTTATCGAGTAAATAATAATATTTTAATTTTATTTAATGGAGGTATAAAAACAGATTTTACAGCACAAGATAGTCCGGATCTTTCTGTGAAATTTCAAGAATCGCAAATTATTTCAAAAAAAATACAACAAGCGATTAATGATGGGGACATACTTGTGTCCAAAAATGAATTGCTAAATTATAGTGGCGATTCAAGTATTTATTTATAAAATAGATAAAAAAATTAATTATGAGAAGCAAATTTGTACAAGAAGCCTTAGCTAATATCCCCAAGGAACTAGTTGATTATACTTCATTATGTACTGATATGTTAGTTCGTATCAATGAGGCTATTGAAGAGAAAAAAATAACTCAGAAAGAACTAGCTTCAAAACTTGGAAAAACACCTTCGGAGGTTTCTAAATGGTTACATGGAGAACATAATTTTACTCTTAAATCAATTTGTAAATTACAAGTTGCTTTAGGTGTTAAATTATTAGAGGTACCTACAAGTATTAAAATTAAAGAAGTTGAAAATAAGAATAGTTCAACAGTATATAATGATGATAATACAAGTCTTGTAGTTGTATATTCTACAGGTAAGAAAATAGTATCAAAAAAACCAAATAGACCTTTCGATTGGAATAATGATTTAAAATATGTATCATAATGAAAAACGTAAATTTTATTCCTGAAGAATTAACGATGCTTGCTTTTAAGAATACTAAAAGCAATATATCAGAATATGATTTATCACATATCGAGGGTATTCATGAAAAGATTGAATCATTAGAAGTTGAATTTGAATTAGAAATTAATGTGAAAGTTGGTTTCAATATCAAAAAGAAAAGTTCTAAAGTAGATGTGTGTTTAAATATAGATAAAAGATTAGAAAATAGCGAAATTAGAACTGCAAATGCAGAGTTGATTTTTACATTTATTTATCATATAGAGAATTTTGAAGATTTATATTCGATTGAAAAAGAGAATGATACGGATTCGTATGTAATAGAAAAAGTTTTAAGAGATAATTTGGCAGCAATATCTTTTTCTACAGTAAGGGGAATACTATTAAATCAACTTAATAATGGAGAATTTGAAGGATTTATTTTGCCAATAATTGATATAACAAAACATATTAATAAAGAAGAGAACTAAAGTTCTCTTTTTTTATTGTCATACTTAAAGAATAAAGATTTAAAGTTGTAAAAATATCTTTACAATTTCAAATAACAAAGACACCTATAAGGTGCCTTCATCTGCAAAAGAGTAGTAACTCTCCTCGGTTATAATTAAATGATCTAAAAGAGTAATATCAAGTATCTTACTTGCTTCTTTAATCTTTCTTGTAATTTGTCTATCAGCATCACTCGGCACTAATGACCCAGACGGATGATTATGTACAAGTAAAAATCCTACTGCATTAGCTTTTAAAAGAGCTGAGAAGATGATTCTTAAATCTACTATTGTACCTGTTATTCCTCCCGAAGAAGCATCTAATACTCCAAGTACTTTATTATTGTTTGAAAGCATAAGTACTTTAAACTGTTCTAATAATTCAATCTTATTAATATCCCAAGCTGTTAGTGCTACTTGATATGCGCTGTAAGAAGATGTAATGTGTGGTCTTTGCGAAGCCTTTACTTTTGATTTGTAAATTAATTCTACTTCTGATGCGATAAGCCAATCTGTTTTTAAAACTGTAGTTTCCATAATATTAAATTTTTAAATTAATTATGGAGCCACAATTGGTAATGGCTTAGCAAGCGCAAGAAACGGGCGCAATAAAGCGAAGACTTTAGTCAAGCATTTATGGGGGTTTTCTTGCTAGTGAACCGCGAGGCATTGCCTAACTTCGTGTAACTATTAATAAAAAATAAAACTAAAAATCAATGTGCTATAAGGGCTTTTTTTGTGTTGTTTTCAGAAGTGATTTTCCACTTCTTATACACCTCAAAATTCTTAGGATTCTCTTTAAAGAACTGATCCAGATGATTTAATTCAAGATCAAACCTCTTATTCTCTTCTATTAGCTGATTATAATCATAGTTATCTATTGATTTACCTATAGCAATGTACATTGATAATCCACTTGTGAGTAGAAGAAAAACATTAAGAGCAATTAAGTAAAGCATTTTCTTGTTGCTAATAGCGTTATAGATTTTTAAAAGCTCCTCTTTATTATCTACAAGCTTAGATTGAAATGTAGTGAAATCATTTTGCAGTCTTTCTCTATTTTCAGTTTCAAGATTACGAAGCTCAGATAGGTTTACTTTTACTTCGAAGCTGTTTATTCTGTTTGAAAGCTCCGTTTGCTGAGCGATATTCTGCTTCATTGTTTCTTGCAAGTAAACTACTTGTTTAAAGAGTAGCTCAGTGAGTTCTGTAAGTGTTGGTTGATGCTTTGCCATAATATTATCTTCTTATTGTTCGTTTTTTCTTCTTGTTGTGATCCTGTATATAATCATTGTACATCGACTGATGAGCATTGAGAAAACTAAACAGGCTTGCTGTATTGGTATTCCAATTCTCAAATGAAATCGGCTTGTTTTGTTCTTTGAACAGAACAACGTGAAACAAATCATCACTTCGTTTAGGTGTGTTATTTTCAAACAGTTCATTTAGTTTTAGATTGCGATCAACTTCACTTGCTTTTAGGTTTGTTTCAGTGGGTAAATGAATAAATCGATACCCTTGAATATTCCCTTGCTTGTTTATGCTTGGCTTAACCTCTATTTGATGTATTCTCATCATATCAATGTACTGCTGTAAACTTTTAGGGTGTTCCTTTAAAACAAGGTAATGCGCTTCTTTAATCAATGCAGCTACTTGTTTATGATTAGCCTTCATTTGTTCTTTCTTGTTTTCGTTTTCTTGTCTTATAGAAGCCCAACCATATTTTAAAGCTATTTCATGAGCAATGCGTTGCGCTTGAAATCCAATATAATTATCCTTTAACGCTTTTCCGTTTTCATCAATGCGGTTAGCTAGTATGTGAATGTGTTTATGCTCTTTTTCTGTGTGAACAAAAGCGATGTATTGCGCATTTTTAGGATCTAACTTTAAACCAACTAAGAAATCATTGACAAGATTGTTCAAATCTTGGTCTGTCATTTTCTTACTGTCTTCAATAGTAGGAGAAATAACAACGGAGATTGTATTGTTTTTACAGCGTGAGTTTTGATTTTGCAGAATCTGCATGGTTTGAAACATATCTTTCGGAGTTTCCCCCGAAAGATTGTTTCTAACAAGCTCATAGCCTTTGTTTGGGTTAATTACATAATTAAACAGAGCTGTTCCTCCAATACACGTTTTTGCTTTAGCTATCATATTACTTTAGTTTTTGAAGATGGGCTCTAATAAGATTTGCGGTTTCAACGGTAGTTTCTTTCACTCCAGTAGTATCACCAAGTTTAAAAAGGTTGCCAATTCTTCTAAAGTTATCAGCAAACTTGTTCAGTAGTTTGTAAACCTCAATCTCATCTTGGGTTAGTTTATAACTTATAGAATACCCCAAAGCTGTACTGCGTAAATATTCAGAAATGCTACAGCCAATTTTCTCTGCTTTGTTTTTTATAAGCAGAGATTCTGTTAGGGTAACTCTAAATTCTATTTTGTGTTCTCTATTCATCGTCTTACCAATTTTGCGACCTTCGGGAGAAAAACGAATGGTCTTTGTTCCGATTCAAATTTTCAATTTGTAAGGACAAAGACACATCTCGATAATTCTTACGTCAGTCCATTGCGGTTAATACTAAGTAAATAATCATTGAGATCTTTGTAATCTTGATAGCTCACTCTCGCATCTTTTGTAATTAATGGAAATACAGTAAGTAATTTATCCGTCGCTTTATCTCCAGCTTTGTCATTATCTAAACAAGTAATAATGGTCTTGTATTTTGACTCAAACGTCACTTCGTTATCTCCAGCTTTGTACAAATAATTGTTTGGTGGTTTTATCAGTGTGCTATCTAATGTAGAAACTGAGTTTAAAATGATGTAGTCAAACCTGTATTCCAAATCGGGCTTTAGGGTAAGAAAAGACAAGAAGTCTATAAAGGCTTCAAATAGAAGTACAGTAGTTGAACCATTGTTTATATAGGAAAGGGATTTAGAACCTAAGCATATTTGGACATACTTGTTTCTTAGTTCTACTCCGTCAAGTTCATTTTGAAAACCTATTGCGTAATACGCTTTATCTCCAATAGTATAATGTACTTCTTTGCAATACTTCTGAGCTGTTTTAAGGCATAGACCTCGCTGTTTGATATAATGTATCAAGTATTTATTTCTAAGAGGTCTAATAGCTGTAATATCATAGTCTTTTCTTTTTTCACAAGTATCTATCTTAGAAGGCGGCTGGTGAAAAGAAAAGGAATTACTAGCTAATATTTTAAGAGCTTCTTTTGCATCGCACTTGTAATACAATATTACAAAGTCTAGTGCATTGCCTTTATATGTGCTGTCCCCAAAATCATAGAAAACATTTTTAATTAAACTTACGTGAAATGAGGGAGTGTTCTCTGTTCTAAAAGGAGAATAGTACCAGGCTTCTTTGTTATTGATTTTAGCTTGTCTTATTCCTAGATTATCTAAAATAGAAATAAGAGATATGTTTTTTGCTTCTTGATAGGTCATAATTATTGTTTTTAGGTGTAAGTGGTTGATATTTAGTTTTTAATGTAATATCTCTATCTCATTTACTTATCATCTGTGCATCTGCGTTAGTTTATCTCTTTATGAGAATACCGTTTTAGATGATTACAGATGAGTCATAGATGACAAACAGTTGATACTGTATAATATTTATAAATAGATGATATTCTATCTATTACAATGATTTCTCATCTGTCATCTGATTGATGAGCGTGTTTTTTAAAATTCTGTAGTATTTACCCTTGTGAATAATTCGTTTTAAAGTATTGTCCTCTATTTTGATACGCTCATAATTATTTGAATTAGTTGATCGTATAGAGGCAATGTTTTCAAGTATAGTCTGTATCTCTCGCATTGGGATATTATGTCCTCTATTGTAATAGTTTAGAAGAGCATTAATATCAGATGGAGTAGTGTCTATCTCATCAATATCAAATTCATTAAAAATGATATCAAGTATGTCAAGAACCAGGTTCTTGTTCTGAAGGTCTAAATCGTTCTTTAGTTTGTAGAGTGCTTCTGTATGTATTAATTCAGGAGTAAACCACATTCGTGTTTTCTTTTCAGTAGAGAACGGAACTCTATAAAGATAGTTTAAAAAAGTAGGAACCTCATTAATAAGCTTTGTGTAGAACTCACTGCTTCTGTTTTTAATCACAGGTACTTTAATAACCCAAAACCTTGTTTCTTCTTTATCAATCTTTAGAAAGTTATGCTCGTGATTACTAGTCATAATTATCTTAAGAAAAGATTTCTGTTCAACTTTTTCTTGACCTTTGTATTCGATAGATTGATACATTGCTGTTGAGATGTATTTAATAGCTTCAACGGTATCTTTGTTGTCCGATTTTACTTCTTCAATTAACAAGAGAAGCTTACTATCCATTTCACTATTGAATTTTTCAGTAAAAGCATTGGCCTTGATAAAAACAGCGTTCTTATCAAAGATTTCTTTTATCCAGTTTAGAAACGTAGTTTTTCCTGTTTCACGATTTCTTGATACAAGTACTATGATAGGTAATATTTGTTCAGGGTAGAACAGCAATATTTTGAAGTAATCTATTCCAAGTAAGTATTGATTTCCAAAAATGTGATGTAGAAAATAATAGGTAACAGGCATCTGTTCTCTTAGAGAATCTAAAGAGAATGCAGTTGTTGTATCAATGTCGTATAGAATAGGAGAGTAGGAATTAAAGTAATCTCCTATAAAATGTGAGTAGTTAATGTGACTGGGTTCACATTTATATCCAAAGAATTTAGGTAACTCTTTGATCATGTCTTTTCCAAAGTCAGTGATAATTTCTGACTTTTTCCATAGTTTACGCTCGACAATGATTTCTTTGCCGTTTACGTTCTTCTTTCTTATCGCATAGTAATCTGTTCCTATTCGAATGTATTCTGTTGCAGTTGTAGTCATATCAAACAATTTTCAGAAAGAAGTAGTTATATTCACTACTCTTTTCTTTGAGTTATAGAAATAGTTAATTGAGCATTGATAGCCCTACTATCAATGCTTTTATCTTTTTAACTGTTTTGAAAATTGTGATAGTACTTCTTCGTCTGTAAAGACTTTGTACTTTTTAATCCACTCAATTATTTCAAGGCGATCAAAGAATAGTGTGCCATTGGTTGGTTTGTGATGAGGGATTAAATTCTTAGAAGTTAACTTGTGAATAGTACTGTCTGAAAAACCAGTATATGCCATTAGATCCTTAATAGTAAAGATCTCTTTCTGAAACTGATTACCTTTTGTAATCATTAGCTTAATCTCGTTAAGCTCTTGGATGATTTTTAGCGTTGTCATAATAAATGTTTTTTGAATTATGACGCTAAACTATTTGAATGAAGCTATCTGAAACGGGTATTTGTCAGCGAACTGACATTTAATTTAAGGTTTTAGAATGTTTTTTTAGATAACTGACTTTTTACGTTTTCTAAGATTTTAGCATAAGTTTCTTTATGCGCATTTGTAATTAGTTTTCTTCCCTTTTTATTTATAGAATCATAGTTAATAGGCGTGTAATTATCTGCTGTTGCATATTGAAAGTAACGACAGCTTTTTTTAAGTGTGGTTTTATGCAGCGTAAATAATTGAACAAATGGAATAAAGAACGATTCCAAAAACATTGCACAATGTTGGGATTGAAGTTCTAATTTAATAAATGGTTCAGCGTTATCCATTTCTTTGTTAATGCAAGATGTTATCGCTCTTTTAAAATCTTCAACCGTTGTATCATCATTAATGATTTCTTTTTTTAATTGATATAAAGTTTCATTAATGATAGTGTCATGTGTGCTACTGAAAGTAAACACATTATCCTTATTCTGCTTTTTTTCTTTTTCAATAGGAACAGTGTTGATTGTAATTATCTTTTCAACAGGAAGTGTTAGTAGATATTCTGTAGATCCTTCAAATGATTTAAAAGACTGTCTGTATATCAAGTTTAGATGACTGATTAAGAAAATGTTTTGTCCTTTAAGAAAGTTAATCGATGCGGTCAATAATAGTACTGAGTAAATTAATGCGCTCAAAGGTAAAAGTATATACCACTTAGATAAGTTATAGAAATATGGTAAAAGAGCTAACGATACAATCAATGATAATATTGGTAGTAGTGGTGCAATTATGTAAGTGAACTTCTTAGATAAAGTAATCGATCTAAATTTATCTAACTTCTGATGAAAGAAAAAAAACGGAGTTTCAATTAAAGTATTCATAGTGTATTGTTATTAGTTAAGATTTGAAATATAACTAAATGCAATATAATGAAGCGTTTCAATGTTAAAAGGAGGATGGCATTTACAGTCTCTCTTTGGCTGTTACTTAAGATTAAGAACATCTTCTCTTTTAATTTTTAAGCTTTCTTCGAAGAAAGCTAATATTTTTAAACTTATAATTCTGTTGGATAGGTAGATAAGAGCAAAAGAATGAAAACTTTACTATCTTTATAGGGTAAAACAAATTGTTGTACTTTTGTTGTACTGATGAAAAAAAAGGTGAAAAAAGGGCAAAAAAAAAGCACCTATTTTACAATAGATGCTTCTCTGAAATTTTAGTGGTCCCACCTGGGCTCGAACCAGGGACTTACTGATTATGAGTCAGTTACTCTAACCAGCTGAGTTATAGGACCGCTCCTATGAGCGTAAAATTTCGTGGTGGTCCCACCTGGGCTCGAACCAGGGACTTGCTGATTATGAGTCAGCTACTCTAACCAGCTGAGTTATAGGACCAGTTAAATCGTGTTTAACGGGTGCAATATTATGGTATTTTATTGGTACTTGCAAGAGAATCGCAAGAAATTATTTAATTTCTTGACACAATTCTATTAGTACTCCATTCGTGCTTTTAGGGTGTAAGAAGGCAACTAATTTATTATCAGCACCTTTTTTAGGAGTTTCATTTAATATAGTGAATCCTTCAGCCGTTAATCTTTTTATCTCAGCCTCGATATCTTCTACGTCAAAAGCAATATGATGTATGCCCTCGCCTTTCTTTTCGATGAACTTTGCTATTGGGCTATCAGGGTTAGTCGCTTCTAAAAGTTCTATTTTATTAGGGCCATTCATGAAGAAAGAAGTTTTTACTCCCTCGCTTTCTACAGCTTCTTCTTTATAAGCAGGGGTTCCAAATAACTTTTCGAATAAAGAGTTAGAGGCTTCAAGGTCTTTAACAGCGATACCGATGTGTTCTATTTTGCGCATTTCTTAGTGTTTTTTGGTTGTGTAACAAAGATAAAAAAGTTTACTATTTAAAAAATTGTATTTTTGCACTATGGAAACTAATAGACAAAAGA
Source organism: Myroides sp. N17-2 (assembly GCF_002286775.1). GTDB lineage: Bacteria > Bacteroidota > Bacteroidia > Flavobacteriales > Flavobacteriaceae > Flavobacterium. The sequence continues at coordinate 13,388 of NZ_NSGJ01000045.1, forward strand.
AGATGGGAGCCCTATTGCAAAAAGATATCGTAGATATCTTGCAAGGAGAGGTGCGCAAGAACGGGATAACTAACCTAGTTATTTCGGTTTCTAAAGTGAATATTACTAGTGATTTATCAGTAGCAAGAGTGTACTTAAGTATATTCCCTATCAATAAAGGAGAAGAACTACTTAAAGGTATTAAATCAAATGCTCCAATTATTAAACACGAATTATCACAACGAGTAAAACACCAGATGAGAAAGGTGCCAGACTTGATGTTTTTCGTAGATGACAGTTTAGAGTATATCGATCAAATCGACCAAGCGCTTAAATGTGAGGAGAACCCGATCATTAATCGTGAGTTATTAGAAAAGAGAAAGAAAAAATAGATTGAAGTTTTCCTTATACATAGCCAAGCGTTATGCCTTCAGCAAGAGTAAAAGCAAGGCGATTAACGTTATTACAGCAATAGCCTCTGTGGGTATTGTAGTTAGTGCTATGGCCATGTTTATCGTGTTATCGGTATTCAGTGGGTTAAAGGATTACAGTCTTTCTTTCGTCGATGATTTAGATCCAGATTTAAAAGTTTTTACCCCTAAGGGTAAAAGCTTTGTAGTCGAGGATAGGCAAATCCTAGACCTAGAAGAATCAGGTTACTTTAAGGGAGTAGCGAAGGTGGTGGAAGACCGCCTTCTATTCACATTTAAAGATAAACAAGCTGTATCTACTATTAAAGGAATTGACTCTGACTTTACGAATGTTACTGACTTTGATGAGAAGATCGAGTATGGTAATTGGTTGGAGCCGGATACAGATGAAGCTGTGGTAGGTATAGGTATGTCATATTTACTGTCGATGGGGCTTTTTGATACGGAGAATCTCTTCGAAGCTGTGGCGCTTAAGCCTGGTAAAGGAGCAATAGAAAATCCTGAGGAAGCATTTATTAAGAAGCATTTATGGCCTACGGGAGTCTATGTGCTAGGTAATGATGATCTAGATAATAAATATGTGTTTGTCGATATCGATAACGCACGTGAACTACTGAATGTGCCTCTTAATGAGGTGACTAATATCGAGCTAGCTATAGCAGATGGTGTGTCTGAAAGTACAGCAGTTCAGAAAATTAAAGATGTACTAGGTGATCAGTATATCATAAAAAATAAAACACAGTTAAACGATGGGCTTTACCGTATGCTTAATATGGAGAACTTAGTCGTTTATTTAATATTCGTATTAGTAGTGATTATGGCGTTGTTTACATTAGTAGGGGCAATGATTATGATTATTTTAGAGAAACAGCCGAATATTAAAACACTGAACCAAATCGGTGTTCCTGTAAACGATCTTCGCAAGATATTCTTATTCCAAGGAATGATTATCTGTATAGTAGGTAGTCTTATTGGATTAATACTTGGAGTAGCTTTTGTATCGTTACAAGTTGCTTTCGGGTTTATCTCTATCCGTGAAGGTCTAGCTTACCCGGTCTCTTTTAATTGGGTGAATATAATAGTCGTATTTAGCTCTATAGTAGTGTTAGGACTATTAGCATCCCTTATTTCTTCTTCTAGGGTAAATACTAATTATTTAAAGTTATAGGTACAACAGTATTGTTGTCTCTAATTCATTTCTTTCTTATCTGTTACTATCTAATTGTAGTATAGTGTTTTGTTGTTTTTAAACACAAAATACTGAAGTATTAGTTGTGAACTCTTTTCTATCTAAGATAAGTGCCCATAGCTTGCCCAATTAGTGAAGTATAGTTGCTGAAATTGCCTATTCTAGGGAGAATTGTGCTCATATTCAGCAAGAATTGGGAAGGGAGACTAATAATGTAATCTGAATCAGTAGAATTAGTTCACATATTACGAGGTTGTATTTGGGCTTTAATTCACTAAATGTGAGTTGTTTATTTGGTTCACTTTTTTCTATTATTTTTAACTATAAAGTAGGTTTTTTTGAAATATTCTTAGTATTTTAATTAACTAAATGAGGAAGGTGGTGATTTGATTTAAGAATATCTTATCAATATTGTTATTTGCCATTTCCTTACATTTGTGTTTAATCGAACAAAAACTAAAAGTAAGATTGTTAAAAAGATAGTTATGAAACAATTCAATCAAGAATATTTAAGTTATGTAAGTGAGTTTGCTAATGACAGTAAGTCTATTACAGAACATGCAGAAGAGTTTATAAATAAAAATGACTATAGCGATCCTCATCAGTGGTATAGAGCACATGCTGTATGTATGTTAGCTGAACAGATAGGGAAGAATAACGAAATCATAGAGAGTTTATATAATCAACTTAATGAAGATTCTAACTGTATGCACAGTAGTATGAGCTTAAATGATCAAGACTATGAAGCGTGGTTTACTGATGTTAGAGCATTGAATGAAATCTTTATTGAACGTGGATATGCTGCAGCATATGCTTATCAATATGAATTATTTATTAATTCAAGATACGGATTTAGAGATGAGGACAGAGCGACTAAGTTCTTAAATATAGGACTAGCTCTAGGAGATGAGTTATGTAAATGTTATGCAGGGTATGCAATGTACTATGGTACTAATGGATATGAGAAAAATGAAGAAGAAGCTATAAAACTAATAGAATCTGCATCACATGGTAAGAGAGCTAAAATTGCTAATCTATTCTTGCTTAATATAGAATTTAGAAGCTGTGGGTCTGCAGAAGAAGGAAAGGCTGTATTAACGAAGTATGATGATCTGATTAATAACCAAAAACGCGGTTTATATATATTAGCAGATTACTATCTAAGAGAAGATGATAATGAGAAAGCAGAAGCAGCATTAAAAGATGGAATAGCTAATAATAGTGCTTACAGTAAATATCTATTAGGAATGATGGCATGTAATGGTCGCTTTGAAGGACTGGGATATACAGAAGAGCAAGGAAGAGAATTACTTGCTGATGCTTACGATTATGGTATCGCACATGCGGGATACATATTAGGATATTCTTATTTCTACCCGCGTACTGAGGGATTAGAACCTAATGACAACAAGGGTATTGAAATGTTTGATAACGCAATTTCGTATTACTCTAATGAAGCTACTTTAGAACTTGCAATTATCTATTTATACAATACAGATCATAAAGATATCGCTAAGGGGATAAGTTTATTAGACAGAGGTATCGAGTATGGATATGATAAAGCAATGTCTGAGAAAGGTTTTATCTTATTAGATTCTGAAGAAGTAGAGCGAAATGTAGTAGAGGCTAAGTCTTTATTAGAACAAGCAATGGCATTAGGTAATGACTATGCTCCTTATCGATTAGGATTAGGATATCAGAATGCAGAGTTCGAAGAGGAGTCTGACTATGAGAAAGCATTGTATTTATTTGAACTTGCGGCTGAGCGTAATAATGCTTCAGGTGTTGAGGTTGCAGGACGTTACTATCGCTTTGGGTATGCAGGAGAACCTAATTTAGAAAAGGCGATCATGTATTATGAGAAAGGTATTGAATACTTTAACTCTAACTACTGTAAAGTGGAGATGGCGATGTTATTAGAGCGTGGTGAAGGTGTAGAGCAAGATGTACCTGCAGCAGTGACTCTGTATGAAGAGGCTTTAAATGATGGGTATATTTATGCGGCTATTCGCTTAGGAATGATCTATGAGGATGGTACATTAGGAGAAGCAGATTATGATAAAGCTAGATCTTATATAGAGATAGCAGCAGAACAAGATATGTCTGAAGGAGTATATAACTTAGCTCGTTTTTATAAATATGGAGTTGGTGGAGATGTAAACTTACAGAAGTCATTTGAGTTGTTTAGTAAAGCGCTTGAGTTAGGTTTTGTAGATGCTAATGTAGATATCGCTTTGTTTTATGAAGAAGGAATAGATGGTGGAGAACCGGACTATGAAAAAGCCTTTGAGTATATGATGCAAGGTGCTGAAGCAGGATTTAATTATGCTCAGTATAAAATAGGAGTGTATTATTCTTATGGATACTTAGCTGAAACAGATGCTCTAAAAGGAAAAGAATGGTTTGAGAAATCTGTAGAGAATGGATCGCCTTTAGGAATGCTTTCTCTTGGAGATTATTATTTATATGGATATGGAGAAGAGAAGGAGTATGATAAGGCATTTGAATATTATACGATGGCAGAAGAGAGAAACTACGTGTCTGAGGGATTAGGTATCTGTTACCAATTCGGATTAGGGGTAGAGACAGATGATATTAAGGCGTTTCATTATTATAAGCTAGCAGCAGATAGACAGTATGATTCAGCTATATTCCGTTTAGGATTATGTTATTTCTATGGCAATGGTACGGAAAGAGATTTAGTAGAGGCTTTCTTCTATTTAAAACAAGTAGCCGATAGAGGTAATATGGAGGCTGTAGGATATGTAGGGGCGATGTTAGTAAAAGGAGAAGGTACAGAGAAGGATGCTGAGTATGGAGTAAGTTATTTATTACAAGCTGCTGAAGCAGGTTTAGATATGGCTCAATATGAATTAGCAAACTGCTATTTAAAAGGGGAAGGAGTTCCTCAAAGTGATGAGTCAGCAATGCAGTGGTATCAGCAGGCAGCTGAAAATGGAAATGAAGATGCACAAAAGCTAGTAGGAGGTCCTCGTAAAAGAAGAAGATAATGGAAAATCAGAAACAATACCAGTTTCAAGTTAATATGAAGGGAATGATAGAGTTGTTGTCAGAGCATATTTATAGCTCACCAACAGTATTCGTCAGAGAACTTCTACAAAACGGAATGGATGCCGTAACGGTTCGCAAAGGAATTGACGAAAGCTTCAAAGGAAAAATAGATATTACATTCGAGGGTGAACGCCTTATCTTTAAAGATAATGGTGTGGGACTTACGCAGGACGATGTTCACCAGTTTCTATCTGTAATCGGGCAGAGTTCTAAACGCGGTGAATTAGCTGACAAAGATTTGATCGGTAAGTTCGGTATAGGCTTGTTATCTTGTCTAGTGGTGAGTGAAGCTATCGTAGTGGAATCTAGATCACTGTATAAAGATGAATCTGTAAGGTGGACAGGTAGGGCAGATGGTACTTATGATGTAGAGATAATACCTCTACTAGATGAGGTCGGTACTAAAGTAATCTTAGATGCTAAGAAGGCTTGGCGTAGTTTATTTAAGCGTGATGAAGTAAAGCAGAATGTGTTGTTTTATGGAAGTGCATTACCAATCGAAGTCAACTTAATAGAGAACGGAGTGGTAGAACAATGCTTAGATGGCAATCCTGTTTGGTTAGATACTAATAGCTCGAAAGAAGAGTTATTGGCGTATGGTAAGGATGTGTTTAAGACTAAGTTCTTAGACGCATTTAGGCTTTATTCTGAGGCAGGTGAGATACAGGGGGTAGCTTATATTATCCCTAATAAGGTAAATACTACAGCAACTAAGGAACACAAGATATTCTTGAAGAAGATGTATTTATGTGATCAGGCGACTAATCTATTGCCTGAGTGGACTTCTTTTGTGCGTTGTATATTTAACTCTAATGGGTTACAACCTACGGCTTCTCGTGAGTCACTGATGAACAACACTGTTCTTCAGGAAGCAAAGAAAGAATTAAGCGAATGTTTTAAAGATTACTTAAAGACATTGTCTATTACTAATCCAGAAGTGTTAGAGCAGATTATCAGTATTCATCATATGTTTATTAAAGCATTAGCAGCTTCTGATAATGAGATTATGACGATGTTCGAAGACTATTTGCCATTTGAGACCAATCACGGTATGATGGCATTCGGTGAGATTAAGAGTTCATATAAGAATATATACTATACACCATCTTTAGATGATTATAGACAGATACGTCGTATCGCAGGTTCTCAGAATAAGTTAGTGATAAATGCTGCTTATAGCTATGAGACGGATCTAATCGAGAAGTTAAAGCGATCTCATACAGAGTTGAGTTTAGAGCGTATTGCTCCTAATGATATTTTAGAAGAGTTTGAAGATGCGATAGATGATAGTCAGCGTATCGATAGTTTTATAGAGAAGGCTAATAAAATACTGAAGAGAAACTTCTGTAGAGCTGAGGTGAAGAGGTTTGAACCTAAGGATACCACAGCTATTTATATAGCGAATGAGGATGCATTGACTTCTAAGAATATTCAGAGTTTATCTCAGACAGCTAACCCATTCGCAAGCACATTACAACACTTTAAGAAGAAAGAGGAAGTAATGCCTACACTGTGTTTTAACCAACAGAGTGAGTTAGTAGAGAAGGTGATGCTAATAGATGATGAAGAGTTATTTGAAGCCTTGATTAATGTTGTATATGTACAGGCGCTGATGTTAGGTGGATATACAATCAATAAGAAAGAAATGGATATTTTTAATGATGCACTATATCAGTTTATGATATTAGGGATGTCTAATTTCTTACCTAAGTTTTAATAGATGATGTACCGTTTAGAAATACAAAGGTTACTGTTACAAATCGACGAGAATATAGAGGATGCGGAGTTATGTATGAGTCTAATCCGTCAAGGTATACAGATAGCTGATAAGAATAATGATTTAGAGTGGGGAGTAGATTTAAGATATAGTTTGATACACGAAGAGCGCGCTACATCTAGTTGTGGTGAGAGTGTAATGGCTTTTGCTTGGATATTAAATCTGTGTGATCAATACCCTGAGCGATTTGATGAATCAGAGTTTTTATTAGAATACGAATGGATGTTATGCTCTGCCTATAGTAATGCCGCTCTTTCTACAGAACAAATTCAAGCTATTGCAGATGATTTGTACTTGAGATTAGATAGAAATCAGATTACTAAAAGAGGATATTACTTCACTATGGCGGAGTATGTGCAGAATTTAGGTGATTATGTAAAAGGAGAGGAGTATATCAAACTTGCGATGCAGGAACCTTTTGACGAGGAGAATGTAGAGATTATGGAGTATGATTATCGCATCGAAAATCTAGTCTTAATGAAGAGATTTGATGAGGCGATTACTTTAATGGAGCAAGTAGAGCTTAAGAAATTAAAGAACTTTTCGTTGCCTTTTGAGACCTATTGTGCGATGGGGTATTGTATGGCTAAAGCTAATGATGCTAGAGCGCAGATCTATTTAGATAAAGCGAAGGCTTCATTTGAAACTTTAAAGGAAGTTAATAGTTCAATGCTTTATAGTATGGTTCGCTTTATGTATACGATGTATGCGTTAGAGGATGAGTTGCTTTGGGAGACCTTTGAACGCATTGCTGATTGGGAAATAGGAGCAGAGGATGATTTGCACTTTATGTTGACTAGGCACGCTGCTATCATCTGCTCAAAAGACAAGACAAAAGAACTTGCCTTATCACCTAGAGTGCCGTATTACGAGCCTACAGGTGTTTATGATATGAGTAAGTTGTTTACCTATTTTGACAAGCAAGCAACAGAGCTCGGACATAGATTCGATGAGCGAAATGGTAGTGATTTTTGCTCAAGAAAGTACATAGAATTAAAAGTTATGAATGGTATAAAAGTATAGTTATGAATTATAATCTAGAGATACAGAAAATACTACTTAAAGTAGAGGAATTACCTAGTTTTACAGACAAAGTCAAAGCTTTAAAGGAAGCTATTGCCATTGCTGATAAACACAATGATTTGGATTGGGGATTTGACCTGAGATTGACACTAATTCAGAAAGAGAGAAATACTTCTAAATGTGAAGAGAGTTTTCCTGCATTTGCTTGGATACTGAATGCGAGTGATTCTAATGAAGATTATTTTGATGAATCGGAGTTCCTATGGGAGTATAAGTGGATGTATTGTTCTGCATATCGCAATGCAGCTATCTCTACCGAACAAATTAAAGAGATAGGGGATGATTTAAGAAGACGTCTTAAAAAGAACGGATATAGTGATCGTGCTTATTATAATGTAGTGACGGGTTATGCTCTTCACTTAAGGGACTATAAGTTGGCTCAGGAGTATATAGAGCTAGCTGACGCGGAGATTATAGATGATATGGCTAACTGCCCAGCGTGTGAATTAGATACTAAGGTAGAGACTTTACTTGATTTAGGTTTTATAGATGAGTCATTAGTGAAAGCACAAGACTTGATTAATAAAAAGCTTACTTGTTATTCTATGCCGTTTCAGACTTTCTGTAGTTTTGCAAATAAGCTATATGATGCAGGTGATGATAGAGCGAGTATATACTTTGACAAAGCATTAGAAGAATATCACGCACACGATCAATATGATAGCTCTGTAGGTTATTCTATGGGACAATTAGTATCTTATATGCATAAGACTAATTATCCTGAAGTATGGACATTCTTTAGTCGTGTAGCTGAATGGCAGATAGGAGCGGAGGATGTACATATTTATAACTTCGCTAAGGTCATGATTCCTTTATTTAAAGGAGAAGGGCAAATAGAATTAAGTTTATCACCACTATTACCTTATTATCAGGAATCAGGTGTATATCAAAAGGCAGACTTGTATAATTATTTTAAAGAAACGGCTTATGAGTATGCAGCTCGTTTTGATGTACGTAATAACAATACTAATTTTAAAGATGAAGTAGACGGAGTATTAAGTTAATCCTCTTCTAAATACAACATACTAAGGCAAGGACTGTTTCAAATAGTTCTTGCTTTTTTTATGTGCTTGGTTCACTGAAAAAAAGCCACTCATCGAGTGGCTTAGATATATTGTATTGTTGACTGTGAGTCAAATATAATTTGTTAGAATAGACTGATTTGACCAGCTTGTTCGATTTTCGAAACCTTCTTTTCTTTTTTCTTGTCTTTCTTAGGTTTGTTTTCGCTTGCATCAGGTTCTACCGTTTCTAAATCGAATATCTCTATTTGCATTACGTCTTTAGTAGGTAGTGTTTCTTCTTCAACAAGAATACTCGTAGTATCATCTGAATGAACAGTGTTACTAGTATTTTCTATTATAGGAGCATTTACTAGATCATCTGCATCTACATTAATCCCTGTTTTGGCGATATTAAATAACTCATTATACTTCGGATTACTGAATGATACTTTTTCTACAGCAGGCTTCTTGTTTTCACTTTCCACACTATCCTCCGTAGTTATTCTTTCCCAATCTAACTTAGGCTGACTCTCAGGCGTTATTGGCATAAACAAGTCTTCCTCTGTGGTATAGACTGTTTCTTGTGTAGGAAACTCTTCCGATTTAGGCTCTTCAGTAGTATTATCTAATGCTATAGTTTGCAACTCTATTTCTACCTCCGCTACAGATTCTAATGGCATAATAGACTGTTCTGTCTCATCATTAGTAGTAAATGGTTGTTCTTTTATACTAGTTTCTTCTTCGAATAACTCCTTATTACTTAGAGTTGCTTCTTCAGTTGTTTCTAAAGTAGAGAAGATTTCTGAAGCTTCTGTAGTAGGTGTAAAGTCAATTAGGTTATTCTCTTGAATAACTTCATCGCTTACTTCTTCTTCAGAGAAAGCCTCTGTTAAATCAAATAAGATAGGTATTTCTATTTGGTCTGTATTAGTAGTTGTGTTCTCTTCATATCCTTCTAATACTAGCTTTTTCTCTTGGTTTACCTCTATAATGTCCTCTGTAATTACATCATCTTGAAGATCCTCATCTATAATCGTAATATCTTCTTCTTTGGCGAAAATATCAAGTTTATTATTAAGTTCAGTAATGAGTCTTTTGATCTTTTTGATGTGTAAGTTATCACTAAATAGTTGTTTCTCATATACAGCGTCTAATAACTTGTATAGAGAATAAGCTTCGTGGTACTTTAAAACAAGCGAATGCTTCTTGTTGTGATCTAAGATAGAGACCTGTTTCTGTATTGTTTTTGCTTTGTCTTCTAACTTGTTTATTAAATCTTCTTTGATGCTTATTAGCAACGCGTCAGTTACGTTTTCTACAAGATAATCATCCGTATGCTTTACCATTTTTATGACTGTAAGCAGTACGTCATTATTTAATTTAAGTTGAATTTTTGCAATCATTTTACTAGCGAAAAGGCTTATTTTAATAGGGTTCGAGAAAGTCTACAAAATAATGAAAAAATATTGTAAGTACTACGTCTTTAGTAGAAAATATTATTAATACAAACTCTTTACAGCCTTATGTGTTTCGTTGTATTTATATGTTTTGTAAGTGGTTGGTAAAGTTGAGTTTAAGGAAGTGTTTTAAAGTATATAATATTGAATAGAATGAATAATGATTAGCCATTCTAGTAGAACAGGTTATTGTTATAGGGAAGGCTATTCGAAATTGGCAGTTTTTGGCTTAAAAGAAGTCGCAAATTGTGTTATAGTGGTTTTTTATCAGTAACTTTAATAGGTGAAATAAAGCAATGACTTTGTTTCTACTTTGAATAGTAATAATATAAAAATAGTAAGATATGAAGATTGCCTTTTTTTCAACACAACCTTATGATGTAACTTTCTTTGATAAAGAAAATAAGCAATTTGGATTTGAGTTTGAGTATTTCGAAACTGGTTTAGATGAACAAACGGTTAATATCATCACAGAAGGAACAGATGTAGTCTGTGTATTCGTAAATGATAAGGTAGATGCTGAGGTGATAGAAAGCCTTGTAAGCAAAAAGGTTAAATACATAGCACTGCGTTGCGCAGGTTTTAATAATGTAGATTTAGAAGCAGCACATAAACATAATATAAGAGTATGTCGTGTACCTGTGTATTCGCCAGAAGCTGTAGCTGAGCATACGCTTGCGATGTTATTTACGATCAACAGAAAGATTCACAAAGCATATAACCGTGTCAGAGAACAGAACTTCTCATTAAACGGATTATTGGGTACGAATATTTATAAAAAGACTGTAGGTATCATCGGTACAGGTAATATCGGAGCGGTATTCTGCCGTATGATGAAAGCCTTAGGAACAGAAGTATTAGCTTATGATATTTATCAAAATGAGGAGCTACTTAAAGATGGGATTGTACGTTATGTAGAATTAGATGAGTTATTCTCTAAGTCTGATATCATCTCTCTACACTGTCCATTGACTCCTGAGACACTTCATATTATTAATGAAGAGAATATCAATAAGATGAAAGATGGTGTGATGTTAATCAATACGAGTAGAGGTAAACTTATCGATACACATGCTATTATTCAGGCGTTGAGAAGTAAAAAAATAGGTGCTTTAGGAATAGATGTATATGAACAAGAAGAGAAAGTATTCTTTAGAGATTTATCGGGAACTATCTTAGAAGATGAGCGTTTGCAGTTGTTAACGTCTTTCCCGAATGTATTAGTAACTGCTCACCAAGCGTTCTTTACGGATGAAGCATTATCTCAGATTGCTTATGTGACATTAGATAACGTGAAGCAATTCAAGGCTAATAATAAGATAGAAGGTAGAAATGCTGAACTATAATAAATTATAATACTTTGATAGAAAGTGCTTTAAAGTAGTGTTTTCTTAGGAGATAAATAAAAAAAGCTAGTATTGATGAGATACTAGCTTTTTTGGTAATAAGAAAATCTAACTAACTAATTGCTTCTATTTTTATCTTCGAAGACTGCTTCTTTTATATCTTTTTTGTTTTTAGAGTTACCGAAAGTGTATGACGCACTTATACTGAATCGACGAGAGTTCCACGAGTTGCTAAATGTCTGTACGTTTTCTTTATAGTACGATGTTCCATTACTTTTTCCTGTGTTAAAGATGTCTTGCATATTCACGTTAATATTCAGTTTTTTGTCTAGTAACGCTAATTTAGCTCCTAATGTTAATGAGCTATATGAACTATACTGTGTGTTGTCTTCTTTATGTGGTATTTGATGATACCAGTTAAGTAATAATTTTAATGTTTTAGAGCTATTAACAGAGAATGTATTCTGTGAATAATAATCAAATAGATTTCCTTTAAATCCTATCTGTGTTGCATTTGCATTTCTGTAATATGGTGAAGACTGTATATATTCCAAACCAGTATTTGTTTCCCACCAAGCTGTAATTACATTATTATAAGATACATCAATACCATAGTTATCACTGTTCAGCATATTATAAGTTGAACTCACAAATACACCATCTACATACCTATTCATATAATCAAATTGATCTGTCATATGATAGTAATTAAGGTTTACAGATAATGCTCCTTTAAACACATAACTTAATTCATAATTATTAGTATAAGAAGGATTAAGTTCAGGATTACCTTGGTGATATGTGTAGCTATTAGAATAGTACTTAAAGGGATTTAACGCGTTAGAATAAGGTCTATTGATACGTTTAGAGTAGTTAAAACTAAATGTATGAGTCTCATTAGGAGTATAAGATATATATGCAGTAGGAAACCATTTGCCATACGACTTTGTGAACTTCTCATCCGTGTCTAATAGGTGTCCTTTTGCTTCTGTTTGTTCATAGCGCATTCCTCCTTTAACGCTCCATTTATCAGATAGTTTCTTCGTTAAACTAATATATCCTGCATAGTTGTCCTCTGTATAATTAAAACGATTACTCTTAAGAGGATCTAATAGCGCATTTCCATCCTTAATATTAAAATAGACTACTTGAGCTTTATTGTCATAAGTAGTATACTTTGTACCTAATTCAACATCTGCCCAAGAAAAGTGATAGTTTAAGTCAGCATTTACACTGTATACACTATATTTAAGTGTATTGGTATAGGTGTTATATCTTCTAAGAATAGAGCTATTATCATATTCTTTAATATCAAAATACTGATCAGGTGAATTAGAGAAATAGTTGGCACCAATAGCTAGTTTACTACCTAAAGTGTCAAGTTTCTGATCAAAGAATAAGTTAGCTGTGTGATAGTTATTCTTAGTGTCGGATTGGTTTACCGAATTAATAATTGAATCAGTTACTGCAAATGGGTGGCTCTTATATGTAGAAGTAGTTATTGCACTTGGTTCTCCAGTAGATCTAGTGTAATTATAAGATCCGCCTATAACAGCATTGTCAGTTAATTGATAGTTGGTCGTAAGACTCGCTCCTCTATTTTTGTATATCTGATTATTCTCAGAGTGGTTATCTAGAGACCTTTTATCATCTTTATAAGTATTATTATTTGTATTAGCACTGTTGCTATTATTGATGTTGCCTTTTAGCATTACACTCCATTTTTTGTTCTGATAGTTTAAGCTACCATTACTACCAACAGTATTATAATTATTATAAGCATAGTTAGAACTAACTGTTCCGTACATCCCCATGCGTTTATTCTTTTTCAGTACGATGTTAATGATACCTGCATTACCACTAGCTTCATACTTGGCAGAAGGAGTAGTGATAACCTCTATTTTTTCTATATCATCAGAGCGCAGTGTGCGTAGGTAATTAGTCAGAGCATCACCCTGTAGTTCTAGCATTCTATCGTCTACCATAATGCGTACATTGCTTTTACCACTGATACTAATCTTGTCATTCTGTACTTTCACCATAGGTGTAGTTGCTAAAGCTTCTAAGGCATCCATTCCTTGTGAAGCTACGCTATTCGCTGTGTTATAGACTAGTCTATCCACCTTGCGCTCCACTAATCTCTTTTCAGCAGTTAGTACGATCTCGTCTAGCTGTTGTTCATTCTTAATAAGGATGTTCTTAAGATCTACATTACTATTTACTTCTAGTTTCTGTTCATTGACTAAATGGCCTAAGTAATAGATTTTAAATATGTAATTGCCGTTTACCACATTTTCTATAGTGAATAGCCCTGCCTCATTGGTAAAACTTTGTTTTACGAAAGTCTCATCAGGGTGTAGTAGTTGTATTTCAGCATAGTCCATAGGCTTATTGACCTGGTCTAACACAGTCCCCTTTATAGAAGACTGGGCTAGTATGATCTGACTACACAGGATAGTTAATAGTAATGTAAATAGTTTTTTCATCGTTAGTTAGTAGTAATTCTTTGTGTATTCTTATTTTCTGTCTTTTTCATCAGAGTTACCTCCTTGGTGGTCTCTTACTTTTATTTTGCTATTTCCGAATGAGTAACTCACTCCTACATTTACATAACGTTGATCATAGTAGTTATAATATTCTTGACGTACATTATTTGTATTTGTAATAGCTGTATGTGAACTAGTCTTTAATATGTCATTAGCATATATTGATAGGTTTAGCTTTTTATCTAACATAGCGTATTTTATCCCTAAGTTTAATGCATAAACCTGAGTTATTTCCCATATACTAATTTTTAGACTCGGTTGGTACCAGAAGTCTACTTGAGCAGTCCATGTTTTAGACGCATTTAAGTTTAATGTGTTATTAGTTGAGAAGTAATATCCCCCTCCACTATTCATGTCTAAGTTCACATCTTTGCTAAGTTTAGATTCTGCATAGAATACATAGATACCATTTTGAGATTGTAACCAAGGGAAGGTATTAAATGTATAGCTTAAATTAGCACTGTATCTTGTGGGATTTTCTACGTTATCACGTAAGTAAAGCGTTTTATTATTATCCACATCAATTACAGGGTACTGAGTAAAATTGTCTTTTGTATTAGAGTAAGACATATTAAAGTCTAATTTGCTTTTATATGTGTAATTAAACTCTATTTTATCTGTAAAAGCAGGTGAGATAGAAGGATTACCTTGTGCCACACTGTACTCCGTGATATACCATTTAAAAGGATTTAATTCCCAGAATGCCGGTCTAGCGATACGTCTGTTATAGTTAATAGAGAAGGTGTTGTCATCATTCACTTTATATGCTATATATACCGTAGGGAATAGCTTCGTATAGGTTTTCTTATTCTCTGTATCATAAACTACAGATGTACCCGTAGTCTGAGTGTTCTCTAGTCTTAATCCTAACTGTACTGTCCATTTATCATTAAATTCTCTAGACGCATTTAAGTACACCGCTTGTGTGTTCTCTTTGTATTCGAAGTTGTCCTTTTGTTTTAAGTCTTCTATGGCTACTCCTGATGAGTAGTCAATGAAGTTTGTTTTATTTTTTGTTACTACGAAACTCGCTTTCGCACCATACGATAACTTAGCCCATTTCAGCGGTTGTTCGAAGTCTATTTTAGCACTGAAGTTTTCTATTTTTTGGTCACCTGCTGACTTAGCTATGAACAGGTTGTTAACAGAGTTATCAACAGCTTCTGTTTTTGTGTTGAAAAGTCGCTCTTTGTTATTCACAAAACTGAAATAGTCCACATCAGCAGTAAACTTAGTTCCTACTGTATCAATCTTATGCATAAAATTTACGTTAGCTGAGTGAGTGTTATTAACTCCATCATTATCTGCGTGACTTCTAACATATTTTATAGGGTTATCAACAAGGTTATTAACAGTTATAAGTCCTCCATCATCAAATTTAGGACTTCCGCTTCCTCCATTATACTGACCACCTATAGAAGTCTTTTCTGTCAGTTGATAGTCAACTTGGAAGTTACCAGAGATGTAGTCGTTATTGTTATAGCGAGTATTCTTTCCATTCCAAGTCTCAGTAGGGTAGTACACTGTAGAATTCTCTATTACGTTATAGCCACCTTTTGTTCCTGTTACTCCAGCTTTAATAGATACTTTGTCTTTATTATAGCTAAAACTATTACTTAATCTAAACAAATTTTTTGTACTTTGTTTATAACCAGCGCTGATTTGATTACTCCACGCATCAGGTAACGCTTCTTTTAGTACAATGTTAATAAGTCCACTGTCTCCCTCTGCCTCATATTTAGCAGGTGGAGTTGTGATTACTTCTATCTTCTTGATATTGTCAGAAGGGATACTTTTTAAGTACTGTAGTAATTGTTCACCAGATAATTGAATTAGTTTGTCGTTGATCATCACACGCACCCCACTTTTACCAACTATAGAGATTGTTTCATTGTCTACTTTTAGACTTGGTGTAAGTTTTAATAAATCTACAGCATCGTTATTCGTAGCGTGTACAGAGTTCTCGATATTGAATACTGTACGGTCTACTTTTCGTTCGAATACTTTCTTTGTTGACTCTACTACTATTTCGTCAAGTTTAGTATCTTGTTCTATAGATATTATCCCTAGATCAAGGTCTTTATTTACCTCTATATTCTTATCATACGCTTTCACACCATAGCTATGGATCTGGAAAGAGTAAGTATTATTAGCTATATCGTGTATTTCGAATGTACCGTTTTCATTAGTAAGGGCTGACTGTACTAAGTTTCCATTTGTATCTATTAGATAAACCTCTGCTATGTCTACAGGAGTTTTATCTGTTGCTTGTACTATGCCTTTTATATTATTTTGTGCACTTACGCTTAAAGCTGTTAAGAATAATGCAGTTGAGATAAATAGAGTTTTCATTGTTTCTAAATGATTGTTAGTTGTAAATGATAATTCTATTTGTGTGCCAATAATAAATAAAAAACGTAAGATGTTGTTTTATAGTTTGTTGTGTTTTTGTGTAATGATGGTGTTGTTCATTATCGAACAGTGGATTTTATAAAAATGAACAATATGGAGAAACAGTAAGGTCTATAAACAGAGAAAACTGCTTAGGGAAAAGCAGTTTTCTAAGGCTAGTTTATATGATTAGATATATTCAATATGAAATTATAATCACTTTGAGCTAGACTTGGCTTGTTGTTTATGAAAATTTGTAATACAAAATTAAGTATATTTTTGATATGTTTTACTTTTTAAGTAGAAAAGTGGTACTTTTGTTTGAGAATTAAGTTGAAATTTAGTAGTTTAGAAGAACGTCAGATTAAAAGTAAACAGCTATGGATGCAGATAAGATAAAAAGTATAAGAAAAAATTCAGGCTATTCACAAGAGTATGTAGCTGAGAAATTAGGAATATCACAAAAGGCATATTCTGATATAGAGAGTGGAAAGACAAGATTAAAAAATGAGGTATTACACGAGATAGCGAAGATATTAGAGATATCTCCAGCAGTTATATGTCCGATATCTTGTGAGTGTATTTTCGATATTGAAAGTAAACATAAGGAGCTATTAGCATTCTTAGATGCTAAGGGAATTGAATATCCTGCCAAGTTTCTTTAATCTGAATTTAAGTTAATATTTATTAACTAGAAGTATATGTATTGAGATTAGTATGATCTCAATATCCAATAAGAATAGATAAAAAAAACCTCAAAGTAGTATATTTCTACCTTGAGGTTTTTTTATATGTGGTAATTTCTTAGATAGACCAGCGTAAGATACTTGCTCCCCACGAGAAGCCTGCTCCGAAAGCAGTTAGTAGTACTAAATCTCCTTTTTTGATTTTGTTTGTATTTTCCCAAATGCACAGAGGAATAGTAGCGGCTATAGTATTACCGTAGTTAGCGATATTTACTAGTGTCTTATCCTCCTGTATATTGATCTGTTTACCGACAGCATCTATAATTCGCTTATTTGCTTGATGAGGTACTAACCAATTCACATCATCTATAGTTAGGTTGTTTCGATCTAGAACATCTAGGCAAGCTTCACTCATAGATTGTATCGCTTGTTTAAATACTACCTTACCATCCTGTTTGATATACTTCTTATCGTCATCTTCTTCTAGCTCAGAGTAAGGATATAATGAACCTCCAGCTTCTATGTTTAAGAAAGCCTTTCCTTGCCCGTTGCTTTGCATTAATGCATCTATAACACCTGTTTCTTTAGAGGGTTCTAACCATACGGCACCTGCACCATCTCCAAATAAGATATTCGTAGAACGATCGTTGATATTCACATAAGCACTTATCTTATCAGCACCGATTACAACTACGTTTTTATAGCGTTGACTCTCTACTAGAGACGCTCCTAAGTCTAGCGCATATAAGAATCCAGAGCAAGCAGCATTCACATCGAATCCCCATACGTGGTCGATACCTAACTTTTCGCAAATGATATTAGCTGTTGCAGGCATCGGCATATCCGGCGTAGATGTAGCGACGATAATAGCATCTATATCTGTAATCTTTTTGTTATAATTAGCAAGTAGGTCTTCTATAGCAGATACAGCCATATCTGAAGTAGCTAGGCCTTTCTCAAGTATTCTGCGTTCTTTTATACCAGTGCGTTTAATGATCCATTCATCATTAGTATCTGTCACTTTGGCTAGATAGTCATTGGTTCTTTTGTGTTCCGGGACATATCCTCCTATGGCTGTTATGTTGGCGTATATAGTTTTGGAGGTTGTTGTATTACTCATATTGTTATGCGTCTTTATTTCAAGTGAGTTGTTTTGCCTCAACTCTTGTCATTGTTAGTATTTGCACTTCAAATATCCGAATATTACGACACTTTTGAATAGATAATTAAACGTTTAAAATTGTTTAAAAGACGCTTTTATACCAAAACCTTCTAAATAATTTAACCCAGAATTAGGGATAAACATAGAAACGAAAAGTAATTATACAAAATAGGATAAAATTAGTGACTTAAGTATATTATAATTTGCCTCAAGGACTAATGAAAGAGCTATGAAGTAGGAAATTTATAGTATTTAGCTAACGTTGATTCAGGGCTTAACTAGGTATTCTTATAATCCGTAGGAGATACACCCGTATAGGTTTTAAAGAACTTACTGAATACAGATAAGTCTGCGAAGTTTAATTCACTGACAATATCCGTGATAGATGACTTAGGGTTTTTAAGTAAGACTTTAGCTTCTAGAATTATCGTGTCAGAGATGATTTGCTTTGGTGTTTTGTGAAATACTTCTGCCACTACCTTTGTTAAGTGTTTTCTACTGATAAACATAGCGTCAGCATAGAACTGTACACTGCGTTCTTTTTTAAAATGAATAGAAACTAGATAGATAAATTTCTTCACTAATTCTTCTTTGCGTTGTAGCTTGATATCATTTTTCTCTAGAACAGCTTTGCTATAGAAGTTGCCTAACTCATACATCAAAATAGAGAAGTGATGCACGATGAGGTTTTTCCCATAGATATTATCGTTGTTATAGCTAAGTTGTGTTAATCTCTTTAGTGTATTTCTGATTACTCTAACTACATCTTTCGTTAAGGAAATTACCTTTGGATATTCCGAAGATAAGAATGAGATTAAACTATGAGATTTGACTTGAAAGCCTGCTTCTGAGAATAGATCAGGATCTATGAATACTGCCTTAACAGAGAAGTCTTCTGTCAATCTTTTAATTTCAAAGAATTGATTAGGAAGTACTACTAGTAAGTCGTCCTTCTTTACGATAGTAGGCTCTAGGTTAATCGTGATTTCGCATCTCCCTCCCGTCACTAGTATAAGTCCAAAAGTGGTAAACTGATATGGTTTATCCACTACGAAGTATTGTTTATGCTTCGGGCCAATATCTAAGATAGCTAGCCTTCTGTCCGTTAAGACATTCTTATAGCGATTAGTGATGTCGCTTAGAGAGTAGACTTGTATATAAGAAGTATTCACTAGAGAATTTGGTTTTAAATATTTTCTAAAAGTAATAATTTGAGACTAGATAGAAGTTAATATAGATTAATAAAGTCAAGAGTTAATATTTAGCCACATCATAACTTCGAGATATAAAAAAAGGGTGAGACATTTATCTCACCCCATTGCATTTGGTTGTTGTTATAATATGTAATTCTATTTGTGGTCAACATGTTTAGAAGCGAATTCATCTATGAACCCTTCATTATAATCGTAATCTGCATTCATTAAGTGTTCGTAATTTACCTTTTCTTTCTTTCCAAATCGATTACCGATTTTGTCGAAGATAGAGTATATAATAGGCACGATTACTAAGGTTAATAATAAGGAAGATAACAGCCCTCCGATGATTACTACAGCTAATCCATTGTTCATCTCAGCTCCCGCACCACTCGCTAAGGCAATAGGCACCATCCCTATAACCATTGCGATAGTCGTCATTAAGATAGGGCGAAGACGAGCGTGGTTAGCCGCGATTAGCGCATCGTGTACACTGTCTCCTGCCTGTACTCTGTGATTAGCAAAGTCGACTAGTAGGATGGTATTCTTACACACTAGACCGATTAGCATAATGATCCCTAATATCGTGAAGATATTCAGTGATATATTAGCGATAGCCAGTGCTAATAAGGCTCCAATGAATGACAATGGTACAGAGAAGATAACTATAAATGGCTTAGAGAAACTATCATATAGGGCTACCATCACTAGGTATACTAATATAATAGCCGCTAATAAAGCCACTCCTAATGTACCGAATCCTTCTTCTTGATCCTCCATCGTACCTGTCCATAGGTATTTTACTCCTGGTTTTATCTTTAAGGTTTCAAACTGTGGTACCCACTCTTCGGCTATAGCACCTGGAGCACGACCTATTGTTTGAGACTTGATGGTCACTGATGGACTCTTATCTCTACGCTCTAAGATAGAAGGCCCTGAACTGTATTTAATATCAGCGAATTGGACTAGTTTAATGTCTTGACCGACGTTGTTTTTAAAACTGATTTCTTTTACGTCATCGATAGTTGTTCTCGCGTATTCTTGGAACCTAATATTGATGTCGTATTCATACTCACCTGCTCTAAACTTACCATCTTTATTCCCATTAAACGCTGTCTGCATAGTCATACCCACAGTGTACATATCTAGTCCTAACGCTGCCATCTTATCACGGTTCACCTGTACGTTAATCTCTGGACTACCTGTCTCAGTCGTTAGTTTGGTCTCCATCGTACCTGGTATCTTGTCTAGCAAGTCCTTTGCTTGGATAGCGAAGTCCATCGCATCGTCTAAGGTAGCTCCTGTTACTGTTAATGCTAGTGGTGCCTCTTCAGCTCCGATTAATCCTACTGGTACTGTCTTTATCTTAGCATCTGCAATAAGTGGTGTCAACTCGTTCTTTAACTTTGCCGCATATACGAATGAGTTCTCCTTACGTTGCTTCTTATCTGTTAAGATAACGTGTATCTCAGACTTGTATTTAGTAGCTTGCGCTCCTCCATATCCTTCAGAAGACTGACCTACTGTAGTGATCATATCTACCACCTCTGGTTTAGTACTTAAGAAGTCTTCTACTCTTTGAGTTACTTTATTCGTCTGTTGAAGTGACGCATCTTTATCTAATTCTAATTGTACTAAGAATTCTCCCTTATCTGTCTTAGGGAAGAACTCTGCTCCGATATATCCCATCGGCAACAACGCTATCGAACCAAAGAATGATAAGGCTACGATGATAATCACGATAATAGTATTCTTAGTAGAGTTTAACGACCATACTAATAGATTAGATATAGTATGTGTGAACGCATTTAATCCCTTCTCAAAACCGTGTATAATCTTACCAAAGAATGTAGATGGCTTAATCACCTCGATACGTCCATATCTAGAGAATAACCAAGGTACGATGGTAAATGATACTAATAGCGATAATAAAGTAGCTATAATTACAGTTACACAGAACTGTTTAATGATATTCGGCACTAGACCTGATGACATGGCGATAGGTAAGAATACCACCACGATAACTAATGTAATCGCTGTAACTGTAAATCCTATCTCTTTCGCTCCATCATAAGAGGCACGTACTTTATTTTTCCCCATCTCCATATGGCGGTGAATGTTCTCGATAACTACGATGGCGTCATCGACCAAGATTCCCACTACTAGTGATAGTGCTAGAAGACTCAGTAAATTCAGGGTATATCCTAGTAAATATATTCCAATGAATGTAGCAATCAATGATAAAGGTATCGCTACCATTACGATAATCGCATTTCTAAAACTGTGTAAGAAGAATAACATTACGAATGCCACTAATACAATCGCTAAGAACAAGTCAAACATCACAGCATTAGCTGCCTCTAAGGTAAACTCAGACGAATCATTCGCTACTTTAATATTTATGTTTTGATCTTTATAGTTATTCTCTACTTCTTTTATCGTTTCGTGAGTCAGCTCACTTACGGTTACTGCATTGGCATCAGACTGTTTGATGACTTGCATTAATATCGTTGACTTTTGATTAAGACGAGCGATTTTCTCGATCTCTTTAATACCATCTTGTACATCCGCTACATCACCTAAGCGTATATCTATACCTCCTTGAGATGCTATCACTAAGTCACGCATCTCTTGTACATTCTTATATTTCCCCTCTAGGCGGATGATAGTTTGTTTGTCTTTAGACTTGACATTACCTGTAGGGAAGTCTAAGTTAGATCCTAAGATGATCTGCTGTACCATCGGTACACTTAATCCGTATGCTTCTAATTTCTTAGGGTCAAGAAGTACTTGTATCTGTCTTTCTTCACCCCCGATAAGCTCTACCTTAGCTACCCCGTTTACACGAGAGAATATAGGCTGTATCTTCTTATCTAATAAATCATATAGTTCTTTTTCTGTCAAGTCACTCGTGATACTTAGTGTCAAGATAGGCAAGTCACTTAGAGAATACTTCTGTAGGGAAGGAGGGTCTACATCTTTAGGTAGATCCTTCAGAATAGCATTGATCTTACGCTGTGCATCATTTAAGGATAAATCAACATTAGCAGTAGAGTTTAAATAAATCATTACGGTAGATAAACTCTCGAATGACATCGCTTCTACCTTCTTCACATTCTCTAGTGAGGCTACAGCATCTTCTATTTTCTTTGTCACAGTGTTCTCTATCTCAGAAGGCGAAGCTCCGGGATATACTGTGGCAACTGTAATTACGTTTACTTCAAACTTAGGAACTAATTCGTAACTCAGATTTTTATAACTAAATAAACCACCTAGTAGTAATGCGATAAACAATACTATAATTATACTAGGACGTTTTATTGATATTTCGGCTATTTTCATAAGTCGATCCTTTGGTTTTAGAGGATGTTATTTAATGATAGATACAGGTGTGTTCTCTGTCAAGTTAATTTGCCCTGAAGTAATTACTGTCTCACCGTCTTGTAGACCTTCAAGTACTTCTACGAAGTCTCCGAAATTACGACCTGCAACTACTTTCTTAGAGATGGCTTTACCTTGTACGATTGTGTAGACTAGATTAGAACTTACACTTCCTACGAACGCATTACGAGGTACTAATAAGATAGGAGTATCAGCATCCTTCTCTCCATCAAAAATAGCCGAACCATACATACCTGCTCTTAATTTGTTCTCTTGGTTATTAGCGATTAATAAGTCCACAGGATAGTTAAGCGCAGCATCTGCCTTAGGAGCGATGAAGGTTACCTTTCCTTGGAATGTATCGTTAGGTAGTACACTTGCCTTAACTGTGATGATATCCCCTTCTTTAAGATTAGCTACGTGACTCTCGTCTACATTCACTCTTAATTTAAGTTGTGCAACGTTTACTAAATCAAATAGAGGAGCACCGGGCGCTACGAATGATCCTAGCTCTACGTGTTTCTTATTGATAATACCATTGATAGGCGCTTTTACATTTGCATCAGAAGCTGTGATACGCGCTGACTTTAAGTTTGCCTCCGCATTTTTAAGCATTAGACGTACTTGGTCAAGTTGTTGTTGAGTCACTCCACCGGTCTTAAATGCACTTTCGAATCGAGTAGCATCAGCTTTAGCCGTAGCTAGAGTAGCCTCTGCATTTTGGATTTGTACATTGATTTGATCGCTATTTACTATTGCGATTACCTGACCTTTATGTACACGGCTACCTTCATCTACTAATAACTTATTAATACGGCCTGGAGTCTCTGCTGAGATGGTTACCTCTTGCTCTGGTATGAAATTACCATTAGCTTTGTAAGTAGCGTCATACACCTGTAATTTCGCTTGTTCAGCTCTTACCGTTACTTCTGCACTGCGTTCTGCTACGATAGCTGTTTCTTGATCGTTCTTCGCTTTATTACTTGATAATATATAGATAAGACCTCCTACTAAAACAACTAGTACTAGGGCTGTAATTACTTTTTTCATATTCTTATGATGTTAGATTAATCTAATAACGATTTAAGTTCTCCTTGTGCTTTTACTAATTGTATCTCTGCTAGTTTATAATCTAACATTGAGGTTGTATAGTTGTTTTCTGCTTCAGTATAAGCATTCTCAGCATTAAGTAGGTCAGTTAATGTAGCTAAGCCATTTTTATAGTTATTCTGAATATTAGATAGGATACTTTTCGCTAGACTGACATTGTCTTTCTGAATATCTATCGTGATTATGGCATTCTCTAGAGACTTCTGTGCATTGCTAAAGTCTAGTGATAAGGCTTGTTTAGTATCGTTTATTTGCACATCTACTTTTTTCTGTTCGATTTCTACTTGTCTAACTTTAGAACGAGTAGCAAATCCACTAAATACAGGTATTTTTAATTGTAGACCTACAGCTGAATTATTTGTCCAATATACTTTATCTGCGGGTGAACCTCCCCAAGGAAATTTATCTCCCATACCTTGATAAGCGAAGTTACCGAACGCTGCTAATGATGGATAGTAATCTGCAACTATTGATTTTCTCTTATATTCAAGTAAGTCTTTTTGTTTCTCTAGTAAGTGAATCTCTGTTCTGCTCTCTATTCTGTTTTCTGCTAGAATTCCTTTTTCATCTATAGTAAATGTTGTTTCAGGCATAATAATAGGAGTATTGACATCCATTCCCATAAAGAATTTAAGTGCATTCTCTTGTAAATCAATAGCATTAATAATCTTCTGTCTTGTAGCCTTGATGTTGCTTAGACTTACTTTAGTACGATCTAAATCTATCTGAGTAGCTAATCCATTTTTGTGTAGATTCTCTATAATATCCTTAATTTTAGTGGTACTCTCTATTGTGGTTTCTATCGTATTAAGCATAGCCTTCGTCTGATATACTTGATAATAGGTACTCGCTACTTTCTCTATAATCTGCTCATCGGTTAGCGTCTTATTGATAATATAAAACTCTTTAGCTGATCTAGCAGCTTTAAGTCCCATAAAGACTGCTTGATTAAAGAGAACCTGAGAAGCTGTAGCCGAAACGTTTGAATTCCACTTTAGATTAAAGGGGATCATTTGCGTTTGCCCACCCATAGTCAGTGGCATCTCTTGTATCTTCACGTTATTTAGGACATTAGCCTCTATATCTATACGAGGTAAAGCATTCGCTCTTACTTCCTCTATCTGATACTGGCTATTCTCTATATCTAGAGTCGCTTGTTTAGCCTCTGCCTTGTGTTCTAACGCATATTTTAGAGCATCTTTAAGTGTAAGAGTCTCTTGAGCATGAGCGATAAAAGCAGAGATTAGTGCTAATAGCGTGATCTTTATCGTTTTCATTGTTTTTTATTCTGGATTAGGTCTTTATACATTTTTAAGCCTTTATCAGTAGCGATACTTCTGATGTGATATTCTAAGTGTAAGGAGTGTATTTCTATATGTGTATAATCAGATTCAGGGAAGTAGTCTAGATCCTCTATGGCTGTTAGTGAGGCAATGTGAAATCTAGCGATGAAGTCTACGTCTATGTCAGATCGATATACTCCTTCTCTAATTCCTTTTTCTAAGTTCTTCTCTAATATTTTTACATATTTCTTTTCGTGAAAGACTTTTTGTTTTTGTGCTAGCTTAGGATAATATTTAGACAACTGGTAGAAACAACCTGATGAGTCTACTAAGAATATATCGTTGATATCATCAAATGCAGCTAGTAATTCGGGGATAGCTTCTCTGTCTTCTTTTACGGTTAACTCTAATTGTTGTAAAAATTTGGCGTTAATACTCGCTAAGGCTTTTTCTATCAATTCTGGCTTGGAAGAGAAATGTTGGTAGATAGTCTTCTTCGAAATGCTTAACTCAGATGCGATGTCGTCCATTGTTACAGTTTTAAATCCTTGGAGAAGGAACATTTGAGTTGCTTTTTCTAATATTTGAGTTTCCATTGTTTCGTTATTTTGTGAGGCAAATATAATATGGAAACTTTTGTAGTTTCAAAGTTTACTTAATAATTGGGGAAACTTTAACTGTGTAGTAAGTTTTTTAGTTCTAGCTAAAGCCTTGATATTACTGATTTAAATTCGTTTTATTATGGAAACTTCTTGTTTGTGGATGGTTTTTTTATGGAGTTTGATATTGAGAAAGTTTCCAATATTCCATTTTTATAGTCTGTTAATGTTACACTTAAAACCCTTTAGAAAGTGAATGGATGTGTATAGGAGTTAGGTTAGTATAAATTGTAGATTTTGGTGATTTATCAGGGAGGTTAATTGGTTGAATATTAGCTTATTTTTGGCGAAAAAATTTGAGTGGTCGCATAATGGTCGCATAGTGGTCGCATAATGGTCACATAGTTTAGACCTTTTTTGATGCGACCATTATGCGACCACTATGCGATCACTATGCGACCACTGTGTCTCGTCCTACCATAACTGTACAGTTATTGTTTATAATCCTAGTTCTAACTGTACACTTGTTTTAGTAATCCTGTCGTTACTGTACAAGTTCTTTTTCTTGTGTTTTTTTCTTATA
>NZ_NSGJ01000046.1 GCF_002286775.1 Myroides sp. N17-2
ATCCTTCTTCGGATAACCTATTTACAGGTGTAAAGATCGGTTATCCGAG
Source organism: Myroides sp. N17-2 (assembly GCF_002286775.1). Classification (GTDB taxonomy): domain Bacteria; phylum Bacteroidota; class Bacteroidia; order Flavobacteriales; family Flavobacteriaceae; genus Flavobacterium. The sequence goes on from NZ_NSGJ01000046.1 coordinate 50, forward strand.
TTAAGAGGATGATTTAAAGCATATTATAGATATGAAAAGCTCCGATAAAAGTTTTTATCGGACACTGATGGGTTATAATGTAGAAAAGTCATAATTCCCCCAAAGCATAACAAAAACAATTCCTAACATACTAGCTATCTTTAAATTAACAACACAGCATTCTTTACACCTCTTTAAAACATTGTAATTTAATAAATTACACTTAAACCTCATAACTAATTCACTCATATTTATTAGAAGTAACCTAGGATCACAGATTCCTCTACACCCTCTCCCAACATTACCTTTTTTTCGTATCTTTGCCTATAACAAAGACCATCATTCAATACGCTCGTATTGAGAATATTATTCTACTAAAAGTCTAGTACATTCCTCTTAAAAGAAAGCACAAACCACAGCTTTCTGAAATCATTTTTTAAAATTTTAACGATGTTTTTAACAATCTAAAAGAGGCCAAATCCCAGCATTTATGCAGCATTACTCGTGGTTTGTTCGGGACTTGTTCGCAAATACCCCCTGTTTTCCGAAGAAGTCCCGAACAATCCCCGAACAACTCTCAAACAAACCCTTGTCAAGCCATGCTATCACTGGGTTCAAAGCACTCTTAAAACCACTAAAAAACAACTGTTTGTTAAAATTTTAACAACCTGTGATTTGTCCTATTTTAACAAATTTGTTAACTTTTAAATATTCTTATATCGCGATTAAACAGATAGATATAATAATATATAAATCATTACAAACAATTACTTTACGGTGTATAAAAGCACACTTAATTGACCTCATAACTACCTCAATATAACTCTCTAAGAGAATTCTAACCGCACATTAAATTTCTCTAATGCTTAAAAGTGGCTCGATATATGCATTAGCTTTGTTATAAAATCAGCTATATGAACATACTTTTAATAGAAGATGAAGTAAGTGTATCTAACTTTATTAGAAAAGGACTAGAAGAAAGTCAACATCAAGTAGCCTTTGCCTATGACGGGATGATAGGGCTACAGTTAGCAATGGAACAAGAGTTTGACCTCATCATATTAGATGTTATATTACCTTATATGAACGGATTCGAGCTGTGTCAACAGATCAAAAAATACAAAGGTGATATTCCTATCCTGATGCTGACAGCATTATCTACCTTAAATGATAAAGTGAAGGGATTTAATATGGGGGCAGATGATTACTTGACGAAGCCATTTCACTTCGAAGAATTACTCCTGCGTATTAAAGCGCTTACACGTAGAAATACGATGTCGATGCCTACCCTAGAATATAAGGCAGCTGACCTAGTGATGAATACCTATAAAAAATCGGTCTCTAGAGCGAATAAAGATATTGTACTTACTCAGAAGGAATACACACTATTAGAGTATTTCTTAGTCAATAAGAATAGAGTATTAACACGTACGCAGATAGCTGAAGCTGTATGGGGAATAGGTTTTGACAGAGGGACTAATCTAATAGATGTTTATGTCAACTATGTGAGACGAAAAATAGATAAGGAATACGACACTCAATTAATTCATACTGTTATCGGTATGGGGTATATCCTAAAGGATGAGTAGTTAATAGTTTACAGTTGATGGTTTACGGTTTTATGTAGCAGTTAAAAGAGTATTACACTAGTAAAGCCAATAATTTAGTATAGTGTCCTAATTAACAAAATTACGACTTTACGTCATCACATCTTTACAAAAAAACGGTTTCACAACATCACCAAAAAACAGAATAATGAAAATACGCAATAGACTTTCTCTCCAATTCTCAGGGCTATTCACGATCCTCTTATTAGGGGTATTAGTGGCTGTGTACTTTGTTGTATCTAATCATTGGCAGAATACGTTCTTTAAACAACTAGAAGATAGAGCCTTCACAGTAGGGCATAATTATCTAGCTGAAGACAACTTTACAAAAGCTGAGTTTGATGAAGTCTTGCGCAAATATCCGCGTACACTACCTCAAGAGGAAATAAGAATATACGATATTAATTACGAACCAACTTTTATAGAAGAGGGTGATCTCAAGTGGGACAAAGCTACTCTAGCACAAGTAGTAGATAAGAAAAAAGTCTATACTAAGATGGGGGATGATTATGTAGTAGGAATCTTTTATAGAGATAATTCTGGTGACTTTATCGTAATGGCTAAAGCCGCAAATGAGAAAGGAGTTGCTGCACTTCAGCAGTTGAGAACAGTGATGCTCGCTAGCTTAGTTATTGCATTACTGATTACTTTTTTTCTATCTCGCCTGTTCGCTGGTTATTTCTTGATACCCATTACCCGTATTAATAAACACATCTCTAAGAAGAATATCTCTACTCTTTACCCTATCCCTACGCAGGATATGTCTAAAGATGAGATACGCACACTAAGTGAGACCATTAATGAGTTGTTTAGAAGATTACAAGATTCTTTTGACAATCAACAGGCTTTCGTATCCCACGCCTCACACGAGCTTAAAACCCCCATAGCATCTCTAATGGGGAATGCAGAGATAGCTTTGAGACAATCTCGCTCTGAAGAAGAATACATTACAGTACTTCAAGGGGTAGTACACGATGCTACTCATATGGATCAGATGATTAATAATCTCCTAGCATTATCTCAGTTAGACAGCTCAGTCTATCCATTACATAAACACGCTTTCGAAGAGTTCTGGTGGACGATGATAGACCACTTGATAGCCGCTCAGAAAGACTTAAACCTAGAGATAACAATCAATACTGAAGAAGAACTACACAAGCTATTCTTTAATGGCAATGGTGGTCTATTAGAACTTGCCTTGTCTAATGTAATACTAAATGCAAGTAAGTTCTCACAGAACGAACCTATAGAATTAATCCTAGATACAGATAAGGATAATATCATCGTTATCGTCAAGGATCAAGGTATCGGAATAAAAAAAGAAGACCTAGACAAACTATTTCTTCCTTTTTACCGTTCTAGTAATGCCTTTGGTATTAAAGGGACTGGTTTAGGACTGTCCTTAGCGTCAAAGATAGTTCAGTTGCACAAAGGGCAACTAACCATAGACTCTGAATTAGCTGTAGGAACGACAGTTGTTCTTAAGATACCTAAAAGCGTTTAAAACAAGCATCTCAATCATTATCTAAATTATAATTCGATTAACAGCGAGTATAGTAATCTATACTTGCTGTTTTTTTTTTGTGATGTCGTGATGTTGTTTGTTGTAGAGTTTATTATACTTTCTAAGGTTTTTAGCTACGCAGTATTATTCTTTTACTTTTTTCCTTGATGAAAAAAGTAAACAAAAAAATCAAGGCTCAACCTAGTAAGCGGTCAACTACAGCTTAATTCTTAAACAAAATTAACTCCCTTCGGTCAAACAGAATTTTGTTTTGCAGAATTTACGCCTTGTTGACGCTCGCTCACTAGCTTAGGCCGTTAGGACTTCGTAAGGTTAATTATGTTTTATAGATTACTTCATTTTATCACTTCGTAAGATTGTTTAACTATTAAACGTCAGATGACAACTGTTCGTTATCAACAATAAACCACTTAATATTAATCAGTTACAAATTTTATCAACTTTAAGTAATTAAAACATATTATCTTCTCATTTCCTTAGTACCGAAGGCAACCATTCCTAATTCCTAATTAAAATTTTCTAATCTCCTTTTAATCTTCTACTCATATCCTTCTAAGACCATACTAATTACCTTGAAATAAGTTTGTACTGTTAAATAGAACAATAACTTATTTATGCATATCACTAAAAGATCGCTGTTGTCACTTGCCTTATTTATGGCTACGACCTTAAGCAGCTACGCACAAGAAAAGAAAGCTCCTATCGTGGTGAGAGATGCCGAAACGCTTCTTCCTCTACCAGGTGTTATGATCGAAAACATCACTAACGATGCTGTAGATCTTACACAAGACGATGGTAAGTTCGAATTAGAAAACAACGACTTAAAAGAAATAAAGCTTCGCTTATCATATATCGGTTACTTTGATAAAGAGATTACTATAAAAGCGGGGGCATACCCTTCATTTATAGACTTAGATATAGAAGATAATATATTAGAAGGTATAGTAGTAACGGGATATACTAAACAGTCTCGCTCTAAAACTACAGGTGCCGTTAGTAAAATAGAGGCACAAGCGATCAATAGATCACAAGTGAGTTCAATGGATCAAGCCCTTCAAGGGCAAGTACCCGGACTATATGTAGCCTCTCCATCTGGACAGCCAGGTACTCCTGGTAGAGTCACTATCCGTGGTATCGGGTCTATGCAGGATGAGAATACTAATCCTCTTTATGTATTAAATGGGATGCCTATTTCACCTGCTACCTTCTCAGCGCTTAATCCTGATGATTTCGAAGATATCACTGTGCTTAAAGATGCTGCTGCGACTGCTCAGTATGGATCTAGAGGAGCAAATGGAGTAATCGTGATTACCTCTAAAAAAGGGCCTAGTGATAATGATGGAATGCGTATCACTTACCAAACGCAATACGGATATTCTGAAGCGAATAACAGCAAATGGGATATGATGAATACCAACCAACGTCTACAATTTGAAGAAATGCTTCAAGATCAAGACTTACCTGGATGGGCATATTCTAGAAACAACCCTTATAAAGTAGTCAATGGTGTACAGACAGCTAAGACAGAGGCTGACTATGCAGATGGAGACTTGCGTCTAGCAGAGCTTAGAAGAACGAATATCGACTGGAAAAAGAAACTAATGAGACGTGGGATTAACCAATCTCATAACCTTAGCTTTCAAGGTGGTAATGCAGATACACAACACTATACTTCTGTGAACTACTTCAAACAAGATGGGGTGCTGTATAACTCAGGTATTGAGAAGTTCAACGTGAATAGTAATATCCACAATAAGTCTGGTAGATTAAGCTCTAATTTCTTTATCAACTTAGCGAATATCAATAGCCAGACTTCAGAGTCTGACTTCGATGTAAGTGAGACTAATCCTGTAGCCTCTATGTATTTCGCTCTTCCATATGAGAATCCTTATGACGAGAATGGAAAGCTAACACCTGGAGCAAATAGATTTGGTACGAATGCTTTATCTATGTATGATGATGTTAGCAGAAGAGAAAAACAACAAAAAGCAGTATTAGCAGGTAACTTCTCTTTTGATATAACAGACGACTTAAAACTGACAAGTACACTTGGGGTAGATTATACTAAACTGAGTAATACACATATTATCAAGCCTGACACCTATTTCGGTGATTTAGTAGAAGAAGGCGGACAAGGGATGTTTAGCCAAGGGGATCAGACGAACATTGGTCTGATGGCTAACTTCGGTGCCAACTATAAATACAGATGGGGAGCGAATGAACTAGAGGCTATCGCATTGATGGAGATGAACAGACAGAAGTATAACTATCACGGATTTACAGGATATGGATTGATAGATGGTCTTGATCATACTGCAGGTGGTATCACTCCAGGTACTCCTGAGAATGACTTTATCCCTAAAGTGGAGGGACGAGCATCTGAGAATCTTTTGTTGTCACAGGTAGGATTATTGAGATATTCGTATGAGAACAGATTTACGCTATCTACTAGTTTGAGAAGAGATGGTTCATCTCGTGTACCGCGTAACAATAGATATAAATACTTCTACGCTGTCGGTGGTAGTTGGAATATGAAAGTAGAAGACTTTATGCAAGATATAGACGTCATCTCTATGGCGCGTCTTAGAGCTAGTTATGGTCTGACCGGTAATGCTAATGGATTCGCTAGTGACTTCGGATATCGCCGTCTTTACGGACCTGGACAGTATAACGGAGGTACAGCCTTTAACCCACTGTCACCTGGTAATAGTCAGTATAACTGGGAGATGAATAAGATCCTAGACATAGGAGTTGAGTTCGGATTCTTTAACAATAGATTGATTGGAGAGGTTGATGTCTATAATCGTATTACAAGTGATTTATTCTTAGATAGAACTCTTTCTAATACTTCAGGTTTTGAATCTATAGCTGATAACATGGGTAAAATCAGAAACCGCGGTATTGAGTTTAAAATATCAGGAGATGTGATTAGAAGTGGAGACTTCACCTTTAACTTAGGTGTGAACTTCGCCTACAATAAGAACAAGATCTTAAGCTTAGGAGACGAGGACGAAATCATCACAGAGGACTACTCTATCCACCAAGTAGGAAAGCAAGTAGGTCACTTCTATATGGTCAAATGGGCAGGTGTAGATCAGCAGACTGGTGCTCCACTGTACTATGACAAAGAAGGAAATATCACTGGTACATACGATCCAGACAATGCGGTATTAGTAAAAGGAGGTTTTGACCCTGCTATAAAAGGAGGTTTCACCACTAACTTTAAATATAAAAACCTAGAAGTAAGCGCATTGTTCTCATTCATTAAAGGAATGTATCGTCTGAATACAGGAGAGTTTTACAGAACGTCAGCAGATCAGACTTACCGTATCTATAACCAATCAACAAGTATGTTAGATATGTGGCAAAACCCAGGTGATGTAAGTGATAACCCAAGTGCTAAGTACCCACGTTATATGACAGATAGAGAGTTGCAAAAAGCAGATTACTTAAAACTTAGAAACTTAAACATCAACTACAAGTTTAAAGATTTCGGCAAGTGGAACAAGGTGGTTAAAGAGGTAAACATCTTCGCTCAAGGACAAAACTTATTGACGTGGACCAACTTCAAAGGGCAAGATCCTGAAGATGATAACAACTGGTACCAATATGAATATCCTCTACCACGTACGATAACAGCTGGAATAAAAGTAATCTTTTAAAAACGACAACAAATGAAAACAATCTTATATAAAATCAGTATTGCGGTATTACTTATCACAGGAGCGACGAGCGTTCAGAGTTGTGATAGTATGCTAGATATAGATCCAAAAGATGCCGTAAGTGATGACTACATTTACAGTTCAGTCAAACAATTTGAGTATGGTGTATTAGGAGCTTACACACAGCTAAACATTGACTATAACACACTTATTGGGTCTGTTATGGCTGATGACTGTCAACTAGCACCGGGTAATGCAGGAGTTAATTCCTATGCTGTAAATATCAACAGATGGACATTTAGCGCTGATGACGATATCTTACAACAGATATGGATTGACTATTACCACAGTGTGTATAAAGTGAATGTCTTACTAGAGAATATGCACAGAGTACCTGTTACTTCAGAAGCAGATAGTCAGAAGTTAGCAGAACTAAAAGGAGAACTACACGGGCTAAGAGCATTAGTACACTTTGAACTACACCGTATCTTCGGACAGTCAGAGTATCTAGGGATGAATGCTTCCACTATACCATATAAGACGAAATCTGATATATTCGAAAAACCAGGTAAACAAACCTTAATTGATTTCTATAAACAGCTATGGAGTGATATTAACGAGGCACAGGAGCATTTAACGACAGACTCTAGTATTCGCCTTAGTCACGATGCTATTATCGCCTTAGGTGCACGCGTATCGCTTTATGGAAAGGATTATGACAAGGCTGCTCAATATGCAACTGAGTTAATCAACAAATACCCACTTGCGTCGGCTAGCGAATTTGAAGGAATCTGGGAAGACACCTCTAATGCGGAAGTAATCTTTAAGCTTAAACGCAATAACGACGATAACATCAGACCGAACATATTCTGGTATGACTTCAGCAGCGGTAAGACTTTATACTACGCTTCTAAAAAGTTAAGAAATCAGTTTGACGCAGACAACGATATGAGATATGAACACTACTTCGGTGTTGAAAATGACGATGTAATTAGTAAATATGACGGTAGTGCATTTAATGATCGTATCAATGACTACAAGGTATTTAGAATTAGTGAGATGTATCTAATCCGTGCAGAAGCATCACATAAACTAGGTAATATACAAGGTGCCACTTCAGATATTAATAAATTGAGAGAAAATAGAATCAAGGATGTGGCTAAGTTTAATACTGTAAGCCTAAGTGATATCCTAAAAGAGCGCTTCTTAGAATTATCATTTGAGGGGCATAGATACTTTGATTTAAAGAGACTAGGGCTACCTCTAGAGAGAGATAAACAAGATCTAGCAGTAGATACAGATGAGTTGGTGGTAAGTCCTTTTGCAGAATATTATCAACTACCAATTCCACAGAAAGAAATACAGGCAAACCCTAATTTAAAATATTAACTTTAAATCTTTTAGTAAGAAAGTGATTGAATTAGGCCGTTCCTTGTGAGCGGTCTTTTTCTTTATAGATAGTACTAATAATGAAAATAGCAGGCCCCCGCCTGCTATTTCCTTAGAAACAAACTAACCGTTGTATCTGTATATTTTGACTTAATAATAACTTATCATATACAGGACAACTTCTTACATTAATTCCCCCAAACTAATGTACTTTTAAATATTCTTCTTCGTGTTGCTGTAAAGCAAAACGCAATTCATTAATAACTTCTTCTTTTAATTGAACAGGAGAGATAACCTTAACTAGCTTACCGAACTTCATAATCTGTTGTTTCAACTCAAAGTTAGGTTTTACTAATAATGTAACGGTAAATCTACCATCTACGTGTTCATCATTAATCGCTTGTGAAGAGTGAAGAGGGCACGCTTGAAGCAAACCTTTTTGACTCTTATCAAAAGACAAGACTACTTCGTGTAATTCGTTTCCTGTAAAATTAAGACCGATGATTTCACTAAACCTATCTCTAGCAGATTCAGAACAAGCTTTAAACTTTTCGCTCTCGATCTTTACTTCCGTAATTGTATCTAAGAAGTAAGTTTGATAAGCATCCTCCTCAATAGCTACAACATACCAAGTATCTTGAAATTGTTTAAATAGAATAGGTGAAATCTTTACTCTTTGTTCTGCCCCCCCAAGTTGGTTAGCATAAGTAAATGATATCTTTTGACTTTTAGTCATTGCCTTATAGATCATTCTAATTGTATCTATAGGCAAGACACCTTTTTTAGACTCTGCATCGATAAAAGGTGATACAGCAGATTTAGCTCCATTACTGGCATTTAATATATCTGTTGTAACCAAGTCTTTCAATTGTAAAAGGACTTTATTTGCGATCGTTAAATACTTAGGAGCTATGTAGTACCCCTTTTTAGCATTGTCTAACGAAACTTCCACTCCAAACTCTGTAGACAAGTCACTAAGTGCGCGATATAAAGTACGTTCACTTATATCAATGTCATAACTTGCTAAATACTCAAGAAGCTTTTCCCGAGATGGATAATGGTTTTGATTTAGGTAATTTAATACCAAAAAATAATAGCGTAATTTCTTCATTTTAACCCCAATTAAAATTAAGTGATAGTTGTGTTTATTATCAGTAACTAATATAATCTTTTTTCATAAGAAAAAAAACTATCTAATTGGGACACAAAAGTAAGCGTATAAGGTATAACCCAACTAAAAATTGGGTGAAGGTGCATTTTTCCTTAGTAAGCAAAACACGCAACAAATAAAATATGTTGTATTATTTATCAAAAAAAAGCATTAAATAATACGCACTACCTCTCTATAAACCTTTCCTAGTTCACTTTGCATCCTTAAACCTATATATCAGTAGTTGTTAAGTACCACAAGGTTCATTCATACTTATATTATCTAATTAACCTTGTTAATTCATCTTCTTCTGATGCATGAAATAATTTAAAAAAGTAGCGCCTATTTTAAATAAATAGACGCTCTGTGGGGACTTTTAAAACAATTCTTTCATATTAATAAAAGTCCTGCAAACTTATACTTTGGGAATTTAACAATCTAAAAAAATGGGTGAAGCAAGGCAAAAACTGAGTGAAGCCCAAAAAAAGGAGCTGAATAATATATCCAACTCCTTTAATAATTTTTACAAGACTAGTATTATTGTCTTACTAGATAGATACCGTCTTCTTTGATTTCTATCTTCTTCTCTTTATAAAGCGCACCAACAGCTTTCTTGAATGTTTTTTTACTCATATTCAAGACAGTTTTGATATCTTCTGGATGACTGCTATCGTTTAAACCTAAAAAACCTTTGTTATGCTCTAACTCTCTAATAATAGTAGAAGCTCCTTCTACTACTCCACCATATCCCATTTTAGTTCTACTAACATCTATTTTACCATCAGGACGAATAGATTTGATATATCCTAAAACACGGTCTCCTGTATGTAGTTCTTCAAATACCTCATTCTTATACATTAATCCGGCATGTTTCTCATTAATGATAACATTAATTCCAAGGTCAGTGATATGAGATACCATTAACTCTACCTCTTCTCCTTCAGTAACAGTGATATCTTTATTATCAACGAACTGCTTTAATTTACTAGACCCTACTAAACGATTAGTTTGATCATCTAGATACATATAGATAAGGTATCTATTCCCTTCTTTCATTGGTCTAGCTTGCTCTCTAAAAGGAACGAATAAATCTTTCTCTAGTCCTATATCCATAAAGGCACCAAAGTCATTTATATAATTAACCTTTAGTAAAGCAAACTCATTTACATATATCTTTGGTTCTAAAGTAGTCGCTACTGGTCTTTCTTCTTGATCCAAGTAAACGAATACTAATAGTTCGTCCCCTACTTTATAATCACTTATTTCGTATTTAGTAGGTAAAAGAACTTCCTGCTCACCATCTGTCAAATAAATACCAAAGCTAGCAAAACGGCCAACCTTTAATTTATTATCATCTCCTATTTTTATCATAATCTTCTATATCTTAATTATTGTACACCAACTTTATTTTTTACCTTATCTCTAAGTCAAACATATCTCTTAACGCATTTACTTCTGGGTTAAGATCAACAAAATGTTGATATTTATCTTTTGAATCAAGCACCTTTTTCACGAGCTTAATCTCTTCATTAACAATGATGTTTAATTCAATGTCAAAGTTCTGTAATTTTTTTCTAAGGTAGTTAACTAGATCATATTTATTCTCTTCAAAACTTAATTTAGAACCTGCATTAGGTAATTCTAGTTCTATTTTTGAAGCTTTAAGCTCTGGTCTAGCCATTCCCATTAAAGACGCCATTAAAGGCAATCCACTTCTCAACAAACGATCTGTATAGAAATTCCACTCCTCCATTAATTGGTTATAAGTAAAAGACTCTTTAGGCAAATCATCCGGATTAACTACATTCTTTTCTAATGAAGAGGCTAATTCCTTCCTGTTTCTAATACTTGTTAATGATAGTGCAGAAGTACGTTTAGGTTGTTGGCTTTCTACATTACCAAGCGTATTGCTATTTTGACTAGCTTCTTGAATATTACCTATTGGATTTACCTCGATAGGCTGATTTTGCGGCACACCTTGAGTCTCAAACGTATTTACTTGCCCATTAAAAGCATTATCTGGATTAATAGGTGAACCTATATTATCGCTACTAACAATGTTTATATCAATTAGCTCATTACTACCTACCTGATCAATAGTATGATTACTACTATTAGCAAGTCGGTTTAATGATTCTACCTGGTTAGGCATAACATTTTGTAACAACGCTCTAAGCGCAGAAGCAGGTATTATAAATTGTTTATCTTTTTTTTTTCGCCTTCATAAGATAAAGACGCTAACTGCATAAGACATAATTCCACTAATAATCGCTGATTCTGACTAGACTTATATTTTAAATCACTGTCATTCGCTATCTCTATGGCTTGTAATAGGAAAGGCATAGAAGTACGTTGAGATTGTACCTCAAACAATTGTTTTCCGTGATCTCCGATCTCTAATAAGCCTATTGTCTCAGGTGTTTTACATACCATCAAATCTCTAAAATGAGAAGCTAATCCTGAAACGAAGTGATGACCATCAAATCCTTTAGATAGAATATCATTATAAGCTATCAATAAGGCAGGTATATTATTCTGCAAGATAAAGTCTGTAATGCGAATATAGTACTCGAAGTCTAATACATTCAGATTCTCTGCAACAGCCTGTCTTGTTAGATTACGTCCGCAATATGATACCACTCTATCAAAAATAGATAAGGCATCACGCATAGCTCCATCTGCTTTCTGAGCAATAATACGCAGCGCATCATCTTCATAGTTTATCCCTTGACTTCTAGCTACTAGCGCTAAGTGATTAGCTGCATCAGCTATCGTGATACGTTTAAAGTCAAAGATCTGACATCTCGATAAGATCGTTGGTATAATCTTGTGTTTTTCAGTAGTTGCTAATATAAAGATAGCATGACGTGGTGGCTCTTCTAATGTCTTTAGGAATGCATTAAAAGCAGCTGAAGATAGCATATGCACCTCATCGATAATATATACTTTATACTTCCCTGTCTGTGGAGGGATACGCACTTGATCAATAAGACTTCTGATATCATCCACTGAGTTATTAGACGCAGCATCAAGTTCAAACACATTAAATGCGAAGTCCTCATTCGGATCATCATACCCTTCTTGGTTTATCTTTCTAGCTAAAATACGTGCACAAGTAGTCTTCCCTACTCCTCTAGGTCCTGTAAATAATAAAGCTTGTGCTAAGTGATTACTCTCAATAGCATTAACTAAAGTACTTGTAATAGCTTCTTGTCCTACTACATCTCTAAAGGTTTGTGGTCTGTATTTACGAGCAGATACGATAAATTGTTCCATAGGTGTCTTATTATCGCAAAGGTAGTTTATTTTTTAGAATACAGAAACTATTCTCTTAACTCTGAAGGGAAAAACTCATCAGTACTGATCTTTTTAGACCACTGTTTACGCAGTTCATTCAGATTAATCGGTTTATGAGCTGGCCTATTTTCTAATTCAAAACTATAGAACAGATATTGAAGTTGTACTTCGATATAAAAATCATCAAGGTATAGTTCCGGATGGTATTCTGATTTTAAGTCAAGACTAAATGTTCTCGCTGCTGTATTAGACCAAAACGCCTTCCACCCACTCTTAAACTCTTTGATAAGTTTATAAACCGTTTGTCCTGTCTGTCTATCGATTAATTTGATCAATATCTTACCATCATTACGAGATAGCTTTTTAAGTTTCTCTGTGAATTGTTCTTCTAAGTACTTTTGTGAACGTTTAATATACTTGCGTTTATCACTATTACTAGACATTTTCTCTAAATTGGCATTTAGGATAACTAAGTTCTCAGCAGTTGCTTTGGCATACGGATATACTCTGCGTAATCTGTTGCGAAGAATAATCATATCACGACGATATTTTTCATCTTTTATATCAACACCTATAAATATTTCAGGCATAGTATACTCTTGTATAGTATCCCCATTCACTATAATTTCGTGTGGTATATCTGGCACTGCTACTAGCTTTTCTTCTTGTGCTAAAAGCAATTGACTAACCATAATAAAACCAAACAGCAAAAGCTTTTTCATAACTTTACATCTATATCAAAATATAAATAATCCTCCAACAAATTGATCCAATAGAACTGTTCACTTCTACTGAATAATGTTAAAAATTGGTCTACCAAAATTATCTCTTTTTGTTGAGTAATAATAATGTATTTGGTAAATTAGCAAAAAAAATATCATGAGTACAAAGACAATACTAGATGACCATTCATTAGCATTTTTAGAGACATATCTAAACAACGCTTCTCCTACAGGATTTGAGTCAAACAACCAAAAGACGTGGATGGAATACTTAAAACCATATGTAGACACCTTTATCACTGATACTTATGGTACTGCAGTGGGAATAATTAATCCTGATGCTCCATATAAAGTGGTTATCGAAGGACATGCTGATGAGATTTCTTGGTATGTTAAGTATATAACAGACGATGGTTTTATTCACGTAGTACGCAACGGTGGTAGTGACCATATGATTGCCCCTTCTAAAAGAGTACATATACACACTAAAAAAGGAATCGTAGAAGGAGTATTCGGATGGCCTGCTATTCACATTAGAAACAGAGCTGGTAAAGAAGAATCACCTAAGATAGAGACTAACTTTATCGATCTAGGATGTGATACTAAAGCAGAGGTAATAGCACTAGGTGTACAGGTAGGATGCGTAATCACCTATCCTGATACATTCACTATCTTAAATGGCAATAGATTCGTATGTCGTGCTATTGATAACAGAATGGGTGGATTTATGATTGCACAAGTAGCACGTCTCTTAAAAGAAAACAACAAAACACTTCCTTTCGGTCTTTATATCGTTAATGCGGTACAAGAAGAAGTAGGTCTACGTGGTGCAGAAATGATCACACAAACAATCAAACCTAACGTAGCTATCGTTACTGATGTCTGTCACGATTCTAATACTCCTATGGTGGATAAAAATATAGAAGGTGATAACAAGATTGGTAGAGGACCTGTTATTGGTTATGCTCCTGCTATTCAAAATAATCTTAGAGAGCTAATAGAAGACACTGCTGACAATAATAACATCCCATATCAACGCAATGCGATGTCACGTGTGACTGGTACTGATACAGATGCATTCGCATACAGTAACGGAGGAGTAGCTTCTGCCCTAATCTCATTACCGCTTAGATACATGCACACTACTGTAGAGATGGTACATAGAGATGATGTAGAGAACACAATCAAACTTATCTATGAAACACTTCTTAAAATAGAGAATAACGAAACATTCTCTTACTTTAAATAGTCAAGCAAAGTATGTAACAACATATAGAATACAATTAAGCAAAGGCAGTCTCGACTGCCTTTTTTATGTTTTATTACTTACTTCCTCTAGAAAACACCACATATAAAGCCCATTATGATTGGTAAAATAGGCTATACTTTTTAACGTCCCTTATCAGTGCAATCAGATTAAATCGGCTATCTTTGAATAAAAATTGATAATACAATGTCGAATTACAATCGCAATAAGAATACAGCTTCTAAACTAAATACTAACCTACCTTTAGCTCAGATAATAGAACTAGCAGGAGATAATCCTGAATACAGAATTGTATTTTATGATCGCTTCCTAAAAGACAGTATTTATGTCTTAGTCGAAAAAGGTTCTCTAGATCTTTATGAGGATAATAATGCTGGTATAGCACCTCCTATCATCGCTTTTGAGAATAACTGTATTCCTGTATTCACTCATCCTGATAGAATCTATGATGCAAGTGCTATACATGAAGAAATGGATTATATGAAAGTTAGAGGTAATGCATTCTTAGAAATGACTCTTGGCGCTACTATTATCGTTAATCCATTCTCTAAAGTTTACAAAGAACTTGTGGCTAATGAAATTTCAGAAATGCTTAATGGAAGTATTTTTAATACACTCTCAAGTCCTGTGCTAAAAGCTCAGATGAATGTAAAAATAGGTAAACCCGAAACTGAGCCAACTACTTTAATAGAAGAATTAAAAGAGGTATTCGCTAAAAACGACCTGATCAAATCAGCTTACATAGGATGGACTTTTAATGAAATACTAGATAAAACTCCTCATTATATCTTCGCTGTTGAAAGCGAGAAAGAGTTGACGAACTTTAAAGAAGTAGCTGACACCATATCAGAACTATGTAAACCACACTTAACTAAAGAGGAATATATAGATATTATCAAATTAGAAAAGAATGGAAACTTCAGTGATTATTTTTACAATCAAGCAGAGCCATTCTATGTAAAATAGATACCTATGAATACTGTTGCTACCTTCACTCCTATTGATTTAGAAACTTGGCCTCGTACTCCTTATTATGAGTATTACCGAAATACTCTAAAAACAAAATATACCGTTAGCATAAAGATTGATATCACAAATATCATTGCTATCTATAAGGACCAAGGATATAAATTCTTTCCTACATTTCTGTATGTAATAATGAAAGCGTTAAACAATAGTGAAGAACTGCGCACTAGTATTCACAATGGTCAACTAGGTACTTGGAATTATTTAACTCCTCAGTTTACATTATTTCATGAAGATGACAAGACATTCTCTGACTTATGGAGTGATTACAGTGAGGACTTTAGAGTATTCTATCAAAATATCATTACCGATATAGAGAAATACAAAGATGTCAAGGGAATCAAGATAAAAGCAGGACTACCTGCTAACTTTACTCCTATCTCATGCGTTCCTTGGATTAGCTTTGATAGCATTAGCCAAGATACTTCACATGACTCTGATTTTCTCAAACCGATTATTCGCTTTGGCAAATATTATACAGAACACGAAAAGGTACTCATTCCCTTATCTGTCTATGTCAATCACGCAATAGCAGACGGATATCACACCTCAATGTTCTTACAAGACATACAAAACATAGTAAATGATGCTAAAAATTGGATAAAATAAGGATTGCCTTTTTAAGGCAATCCTTATTTTTTTATACACCACCCTCAATATCAACAACCTATGCTCTATCTAGCTTTTACTATCATAGTTCTCTATACATCTAATAAAAACAAACAATAGTATTTCCTATCAGACTTATATAATTAGCGTACTTTTGCCGATTCTAAAATTTTCAATATATGCCACAAAAAAATAAGAATAGCTTTGTCTTTTTAGTATACCTCGTTGGATTGAGTATTATTGGTTTTCTAGCCACAGATATGTATCTACCAGCATTTGATAAAATGC
This sequence comes from Myroides sp. N17-2, assembly GCF_002286775.1. Lineage (GTDB taxonomy): Bacteria > Bacteroidota > Bacteroidia > Flavobacteriales > Flavobacteriaceae > Flavobacterium. Next base: position 16,571 of record NZ_NSGJ01000046.1, read on the forward strand.
GTATTGATCTAAATACTTCAAAAAGTAACATTAGTGCAACCCTAAGCTTATTCTTAGCAGGATATGCTATAGCGCAATTAATGTGGGGTCCAATCTCTGACAAACTAGGAAAGCCCAAAACTATCATCATAGGATTAAGTATATTCACCTTATCATCACTTGCGATATTCTTCACAGGAAGTGTAACTGCCTTTATATTCTTACGCCTTATACAAGCGATAGGTGTATGTGCAGCAGCAGTTAGTTGGCAAGCCTTAGTAATAGAGAAATACCCATCAGAAGAAACCAATAAAGTATTTGCTTCTATTATGCCATTAGTGGCATTATCACCAGCTTTAGCTCCATTACTAGGTGTTTACTTACTTAATCACTTTGGATGGAGATCTATCTTTATTACATTAGCTATTATCTCTGTACTTTTAATTCTTTATACATTCACGATCAAAGAGGATAAAAAAGAAAAGGAAATTAAAGAACACGAGGTAAAACCACAGAATGCGTCATACTTCTCGTTACTTAAGTCAAAGAAATACTTAGGGAATGTATTGATTTACGCACTTTGTTCAGCAGCATTCTTTGCTTGGTTAACGGGATCACCTTTCTTCTTAAAAGAAATGGGATACAGTGAAAGTGAAATAGGTTTTAGTTTTGTCCCTCAAACAATAGCTTTCTTGATAGGAGGTTTTGGATACAGAACATTATCATCTAAAGTAGAAGGAAGTGTATTAATGCCGTATTTTATAGCTTTATACATCATAGCTGTAGGTTCACTTACCGCATTAGCTATATTCACAAACCCTACTTTAACTACTTTATTAATACCATTCTGTTTAATGGCTTTTGTCAACGGAGCATGTTACCCGATAGTAGTATCAGAAGCGTTAAAATTATACCCTAACAACTCAGGTAAAGCAGCAGGATTACAAAACACAATACAATTAGGATTATGTTTTATAGCAAGCTCTATTGTATCTCTATTCACAGAAGACGCTTTGTTCACAACTGTCTTAGTAATGACAGGAACAATACCGTTGATTTACATTGGATATAGATTATCAAGAAGTGCTAAATAACATACTCTAATTACATTTATAGAGAGATTTAGAGACAAAAAAAGGAACCTAACATTAGGTTCCTTTTTTTATATACATAATAACTGTTTCTGTATTAAGATACATCTACAGTAGTTGCTTCAGCGATTTGTTTGTAAGTACCGTTCTCTAACTTCTCACGGATAACTTCATAAGCTTTAAGCGTTACGTCGATATCTTCTTTAGTGTGAGTAGCAGTAGGGATCATTCTCAATAAGATGATTCCTTTAGGAATTACAGGATAAACCACGATAGATAAGAAAATACTGTGATTCTCTCTCAAGTCATTTACCATTACCATTGCTTCAGGGATACTTCCTTCTAAATAAACAGGAGTCACACAAGTGTTAGTATCACCGATGTTAAATCCTCTATCCTTTAGTCCATTCTGAAGTAAGTTAACATTCTCCCATAATTTAGCTTTTAAAGAAGGATTACTTCTTAAAAGATCTAAACGTTTTAATGCCCCTTGCGTGAAAATCATTGGTAATGATTTTGCGAACATTTGAGAACGTAGGTTATATTTTAAATAATCAATAATGTCTTTATCCGCTGCTACGAATGCACCAATAGAAGCCATAGACTTAGCAAATGTAGAGAAGTAAACATCGATACCATCTTGACATCCTTGCTCTTCTCCTGCTCCTGCTCCTGTAGTACCTAATGTACCGAATCCGTGAGCATCATCAACTAACAAACGGAAATTATACTTCTCTTTTAGAGCTACAATTTCTTTTAGTTTTCCTTGTTGACCTCTCATTCCGAATACTCCTTCAGTGATCACTAAAATACCTCCACCTGTAGTTTCAGCCATTCTAGTTGCTCTCTCCATATTCTTTTCGAAACTTTCGATATCATTGTGTTTATAAGTAAAACGCTTACCCATATGTAAACGAACACCATCAATAATACATGCATGTGAATCTACATCATATACAATCACATCATTCTTAGTCACTAAAGCATCGATGATCGAAACCATCCCTTGGTAACCAAAGTTTAATAAATAAGCAGCTTCTTTATCAACAAATGCAGCTAACTCATCTTGTAATTGCTCGTGCATTGTAGTGTGACCAGACATCATACGCGCACCCATTGGGTATGCAGCACCATATTCAGCAGCAGCTTCAGCATCTACTTTTCTTACTTCTGGGTGATTAGATAAACCTAAATAATCATTGATACTCCAGTTAATAACTTCTTTTCCATGAAACATCATACGATTTGACAAAGGTCCTTCTAACTTAGGAAAAACATAATATCCTTCTGCTTGAGATGCCCATTTTCCTAAAGGCCCTTTATTTTTCTGTATTCTGTCAAATAAATCGTTTACCATAATATAACTATGTTTAAAAAAACAATTGCAAAAATAAAGATATTTTGTATGCTTTCATAATAAATAGGGAACTATTTAGCCCGAAACCATTAGAACTCTGATAGTATTAAAACCATTTTAAGTATAATATATCAATAAAGAAATGCGAATAAAAAAAGGCTTTTTATTACAAATTGTTTGATGAAAAGTGATTTTAAAATAAAAACCTCCCATAATGGGAGGTTTTTACTTCATATTTTTAATATAATGCAGGATACAAATTAGGATCAACCTCATTCATAATTGCATAAACTTTTTCAAATACATCTTCTGATGATGGCTTAGAGAAGTAATCTCCATCTGTACCATAAGCAGGTCTGTGTTCTTTAGAAGTTAACGTATGAGGCTCACTATCTAAATGACGGTAACCTTTTTGTTCTTCTAATACTTTTTGAAGAATATATGCTGAAGCTCCTCCTGGTACATCCTCATCTACTACTAATAGACGATTTGTTTTCTCAAGACTCTTCACTATATCGTGATTTAAATCGAATGGCAATAATGACTGAGCATCTATAACCTCAACATCAATACCTACTTCTAATAATTCTTTAGCAGCTTGCTCGATTATTCTTAACGTAGAACCGTAAGATACGATAGTTATATCCTTACCTTCTTTGATTGTTTCTACTACACCGATAGGAGTTTTAAACTGACCTAGATTATTAGGCATTTTCTCTTTTAAACGGTATCCGTTTAAACATTCAATTAATAATGCTGGCTCATCGCTTTCTAACAATGTATTATAGAAACCTGCTGCTTTAGTCATATTACGAGGGACTAAAACGTGCATTCCTCTAATTGCATTAATAATCATCCCCATCGGAGATCCTGAATGCCAGATACCTTCTAATCTATGTCCACGTGTTCTAACGATTAATGGCGCTTTTTGACGTCCTACTGTTCTGTACTGAAGAGTAGCTAGGTCATCACTCATAATCTGAATAGCGTATAATAAATAATCTAAATATTGTATCTCTGCGATAGGTCTTAATCCACGCATAGCCATACCGATACCTTGCCCTAGAATAGTTGCCTCTCTAATACCTGTATCAGTAACTCTATTTATACCGTGTTTCTCTTGAAGTCCTTCTAATCCTTGGTTAACATCACCGATTGTTCCAGAGTCTTCCCCAAAGATCATTACGTTCTTGTGATTCTCTAAGATATAATCAAAGTTACCTCTTAAAAGCACACGAGCATCCACTTCTTCTGCATCTGCATCATAAGTAGGGGCAATGTTCTGTACATTAACTGCCTTATGAGCAGTCTCAGACATTAAGTGAGAACTGTAACGTGGTTGATTCTTAGTAAAGAATTCGTTGATATACTGAACCAAAGTAGCTTTTCCAGCTTCTTTAACTACCATTCTAAGCACCTTACGCGCTACAGTCATGATGTCTTTTCTGATAGGTTCTTTGATGCCAGCTAAATCATTAGCCATTTTTTCAATAAACACTTTATTCGCACTAGAAGCAGCCACTGTATTTAAAACTACTAGCAACTCATCTCTTTCAGCAACTACAGGATCTACATATGCTTTCCACGCTGCTTTCTTTCCATCTAATACTTCTTTCTTAAGCTGTTTATCTAACTCATCAAGCTCTTCAGCAGTAGCAATATCAGAAGATATCATCCAGCTTCTCATTTGAGCTACACAGTCGTGTTCTACCTCCCATTCTAATCTCTCTGGGCTTTTATATCTCTCATGAGATCCAGAAGTAGAGTGTCCTTGAGGTTGAGTTAATTCTTGTACGTGTACTAATACAGGTACATGTTCTTCTCTCGCTATTTTAGATGCCTTACTATATGTATCTACTAAAGCTACATAATCCCACCCTTTTACACGTAGAATTTCATATCCTTTACCAGCTTCATCTCTTTGGAATCCTTTTAATATCTCTGAGATATTTTCTTTTGTTGTTTGGTATTTAGCATGTACAGAGATACCATATTGGTCATCCCATACACTCATTACCATAGGAACTTGTAAAACTCCAGCTGCATTAATCGTTTCAAAGAATAATCCTTCAGATGTAGAAGCATTACCAATAGTTCCCCATGCTACTTCATTACCTTTTACAGAGAAGTTTCCTTCTTTATCTGCATCGGCAAATTCTCTATAGTATTTAGAAGCTTGAGCTAAACCTAATAATCTAGGCATTTGCCCTGCAGTAGGAGAAATATCTCCACTTGAGTTCTTTTGATCAACTAACTTTTTCCAGTTGCCATTTTCATCTAAACTGTGAGTAGCAAAGTGCCCTCCCATTTGACGACCTCCTGACATAGGATCATTCTCTATATCTGCATGTCCAAAAAGTCCAGCAAAAAATTGTTCTACTGTTAATTGTCCTATCGCCATCATAAATGTTTGATCGCGGTAGTATCCAGATCTAAAATCTCCATTCTGAAAAGCCTTTGCCAGCGCTAATTGTGGCACCTCTTTTCCATCACCAAAAATTCCAAACTTAGCTTTTCCAGTAAGTACTTCACGTCTTCCAAGTAAACTACATTCTCTACTTAGTTTCGCAATTTTATAATCTTGAATTACCTCTTTCTTAAAATCATCGTAAGAAAGGGCTGTTTTTGTTTCTTTTTGACTCATTGTAAAATATACTAATTTACTCGTTACGAATATAAAATATTATCGATAAAAAAGCTAACATATAGTTCTCCATTATATTGAATTAATACGCACATACATTACGAATCAAACAATCAAAGAGTAAAAAAATTACACTATCAAAAAATTAAAGCTTTTTTAACAAATCTAAATTATGAAATTCACAATCAACTATAAAAAAATATCCCCTCAAATGAGGGGATACTATCTATTCTATAATTGTTAAAATATCTTCTAAAGCAAATCGTACTTTTTTCATAGGTAACAGCCAATCATTTTCATGATCTCTTTCCCCTAAGGCTAAAATAGTTACACTCTTAAGACCTTCCTTATCTAACCCTAATGCTTCATCTAGTTGATCATTATAGAACCCCTCCATAGGAGAAGCATCTACTCTTAACTCAGCTGCTGCTGCTATTGCAATACCAAATGCAATATAAGCCTGACGTGCTGCATGATTAAATTGTTGCTCTTTAGACATACTTCCAAAATTACTTTTGATAGAAGCCTTATAATCGTTCATCGTACCAGGAGTTAACTCTCTAATTGATTCTACGTTATTAAACACAGCATCTATACGCTCCTCTGTGTATGAATCCCAAGCTGCAAAAACTAAAACATGAGAGCTATCTTTCACCTGACTTTGATTCATCACTACAGGTAACAACTTCTCTTTTAACTCTTGATTCTTAATTAAGATCATTTCGAATGGCTGTAAACCAGAAGAAGTAGGTGCCATACGAGCTGCCTCTATGATCTGCATTACTTTATCATCAGCTACTTTTACTGTGCTATTATATTTCTTAGTAGCATAGCGCCACTGTAAACTATTCAATAACTCCATAATCTATTCATTATTTCTTAGCTAAAAATGCCAAGACATTATTTTCTATACGTTCATTAATACTCGATACATCTGCCTTAACAAAAGGTTCGCCAATGATGTTCTCATATAGTTCAATATATCTATCAGAAACAGTTGTGATATATTCATCAGTCATCTCTGGGATAGCTTGTCCTTCCTTCCCTTGAAAACCATTGCCAATTAACCATTGTCTTACGAACTCTTTTGACAATTGCTTCTGCGCCTCACCTTTTGCCTGTCTTTCTTCATACCCTTCTGTATAGAAGTATCTAGAAGAGTCAGGAGTATGTATCTCATCGATCAACACAATCTTACCGTCTTTAGTCTTTCCAAACTCATATTTAGTATCTACAAGTATCAACCCTCTTTTAGCTGCTATCTCACTTCCTCTTTGATAAAGAGCTCGTGTATATTGTTCTAAAACTAAGTAATCCTCCTCTGAGACAATTCCTCTTGATAGAATATCTTCTCTAGAGATATCCACATCGTGCGCTCCTACATCTTCTTTCGTAGAAGGAGTGATTATCGGTGAAGGCAACTTATCGTTCTCTTTTAGCCCTTCAGCTAATGTTACACCACATAACACTCTCTTACCCTCTGCATACTCACGCGCTGCATGACCTGCTAGATAACCTCTGATTACCATCTCTACTTTAAACGGCTCACATACATGTCCTACCGCAACGTTAGGATCTGGTGTAGCTACTAACCAGTTAGGAACGATGTCACTTGTCATCTCCATAAACTTAGTTGCTATCTGATTTAAGATTTGTCCTTTAAAGGGAATCCCCTTAGGCATAATAACGTCAAAAGCTGATAGTCTATCCGTAGCTACCATGACTAATAAGTCATCGGCTATGTTATAAACTTCTCTTACTTTTCCGTGGTAAACTGACTTTTGATTTGGAAATTCAAAATCCGTTGTTGTGATTGTGTTATTCATATTCTTGTTATAGTTGTGTAGTTCTTTTCTATTCTAATAGGCTATTAATTCTAATAGCGCTGTTTCAAATCTGTCCTTAGGCAGATATTGATCTTCTAAAGCTTTCACAAATGGTATGGCTGTTTCTAAACTAGCGACCCTTTTTACTGGGGCATCTAAGTATTCAAAACAATTCTCCATAATCATCGCCGACATATCACTTGCAATTCCACCAAACAGGGAATCTTCTTGCAAAATTATAACTTTATTTGTTCTTTTTACTGATTTATATACAGTTTCCTCATCTAAAGGTTGTAATGTGCGTAAATCTATCAAATCTGCCTTGATATCAGGGTGCTTATCTAAGACTTCCATTGCCCAATGTACACCTGCTCCAAAAGAGATAACTGTCACATCCTCACCTTCTCTTAATACAGCTGCCTTCCCGAATGGCAATGTATAATATCCTTTAGGTACATCTTGATAAATACTTCTATACAGCATCTTATGTTCAAAAAATATAACAGGGTTAGGATCGTTAATCGCTGTTGCCATCAGTCCCTTCGCATCATAAGGAAACGCAGGATAAACCACCTTTAGACCAGGTGTCTTAGTGAACCACGCCTCATTAGTCTGAGAGTGAAATGGCCCTGCCTGAGTACCACCACCACAAGGCATACGTATCACTACATCCGCCTTCTCATTCCATCTATAATGTATCTTCGCCAAATAATTGACAATAGGATTAAAACCTGTAGACACAAAATCACCAAACTGCATCTCCATTATTGCCTTTCCTCCTTTGATAGAATACCCCATCGCAGCAGATACTACAGCACTTTCACAAATAGGAGTATTGCGGATACGCCCTTTGCCAAATTGCTCCACGAAACCATCTGTCACTTTAAACGCTCCACCATACTCAGCAATGTCCTGTCCCATAATGATCAAATCATCGTGACGTTCAAAAGATTGTTTTAATCCTTCTGATATCGCATCTATTAATCTAATATTTGCAACCTCAGCTGTTGGTTTTACTTCTTCATATTCAAATGGCGCATACATATCTGCCAATTCAGTAGCTAGGTCAGCTACTAAAGTAGGTTCCTCTTGTGTTGCTTTCCAGTCTCTATCTATTTCTAATTTAAACTCTTCTCTAATTTTATCATCTAACTTATCTGATAGTACACCTATCTTCTTAAGATACACTTTATAATTCTCTACAGGATCCTTTAGTTGCCACATATCCATCAATTCCTGAGGCACATACTTCGTACCACTAGCTTCCTCGTGTCCACGCATTCTAAAAGTTATGAACTCTATCAATATAGGTCTAGGGTTCTCACGCATAGATTGAGCTAAAGCACTAATCTGCTGATATACCTCTAAGATATTATTTCCATCGATGATATGACTCTCCATTCCATAACCCTTAGCACGATCAGCGAGATGCTCACATCTGTACTGTTCATTGGTAGGTGTAGATAGTCCATAGCCGTTATTCTCAATCACAAAAAGTACAGGCAACTCCCATACTGAAGCAATATTTAACGCCTCGTGAAAGTCTCCTTCTGACGTACCTCCTTCTCCTGTGAATACAGCGGTTATTTTCTTCTCTTTTCGTAATTTGTGTGCTAAAGCAATCCCGTCAGCTACTCCTAACTGTGGCCCTAGATGAGAGATCATCCCTACGATATGGTATTCTTGCGTTCCAAAGTGGAATGAACGCTCACGACCTTTAGTGAAGCCATTTGCTTTCCCCTGCCATTGAGAGAATAAGCGATGTAGAGGGATATCTCTAGAAGTAAACACACCTAAGTTACGGTGCATCGGTAAGATATACTCATCCTGCTCTAAACTAGCAGTGACTCCTACACTAATAGCCTCCTGTCCGATACCTGAGAACCATTTAGATACTTTACCCTGTCTGATCAAGATAAGCATCTTCTCCTCTATCATACGAGGCTTAAGTAGTTTTTTATACAATCCAAGTAACTCTTGGTCAGTTAGTTTTTTGCGGTCGTAATGTAATTGTTTCATAATTGGTTTAATAGACTCTAAAAATAAACAATTGCCTCTATTAAACAAATTAATTCTAAACAAGTAATATGAGATAGTTCAATTTATAAACACTGAGGTTGTCTCGACTTTCACATCTCTCCCTTTTGAGTGCACCTCATTCTTGTTCATCAAATTTAAAATTCATAACTTTTTCACAGATTATAACTTATACCCTATTATAAATCAATATTTTAATTCGCCCAAGGATTGTAGATTATATCACTTATCTCAAGAAAAAAGCCCCTTATTTGCCCCTTCCCGTGTATGAAGTTACTGCTTAACTTTGTATGAAACTATACTGACAGCATCGTGTATCCATAATGACAGCATTAATTCAGCCAAATTAATGGACTCACTATGGACTCATTATGGACTCACTATGGACTCACTCCACAAAAAACTGCAAGAAAAGTGCGTAAAAATGCCTGTTTTGCTCTATTACTATTTGATGTGATTTTTTTTGATATTGACCTTAAAGAATGGTCTTGAGAAAAGGCTTTATTTCAAACCCCTGATACAATAAACATAGACTTTTCAAAGTTTTTTTACACCAATAATATTTTGTTTTGTTACAACCTAACTTCCTATCAAAGGTAAGCTAACTCTATTGAGAAGAGTAATATTATATTATTAGTTCCCATTTATTGATACGGTAAAGTTAAGCTATTTAAATGAACTACTCTTATCCTTTTTACTTGTACTCTGAACAATCTAAAACAGATAAATTCACAACAATCCCCTTAAATATTGCCTAAGATTTAAATTGTATTTATCATTTCCCATTATTAGTACTTATATTTGCAACGTTATATGTTAACTAACAAGTTCTAGTTAGGGGAATCGTGTGAAATTCACGAGCTGTCGCGCAACTGTAAATAATAGCACCCTATTATAAGTCAGATTACCTTCTAAGCTGTTACATATAACATTATGGTATTGCTTTCGCGATTTGAAGCAACATGAACTGTACACATCATTCTTTCACTTATGACAATACGAAAGAGCTGTACAGTGAAGAGATTAAAGCCAAAATAGCTATTCCATAATTACGAGCAATTAATAGTAATAATTAACAGACAAAGAATCATTACAACAATATGGAAGGTCAACTAACAAACAGAGAATTACGTATCCAAAAGAAAATAAAGGATTCAGAAACACACGTATTTAAAGCTGTATTCCCAGGTCAAACGAATCACCACAACACAATGTTCGGTGGTGCCGTTATGTATATTATGGACGAAATAGCGTTTATGACTGCTACTCGTTTTTGTCGCAAGCCTATCGTGACAGTATCTAGTGATAAGATTGACTTTAATCACCCTATCCCTGCAGGAACACTTGTAGAACTTATCGGAACTGTCGTTCGCGTAGGAAGAACGAGTTTAGATGTACGTGTAGATGTATTCGTAGAGAGTATGTATAGAGATGGTAGAGAGAAAGCAATGACTGGTACATTTACATTAGTTGCTATCAATGAAAGCAAACGCCCTGTGCCTGTTTTTGATGAAGTAGAAGATTAAGCAAGAGGCACACATATATAAAAAGCCCTAATGTTAGTTCATTAGGGCTTTTTTTACATACTACACTTGTCTATCCATATAAAACAGTACAAGTCACAACACTAATTCACAATAAAAGCTACCTAAATAGATAGCTTTTATCGCGAATTAAAATTAAAATTATTCAGCAATTGCTTGCTCTACTTCGTCTAACATCATTTTGATAGACTTAAGTCCTCCTCCTGATAAGTACCATACCTCTGGATTTAAGAAGATGATCTTATCGTTTTTATAAGCATTTGTTTGTTTCACTAATGCATTAGCAAATTCTTCTTTACCCATAGTCGCTCTCTTAATAGCAGCTCCTCTATCGATAACGAAGATATAATCAGGGTTTAACTCCTTAATAAATTCATTAGAGATAGCCTGTCCGTGCGTAGATACTTCTATTTTTTGGTCCGCTGGTTTCACTCCAAATACATCGTGGATAATCCCAAAACGAGACCCTTTACCATAAGCACTTAAGCGTCCTTCGTTAGCTAATACCACTAGAGCCGTCTTATCAGACTTCGCAGTAGCTTCATTAATTTTAGCTACACGATCATCTATCGCTTTAAGTTCTTGCTCTACCTTTTCTTCTTTTCCAAATAACTTACCTATTGTACGTTGATTTGCTTTAAAAGAATTCATATAATCTTTCGTATCTATATCTAAATTAATCGTAGGAGCTATTTTACTAAACTCATCATACATAGACGCAGTACGCGCAGATATAATGATAAGTTCCGGTTCGATAGCATTTACTTTCTCCATATTTGGCTCTTTAATACCACCTACATCAGAGATATTTTTATCCTCAGCATATTTACCTAAGTATGCTGGAAGATTTCCCATAGGAGCGCCTTTAAACTCAATGCCTAAATCCTCAAACGAATCCATCATTCCATAAGTTAGAACCACTGTATTTTTAGGATTTACATTTACTTCAGTAGTACCTGATAAATGCTGTACCGATACTTTCTCTACATTCTCACTTGTAGTCTCTGTCTTATTCTCTTTACAAGAAGTAAAGATTAAAGCTGAAGCCGCCACGCAGCTTATTAAAAATTTACTCATAACAACTCAATTGGTTAAAATTATTTAAAGTATATACACACTTTATTATTACAGTTATCTACGATCGTCATATCTATATCAAAGACTTCCTTCATAATATCTTCTCTAATAATATCATCTGTCAGTCCGAAGTGAATGATCTTGTGATCCTTAACTGCAGCAATATAATCTGCATACGAAGACGCATAATTAATGTCGTGCACTACAATAATTATCGTTTTTCCATAGTCATCTGCTAAGACACGAAGTATCTTCATAATCTCAACAGAGTGTTTCATATCTAGATTATTCAGAGGCTCATCTAATAAGATATACTCTGTATCCTGTGCTAATACCATCGCTAAGAAAGTACGCTGACGCTGTCCACCACTTAGCTCATCTATATACTGATCCTCTATATCTGTCATCCCCATAAAAGAGATGCTCTCAGCTACCTTTTCTTTATCTAAAGCAGTCATTCTACCTTGTGAATGGGGAAAACGACCGAACTCCACTAACTCCTTTACCGTTAGGCGTACATTAGGATGATTTGCTTGTTTTAAGATAGAGAGTTTCTTGGCGAAGTCTCTATTCTTAAAATTAACAATGTCTTTATCTAATAAATTTATTTGTCCTGAATCTTTAGCCACTAAGCGACTAATGATAGACAGTAACGTACTCTTCCCTGTACCATTTCCCCCTACTAAGCAGGTAATCTTCCCTTTTGGAAAAGAAACTGATACATCGTTTAAGATCATCTTCTCTCCATATAACTTAGATACATTCTTTACCTCTATCATCCTCTGTTACTCTTTAATAATAAATAAATAAAATACACTCCTCCTACGAAGTTTATAATAATACTAATAGTCGTACTCATATTAAATAGGTGCTCTACTAGATACTGTCCTCCTATTACCGTCACGGCAGTTAGTAGACAACATACAAGTACCATATGACTGTGCTTACTGCTCTTGACTAACTCATACGTTAAGTTAGCTACTAAGATTCCTAAGAATGTTATAGGCCCTACTAATGCAGTGGAGATAGCTACCATCACTGATATAATCAGTAGATTACCCTTGATTACTTTGTGATAATCGACTCCTAGGCTTATGGCATTTTCTCTTCCTAAACTCAATACATCAAGTTGTCTGAAATACTTAATCCCTATCAACATCGACACGACGAGTAAGACTGCTGATATCCCCAATAGGTTAAGATTAATCTTATCAAATGAAGCAAACATCGCCGACTGTATCATCAAAAACTCATTTGGATCTATTAACATCACGATGAAGGAAGAAAAACTCCTAAACAAGGTTCCCATTAATAATCCTACTAAAAGCAACAGATACATACTCTTACTCTCTCTTTTAAACACTAAATAATACATAACTAGAGAGAATCCTAGCATTAGCACTACTGATATCGCAAAGTTAGTTTCTGAATTAAGCACTTGGAATGTTCTGTCGCCATACATCAGCACTAAGACTGACTGTATCAATAGATAGAATGAATCAAACCCCATAATCGATGGCGTCAATATTCTATTGGCTGATATAGTTTGAAATATAATAGATGAATACCCTATCGCAAATGAGATTAATATCATCGCAATGACTTTATACCCACGTCTTGGCAGTACATAATCAAGCTTTGTCCCCGTGAATGTGAACATATAGATAGCAATCAATAACATTAAAACGACTGCCAAAACTGTAATAATCTTTCCCTTATACATTTTTCGCTCGTTTAAATATTAATAATAAGAATATCACACCTCCGATAATACTCACCGTCAACCCAATCGGTATTTCATAAGGTGCTATTAACAGCCTGCTGATAATATCACAGATCATTAAAAAGATAGCTCCTATCAATGCGGTGTAACTAATAGTCTTCTTTAAATTATCACCAAACATCAGGCTGACTATATTAGGAATAATAAGTCCTAAGAACGGAATCACACCTGCTGTCAACACTACTACTGTAGAAGTTATCGCTACGAATATCAGTCCTAAATAAGTAATCTTCTTATGATTTAAACCTAGGCTACTAGCGGTCTCCTCTCCTAGACCTACTATGGTAAACTTGTTTGCATATAGATAACTTAAGAGTACAATAGGCACTCCTAAGTATAAGATCTCATAGTTACCCTTAATAATGGAAGAAAAGTCTCCTATCAACCACCCCTCCATATTCTGAACAAGGTTAGATCTATAGGCAAAAAATGTAGAAATAGCGTTCAAAATATTACCAAAGACTATCCCCACTAAAGGAATAAAGATAATATTACGCATTTTTATTTTACTTGATATCTTTAAGAATACAACGCTTGCTATTAACGCTATCGCAAATGACAATACCATCTTATACATCATCCCTCCTCCTGGAAATAACATCATACTAAACAGTATTCCCATCTTACACGCATCAAGTGTTCCCATCGTAGTAGGCGATACGAACTTATTCATAGAGATCTGTTGTACGATTAATCCAGATATACTCATACCGATACCTGCTATCAACACAGATATCATTCGCGGTAACCTACTTACTAATATAACCAACAGTTCATCCTGATTTAATCGGTGAATATCAAATACAGAGATATCCTTCACACCAACAAAAATGGAAATAAACGAAACTATTATCAGTATAAGAATTAAGACTATTCTTATCATTTACTTATTATATTTATTTAGAATCAAATTAAATAATGACAAATATAAAAAAGTAAACTTGCTAACAAAAGAAAAAAGCTTTTCAAATACAGGAAATACAAGGACTTATATTATCAGTCTAGTAATTTTAGTACTATTTACTTTGCGCATACCTAAAAATAAACACAGCTTATTTAAATTAATTAAAGATTATAACGGTATTACTAAGGTTATGACAAATCGACCTATTTTAAAAAATACTACTAATAAGTGTACAACTTTCGTACGATCATAGGGAGTAACTCATAATACATACTGCATTAGACACTATATTCAGCATTGCCCTTACCCCCTGTTATTTTCGTTTAATAATAAGTCGACGAACACACGTACCCCCTTCTTATGGTAACTATCCTTTAATTGGATTACTACAGCTTCACGTTTCATATCTATATCCGTTATCGGAATAGCTTTTAGGTTAGACTCGTTATCTACAGTGGCGTGAGTTAGGATAGTCTGATAAGCTCCTAGCTCTACTAAATCTATAATCATAGAAGTTTGATTAGTCTCTATCGCTATATTGGGCTTTACACCATATTTCTTAAACTCTCTATCTAAGAAATCACGTGTACTAAACCCTAGTACAGGTAGAGCTAATCGATACTGTTCTATATCTTTTAACTTGATTCCTTTCAGCTTCGCTAACTCCGAATCCTTAGCCACCATAAGTGCCATATCCGATGTCAAGACAGACTCATAAATAAGATTTTCTTCATGTACTCCATCAAAGTAGGTAAGTGCAAAGTCTATCTTCTGTTTTAATAGATCATCCATTAGTTCATTAGTCGTACCGAACGTCACTTCTATCTTTACTTCAGGATAAGAATCATTAAACATCTTTAGAGAAGATAAAGCTAATGACTTCAGTCCCCATGTCAGCCCTATTCTTAATACACCTGTTTTTAGTCCTTCTAGATCTTCTAATAGTAACTTCCCATCCTCAGCAGCACGTATACTTCGCTCTGCGTAAAACGCAAAGAGTTCTCCCGCCTCCGTTAAGAAAATACGCTTGCCTATACGGTCAAATAGCGGTTGACCTAATTCATCCTCTAATTGTTTGATCTGTTGCGATAACGTACTTTGAGTAATAAATAAGTGTTTTGATGCCTCAGTAAAGTTGAGTAATTCCTTCGCTTTTAAAAAGTATCTAAGTTGTCTTAGTTCCATAAGTTAATCGGTTTTATCGATTGATACGATAGAAAAATACCGTTTTACTAATATATAACTTCCTACTACCTTTACCAAAAATAATATCAAATGAGTACCACCACATATACAGAAAGTTTAGAAGAAATAAGAGCAGTTAAAGGTACAACTACCTATAAGCGAATTAAATGGTGTATATTTTTAGTAGGAGTATCTGTATTCGCACAGCTCTATAATTTTCAACCTATCCTTTCAGAAATAACTACTTATTTTAAAGTCACTCCTGCAGAGAGTAGCTATCTTGTGTCTGCAGCTACTATGGGAATGGCATTCGGATTATTACTATTCGCTTTTATAGCTGATAGCTATCCTCGTAAAGACATCATTCTATTTTCTCTCGTGACCTCTACGTTATTGACCTTGCTATCAGCCTTTGTCAATGATTTTTCTATTCTAGTTAATATCAGTTTTATTAAAGGGATGTGTATTTCAGGTGTATCAGCAGTAACATTAGCTTACCTAGCAGAAGAGATAGATCCTAAATACATAGGTATCGCTATTAGTTTTTACCTAGCGGGTAATACTTTTGGAGGGATGTTTGGACGTATAGTTACTGCACTAGTATCTGGTTGGTTTGGTTGGCAGGCAGCAGTATTTATTATTGGAATTATAGCTGTGATAATAGCGATAGCCTTCTATATATACTTTCCTGACTCTAAATTCTTCGAACCTAAAAAGCTTAAGATTGCAGACAAATTATCTCAAATGAGATCTATCTTTAAGAACTATAAAATAATGGCAATGTATCTGGTTGCTATATGTTTAATGGGATCCTTCGTAAGTGTATATAACTTTCTAGGATTTAAATTAGAAGCAGCTCCTTATAACTTACCACATTACTTAATCGCGATGATATTCCTAATGTATGCTTTTGGAATCGTAGGTAATATGGTAGCTGGTAGCCTATCTGATAGATATTCTCCTCGTAAGATTATGCTTATCGCATTAAGCTTAATGTTAGTTGGTACTATAGGAATGTATATGGATAACTTATTTATTATACTAATAGGACTAACATTCTTTACAGTCTCGTTCTTTAGTGGGCATACTATCGCCAGTCGAGTAGTCACTACACTAGGCAAAGAAGCAAAGAGTTCTGCTACTGCATTATATTGGTTCTTCTATTATGTAGGATCTAGTGTAATAGGAAGTTCTACTGGCATCTTTGTTAATAAAGGAAACTGGAATGGATTCTTTTATACTATAATGATAATGAATATCATCGCATTAATCGCTACCTATTTAAGTACGCGTAAAGAGAACTAAAATATAATCACACCCATAATAAACAAAAAAGCAATCTAGAATTAACTAGATTGCTTTTTTAATAGCGTAAGGTTAACTAAATTTATTTAGAAAAACTCACTAATTCAATTGAAGAGATGTCTTTGTGATTTATCGGACTAACTTTCGCATCAGCTCTGTTTAGTTCCTCAATCTTATATCTCAATACTTCCCCTGTGGCTGTGTTGCTTAAGCTGATTACATCTCCATTAAGCACCCATTGACCATTAGATTTCTCTAAACTGTACTTGTCAACAGCATTGTAAACTCCCCCTTTCATAATATCAACCTCTACAGCTGATTTCTGATAAGCTTCTTTCTCGCTTCTATTAACATCCGCTTCGAAATCATAGTGAGCTACAATCCACTTTTTTTCAATGTTAATACCACTTACACCTAGAGAAGTTTCTTCTTTAACATTTAAACTATCGTCAGCACTACAGCTAACAGATAACATACTTAAACCTAAAACCAAAACTCCAACTAAAACTTGCGCACATTGTCTCATAATGCAATAATTAAAAAAAATTATAGAATAATCTTTTCTAATCCGTACGTACTTCCTTCTCCCAATGGAAGCTTTAATACATCAACTGCCTTGTATTTTCCCCATTTCGACTGTTATAACTTATTAAAGTTATAAGTAATAAACACAATTAAGCTTACATAATAAAAACAGACTAAAAAAGACGTTTTTAAATATTAGGTAACTCCGACATTGTTACCTCTCTCTTATTTACTGATACAAATGTATAATGCTACTTTACACTTCGATATGACATAAGTCATACTTAAACTCTGTATTTACTGATACATTAAAGAATAACTTGTAATAATATCTTAATATTTTTAATATTTTAAAAACAATAAAAATCACGTTATGCGACCAATATAAGAATGCGTTATTTTTTTAACAAATGAGGCTGTAAGAATAGAAAAATACAAGATTAAATTTCAAATTAAAGAATTTATAAAATAAGAGCTTTTCTTAAAGAATTCTTTCCATTATAAATTACATAAAAATACTTAAAAAGTAAAATTTAACATTTTTTAAACAAAAACTAAGCAATAAAAACAACATATATTACTTAAAAACAGATATTTAATCTTCATACTTCAATACATATTTACTTTACTTTATTACTATTCTTTCAGAACTCATTCTATACATAGACTTAAATATTCTGTTTTTTTGATTATTTATTTAGGCCAACTCTATAAGCTACGCTACTAAAGATTATATACATTATCATATCACGTGCTTAATTTCTATTTATTATGACTAATAGTGAAATTACATAATATGTAATTAGTCACTATCTAGAATTCCTTTTATCAAAATCATCTTGTATTACATTAGAATCAATACTACTATCACAAATCAGACACTTCATTGTCATACCACAAATTACTAAACTATAACAAATCATCATTTTTTTTATAAAAAACTCAATCCCTTTCACTTTTATTACATTTTTAAAACCGAACAATAAACTTCATCATAGAAACTAGTAGAGTCCATTTGATAAACAAAACCTTGCTTCATTTTAGAACAAAAAAAAGATTCCAGAATTTCTGATAGTAATCCCCATTACATCAGAAACCTGAAATCTACAAACACAATAACTCCTACGTCATAAATCAAATACAAGTGTCTCACCTAAAAACACCCCGTATGCCTCATTATCATCATTTCAATTTATATTAAAATGTGAGCTACAATAAACAACATTCCAAAAACCATTCCTTTTTGACTCTTCTATCCATATTAATTTTACTTATATGTCATTTTATTTGGTCTAGAGAATAAATAACAACACATAATATAAAGTATGTCAAAGTAAACGATAACTAAATATGAAATACTAATTAAGAATATTAAAACCATTCCCTCTCACTAATTTCTATACAATAATGAAACATCAATTAAATTCGATGTTCACTTCAAGAAGAATAAGACACGATAATCTATCGTTTCAAGATTAGCAATAAAAAAAGTCCTAATAATCATAACACTATTAGGACTCTTTTTTCTTTAACCTAGAATAAGATATAATGGCTTATATCGCGAACTCTTTTTTAGCTTTCATAGGGTTTAAGCCAAGATTTTTAAGTAACAACTGATCTGCTGATAGACTAGGATTTGGTGTTACTAATAATGTCTCATTATCACCAGAGAACATAGAGTTAGCCCCAGCCATAAAGCACATCGCTTGTTCGTATTCAGACATTTCTACACGGCCAGCACTAAGTCTGACCATCGTTTTAGGCATTACAATTCGGGCTGTGGCAATCATTCTAATCATATCCCAAGTATCTACTTTAGGCATATCCTCCATAGGCGTTCCCTTCACACGTACTAACGCGTTAATAGGCACAGACTCCGGGTGCTTCTCCATCGTCGATAGTGTATGTAACATAGATATTCTATCCTCATCTTTCTCACCTAATCCTATGATTCCCCCAGAACACACAGTGATTCCCGCCTTTCGGACATTATCTATTGTATTGATTCTATTAGAGAATTTACGTGTTGAAATTACATTCTCATAATGATCCTCTGAAGTATCTAAATTGTGGTTATAAGCATATAATCCAGCCTCTTGCAGTCGCTGTGCTTGATCTTCGGTCAGCATACCTAAAGTACAGCATACCTCTAATCCCATATCATTAACTCCTTTAACCATATCTATTACCTTATCAAAGTCTCGATTATCACGTACTTCTCTCCAAGCTGCGGCCATACAGAAGCGAGATGAACCACTATCCTTAGCCTTCTGTGCTGTATCTAATACTTTCTGTAAGGGCAGAAGGCTTTGTACCTTTATATCCGTATGATATCTAGCAGCCTGTCCACAGTATGAACAGTCCTCTGTACATCCCCCTGTCTTAATAGATAACAACGTACTAACTTGAACTTCGTTAGGGTTGTGATATTCGCGGTGTACTATAGAGGCTTGATAAATCAATTCTAATAAAGGAGTGTCATATACCTTTTGTATCTCTTGCTTTGTCCAGTCGTGTCTAATGTTCATATTATTTGTTGTTAGTTTTTTTATTACACGTCCAAAAATAAAGGGAATGTCACAGAGCGTGATAGTCCACTTTTATATTCACACCTCATCCGCTTTAATATTATATTTAAACAGCTCTCCTAAGAAGAAAAGAAGCAATACCCTTTCAGTGTATATTAAGATTCTTAAAAAATAATTCAATTATATCCACCAAATACAACATCTTACTCAATGTATTAAAATTCAAATACTTACTTATTTTTTACTTCTAAAATGCGATTATATAAATTTAAAGTATTTCGGATTTCATTAAGCTTATTTAAACTAAAACTTATTTACAAAGAATCATTAGCATATTTATAATTAATTTAATACATTAAACACAATAAGGCATTACTTTTGCTGTTATATGAAGTAACAACAATATTTATATCAATTATATAATTTAGTTTAAATTAGAAAATGTCAACAAATTCATCGTTTTTCACTCCTTATAAGTACTTGTTATCCTTATACCTTGTGCTTAATATTCTACTTAGAATAGTCTTAATTAATCACCCCATAACAAATTCAAGTTTTGGTATAGGAGAACTGCTTTTAATATTCTCATTAGGATTATTACGAGACGCAGTTATATTCACTTTAGCTTTCTCAGTATTTTGGTTATACTTTATATTCATATCTGATGAAAAGTATAAGAAACCGTATGGCTATATCATTTTTGCCATATTAGTTGGATTGTGGGGATGGGTTACATTTGGCAAAACGATTTTCAATGAATACGGAGGAATATTACCTGAATTAGCGATAGCATTCTTATCTATAAAGACTGCATTTTTTGGATTATGCTTATTCTTACCAACTAAAAGAATCTTTATAAGAAGGTTTAACTATGCCTTCGTGTTATTTCTATTCATTCTTGTCTTAGTTCAGAATACGATAAGTGAATTCTTTTTTTGGAATGAGTTTGGGGTGAGATACAATTTTATTGCAGTGGATTATCTTGTTTATACTAATGAAGTCATTGGTAACATAATGGAATCTTATCCTGTAGTTCCTTTGTTTATTGGTATCGGAGCGATCACTCTAGTGGCGACCTATTTTACTTACAAAAAAACTGCACAAGTAGTCAAACACATCGTTCCTTTTAGAAATAAAGTTATTTTCAGTATCTGTTACCTAATTATGTTCGCTTTTTCGCTAGCGTTAGCAAATAAGATTATGAATCCAGTTAATACAGATAATATATTTAGTGAAGAACTAGAGAGCAATGGAGTGTACAAATTCTATCAAGCGTTTAATAATAGCGTAATTGACTATATGAAATTTTACAAGACACTTCCACAAGAAGAAATAACAAAAAACATAAAACAATTCTATGCTGATTATAACGGTGGGGAGTCTTTATTAAGAACTATACAATCAGATACCGCAGCTAGTAAGAAAAATGTAGTATTGATTAGTATAGAGAGCCTTAGTGCAGACTTTATGGAATTTTATGGGAATGATAAAAAGCTTACTCCGTTCTTAGATAGTTTAGCTAAGAAGAGTGTGTTCTTTACTACTACATATGCTACAGGTAATAGAACAGTACGCGGATTAGAAGCGATCACGATGTGTATCCCTCCTTCTCCAGGTGAGAGTGTGGTAAAACGTCAAGATAATAAAGACAAATTTACGACAGGTGCTATATTTGCCCAAAATGGATACGCAGTTAAGTATTTATATGGAGGAGATGCTTACTTCGATAATATGCAAGACTTCTTCAGTGGTAACGGATATGATATCGTAGATAAAGCAAGTTTCAAGCCTAATCAGATCACATTTCAGAATATTTGGGGAGTAGCTGATGGAGATATGGCAAACAAGGCAATAGAAGTAATGAATGAAGAGTTTAAAACAGGACAACCTTTCTTTAACCACATAATGACTGTGAGTAATCACCGCCCTTTTACCTATCCTAATGGAGTAATAAAAGACAAAGATCTAGATAGTAGTAGAGATAAAGGAGTAAGATATACAGATTATGCTATCAAACAGTTCTTCGAACTAGCAGAGAAACAACCGTGGTATGACAATACTATATTTGTCATCCTTGCAGATCACTGTGCTTCTAGTGCAGGTAAAACACAATTGCCACTAGATAAATACAGAATCCCAGCGATGATCTATGCTCCACAAGGGTTAGTACCTCTGCAGTATGATAAGATGATCTCGCAGATAGATGTACTTCCTACTCTATTAGGAATTCTAAACATCAAGTATAACTCTAAATTCTTCGGTACAGATGTATTAAAAGAATCTTATGTGCCTAGAGCCTTTATCGCTACATATCAAGATTTAGGATTTATAAGAGATAATACATTGACAATCTTAAGCCCTAATCAAAAGGTAAAACAATACTCGTTTGAAGGAAATAAGGCAAATGAAGTGATGACACCTATCAATGAAATTAGCGTGCCAAATCAAAAATATGTAGACGAAGCTGTATCATTCTATCAGTTCACTGCAGAACAATTACAGAACAAGAAATACAATAGGTAATACCTTAAATATGCAACTACATTTACTGTGAATTAATTCTCGTTTAACCCAGAATCGTGATAGACAGATAAACGAAAAGTAATTATACAAAATAGATCTGAATTAGTGATTTAAGCATACCATAGTATGGTTATAGAGCTAATGAAAGAGCTATAAAGTAGAATTGCTTTGTAGTATTTGGCTATCGCTGATTCTGGGTTTAAATGGATCAATCTCAAAAGTTGTGTGTGAATTAAAAACTACAGATCTTTGTAATGATAAATAATAAACGTGGAAAACTATATTGAGTTTATAAAAATGATTTTACCTGAGTTTTTAGTA
>NZ_NSGJ01000047.1 GCF_002286775.1 Myroides sp. N17-2
TATGTCTTTGATTTGAATCCAAGTTTGAAATTCAAGCCTGCATTTTTAGTTAAGACGGTATCAGGAGCTCCTGTGCAAGTAGATTTAACAGCAAATTTCTTAATAGTAGAAAGAGTTACCTTAGGAGCAGCTTATAGAATGGATGCAGGATTTAGTGCATTAGCAGGATTCCAAGTTAATGATGGTTTGTTTATAGGTTATGCTTATGATGCTGATACTTCTAAGTTAGCTAGATTTAATTCTGGATCACATGAGGTATTCTTGAGATTTGATTTGTTTAATAAATACAATAAAGTTACGACAGCTCGTTTCTTCTAGAAATGATAAAAGTGTAGTGTTTTTGGATACTTGTGATTAATTTTATTAAATAATAAAATTAATTATAAAAAAAGAAAATATTTTATTTAAAAAATGCTGTTTCTGTATTTGTTAACTTGTTAAATTAAGGAATACTTTGTTGTAATAGTGATTTGTTTTTTGGTAATAAAAGTTTTTATGCTAATTGCAGTGCTGAATAGGTAAAAAGTATTTATTCTTGCATATAGTTTTGATTATTTTCTTTTTTGTATAAATTTGTGTCAATGATTCTAAAATGTGATTTTTTCAAAAAATATATTTAAGAATTAGTAGAAAGATAACTAGCTTGGTAAAAAAAGTACATCTAATATATTATGAAAAAAAATATTTACAAGATAGGGATAGTAGCTCTATTGGGAATGTTTTCTAGTGTTGGATTCGCTCAAAGTTCTTATGAAAAGAAAGCGAATGCTCAGATAGAAAGTATGGCCTATGCTGATGCTATTAAGACCTATGAGAAGATGCTTTCAAAAGGTCAGAAGGGGACAGAGGTTCTTTCTAATCTAGCAAAAGCTTACTATGAGAATGGGTTGTATTTAGAGGCTAACCATTGGTACAGTAAGTTATATGAAAATATAAAGACTCCAGGTGAGATTAGTGATGTTGATGCATATTTCAGATATGTTCAAACTATTAGAACAACTGGTGATTATATTTTAGCTAATGCAAAGATGGATTTGCTTGCTGAAAAAGCGCCTGAAGATGGAAGAATAAAAAAGTATCTAAGTGATCCAAATTACTTAGAAGAGGTTAATACAAATAGAGATGGTTATAGAATAAAACTACTTAATAGTGTTAATACAGGTGGATCTGAATATGGATCTGCATTATATAAAGGAAACATTGTTTATGCTTCTTCTTCTAATAAAAAGGGAAAACATAAGAAAATCCATAGTTGGACAAATGACCCATTTACAAAATTATATTCTGCACCTGTAAGAATTGATGGTTACGTTGGAGATGTTAAGCCATTTGCTAAAAAATTGGAAGGTAATTTTAATGAGGCAAATGCTATTTTTACTGCTGATTCTCGTGCAATGATTTTCTCAAGTAATAATAGAGGAGATAGTAAGGTTCGTTATTCTGATGGTACTTTATTAGTTAATCTTTATAGAGCTTATAATTTAGGAGGAGATAAATGGGGAGATGTTGAGAAATTAAGCATAAATGTTGAAAATGCAAGTACTGCATCACCAGCTTTAACTCCAGATCAAGATTGGATGTATTTTGCTTCTGATAGACCTGGAGGATATGGACAATCTGATTTATATAGAGTAAGATTGTTTAGAGATGGTACGATGGGAACACCTGAAAATCTTGGTAATAAAGTGAATACTGAAGGAAGAGAAAGTTTTCCTTTTGTAAGTTCTGATAATGTACTGTATTTTGCTTCAGACGGTCATCCTGGTTTAGGAGGATTAGATTTATATGGTGTTCAAATATATGATGACGGATCATTTGGAGAGGTAGTTAATTTAGGTAACTCAATTAATAGTCCTTATGATGATTTCGCTATGTATCTTGATCCAGAAGCTAAGTTTGGTTTCATTACATCTAACAGACCTAACGGTAATGGTAAAGATGATCTTTATTATGTAAGAATGAAAATGGGTACAGAGCTTAATGTAGCTCAAGAAATTAGAGGTAAGGTTACTGATAAAGGAACTAAACGCCCTATTCTAGATTCATTCATTTTCTTATATGATAGTAAACATAGAATGATTGAAGAAGTTGAAGCTGATAAGCGTGGTGAATATGTTTTCAAAGATGTTAAGGTAAATAGAGATTACTACGTAGCTGTTAAAGCTAATGGATATAAATCAGAAGAAGTTTCTGTGGAAGATATCGATAGAAATGACGTACGTATAGTAGATTTCGAATTAGAGAGAACTAAAGGTGGTCTACCAAGTTATACTGATTATCCTACTATTGATGTGAATGAAGGATATAATAGACCTGATAGAGGTGAGAATCCTAGAGAAGTTAATTTAGGTGATCATATTGGTTTAGCTCCTATTTATTTCAATAATGATAGTTCTATCATTAGAAGTGATGCTCAGTTAGAGTTATCTAAAGTAGCATCAGTAATGATGACTAATCCTGGATTAAAATTAGAAGTACGTTCATATACATCTAGTGTTGGTCCTGATGATTATAACTTAAGACTGTCAGAACGTCGTGCAGATCAAACAGTTGATTGGTTAGTTCGTCAAGGAGTTAATAGATTGAGATTAAAAGGTGTGGGATATGGAGAGAAAGGAATTAAGAACGGATGTGTAAACAACGTACCTTGTAGTGAAAGAGATCACCAAGTAAATAGAAGAAGTGAATTTATTATCACTAATTTAAAATAATCAAAAAAAGGTTGGAACTTAGTTCCAACCTTTTTTATTTGTAGTAATCTGTAGTTTTAGATAGTTGCTCTATGTCTTATATTTTAATAGTTATTGACTAGCTTTTTGAGAAGGTTAATTTGTAATAATAAATGTGTATTGCTTTGATAAATTGCGTAATTTGCAACTTGGTTTAAATTCAACTAAAGTAGAAAAAGATTTATAATGATTATACAACCTAGAACTAGAGGATTTATTTGCTTAACTTCTCATCCTGAAGGATGTGCGGAAAATGTTAAGAAGCAAATTGAGTATGTTAAGTCTAAAGGACAAATTGTAAACGGACCTAAAAAGGTATTAGTAATTGGGGCTTCTACAGGGTTTGGATTAGCTTCACGTATTTCTGCGGCTTTTGGTTCAGATGCTGCAACTATAGGAGTGTTTTTTGAAAAACCAGGTACTGAGGGTAGACCAGCTACTGCAGGATGGTATAACTCTGCTGCATTCGAAGATCAAGCTAATGCTGCAGGTCTTTATGCAAAAAGTATTAATGGTGATGCTTTTTCTGATGAAATAAAGAAAGAAACTATTGAGTTAATCAAGAAAGACTTAGGTCAAATTGATTTAGTCGTTTATAGTTTAGCGTCTCCACGTAGAACTCATCCTAAAACGGGTGTTGCTTATGCTTCAGTCCTAAAACCTATCGGACAAACATTTACAAATAAAACTGTAGATTTCCATACAGGTATAGTTACAGATATTAGCATTGAGCCTGTGAAGGAACAAAGTGATATAGATAACACTATCGCTGTTATGGGAGGTGAAGATTGGAAATTCTGGATGGAAGATCTTAAAGCAGCTGGTGTACTAGCTGAAGGTGTTAAGACAGTTGCTTATTCTTATATAGGACCTGAATTAACATACCCTATTTATAGAAACGGTACTATCGGTATGGCTAAGAATGATTTAGAAGCTACTGTAGCTGTAATTAACGATATGCTTAAAGATATTAAAGGTGTATCTTATGTGTCTGTTAATAAAGCTTTAGTGACTCAATCAAGTTCAGCGATTCCTGTTGTTCCATTATATATCTCTTTATTATATAAAGTAATGAAAGAGAAAAATATTCACGAAGGATGTATTGAGCAAATGCAACGTTTATTTGCTGATCGTTTATTCGGTGGTGAACTTTCATTAGATACAGAAGGACGTATTCGCGTTGACGACTGGGAAATGAGAGAAGATGTTCAATCTGAAGTAGCTAAATTATGGGAAGAAGTTACATCAGATAACATCGATGCTATTTCTGACTTAGCAGGTTATAGAAGAGACTTCTTTAACTTGTTTGGATTTGAGTTTGATGGAATTGACTATAACTTAGAATCAAATGAATTAACTACAGTAAATAGTTTAAAATAATTCACTAGATATTTTATAATAAAAAAGCTCTTTAATTTAATTAAAGAGCTTTTTTTATCCCCTTAAATCTGCAGATAACGTTTAAACGAGAATGAATTGTACAGAACAGAGGAAGATTAAAGTACACTGTGGTGTGGTTTTAGAGCTAATTGAAGCTATGTAAAGTAGAATTAATTCGAAGTAAATGGTACTTGCGGGTTTAAGGGTATACCTATTATTCGTTAGAAATGATCAGCTTTGATCTGAGCTAATACACCATTTATATTTTCTTCTAATTGCTCGATGTATGCATTTAGTTCTTCTTGTGTACTAAATGTAATACTCTTATCCTCTAATTCTTCTAAGTTGTGTATCACAGCTTTTATCTCTAATTGTTTAAACATAGGAAGCATCTTGTGAGCGATATTACTTATTTGTTCTATATCAAACTCTTCCTTAGCATAATTCATATCCATTAAGTTCTCTTTAGTACTATCTATAAAGATCACAAGTAAGTTTCTAAGCGCATTGATATCATCTCCTATGAATTGAATAAGTGATCTAGTATTATATGAGGTCTCTTCACTATTAGTAGATTCTTGTGTATCTTCTTTATCTATAGTTATCAGGTCGAAGTTGATATTTAGAATCTTAGAGATTAAGATTAATAATTCTGTTAACTGCAACGGTTTAGGGTGTGCTGAAGCAAACCCCGCTTGTGTAAATTCCTCTAGCGATATATCTCTTTTTCCTGATAATGCGATAACAGGGGTATCTTTAAAGGCTGACTGTGTTTTTAGATAGTGAATAAGCTCAAATCCATCCATCTTAGGCATTTGGATATCACTAAGTATCATATCATAGTGTTCTTCGTTTAAAATGCTTTCTATCGTAGTAGGATCAAATGTTACAGTCACCTTGTTGAATAATGGAGATAGTATTTCTTCCATTAATTGCAACTGTACCTTATCATCATCAATAACAAGGATATTTGTTGATTTTAAATTTCTAAATACAGTTTGTAAATCTGTTGGCGCTATAACGATGTTCTCTTCTTCATTTGCTTCTATAATCGGAATAGTAAAGGTAAAAGTAGATCCTTCATTTAGAACACTTTCTACATAGATCTCCCCACCAAGTAATTCGATCATTCGCTTAGATATATTTAATCCTAGACCTGTACCTCCAAATTTCTTCTCTATCCCATCGTGCGCTTGTTGAAATTCTTTAAATATATTATCTGTTTGATTAGTAGCAATACCTATTCCTGAATCTGTAACTTGAAACTTAATAAAACCATGATCAGTAAATGCTTTGATAGACACTCCACCCTCTTGTGTAAATTTAATAGCATTGGTCACAAGATTAGTTAGTATCTGCTTTATACGATGCGGATCAGAAATAAAACTGCTGTTTAACGCTTCTTCAACTTCCCAGTTCAACTCTATATTTTTATTCGTAGCATTAGGCATTAATAAATAACACGTGTTTTCTATTAAAGTATTTGGGTTAAATGACTTCTGTTGAATGCTGATTTTGTTGTTTTCTAATCTAGAGAAATCGGTTAAGTCGTTTACTAAGTTGATGATATACTGAGAAGATGACTTTATATTGTGTACATACTGCTTCTGCTTATTGTCTAGATAAGTTTGATCTAACAAATCAGTAAAGCCAATTAGCCCCCCTAAAGGCGTCTGTAAATCGTGTGTCACAGTAGCTAGCAGCATTGATTTACTTCGTAGAAGTACCTCATTCTCTTTGTTCAGCTTTTCTAAGGCATCTCTATACTCCTGAGTCTGATTAATATCTCTAATGATAATCCATCCAAGTATTAAAACTACAATTAACGCAGTACCACCTATATATGCAATATTGGTAGACGCTGCACTAATACGAGATTTAGATTCATTAATCTTTTGATAAGAGAGTGCTAGAATGTTCTGTTCTACGTTTTGTAGAATCTCTCTTAGCTGATCAGTGATAATTTTGTTTTCTTTTAGCAGGCGTTGTTCTTGTATAAGTAGATTCTTCTGCTTATCGTTTATTTTAGCCTGTGTAGTGAGAAGGATGCGCTCCATTGCACTGATTAGTGAATCTGATACACTAGGGTAGTTTACCGTTGTTTTAATGGTATCGGTGTTGTCTCCTTTGAATAATCTAGACCAACCACTTCGTTTCTCTTTTTCTTTACTTTGGATAACGATAGGTTGTATGTTTTTCTCTATTTCCTCACGGATGTTATATATTTCAGAGAATGCCTCTGTATATCTATCTTCTGCAGTAAGATCTTTACGCGCTTTTATGATATTCTCAAAGCTGACTTTTTTACGAGATAGTAAGTCTATTACAGAATCTAGTTTTAAGACAATAACTCTATCCTGAACTTGTTTCTGTACTAGGTTTATTTGTTTAACGATAGTATCAAGCTCTCTGTAATAAAGCTTGATATCCTTACTATTGCCACTTAATATTGCTGTTCTACTATATGCCTCACTACTATAAAGATTATTGATAGCACTAGTTACTAAGAAGATTTTGTTATTCTCTTCTACCACGTGTTCTTCAGGGATAGTGAACTTCTTTGCTTCCTTATAGATATATCCACCAGAGAATATAGCAGCTACAAATAGCGTGAAGTATAGAAATAAGATCTTCGTTTTAATAGATTTAGGTGACTTCATTGATCAGTTTAATTTGCTGTAAAATTACAAAACAGAGTTGAATGATTTTGTTAAATAAGAATAGTCTTATAGAACTTTTAATTTAACTAACTTTCTCAAAGTATTTTTTATTAGTAACAAAACTACTATTTTGTTTTAATTTTAACTTTTTATTTGTATTTTTGAATATAGGGTTGTGCTTAAGTGTTGTGAATATTGGTTGTGTATTAAAATATATGAAAAAGAGAAGTGAAATTCTCACAATGTTTAATTCGTTTTTTTTGAAGAAAGACTTACTATTTATAGTAGGTCTTTTTTTTTGAGTATTGCGATTTTAGTGATAATTATATTGATTATAAGTTGATTACTAAAACGAATCCCTTTTTTTAGTAATTTTACAAAACACAAATAATAAAGATGGCTACAGTTAATCTATATAATCATAGTCCCTATCGCCCAAAGCAGAGCGATACAGCGATAATGCTTTACGCATTAGGGATAAGTATGCTCTTGTGTTTAGGTGGAGCTGTAGGAGCTACTGTGTTTACTTATCTTCAGAATAGAGAAGAGCTTTTTTGGGAAGGTGATGGATGTGACTTTGGTCCATATGATGTGTACTCTAACAACGACTTAGCAAATACTATACACGCATCATATCAATTTACCAGCTTTGAACTTGACTATGTACCTGTAGAAGAGATTCCATTAGGTCTAAATAATGAAGGACCAAAGGTCAAATTTAATAACCAACAACTTGCTGATATTACCCAAGAAGGAATAATAGGAGGCGATGTGATAAAAGATGAGATTGCTGTTGTTGAATCTTTTCCTAAGTTTAGTTCATTACAAGATCCTGTGGGGCCTGTGGACGTGGTAGTACCAGAGATAGAGGAAGTGTTTTATCCTGATATAGTTTGTGAGCGTCCATTCTATTCAAGAATAGTACCGGCTAGTCCTACTGAAGGAGAAGATGCTTTTAGAGCGTATGTAATGAGTATGATTAACTTAGATTACTATCTAAATAGAGGAGAAGAATATCTCTTTAATGTCAACTTCACAATAGGTATAGACGGAACATTATCAAATATTGTGATTCAAAGTGAACAAGGATATTTACCACCTCATGTAAAGAGTGATATAATCAAGGTGTTTAACACAATGCCTAAATGGCAACCCGCTTCGCAGAACGGAAGGTTTGTACCTACAACATTTAAATTACCCATAGTAGTGAATGTACAATAAATAAGAAAAGGCTATTAACTCTAAAAGTTAATAGCCTTTTTTATAAAGGTTGAGTTATGCTTATTTAGCAATAGCTCTTGAAATAACGATTTTTTGAATCTCAGAAGTACCTTCGTAGATTTGAGTGATCTTAGCATCACGCATCATTCTCTCTACGTGATATTCTCTAACATACCCATTACCTCCGTGGATTTGTACAGCTTCGATAGTTGTGTCCATTGCTGTTTTAGAAGCAAATAACTTAGCCATAGCACCAGATAATGAGATATCTTGACCTGCATCTTTCTCTACAGCTGCTTTAAAACATAACATTCTAGCTGCAGCGATTTGAGTAGCCATATCAGCTAATTTGAACGCAACTGCTTGGTGGTTGATGATCTCTGTTCCGAAAGCCTTACGCTCTTTAGCATATTTTAATGCAAGTTCGTAAGCTCCTTGAGCGATACCTAATGCTTGAGAAGCGATACCGATACGTCCTCCGTTTAATACATTCATAGCAAATGCAAAACCGAATCCGTCTTCTCCAATTCTATTTTCTTTAGGAACCTTAACATCTGTAAACATTAATGAATGTGTATCAGATCCTCTAATTCCCATCTTTTGTTCTTTTGCACCGATTTCAAATCCAGCCCATCCTTTTTCAACGATGAATGCATTGATACCTTTGTGTTTTTTCTCTACGTCAGTTTGAGCGATTACGATATAGTAGTCAGCTGTACTTCCGTTAGTGATCCAGTTTTTAGTACCATTAAGTAGATAGTGGTCACCCATATCTATTGCTGTCGTTTTTTGAGACGTAGCATCTGATCCAGCTTCAGGCTCTGATAAACAGAACGCTCCGATAACTTGACCTTGGGCTAATGGTGCTAAATATTTTTGTTTTTGTTCTTCACTTGCGTATTTCTCTAAACCAGCACACACTAATGAGTTGTTTACTGACATAACTACTGCAGCAGAAGCATCTACTTTAGCGATTTCTTCCATTGCTAATACGTAAGATACACTGTCTAATCCACTTCCTCCGTATTTAGGATCTACCATCATTCCTAAGAATCCAAGCTCTCCAAGTTTTTTAACTTGTTCTGTTGGGAACTTTGAATGTTCATCTCTTTCTATTACTCCAGGTAATAATTCTGTCTGAGCAAAGTCACGAGCAGCTTGTTGAATCATTAACTGCTCTTCTGTAAATTTAAAATCCATTTATAGTCTCTTAATTTTTTAGTTGTTCTATTTTTGTAGTTCTCAAATATAGTTGATTTAAAGCAATTATTCAATTAACATTATCTAATTTTATACGATGAAAAAATACCAATATAATATTATAGGAGTTATGTCAGGTACTTCGTTAGATGGTATAGACCTAGCTTACATCACATTTAATTGTGAAGATGACAAGTGGAGTTTCGAAGTGAATTGTACAGATACAGTAGGATATAGTGCAGAGTGGAGAGAACAGTTAAGAGGTGCTATTAGATTAGATAGCCAGCAGATAGAGATACTTGATCTTAGATATACAACATATTTAGCCGCTGTGATTAATAAATTTATCTCAGCTAATGATATACAGCATATAGACGCAGTGTGTTCTCACGGACATACCATCTTTCACAAGCCTGAATTAGGATATACATTACAAATAGGAAATATGCCTATTTTGGCTGATATGATACAGCAGAAAGTAGTCTGTGATTTTAGAGTTCAGGATGTATTACTAGGAGGACAAGGTGCACCATTAGTGCCTATTGGAGATCGTTTGTTGTTCAGTGAGTATGACGCTTGTCTTAATCTTGGAGGATTTGCTAATATCTCTTTTGAAGGTAAGTTAAACTATAGATTGGCTTATGATATCAGTGCTGTGAATACACTACTTAACGAACAGGTTAATAAACTTGGTTTAGAATATGACGATAAAGGAATGCTTGCTTCTAAAGGGCAAGTAAACACTGCTCTTCTATCCGAATTAAACGCGTTAGATTTTTATCAGCAGTCAGCGCCGAAGTCTTTAGGGATTGAGTTTCTTAATGCTTATGTAAATCCTATTCTGAATAAATATACCCTTTCTGTAGAGGATTATTTAGCCACACTAGTAGAACATATCGCTATACAGATAGCCTCAGGCATAGGCGTGGGAGTAGGACAACGTGTATTAGTGACCGGTGGTGGAGCTAAGAATGAATACCTAATTAATAGAATTAAGGCACACGCTATCGGTATTACATTTGATCGACCTACAGATGTCGTTATAGACTTTAAAGAGGCTATTATATTCGGATTCTTAGGCGTGTTAAAGCTTAGAGATGAAGTGAATGTACTTGCTAGTGTTACGGGAGCCAAATACGATCACAGTTCAGGTAAGATATACGACTACTTTCACAAGAACTATTAGTAAAATTGGGGCAAAAGGCGCTTAGTCTTTAAAATCATTATACCTTTGAACAGTTCTAATAAAATAGGGCATTCAGGGGATAACTATAATAAGGAAGAAAATCTATGTTTTTTTATCAATCTAGATATTAAACTTTCGTATTCTTCGTTATTATTTAGTAGATGCGTTATTAGGCTACAATTATTGAAAATTATAAAACTCAAATTATTTATGTTTCATTTCTTACAAGTGGATACAACAGCAGTAGCACAGAATTTATCAAATGCAGTAGATGCAACTAAAGGTGCTCCTAATAAAGAATTAGCGCCTAGCGAGATTATCTTTAGTGGTGGTCCTATCGGGCAGACCATTATGGTTATTATCTTTATTATGCTATTTATGGCTTTATATTTATACTTAGAGAGATTCTTTGCTATTCGCAATGCTTCTAAGATAGATGAGAATTTTATGACTCAAATCAAGATGTTTTTATCTCAAGGAAAAGTAGATCAAGCGAAAGTACTGTGTGCAAATACAGATACACCAGTGGCTCGTCTAATAGGTAAAGGTATCTCTAGAATAGGAAAACCGCTACAAGACATCAATATCGCTATCGAAAATACAGGTAAACTAGAAGTATATAAAATGGAGAAGAACATTAATCTTCTCGCTACATTATCAGGAGCAGGACCTATGACAGGGTTCTTAGGTACAGTAGTTGGTATGGTTATGGCGTTTCATGAGATGTCTACCGCTAGTTCAGCTCGTATAGATATGAGTGTGTTGTCAGAGGGGATATACACTGCGATGATGACTACTGTATTCGGATTGATAGTTGGTATTATTTCTTATGTAGGATATAACCATTTAGTGAGTAAGATCGATAAGATAGTACACCAGTTAGAGGCTAACGCAGTAGAGTTTTTAGACTTATTAAATGATCCTGCATAATGAATATAAGAGGAAGAAATAAAGTATCAGCAGAGTTTAATATGTCGTCTATGACAGACATCGTATTCTTATTGCTTATATTTTTTATGGTAGCGATGACTACGATGACTTCTACCAATGCGCTAGACCTAGTTTTGCCTAACTCAGATGGGAAGGCAGATGTAGTAGAGACAGTAGCAGTGAGCGTAGATGATCAGTCTAACTACTTTATAAATGAACAGAAGGTAACACCTGAAGAATTAGAAGGTGGACTAAAGAATAAACTAGCAGGAGTACTTGAGCCTAATGTAGTATTGCACGTAGCTAAAGGTGTTCCTGTAGAAGATGCAGTATTCGTTATGGATATCGCTTATCGCAATAGTTTTAAAATCGTATTGGCAGTAGAGCCTAAATAAGGATGAAGATATTACAAGCAGATAGTGAAAAAAAAGCTTTTGCAATTACTTCTACAGTTTTTGCAATACTTTTTCTATTGTTTTTCTTTTATAAAATTATTACTCCTGTCTCTGAGGAACAGCCTTTCTTATTAGGAGGGGAGATTGCTATTAATTTTGGTAATAGTGAAGTAGGGCGCGGGGATGTACAGCCTACAGAGCCCATCGCTATGGAGCCAGAACCTGAGCGTGCGGCTGCTGTGGAGACTAAGCCTACAGTAGAGCCTATCGTTACTCAGAATACGGTAGCTGTGCCTGTGGTCAAAAAGACAGAGGATAAACCGAAACCAAAAGAGGAATCTAAAAAAGAAGTAGTCAAGCCTAAACCTGATCCTAAGCCTAGTCAGAGTACATCTGATGCGTTGGCTAGTTTGATTAATGGGCCGAAGACTGCAGGTGAGAAATCAGAAGGACAAGGCAATTCAAATAAAGGAGGAGACCAAGGTAAGTTAGATGGAGATATGTATTCTAACTCTACTTACGGCAGTGGTAAAGGACAAGGAAGTGGTAGTGGTACGAGTTGGGGGCTGAATGGTCGTGCATTAGCGAATAGAGGGCAGGTAGTGCCTAACTGTAATGAGGTAGGTACCGTAGTCGTTGAGATTAGAGTAGATAAGAGTGGTAGAGTGATCTCAGCTCAACACACTAAGGGAACGACTAACTCAGCCAAATGCCTTACAGATGCAGCCATCGCTACTGCGAAGACTTTTAGATGGAAAGAAGATGATAAAGCACCTAACACACAAGTTGGGTTTATAGTAATTAATTTTAAAGTAGGGCAGTAAGAGCTTATTAGCTTAATCTCTAAGACCTATTTATATATAAGTATGAATTATCAAGAAACGTTAGAATGGATGTTTAATCAATTGCCAATGTATCAAATGCAAGGGGCAATTGCTTATAAAGCAGATTTATCAAATACAATTAAATTAGTTGATCACTTAGACAATCCTCAGGATAGTTTAAAGACTATACATATAGCAGGTACTAATGGCAAGGGATCAACATCATCAATGATTGCCTCTATATTACAAGAAGCCGGTTATAAAGTAGGATTGTATACTTCTCCGCATCTAAAGGATTTTAGAGAGCGCATTAAGATTAACGGAGTAGAGATAACAGAGTCATTCGTCGTGGAGTTTATCGCACGTAATAAGCCTTTCTTTGAAGAGAATTCTTTAAGCTTTTTTGAAATGACTGTAGGGATGTGCTTTGAGTATTTTAAACAGGAGCAGGTAGATGTGGCAGTTATAGAAGTAGGAATGGGTGGACGCCTTGATGCCACTAATGTGATTAATCCGTTGATTTCTGTTATTACTAATATAGGTAAAGACCACACCGCTTTTTTAGGAGATACACTAAGTGCTATCGCAGGTGAGAAAGCAGGTATCATTAAAGCAGGTGTTCCTGTAGTAATAGGAGAGTATAATGAACAGACTCAACCCGTATTTATAGCAAAGGCAAAAGAGCTGTCTGCAGATATTTACTTTGCTCAAGATACCTATAAAGACAATACTTTAGTATCCGATCTAAAAGGAGATTACCAAAAATCAAATATCAAAACAGTAAGACAGGCAATCGAATTACTGAGAAATACGTTTGTAATTACAGAGAATAATGAAGAGCAAGGGCTACTTCACGTAGTTGAGCACACCAAATTATTAGGTAGATGGCAAGTTTTAGGTGAGAATCCGAAGATAATTACAGACACTGCACATAATTCTCACGGGTTAACTATCGTGATGAATCAACTAAAACAAGAGAAATACGACAATTTGTACATTGTTTTTGGTGTAGTTAATGATAAAGATCTTGCTTCAATTCTTCCTTTGTTGCCAAAAGAGGCAAAATATTTTTTTGCAAAACCAGATAATTTAAGAGGGTTAGAACCGGAGATTTTAGCAGCTAAAGCAAGAGAGTTTGATCTGATAGGAGAGGTTTGTAGTTCAATTCCAAATGCTTACGCTAAAGCAAGGAGTGTAGCAGGTGCTGAAGACTTGATATACGTGGGGGGGAGCACATTTGTAGTAGCTGAAATTTTATAAAAAAAATATTAGAAAAAGCTTGCGAAGTTAAATCACAGTCGTATATTTGCACCCGTAATCAACAAACGATTACAACGTTCTTTAAAAGGAAATGGGCGATTAGCTCAGTTGGTTCAGAGCATCTCGTTTACACCGAGAGGGTCGGGGGTTCGAATCCCTCATCGCCCACCATTTTCAAAATATTGTTATTAAATCCAAATTTGTTTAAATACTTGGGCGATTAGCTCAGTTGGTTCAGAGCATCTCGTTTACACCGAGAGGGTCGGGGGTTCGAATCCCTCATCGCCCACCAGAATACCAAGTTATTTAGAATATTTTTGGGCGATTAGCTCAGTTGGTTCAGAGCATCTCGTTTACACCGAGAGGGTCGGGGGTTCGAATCCCTCATCGCCCACTAGAATATCTAGTTATTTAAATGCATTAGGGCAATTAGCTCAGTTGGTTCAGAGCATCTCGTTTACACCGAGAGGGTCGGGGGTTCGAATCCCTCATTGCCCACAAAACAAGTCTGTTTAATAATAATATTTTGGGCGATTAGCTCAGTTGGTTCAGAGCATCTCGTTTACACCGAGAGGGTCGGGGGTTCGAATCCCTCATCGCCCACATCATAAGCTTCACTATTTAGTGAAGCTTTTTTTTTGCTCTATATTCAAGTTAAGAACACTCTTGATGTAAGAGTATCATAGACACCTACACCCTCTTGTGTATATAATAAAAGAGGAGTATTTTGCATTTCCAAAATACCGTTGTTTACATCCTCATAGAGAATAGTCCTTAAGGTATAGACAACAAGAATACTATTCTACCTATCATCTAAACCATATTCCGCTCAGCGAAGTCTCCCGAATTCGTTTACCTATTTTAGTAACTATATTTATGCTCAATAATAGCGTGCTCAGCTTAAGAAGTAAGTATGCTATTTACAACGCATTTCCATACAGTAGCCATAATCGTAGAGTGTATTACATATGCCTATATAACACATCTAAGAATATTTTTATAACGCCATTGTTATGACAACACATAGATTGTAGTTACTATATATGGCTGACACTACACATTAATAAAAAACAACGATAGTTTTTTTTTAAAGATCCCTCATTACCCTCCTAAACCTGCTAATTTTATTAACACTCAATTTCTTTTTTTTGCTGAACAACTCCAATATTGGCCTAAAGCGGCAAATTGACAAAAAACATCCCTCATTTTTTTGAGCAACTATTTGTTGTAATGTATTGTTATTAAGTTGTTTATTCTTTTTTAGCTAAAAGGCTATTTTATCTCAAACACCTCTCAATCCCAATGAATATCAGTACTAATGCTAAGTTATTCGAAGATTGCTCGAGTATTAGCCGTAAATAGTGCAATAGAAAAGCTATTAGCGATGAATAGATGTCGTATTGATAGGTAATCTATGACTAGCTTAGGATTGAGATTAAGATGGAATTAGAGGTTGAGTACATAAAAAGGGGCTTTGATTTTTTTCATTTGAAATCGCTAAAACTAGCTCAACAGTGATGGATAGTGATTTTGTTGATTTTACTCAAATTTTCAATACTTCTTTGATTAGTTAAATAATTGTAATACTGTGTTTTATATCTTGTGATAAGAGAAAAAAGGAATATAGGAAGAGAAAACAGTGAACAGCAGCGCGGATTACAAATCACGCACTAGCGGGAACAGGAAAACGGGGAAGAGGCAACGGTAAGGGCGAATTGCAATTCGCCCCAACAAGCCAACAACATCACGACATCACAAAAAAACAACATCACAAAAAAACAAAAAAATGGCTGAAATTAAAGAAGGAATATTAGGAGGAGTACACGGTAAGGTAGGTACAGTAGTAGGATTTATGTGGAGGGGGAAATACTATATACGCTCAAGACCACGTAAATCACATAAACAAGCTACAGGAAAACAAGTGGCACAACGCAGTAAACTAGCTGTAGCCTCAGGCTTTGTGAGTAAGTTCAGAGAGTTTGTCAATGCGCATTATCCACCCGCTTTACTAAATGATAAAATGGCTTCAGGTAGAGAGCAGTTGATCTCTATGCTGATGAAGGAGGGAATGACTAATATAGAAGGAGAACCTTGTGTAGAGATAGCGAATGTATTAGTGTCAATGGGAAGCTTACCTCCT
The DNA here is from genome assembly GCF_002286775.1 of Myroides sp. N17-2. GTDB lineage: Bacteria > Bacteroidota > Bacteroidia > Flavobacteriales > Flavobacteriaceae > Flavobacterium. The sequence continues at coordinate 15,926 of NZ_NSGJ01000047.1, forward strand.
GCTGTGGTTAAGAAAGTAAATCAGCTAAAAACAGGGCGTATAAAAGTACTGTGGGATAACAGCATCACAAATATATTGGCAAAAAATACAGATAGACTATCTATCGTAGCTTATAGCGAGGAATTGCACAAAGTAGAAGTGATAGAATCAATCGCTAAGAGAGAGGATAAATATGTACACTTTGACTTACCTAAAGATTGGGTTGAGGGCAAGGTGCACTTCTGGAGCGTGTGGAAATCAGCAGATGGCAAACTTATCAGTACTAGTGCTTATCACGGCATGATAGAGGTCGTGAAAGGGGAGCAGGCTGCAGGGAACGGGGAACAGGTAAAAAGTGAACAGGAAAATTGGAAAGAGAAAAAAGGGAACGGCGAGCAGAAAAAAGATGAGCAGGTAACTGAAGACAAGGAGAGAAGTACTTCTTCTTCTTCTTCTTCTTCTTCTTCTTCTTCTTCTTCTTTAGAAAGTCCTGCTATTACAACTGAATCCTTAGAAAAAGTAAATACTACAGACAA
>NZ_NSGJ01000048.1 GCF_002286775.1 Myroides sp. N17-2
GAAGATAAGCCCAAGAAGTGGGCTCCACCTGGTTTTTATAGTAGGAGGAATAAATCAGATAAATTAGTGGAACCTAGTGTACAACAGGATCAAGAAGAGCAACAAGAGGAGGGACCAAGGTCCGTGTTAGAGGCGATGCCTCCTCACTCTGATTAGAATTAGGAATTAAAAATGACAATTGATGAGGTGTATTTTGTTTTGAATCAGTTGGTTAATTCTGTTTTAATGTTAATTGTTGTATTTTTGTTTAAAGCTGTATTAGTATGAGAAATATGTATTTGTTGATATTGATGTTGGTAGGAGTGCCCTGTGTATATGGGCAGTCGGTTATGTCAAATGCTAACTTTGCTAGTGCGGCGTCAGTGGTATATTTAGAGAGTAATCCTTATTTATATTTAAGTGATGCTAAAGTGAGGTTTTATGATGGTTCTAAGTCAAAGTTTATTCCTAAAAAGATTAATAAATATGAAGAAAAGGATGATTTAGAAACGCTTATGCGGAACAAGTATCGCCTCTTAAATAGAAATGTGGTTTTTAATAATGGAGTTGGTATAGATGTTTCTAGTTATTCAAAAAAGGATAAGTATGAAAGAGAGTATAATAATGACTTTAGCTTCTTAGAAAATCTCTTTCTTGATTTATTAATAGGAATATTACCTTAAGTAGGTGTCTTTAAAAGAATGATTATTATTTGTAATAGTTTTAGAGTATTGTAATATGGGTAAAATGTACTTCTATTTGTTGATCTTACTAACTAGTTCTGTAATGTATGGGCAGACTTTATTGTCTAGTCCTAGTTTTCGCAGTTCGGCATCTATTGTTTACTTAAAGGCTAAACCTAAGTTGTATTTAGTAAATGCAGAAGTGAGGTTCTATGCGAATTTTAAGATTAAATATGAGCCTCCTGTAAAGGGTAGATCGGCAGATGAGTTTAATATGGTGAAAGCGATGAGAGAAATAGTAGAGACGTATGATCCGGCAGAATTGGAAGAAGAGGAAGAGGAAAATGAAGAGCAGAGTGGTTATGTGAAAATTCCCTCCGAAAGGGTATATTCAAAAAGTAAGGGGTGGTTAGATGAGGAGAAACGGGCTGATAAAGCTCGCAAAGGTTTTCATAACGCTGTAGGAAGTGCATTGTTGATTATTCTAGGTGGTAAATAAGTATTTATATGCTTATGTAGTACTAATTCTTAATTCCCGTAAGGTGTGTTGATATGAAAAATATGTATTTGTATATATTGATGTTGGTAGGAATGTCTTGTGTATATGGGCAGTCAGTTATGTCTGATATTGATTTTATTAGTTCAGCGTCTATTGTTTATTTAGGTAGCAATCCTAATTTGTATCTAAGTGATGCTAAAGTGCGATTTTATGTTAGTTCTAAGCCAGAGTATCGATTTGAGGAAGAAAATATGTCTGAAGGAGTTAATCTGATAGTGCCTATAATGTATCAAAGAGGAAAGACTTATGTGAGAATTTCCTCCAATCAAGTATCTGGAAAAGGAATTACTGGGTGGTTAGATAAAAAAGAAAGAGCAGATGCCTTTCGTAGGGGAGTAGAAAATACTTTAGGACGTGCACTAGGGTGGATGTTGAGAGGTAGGTAAGATAAGTGGTAATGTATTGTTTCTGAATTAGGTTTTATAGTTATGAAAGAAAAGAATGGTTTGCTTAAGTTAGTAAGTGCTTTGTGTGTAGGTTTTTTATTTCTGTTTACTTTATCTGCTTGTTCTCAGAAGGTAGAGGATGGGTATTATAAGGCTTTCTCTTTTAACAAAGTAGATGAAACTTTAATGTGGGGGGTAACAACTGGTTATATGGAACTTATCGCTGAGGTAGTTCCTTATATTAAAATTGAAGATGGGGATGTAATTACTGATTTCCCAATAGAAACTAGGGAATCGTTAAAAAATTTTAAGAGTTTCACAGGAGCTACATATAATGAAGGACGTTCTCTGTTAGATAGTATTTATAAAGTTAATTTAAAGAATGATACTCTTATGATTACGTTTCATTATGCAGGAACATCTCAACCAACAAAAGAGTTTGTATTTAAATATTTGCCTATATCTAAAGAAGAATACAATGAAGGAGTAAAGAAATTATTTGTTAAGCGAGAGGAGGTTAAACATAGTTTTACGACAATGGATCTATCGGATTTAGATTATAAGCAAAAAAGACCAACTTATCTTAAAGATTATAAAAGTATGAAAGCAATGGTGGATATGTTTTCGCCATATGAAAGTACATCTAATGCAGATCAAATATATACTAATTATAGAATGGTAGATCTAAGAACATTTAAAGATACAACGTACAATTATAAAGAGTTTGAAATAAGTAATAGTAAGGCAATTAACAAGAGTGTTGCAAATATAGATGATATTGTGTTTAATGATTTTTATGTATATGTAGATGTCAACATGGAAACGCAAGGTATAGTACTCGAAAAAAATGAATTGGATAAAAAGTCGATAAAAGAGTTGTTTTTCAAACTAAAAGATAAAAATAAGAATGATGAGTTGACTTTTTTTGGACTTCCAAAAAAAGATAAAGATGGTGTAATTAGCAATATCGGCCATCAATTAGCTGTAAAATGGTACAGTGATTTAAAGAGTGTTACTATGATAATCGATAATATTCCTGAAAGCGTTAGAGATAGAACGGATTATCAAAAAGCATTAGTTACTGATGAATCTAGTTCTAAACAATTAATTCATAGCTTGATATATTATTTGAATTTGATGGAACAAGCAGATGTAAAAGTGTATATAATATCGCCTAGTTTTGATGTGGTCATTAAAGGAAAAAACGAGTATCATAGGCAACAGAGTTTTTATGGTGAACCTCTGTTGAAAGTGTATGAATATGTATGGAGAGGGTATTATGAAAGATAGGAGATTATATTCTGTTTTAGATAGCCTTGAAATTATTAATGATAGTTACTTATCATTGTACGATTATAATTGAATATTGTAAGCAGAATTTTAGAGAGTGGTGTTGTAGTATTTAACAGATATTTACCTGTTTTTAACTTAGGGGATGTTTTGTTTTTTAATGTATTTTGTTGTAATATAGTTAGTTGGTGGGTTTGTGTAGAGTTTAATAAATTCTAAATGAAATGTTTAAATTCCTTGTGTAGACTTCTTGAAATGACGAAATATAAATTATCTTTGCTTCTTTAATAAAAATAATAAAAATGACATTAAATCAGATTTTAACTCCGCAGATAGAGAAAGCGATTCAGCAATTATATGGGGCTACCATAGACAAAGTTGAGTATCAGGCGACAAGAAAAGAGTTTGAAGGCGATATTACTGTAGTTATTTTCCCAATCTTAAGACAGGTAAAGGGAAATCCAGTAGAAATTGGAACGAAAATAGGTGAGTACTTAGTAGAGAATACATCTGTTATAGAGCGGTTTAATGTAGTTAAAGGGTTTTTAAATTTAGTTGTTTCAGATAGTTACTATATCGATTTCTTTAATGCTACACGTAAAGAAGAACACTTCGGATATGTAACACCTGTAGAGGGTGATAAGTCAGTGTTAGTAGAATATTCTTCTCCTAATACAAATAAACCACTTCACTTAGGTCACGTTAGAAATAACTTATTAGGATATGCTGTCGCTGAGATATTAAAAGCTTCAGGTAAAAAAGTATATAAGACACAAATCGTTAACGATAGAGGTATTCATATCTGTAAATCTATGCTAGCTTGGCAACGTTACGGTAATGGTGAGACTCCGGAGTCTACAGGACTTAAAGGAGATAAATTAGTAGGAAACTACTATGTGAAGTTTGATGTGGAGTACAAGAGCGAGATCAAGGAATTGATGGCGCAAGGTATGACAGAAGACGAAGCTAAAAAAGAGGCTCCGATTATCAAAGAAGCGAAGCAAATGCTAGTGGATTGGGAGAATAATAAGCCTGAAGTTATCGAACTGTGGAAAACAATGAACCAATGGGTTTATGATGGATTTGCGGTATCGTATAAAAACTTAGGTGTTGACTTTGATAAAGTGTACTACGAGAGTAATACTTATTTATTAGGGAAAGATGAGGTAGAGAAAGGTATAACACAGGGTGTATTCTTCAGAAAAGAGGATAACTCTGTATGGATCGATCTATCTGATGAAGGACTTGATGAGAAGTTAGTACTTCGTGGGGATGGTACATCTGTATATATGACACAAGATATCGGTACTGCTATACAACGTGTGAATGACTTCGGCGATGTAGGTGGTATGGTGTATACTGTGGGTAATGAGCAAGATTATCACTTTAAAGTATTGTTCTTAATCCTTAAGAAACTTGGTTTTGACTGGGCAGAGAGCTTGTTCCACTTATCATATGGTATGGTAGAGCTTCCTTCTGGTAAGATGAAGAGTAGAGAGGGAACTGTAGTAGATGCTGATGATTTAATGCAAGAGATGGTAGATACTGCTAAGAGCATTTCTGAGGAGTTAGGGAAGTTAGAAGGGTACTCTGAAGAGGAGCGTTCTGAGTTATTCACAACTATCGGAATAGGTGCACTTAAGTATTTTATGCTTAAAGTAGATCCTCGTAAAGGAATGATGTTTAACCCTAAAGAATCTGTAGATTTTGCAGGTAATACTGGGCCATTCATTCAATATACATATGCTCGTATTCAATCAATATTAAGAAAAGCGGACTTTGATTTCTCAACAGAAATTACAGGAATTCCGCTAGATCCAAAAGAGAAAGAATTATTGAAATTACTAGAGGAATTCCCTGTAGTAATTCAAGATGCTGCTCGTACACATAGCCCTGCATTAGTGGCTAACTATGTGTATGAATTGGTTAGAGAATATAACTCGTTTTATCAAACAGTATCTATCTTAGGAGAAGAAGATGCTGTGTTAAAAGCGTTTAGAGTACAAATATCAGAAAAAGTAGGTATGGTGATTAAGGATGCGTTCTCTTTATTAGGGATAGCTGTACCAGACCGAATGTAATCTTTTAAGTATTTTTGTGAAAGTAGAGAAATCATATATGTACCAGTCACTTGCCATTATAGTAATGGCGAGTGGCTTTTTTTTATTTTTTAAGGGAAATTTACCTGAGAAATTGTTTAGTGAAGAGGTGGTCCCTACTAATAATATAGTAGTGGATAGTTTAATGCTTGAAGCTATCGGTGGTGGTGGAACAGAAACGCTAATCAATAAAGATACTTTAAAGGGAGCTGTTAAAGAACCTGCAATAGTAGGTGTCGGGGATGAACGAGTAATCGTGGTGCCTGAAGATGCACTGACTAGTGATGAGGATACAGAGTCTTTTAAGGGGAATATATATTTAGAGAATTTCTTTGCTAGATTATATGCTTTAGAACAACAGAAGGGTAAACGTGTACGTATCGCGTACTACGGTGACTCTATGACTGATGGAGATTTGATTGTACAAGACATGCGTAAGAGCTACCAGGCTAAGTATGGTGGTATGGGGGTAGGATATGTGCCTATTATGTCTGAATCTGCTCAGTCTAGACAGTCTGTTATTCATAAATATTCACCTAACTTCAGAATGGTTTCTTACTTAAATGTGAAGAAACCACAGAAACCTTTCGGTGTATCTGGACAGGTGTATTTCGTTAAGGATACAATCAAACAGACGTGGGTTAGTTATGCAGGTGGAAAGATGCAAAATATGACAACGCTTTATAATCCAACACTTTATTATGGTAGTTCAGGTAATAAAAGAGGAGAAGTAGTAGTTATAACTAATAAAGATACAATCGTTAGAAAGTTGAGTATCAATTCTGAATTGAATAAACTTAAGTTAGCTGACGGTGGTGTAAAGGAGATTAAACTGACGTTTAAACACGCTGATTCAATTCCTATCTACGGAATGGACTTCAGCGGTGCAGGTGGTGTGCAGGTAGATAACTTCTCTAGTAGGGGTAACTCTGGACTGCCATTATCGTTGTTTAAAACGAGTTTAATGCAGAAGTATCAGTCTAATCTAGATTATAGTTTAATCGTGTTACACTACGGTGCGAACGTGCTTAACTATGGAACACTAGATTATTCGTGGTATACGAAGAAAATGAGTGCTGTAGTGGCACACCTTAAGCAATGTTTTCCTAATGCAAGTATTTTAGTAATCTCTGCTGCAGATAAGTCTTCTAAAGTAGATGGTGTGATGCAAACTGATAAAGCTGTAGTGCCATTAGTAAAATCACAACGCAAGTATGCTATGGAAGCGCGTACAGGATTCTTTAACTTATATGATGCTATGGGAGGTAATGGATCTATGATAAAATGGGTGGAGCAAGCTAAGGCAAATAAAGATTATACACACTTTAATCACAAGGGGGCATCTGCTGTAGCTGAGAAGATATTCACAAGATTAGAAGAAGGGTATCAAGAATATAAAAAGAAACATCCAGGTGGGTCATCTGTAGGAGTAGATCATCAATCCGAAGGCGGTAGCAGAGGAGAGTAGTCACTCAAAAAAAAATTGAAAATGAAAAGGAATAAAATTGCTGTTTTTGTAGTAGGTGTTTTATTTCATATTAGTTCTTTCGGTCAATCTCAAGGCAATAGTACTTACGAGTATGATGTGTACAATGGGGATCAGGATAATAAAGAGATAATAGGAAATAAGATTTATTACACAGAACAATTGAATACATTCTTTAGCAAGTTGCAAAAGGTAACGCGTACGAAGAAAGGGAAGATAAATATTGTTCACATAGGGGATTCACATATCCAAGCTGACTTTTTCAGTGGAAGAATGAGGGTTCTACTTCAAAATAAGTTTGGTAACGGAGGTTTAGGATTTGCTTTTCCATATAAATTAGCAAAGACTAATGGTAACGCTTTAGTTAGATATTCGTCTAATGCAGAGTGGAATAGTTATCGAAATATCTATCCAGTTAAAGAATATAATGTAGGACTAAGTGGTATCGCTTTAACTACAATAGATAAGAATGCAGTGATAGAGCTAAGTGTGCGTGATGCTAACTACGGTTTCTCTCGGATGAAGGTGTTTACTCCTTCTAATACGAAGGACTTTAATGTAGGAACTGCTAGTCAGAGTGTGTTCTTAGAGTCTTCTGCTCCTAAAAAGGTCTCTCATCAGATCAAGAAGGGGGAGTCATTAACAGGTATTGCTAATAAGTATGGTGCTTCAGTAGAGTCTATTAAAAAGGCGAACAATATGAAGACAAATACGATACATGCAGGAAAGAAATTAGCTATCCCTACTCAACAAAAAGAGTCAGTTTCTGTAGCTAATAATATGTTTAATGAGCTGTCAGGAGAGAAGAACGATGTATTCTATACTTTTGAAATAGGGCAAGAATTAGATCGTATTTACTTCTATTCTAACAAGCAGGCTGAAGCTTATGACTTAAATGGTGTGGTGCTAGAAAACGATAAGCCAGGAATACTGTATCATACGATCGGTGTGAATGGAGCTAAGTTTTCGGATTATACGAAGTATGATCTGTTCTTTAAACAATTAAGAGGTTTAGAGCCAGACTTAGTAATCGTATCTATGGGAACGAATGAGTCTTTTGATAGAATGGATGCAAAGACATTCCAGAGTCAGGTTAATGCGTTTTTGGAAAAAGTGAAAAAGGTAGCTCCTAATGCTAATGTATTAGTGACTACACCACCGCCATCTTATTTCTCAAAAGACAATCCTAATCATATAGCTGGTGAGCTAGCGAATGAGTTAATCATTAATGGTATCAGCGGCAAATATGCTATCTGGGATTTATATTATAATCTAGGGGGTACATTAGGTCTTTCTTCTTTAAGAGAGAACGGTATGTTATCAAAAGATCTAGTGCACTATACTGTAAAAGGGTATGAATATACAGGGGACCTGTTTTATGAAGCACTTTTAGAGGCTTATAACCAATTTGTTAAACAACAATAGTCTTCTAACTTAAATGAGTCTATTAAATATCGAAATACCAAGTATAACTACTGATCAAGTAATCAGTTGGTTTACTTTTAATCCTAAAGAACCGTTGTTATTTAACTCGGCTTTGTTCTTAGGAATTTTTATTGTGTTTTATCTCTTCTATATATTGATGAGAAAAACCTTTCATATCCGCTTGTTATATGTGACATTGTTCTCATTGTTCTTTTATTACAAGTCAAGTGGTATGTATTTTATCATCTTGATAGGATCATCGCTGATGGACTATTACTTTGCTAATATTATTAATCATACGGTTAATCTGGCGAAGAAGCGACTACTATTAACGATAAGTATAATCGTGAATCTAGGATTATTAGGGTATTTTAAATACACTAATTTCTTCTTAGATGGGATTAACTTGTTTGCGAATACGAAGCTGCACTTAGATGATATAATATTGCCCGTAGGGATATCGTTCTTTACGTTCCAATCGATTAGTTACATCATCGAGATATATCGTAAAGAAATAGAGCCGACTAAGAACTTCTTAGATTATCTATTCTTTATTTCGTTCTTCCCACAGTTAGTGGCTGGACCTATCGTACGTGCTAAAGACTTCTTGCCACAGATATATAAGAATATATATGTGTCTAGAGAGTATGTAAATGAAGGGCTTCTATTAATCATAGGAGGATTATTAAAGAAAGCAGTTATCTCAGATTATATCTCGATTAACTTCGTAGACCGTGTATTTGATTCTCCTAATAGCTATACAGCTTTTGAGAATCTTATGGCATCTTATGGTTATGCTATTCAGATCTACTGTGACTTCTCAGGATATTCTGATATGGCTATAGGTATCGCATTACTGATGGGATATAGACTTCCTATCAACTTTAATGTACCTTACCAGTCTACTTCGATTACAGAGTTCTGGAGAAGATGGCATATATCATTATCTACTTGGTTAAAGGATTTCTTATATATCTCAGTAGGTGGAAATAGAAAAGGTAGCTTCGGTGGATACTTATTCCCTGGTTTATTCTTTATAGGATGTATCGCGTGGGGAGTATATTATGCGAACACTAGTATTATCCCTCTGATCTTAGCTATTGCTTCAGTAGTGATATTCTTGCTTACATTCCTTTTAGCGAAGGACAAGAAGAAGAATATGTACACTAACTTTAACCTTCTAACGACGATGTTATTAGGTGGGTTATGGCACGGAGCTAGTTTGCGTTTTATCGTTTGGGGAGCCTTACACGGTATTGCATTAGCTATCCACAAGATCATTATGGAGTTATTTCCAAGAGCAAAAGGAGTGGAGCCAAATATCTTTTGGAAGATATTCTCTATCTTCTTGACGTTTAACTTTGTTACATTCTGTTGGATTTTCTTTAGAGCGGGATCTTTTGATATTGCACTAGATATTATTAATAATATTGGAAACCTAGAGTTTGATTGGAATGCGTGGACTACCATTGCGATGGGATATAAGAATGCGTTTTTACTTATCGGTATAGGATTCGTATGGCACTATATTCCTAAGTCGTGGATGGCAATACCAAACCAACTGTTTAATATAGCACCAATGTTCGTTAAGGCAGTAGTGTTAGCATTTGTTTTCTGGATTGTATATGCTACAGCAACAGCAGGACCACAACCGTTTATTTACTTCCAATTCTAGTAAAGTAAAAGGTATTATATAAACAAAAACGCCCGATTCACTGAATCGGGCGTTTTTGTTTATATGATGGTGAACTAAACTTGTCTTAGATCAGCACTGTGCTTCGGTGATAGTAATGGTTCTGCGAATTCTATTACCTTTTCATCTTCTAATCCGCTTAGGATAGCATATACATTGCGATAATCAGTTTTACTAGGAACATTGATTACGAAGTATTGATCATTACATACTTCTATCTCTGTGCCAGCATATAGAATCTCGTTATATAAATCTTCTCTGTTATATTTGTCTTTTAGTACTATAACTTGTGCAGTCGTATTCCCTGATGGGGTAGCTACGTGGCGATAAGTTAAGCAGTTTTCCTCACTGTCAAATTCAGCGAAAACAATATCATCACAAGAAAAATCTGGACCATAGAAAGGGATGTTATCTACCTGATATAATCCTTTTTGCTTATCTATTGTCTTTCCCCAAAAAGTCTCGACAGTATTCTCTTCTAAGACATCACTATAATATCTAACTAAGATTTGTTGATATTGCTCTTCCATTGTGTATTGATATTTGTTCTATTTATTTTAATCTTTTGAATAAACATAATCGCTAATTCGCATCAAAGATAAGTCAATCTAAAAAATATTATAGCAAAACAGATGCTTTTGTATTTAGTTTCGCAATTTAAGTTTGAGTAACTTGTTACTTGTTGTAATATAGAGTGTTTTATAATCTTCATTAAAGACACAGTTAGTTGCAATCCCCTTAAAATAAACACGTGCGATAAGGTCTAGTTCTTTACTAAATACCCATAATCCACCTGGTCCTGTAGTAAAGATGTTTCCAAACTTATCTGTGGTTAGTCCTCTCGGTCTATCTTCAGGAGTGCTTATAAATGGTGTATAATCAAAAGTCTTTAAGGTACTGGTGATATGCTTGCTCTTATTAAGTTCGTAGCTATACAGATAAGCTTGTTTATCTAGGAAGTAGGTTACATACATTAATTTGTTATTAGGAGAGAAAGTGATCCCTTCTATATGTAAAGAGCTTTTTAGCAACAACTCTAGTTTGTTTTTGTTCGAAATCTTAAAGAGTCCGTATAATTGTTGTTCATTAAATAGTTCCTGATTTGGAATGATATCAGTAAAATAGATGTTACCTGTATTATCCTGTGTGAAAGTACTAGGGTTAGTCAGTATATGTTGTTTAGGATTATCAATCCAAGCCGTAAAGTTGAATTTAGGATCTCTAATCATTGCATTCATTTTCGCAATCTTCTGTTGCCCATATAAGAAAAGAGTAAGTTCTGCCGTGTGATTTAATAGTAAGACACTAGAGTTAAGTTCTCCGTTCTTAGTATTTGGACCTATAAAATCGATAGATTCTAAGTATGTTTTTGGTTCTTTATAGTGTTCCTTCCAATAGTGTATTTTCTTATTTGGAAAATCAGTGAAAAGCAATAAGTTCTCAGCCTCTATCCATACTGGCGAGTCTGCATATAGCAAGTCTTCTGCTACTATTTCTAGATAGGTATTATCATCAAATATAAGTTGGGCAATAGGATTGACTATTTCTACTTTGCCTATTCTTTTTTGATCAGATGTAGATTTGTTATTATGTTTAAAATTCTTATTCATAATAAGTTGCTTAAAAATACGATGAATAAATATAGTGAAAAATGTTAAGGAAGTACTTGTGGTTTCTAGATTTATTATAAGCTATTTTAGCTGTCTAGGTCTGTTTATAATTAAGAGGAAATAAGTTATCTTTAAACTCTACAAATGGCAGTGCTTATAAATTATAAGAAATCACATTAGATAAATTAGAGCCTAAAATCTGTTACATTTACAACAAAATAACTACTAATAAGAAAAAGAATAACTATGAACTTATTTAGAAAATTATCAGGAGAATTCATTGATATCATTGAATTCTTAGACCCAACACAGAATACGATAGTACACCGTTTTGAACGTTTTCAAAACGAGATAAAGAATAATGCTAAGTTAGTTGTTCGCGAAGGACAGATGGCTGTCTTTATTAATGAGGGACAGTTAGCGGATGTATTCAGCCCGGGAACACATACTCTAAATACACAAAACTTACCTATTCTATCTACTTTAAAAGGATGGAAATATGGATTTAATAGCCCATTTAAGGCAGAGGTATATTTCGTAAGTACAAAGACATTTATCGATCAACGATGGGGAACGAAGAATCCTATAATCTTAAATGATGATCGCTTTGGGATGATCGAAGTGAGGGCTTTTGGAACATATACATTTAAGATTGCTGATCCTGGTAAGTTTATTAAAGAGATAGTAGGTACATCAGGTACTTTTACGACAGAGCAGATTAACGATCAGTTGCGAAGTGCTATTGTTACTCGTTTTACAGATTCTATAGGAGAGGCTAACCTACCTATCGAAACGTATGCAGCAAACTTAAATGAGTTGTCATTGGCAATCTTTGCTTATATGAAGGATGATTTCGAGGTATATGGTATGGATGTAACGAAGTTCTTAATAGAGAACGTATCTATGCCTGAAGATATCAAGAAAGAGATCTTTGAGTTAAGCAGATTAAATCACGTTGATTTAAATAAGTTGATGCAAATGAAGACTGCTAAAGCGATGGAAGCTGCGGCTAATAATCCATCAGGAGTAGCAGGTGCAGGAGTAGGAATGGGAGCAGGGTTTGCTATGGCTAATCAGTTTGGTCAAGCAATGGCTCAAGGACAAACGACTACACAAGGACAAGGTGCTCAACCTGTAGCTAATACACCTCCGCCAATACCAGGTGCGGTGACTGTTAGTTACTTTGTCGCTGTTAATGGACAACAAGCAGGTCCGTTTGATTTAGAAGGATTAAGGCAGATGGCAGGCAACGGTCAGTTGCTAAGAGATACCCTTGTTTGGAAAAACGGAATGGGGACTTGGGAGAAAGCAGGTGATCAAGGTGATTTAAGCGCTGTATGGGGACAAACACCTCCGCCGTTACCAAATATGTAATTTAAATAAAATAGGCGTTAAAACTAATTATAGCGCCTATTTTTATTGCTTCCTTGAAGTGATAAAGTCCAAAAGGAATAACGTATCTATTAATATCTATAGAAGTGTCATCAGAAGAAGAATTAAAGCTGAATACATCAGAGTCTACACCTTGTAGTTCTTGTGGAGGACCGATGTCATATAAGCCAAGTGCTCAAGCATTGGTATGTGAGTATTGTGGTAGTGTAAGAGAAATAGAGCAAGGCGAAGAAGTATTAAATGAGCTTGACTTTGAAAGCTTTATGGAAAGCTATGAGAAAGAGAGTTTTAATACAACTAAAGTAGTAGAGTGTAGTAATTGTCACGCTACCTCTACAGTAGATGAGAATTTAAAGTCTATGGCGTGCCCATACTGTGCAAGCCCTTTAGTGGAGCAAGATGTACATGAGGAACGCTATGTCAAGCCAGAGTATGTAGCTCCCTTTACTGTTGATAGAGGACAAGTAGGTGGTATCTTACAGAAATGGATAAGTAGCCTGTGGTTTGCGCCAAATAAGATAAAGAGAGGGATATTCTCTGCTGATAATCTGAGGGGAATATATGTGCCTTTCTGGACGTATGATATGCAAACACATACTGATTATAGTGGTGAGCGTGGTACTGAATATTATGTTACAGTAGGAAGTGGTGACAATAAGAAAAGGGTACGTCGCGTGTCGTGGACTAATGTGAGAGGTGCTGTGGCGAACTTTTACGATGATGTATTAGTTACAGGAAGTAAGACACTTGATGTGAAATTACTAAGTTCTATCTCTACAGGTTGGGATCCAAAAGCAGTACATAAGATTAAACCAGATTATCTAAGTGGATTTATTACTGAGAAGTATCAAGTAGACGTAAAAGAAGCTTATGATAAGGCAAGGGATATCGTGTATCAGTATGAAAGGGAAAGTGTAAGGAGAGATATTGGTGGTGATGAACAACGTATACATAATATGAATACCGAACTGTCAGCCATTACTTTTAAGCATATCTTATTACCACTATATGTTAGTTCATTTGGCTTTGGAAATAAGCAATATACCTTTTATGTCAATGGGGTAACAGGTAGAATAACAGGTGAGCGTCCATATAGTACTATGAAAATAGTCTTCGCTGTTTTAGTAGGATTGATTGTTCTAGGATTCTTAATCTATTTGTTTCAGGATGCTTAAATCATAGAAATGAAACAGAACACTAAAATATTCGGTAAGGTAGTATTAGTCATACTTGCTGTTATTGCAATAGCAATAGGTGGTTTGTACTGTTATCTTACTTATTTAGATCGATCAAAACAACCCACTCAATTATCAAATAAGAATGAAACTATCGAAGTAATGTATATCAATTGGGCTTGTGATTGTGCAGATTTTATTGATACCTCTTTACTTGTAGAAGGGTATGAAATAAGTGCAAACGACTGTCTATTTATAGAACCTGTTTCTAAGGAGATAGCGATTAATGAAGATAGTTTGTATAAGAAACAATTCGAATATTTCATTAAGTTAAAAGGACTGTATTATATCGATGAAGGTGTACCCGATAGTTATGAACGCAAGGTTAGTGAACCTATGGCAGCTCCTAATAAAGCTAAAGTATTTCGATATAGTTCATATGAATATGTGAAGAAGAAATAAAACAATAAAGCCTCCCATAAGGAGGCTTTACTATTTATATAAGCTATATATTATTTAGCATTGTTTTCTTCAATCCACTCACGTGCGTTAGTGAATGCTTCCATCCAAGGAGAAACTTCATCTTTTCTTCCTTCTGGATAGTTAGCCCAGTGCCATTGGAATAATGAACGCTCGATGTGAGGCATCATTACTAAGTGGCGTCCTGTAGTATCACACATCATCGCTGTGTTAAAGTCAGAACCATTAGGGTTAGCAGGGTAAGCGTCATAAGCATACTTCGCTACGATGCGGTATTTATCTTCTGTTTCAGGTAAGTTGAACTTTCCTTCTCCGTGAGAAACCCATACTCCTAAAGTACTTCCTTTTAAAGTAGAAAGCATAATAGAGTTGTTCTCTTGGATTGTAACAGAAGTAAAGATACTCTCGTGTTTTTGAGAATCGTTGTGTTGCATCTTACCGTGTACTTCGTGCTCAGGGTTGATTAACTCTAACTCCATAAACAACTGACATCCGTTACAGATACCTACTGATAAAGTGTCTTTACGAGCGAAGAAGTTCTTTAATGCAGTATTTGCCTTCTCGTTATACATAAATGCACCAGCCCATCCTTTAGCAGATCCCAATACATCTGAGTTAGAGAATCCACCTACAGCTCCAATAAATTGGATATCTTCAAGTGTTTCTCTTCCTGAGATAAGGTCAGTCATATGAACGTCTTTTACATCAAAACCAGCTAAGAACATTGCGTTAGCAACTTCTCTCTCTGAGTTACTACCTTTCTCGCGAATGATAGCAGCCTTTGGTCTTGGTTTAGAAGCGTCAATAGCGGGTTTCTTACCGTCAAACTGAGCAGGGAAGCTGAAGTTTAAAGGTTGTACTTTATAGTTGTTATAACGATCTGTCGCTTTGTTATTCTTTGTTTGTTTTTGGTCTAATAAGTAAGACGTTTTAGCCCAAGTATCTCTGATAGCAGGTACACTAAATGTAAAGCTATCTGTTCCATTAGTGAATGATACTTTCTCATCTGTAGTCACTGTACCGATCTTAGTAGCGATTACTCCTTTAGCAGCTAAAGCTTGTTCTAAAGTAGCGTCGTCTTTTGCTTGAACGATAAGCGCGATGTTCTCGTTGAACAATGCTTTTACAGTATCTTTTTCGTTTAATGCAGTTAAGTCGTACTTAGCACCTAAGTTAGTGTCAGCGAAAGTCATCTCTAAAAGAGAAGTAACTAAACCACCACTTCCGATATCGTGTCCAGCAGCTATTTGTTCGTTAGCTACTAATTCTTGAATAGCGTTAAAAGCATTCTTGAAGTAAGCACCGTCAGTTATAGTTGGAACCTCTTGACCTATTTTGTTTAATACTTGTGCAAAAGAAGAACCTCCTAATTTGAAGTTATCTTTAGATAAGTTGATATAGTATATAGAACCAGCGTTTTTCTTTAAAGTAGGTTCTACTATTTTAGTAATATCTGTACAGTTAGCAGCTGCAGAGATGATAACAGTACCAGGAGCAATAACCTCGTCATTAGGGTATTTCTGCTTCATAGATAAAGAATCTTTTCCTGTAGGGATATTGATTCCTAATTCGATAGCGAAGTCAGAACAAGCTTTTACAGCTTTGTATAGACGAGCGTCTTCTCCAGCATTGTTACACGCCCACATCCAGTTAGCTGATAAGGAAACGTTCTTGATACCTTCTTTAAGAGGAGCCCAAACGATATTAGATAAAGCCTCAGCGATAGCGTTTCTACTTCCTGCTGCAGGATCTATGATAGCTACGATAGGAGCGTGTCCTACAGTAGTAGCAATACCTTCTTTACCTTTATAATCAAGTGCCATAGCACCTAAGTTGTTAAGAGGTAACTGTAATGGACCAGTACATTGTTGTTTAGCCACACGACCACCTACACAACGGTCTACTTTATTAGTTAACCAATCTTTAGAAGCTACAGCCTCTAATTGTAATAATAGGTTTAAGTATTCTTCTACGTTTGCTACAGAGTAATCTAAGTCAGCATACACACGGTTGATCGTTTTATCATCCATGATTGTCTTAGGAGAACTACCGAACATATCTTCGATAGCGAAGTCCATAGGCTTATCACCTTTTGTTTTCGACTCTATAGTAAATCTGTGATCATTAGTAATCTCACCTACCGTGTACATCGGAGCACGTTCTCTCTCAGCTATTCTAGCTAAAGTATCGATGTCTTTTTGTCCGATTACTAATCCCATTCTCTCTTGAGACTCGTTACCGATAATCTCTTTAGCAGATAGGGTAGGGTCTCCCACAGGAAGATTATCTAAGTTGATATGTCCACCTGTTTCTTCTACTAATTCTGATAGACAGTTTAAGTGTCCACCTGCACCGTGATCGTGAATAGATACGATAGGGTTATGTTCAGCTTCTACCATCGCACGGATAGCATTAGCAGCACGTTTTTGCATTTCAGGGTTAGAACGTTGGATCGCGTTTAACTCTATTCCAGAACCAAAAGCACCTGTGTTAGCAGAAGATACTGCTGCACCACCCATACCGATTCTGTAGTTCTCACCACCTAAGATTACCACTTGGTCACCTACAGATGGTTTGTGTTTTAACGCTTGGTCAAGTTTACCATATCCGATACCACCAGCTTGCATAATCACTTTGTCAAACCCTAATTTACGAGCCTCTTCTTCGTGCTCGAATGTAAGGATAGAACCTGTGATAAGTGGTTGTCCGAATTTGTTACCG
Organism: Myroides sp. N17-2; assembly: GCF_002286775.1. GTDB lineage: Bacteria > Bacteroidota > Bacteroidia > Flavobacteriales > Flavobacteriaceae > Flavobacterium. Next base: position 16,979 of record NZ_NSGJ01000048.1, read on the forward strand.
AAGTCAGAAGCACCGTTAGAAGCCTTGATTAAGATATCAATAGGCGTTTGGTATAACCACGCTCTTTCATCCATTGCTTGTTCCCAAGGGCGGTTCTCTTCTAAGCGAGAGTAAGACGTCATATAGATCGCTGTACCTGCTAATGGTAGTGAACCTTGTCCTCCAGCCAGACGGTCACGTATCTCACCTCCTGATCCTGTAGCAGCACCATTGAACGGTTCTACAGTAGTAGGGAAGTTGTGTGTTTCTGCTTTTAATGAGATCACAGAGTCAAACTCAGTCTCTGCATAGAAGTCAGGTTTGTCTGCTGATTTAGGAGCGAACTGCGTTACTCTTGGTCCTTTGACAAAGGCAACGTTATCTTTATACGCTGATACAATCTCGTTTGGATTTAATTCAGACGTTTTTCTAATCAATTTGAATAGAGAAGTAGGTTGTTCTTCTCCGTCGATAATGAATGTACCATTAAATATCTTGTGACGACAGTGCTCAGAGTTCACCTGAGAGAATCCGAATACCTCAGAATCTGTTAACTTACGTTCAAGTTTAGTAGATAATTCATTTAAGTAAGTAATCTCTTCGTCGTTTAAAGCTAAACCTTCTTGTGCATTGTATTTAGCGATATCATCAATGTAGTTGATTGCTTCTGGAGCAATATTGATAGCGAAGATGTCTTGGTGTAATGCATCAAACTCTTGCGAAAGCATTGGGTCAAATGTATCACACTTTTCTGCTTTTACGAATTCCTCGATGCGAATAATACCAGTGATACCCATATTCTGAGTAATCTCTACTGCATTTGTACTCCATGGAGTAACCATCGTAGCGCGTGGACCGACAAATTTAGTGTTGATTGTTTTCTCGTTGATGTGCTTGGCATTGCCAAATAACCAATTTAACTTTTGGATATCTTCATTAGATAAGTTGTTCTCCACTTGTACAGTGTAGAACTTTCTCGAAGGGTTTTCGAAGAAATAAATCATTACGTTAAGAATATTTAGTTGTTGTTGTAATGCACAAAAATAGTCTAAATAATAAGATTTTAAAAATTAATATTTCACTGTTTTATGAAACAGAAAGCTCCTGTAGTAATACAAGAACTTTTATAGGAATAACACTGTGATTTAATCGATTTTCTTATACTTCATCCATAAGAATAATACTCTTTTAAATGAAGCTAATGAGTATAAGTAGGTCAGTATAAAACCAGGTTTACCTTCAAAAAAACTTCCTTTAATCAATCCTCTATAAAAGAATGTAGATAGTGGACGAGTGAAGAATGCTATCTTGTAAGCTTTTTTTCCTTGTGTATAGTCTATATAGCTAAGTACTTGTTGCTTTATATCTAGCTCTAGATGAAAGTTGTCAAAGGGCTGTTGACTACTAATATGTATTGGCGCTACTAGTTTTTGGTGATCTGAGAAGCGAATAGTGTTATTAGCTAGCCCGTCTGAGTGAAATAAATATAATGCAGGCTCTTTCGTATAGCCGCCCTTCTTTATGTCACGCCCTAAGAATTCTACTTTTTCTTTTTCTTTATAATACAGTATTGTAGTTGATCCAGCAGAAGTGACGATAGAAGCTATTTCTGCGTATAATGCTTCTGTTATCTGATAGTGCATAGGAATACACACATTCCATCCTTTATTATTTAAGTAAAGGGTATGAAATTCTAAAAACAAATTAGGCGTATCCACAGGGATAAGCGTTAACTCAACACCATTAACGTTCGTTTGATTGATCTTGTGTTTATCTTGTATCGGTATAAAGAGGTTAATGTGACTAACTTCTTTAGGTAATGATTCTATCCAACTTATTAAGTCAATAGTGTTTTGGTAAATGCTAGTAAGTGTGATTTTCATATTTTATATATACAACCTCTGTATAAAGTTTATTTTATTCTTGTTTTCGATGCATACAAAAAGTGTATTTTTGTACAACTATTTATACTAATTTATTCTATGAGCAAGCTTCCTATTTTAATGTATCACAATGTTCAAAATGATTCAGAACAGTTAAAACAATTCTCTATCCATTGTAAATTATTGGAAGAACAATTAAAATATTTTGCTCAGCACAATTATAGTACTCTTCACTTTAGTGAGTTAGATACACTAACTACACTACCTAAGAAGAGTGTTGTTATTACTTTTGATGATGTAACAGTAAATCAGTTAGAATACGCTGTTCCATTATTAGAAAAGTATAATTTAAAAGCGACCTTCTTTATTCCCTTTTACTATCTAGGTAAGTCTGATGAGTGGAATGACAGTTCAGTGCCTATTATGACAGCAGATCAAGTAAAGTCATTACCATCGTGTATAGAACTGGGATATCACTCTTATAAGCATCGTCGTTATGCTTCTTTGACTCCAGAGGAAGTTATTCAGGACTTTATAGACAGTAATCAAGTGATCCTAGAGAATGACTTTAAAGTATATCCTGTATTAGCCTACCCATTTGGTAATTTTCCTAGAAAGGATCCAGAGAGAAGTGCTTTTTTCGATATAATAAGAACGTATAAGATGAAGTATGCTGTGCGTATAGGTAACCGTTTGAGTCAATATCCTTTCGGGGCACCTTATGAGATTAATCGTATTGATATCAAAGGAACTGAAAGTATGCTTGGATTCAAGTGGAAACTAAACATAGGCAAGCTATTTTAAGCCTTTCTGTAACAGCATCAACTTTAAATACCTAGCGAATACCCCATAAGCATCTAATGCTGCGCCAGCTAGACCAGCCGTTTTATCTAAATATCCCCTTTTTATAAAGTAGATGTGAAAGAATCGATAGAATGGCTTAAATGCTAAATGATAGTAAGTCACCTTTTTATTCTTCTTAAATAGCTCTGCTGCTTGAAACCAAGAGTATAATTCTTTTTTAGCCATATAATGGAATATTCCTTTATAGGTTAAGTGTAATACATGATGTTTTAAGATACCTGTTTTACCAGCTGTAGTATGTAGCTTCTCATGTACTTCTCCTGTGAAGTGTACTTCTTTATTTAGGACTAAGCGCGTTACTTTATCAGCTTTATGAAATAGAAACTCGTTGATAAAGAAATGTGGGAATCTAAGTTTAAAAGCCGTAAATTCTCCTGGAGTTGCTATTGCATCTAATATTTCCGTTTGAAGTGATTTTGTAACTCTTTCATCTGCATCTAAAAATAATATCCATTCCCCTTTTGCATGAGGAATAGCAAAGTTTTTTTGTGTTGAAAAGTTCTTAAATTTATTCTGTAGTACAGTACAGTTTAATTCCTTTGCTATCTCTACAGTAGCATCATTACTATATGAATCAATTATAATCACCTCATCAGCAAAGCTCACTGATTTAATAGCATCAGCTATGTATTTTTCTTCGTTATAAGTAGGTATTATAACACTTAATTTCATGATTGCTTATTTAGGCTGTAAAAATACTTGTTAGGGATATATAATATCTGTAGAATTATATTAGTGGTTTTTATATTTGTTAAGTGGTTTTTTTAAAATAAAGTTTCAGTAAAAATACATCAAAGATTAATAACAGGCAAAACGGCTGTAAATAAAGACTTTACAGCCGTTTTATGATTTTTTGGTAATGAGGTAAAAAGCAGTAAAAAG
>NZ_NSGJ01000049.1 GCF_002286775.1 Myroides sp. N17-2
CTAAAAACTCAGGTAAAATCATTTTTATAAACTCAATATAGTTTTCCACGTTTATTATTTATCATTACAAAGATCTGTAGTTTTTAATTCACACACAACTTTTGAGATTGATCCCTAATTAGGTGCACAAGGCGATACTATTATTTTTGTGCACCTTTTAAGAAGGCAAACCTAATAGTAGTGCTGATCTAAAGTATAAATACCACGCTTGTTCTTGTTATAAAAATTATAAGAAGAAGTGAAAGTAAAATTATAAAAACTACCTTTGCTCCATGAATAAAGCAGAAATACTTAAAAACTTAAATATTGAGGCGTTAAATGAAATGCAAACAAAAGCATTAAACGCTGCTCAGAAGAACCCTAATATTATTCTTTTATCTCCTACGGGATCAGGGAAGACTCTTGCATTTTTAATGCCATTGATAGAGCGTCTAGATCCTAATGTAAGAGGGGTACAGGCTGTTATTCTAGTTCCTACTAGAGAGCTTGCGCTACAGATAGAGACTGTGTTTAAGAAGATGGGGACAGCATTTAAGATTAATGCTTGTTATGGAGGACACGCTACTAAGACTGAGTTAAAGAACTTTAGTTCGCCACCTGCAGTATTAGTAGGAACGCCGGGTAGAGTTGCATTCCACGTAGAAGAATTCTCTTTTAATGCAGAGACTGTAACTAGCTATGTTATTGATGAGTTTGATAAAGCATTAGAGATGGGCTTCCAGAGTGATATGGATTATATAATTAATTCGTTTGACAATATCTCTTTCAGAATGCTTACTTCAGCTACTGCTTTAAAGAAGATCCCTGAATTTACAGGTATAGTAGATCCTGAGCGTATTCATTTTTTGAATAAGGAAGAGGTTATGCCTGACCTTACTTTTAGTCAAGTTATTTCTACTTCAGAAGAGAAGTTAGAGACAGTGATTAAGTTAATAGGTAAGATCGGGAAAGATACTATTCTTATCTTTTGTAACCACCGTGATGCAGTATCTCGTATTAGTGAGACATTGACGAAGAAAGGAGTTGCAAATAGTGCTTTTCACGGAGGGTTATTACAAGAAGATCGTGAACGTGCTATCATGAAGTTTAGAAATAAAAGTGCACATATTCTTATCGCAACTGACTTAGCAGCGAGAGGACTTGATATTCCTGAGATAGGACACGTGATCCATTATCAAATCCCAGAGAAGGAAGATGCTTTTATCCATCGTAATGGGCGTACAGCACGTATGAAAGCTTCAGGTAAAGCTTATGTGATGATTACGAATGATGAACTTGTTGAGTTTATTAGTCCTGATATGCCAGTGGAAGATCTTAGTGGAGTATATAATATCGACAACAAAACGGACTTTAAGACTATCTACATCAGTGCAGGTAAGAAAGACAAGGTTAATAAAGGTGATATCGTTGGTTATTTGATCAAGACAGGTAAGTTAACGAAAGAAGATATCGGAGTGATTGATGTTAGAGATACTCAGGCATTCGTAGCAGTGAATACAAAGAAAGTAAAAGCGCTATTAACTGAACTTGTTGACACTAGACTGAAGAATAAGAAAGTAAAAATAGAGATAGCGAAAGACTAGTTTCACTTATTATAAAGCCTTGGTACATCTCTTGTATCAAGGCTTTTCTTTTGTGAATTTCATTCGATGTCGTGGTAGATTAATCTCTGCAGCTATAGGATAAGGTTTGCGATGAGTAAGACTGACATCTTCCTTTATTCTGTTTTGTGTCGTTTGATTATCTTTATCATCGTAATGATATCGAGGATCTGTAATAAATGGCAATCTTGCCATTTTGATGATTTGCACATTAGGGAAGTGATATTCGACTTCCACTGTTCCCAATAGTAGATAACATCCCCCACCAGCGAATGGATATTCTTCTAAAGTATTCGGGAAGTGAACCGTGTCAAAATACTGCCCATTAGCATCTATCCAAGTACCGAAATACATTGTTCCTTTAGAAGTAGGTACATGCTTACGAGCGATGAGATACCCAATCATTCTGATTGTCTTTTTGTGGTGATGTTGTAGATCTTTAACCATCACATCTCCTCTAAATTTAGTCTTAAGCAAGTCAAATGGCATACACGAAATCGCATAGCCAAGTAACTCTATTTCATCAAAGGCATCTTCATATACAGAGCGTTTTAGAGTAGGGAATGTATACTCCTGTATGGGTTCTTGTAACAAGGTTAGAGTAGGAGCAACTTCTTTTTTACTTAATAATAACTTAGACTGTATTAATAGCTCGTTCTTTTGTTTGCCTAGTGATTGAAAAGCACCAATGAATATTAACTTTTGCAAAGTCTCCATAGCGATAGGAATGCGTTGGGTGAAATCAAATAGTGATTCATATTTGCCATTTCTTTCTCTTTCTTTTAAAATAGCGCTTAACAAATCGATGTTTATACCCTCGATTAGCTTTAATCCTAAGAATAGGTCTTTATCAATTAGTGTTGTTTTTAAATCACTGTAATTTATACAAGGTGGAAGTACATTGGCACCGGACATAGCCGCCTCATGTATGTACACTTCCGTGCGATAAAACCCTCCCTCGTTGTTAATCACAGCAGTGATAAACTCTAATGGGTAATAAGTCTTGAGATATAAACTTTGATAACTCTCTATTGCATAAGAAGCAGAATGGGCTTTACAGAATGAATAACCCGCGAATGATTCTATCTGTCTGTAGATCTCTTCACTTAATGGCCTAGGATGTCCTTTAGCATCACAGTGTTCGAAAAAGCGATTCTTAACAGCTAATAATCCTTCTTTAGAACGGCTCTTACCACTCATCGCTCTACGTAGAATATCTCCATCCGTAGCAGGTAATCCCCCATAGTGTAACGCTATTTTTATCACATCTTCTTGATAGACCATAATGCCGTATGTCTCTCCTAACTGTTTTTCAAAGACAGGGTGAAAGTATTCAAACTTTGACGGATTATTATGCCTAAAGATATACTCTTGCATCATACCACTCTGTGCTACGCCAGGGCGAATAATAGAAGATGCCGCAACAAGTATTTTGTAATTATTGCAGTTTAGTCTTCTCAATAATCCTCTCATAGCGGGGCTTTCGATATAAAAACAACCTATTGTATTGCCAATTGCCAATTGTTGATTACAATTTTTTTCATCTTTTGACAAAGCGATATTTCGGATATCAACAACGATATTTTGGTTTTGTAAGATGAGTTCCACCGCTTCATCAATGTGCCCAATGCCTCGTTGACTTAGAATATCAAATTTGTCAAAGCCTATATCTTCAGCAGTATGCATATCAAATTGCACCACAGGAAATCCCTTTGGAGGATAGTCTAGCGCAGTGTAGTTAGTTATGGGCTCTTCCGAAATAAGTATTCCACACGCGTGCATAGTACGTTGATTAGGAAATCCCTCTAGAAGTTGTCCATATCTATGGATGAGGAGTACGATACTGTTGTTTTCATGTTGTTCTGTAGGGTTGCGAGTGAGTGTATCTAGTTCATTTTTAGATAAACCAAATACCTTACCTATTTCTCGTATGATAGAGCGATACTTAAATGTAGACACAGCTCCACAGAAAGCCACGTGATCTTTGCCATATCTTGAGAAAATATAGCGAAGTATATCATCCCTTTGATTCCAAGACCAATCAATGTCAAAGTCAGGTGGAGATTTTCTATTCTCGTTTAAAAAACGCTCAAAGTACAAGTCTAGTTCTAACGGGCAGACATTCGTTATCCCTAGACAATATCCCACTATACTATTGGCTCCACTGCCTCGTCCAATATGCATAAAACCTTGACTGTTGCTATATTTAATGATATCCCAAGTGATCAAGAAATACCCTGCAAAGTTCAGATCATTGATTACTTTTAACTCTTTAGCTAATCTCTCTTTGGCTTGTAGATTATCATCGCCATAAATCTGTTCCATCCCTTGCTTAGCGAGCGTAGTCAATAGACTGAAATCAGTTTCTTTACTTTCTGTATAATAACGTTTATTCTTAGGCGTTTTGAATGTAAAAGAATACGCACACTGATTGATTAAAGCGGAAGTGTTCTCCACTATTATAGGATAAGCTGTAAACTGTTCAGCTAATTGCTGCTCACTTATAAAGAATTCTCCATATTCAGCACAGTCTGTAGTTGTTAGTTTGGACAGAATAGTGTTTTTGTCTATTGCACGTAATATGCGATGTAGCTCATACTCCTCAGCAGACAAGTGATTCACTGTATGCAGCATTAGCATCTTAGGGATATAAGCTTTCCATTTCTCTTGATAGAGTTGATTTAGCTGTCCACTTTTTATACCGATATATTCCCATTCTTTTAATTCAGTAGGATGAGTAGAAAAGGGATAGATTACCACGCATTCTTTAAAATCAGGAGCAGTAAGTGGAATAGGAGAGTTGTGTTCATTGATATGAGTCAATAAACGTCCTAGTTCAGCAAATCCCTCTTGGTTCTTAGCAATGACGATATATCGCAACTCATTGTCCTCTCTAAATTCTACCCCTATTATTGGTTTTATTTCTGCCTTAGCACAAGCAGTGATAAACTCATAAACCCCACTAAGGTTGTTGATATCAGTTAGCGCCATAGCGGATACCCCACACTGCTGACCTAAGTGAACTAACTGCTCTACAGGAATTGTCCCGTATCGCAAACTATAATATGAATGACAATTTAATAGCATGTTTTTTTGTTTTTTTGTGAAGTTGTGAAGTTGTGAAGTTGTGAAGTCGTGAAGTTGTAATGTCGGGAAGTTGTGATGTCGTGAAGTTGTGATGATGTGAGGTGCAATATATACTCTCCAGTAACCACGATACTTACGTTGTTGCGGACTTGTAGTCCGTGACATGTATTTCCACACAGTATTTCCGCATAGTTAGGATAGCACAGGCAAGTGCATTAAAACATCAATGATGTTTTATGTGGGCGTATAGTGATACGCCCGTACCGTTGTGGGTAATGATTGCGTACAGTACATGAGTACATCCCCACAATCTTTGCGCTGTCACGGATTTGGTAATCCGTGATATATATGTCCCCCCAGTAGTCACAAAACAACAAAATCACAAAAAAACACCATCACAAAAAAACAAAAAAAAACTATTCCCTCATTTTCAAAAAAGCTCCAGAGCATCTAGCCACTGCATCCACTCCATACCTTTTTTTCATTCTATCCATAGCCTGATAGAGCGCCATCATTTCTTCCGTATCTTCGAATAAATTCATTTGATAAGTACCTCGTACTAATCCACTTAGTTGTACCCCTATTAGGCGCAATCTCATTCTCCGTTGAAATAACTTATCAAACAACTCGTGTACTAATTTGATAAGTGTGTGATCAGCAGAAGTATAGCTTATTCTACTCTGTTTGGTTTCAGTATCAAAGTTGGTATAGCGTATTTTGACAGTGACTACAGAGGTTAACCATTCTTCTGATCGCAATTGATAAGCAAGTTTTTCGACCATACCAGTGAAGATCGCCTTTAACATAGGGATATCTATCGTATCTTGATCAAAGGTATGCTCAGATGAGATAGACTTGCGCTCTTTGTAAGGTTCCACCGGAGTAAGGTCTATGCCATTGGCTTTTCTCCATAAGTCAGTTCCATTCTTGCCTAATAGCTTTTGGAGTATCTGATGAGGCATTTCAGATAGCGTCTGTATATTTCGAATACCGATACGCGAGAGTAGCGTATAACTAACCTCTCCTAGCATAGGTATTTTTCGAATAGACAGCGGATTGAGAAAGGGCCGTACCTCAGGAGCCGTGATATTTAAAGCCCCACGGGGCTTAGCCTCTCCCGTACCGATTTTAGAAACAGTCTTATTGACAGATAAAGCATAACTCAGTGGTAATCCTGACTCCCTCTGTATCGTTTGGGCTAATTCTTTTATCCATAGTGACGAACCAAAGAACTTATCCATACCTGTTAAATCAAGGTAAAACTCATCTATACTTGCCTTTTCTAGAACAGGAGCTTTCTCTATTATAATATCCGTCACTAGGTGTGACATCTTAGAATAGAAGTGCATATCTCCTCTTCTAACAATAGCCTGTGGGCATAGGCGAGAAGCCATACGGATAGGCATAGCAGCTCTGACCCCAAACTGTCTAGCTTCATAAGAGCAGCTAGAAACTACTCCACGATCACCACCTCCTATAATGACAGGTTGCTCATTTAAAGAAGAATCTATTAAACGCTCACAGGATACAAAGAAAGTATCTAAATCTAAATGTGCGATGGCTCTTTCCATGATAGAAATAATTATAAATTCTTGAACGAAATTACTATTTATGTTAGCAATTATATGTATATTTGATGCTATAAATAATAGCAAATGTCATTTCTATCAGATAATATTAGGTATTTACGCGCTCAGAAGATTATGTCTCAGCAGAAGGTAGCAGACGAGTTAATGATAACTCGTGCACGATATTCGAAATATGAGGAGGGAGCTTCGGAGCCACCTCTAGAGGTATTATTGCGTATCTCTCGTTTCTTTCATGTCAGTGTTGATTTAATGATTTCGGTTGACCTGCGCAAAGTCCCAATGCAAGATTTGTTGAAGCTTGAGGATAACCGTATCCTATTGCCCATTATGGTTGATCCACATGGCAATAACTTTATTGAGATTATTCCTCATAAAGCAAGAGCGGGGTATTTGACAGGGTATGCTGATCCGGAGTTTATTCAAAATCTAGATCAGATCTCATTGCCATTTTTAAAAGAAGGGAAGTATAGAGCATTTCCTATCGAAGGGGATTCTATGCCTCCACATCAAGAAGGGTCTTTTATCATCGGAAGCTATATCGAGAAGTTAGATTATGTACGCAACGGACATACTTATATCATTATTACATCTACTGAAGGGGTGGTATATAAACGAGTATATCGCATAGACGACGAGACGTTAGAACTACACTCAGACAATACGTTTTATGAACCTTATCGCATTAAAGCGTATGATGTATTAGAGATATGGGAATATGCAAGTAGTATAGCGACAGAGGAGTTTAAGCCTGAGGATTTAGGTGAACCAGATACTAAAGCTATGTTCCAAGAGATTAGACACATGCTAGGAGAGGTGATTAAGAAAGTGAAATAAGCACTGCGTTTTAATTAGGAATTAAGAGTTAGGAATTAGGAATGACTGCCTTCGGCATAGGGTATGTAGATTGCGATTATTCGGGATATAACGTCTATCATGATTGTTTGGTCCACCTAAAATATCTTTAGATATTTTCGTTAGGAGTATACTTTGGAGATATAGACGTCACGGATTTAAATCTGCGACAGTGCAAGTATTTCGGATAATGAGAACGGATATAGATCACGTTAATTTATCATACGATCACCTAAAACATAAATGTTTTTAGTGAATAGAATAATAATGCAAGAGGAAACAAAATAAACGTGTATTACATAGATTCAGTACACAAAATCATCATTAAAAAAGCCATTACTCGTTTAAAAGTAATGGCTTTTTTTATTATAACGAAGAACCCTAATTCCCGAAGGGAAAGCATTCTTAATTCCTAATTTTAAATTCCTAATTAAAAGTTACGCTCTATTGATTTCAATAAGAACTTTAACTTGTTCAGGATTGTTTACTAATGCTTCAAAACCGTTTGTTACGATTTCGTCTAAGCTAATTTTATTAGTAACTAATTTTTCCACATCCATACGACCAGAGTCAATCAAATTAATTACTTCAGGGAAGATATTTCTATAAGCGATAACCCCTTTTACAGTGATTTCTCTCAATACTTGATTTAATGCATCGTGCTGAACAGGCTTACCAAATAAAGCTACTAATACAGCAGTCCCTCCATTACGAGTAGAATCGATACCTGTATTATAAGAAGCTTGTACTCCCGCACAGTCTATAAATACATTCACTCCTAATCCACCAGTCAATGCTTTGATTTTAGCAGGTAGATCAGCCTCCATAGCATTAAATACATGCGTAGCCCCGATTTCTCTTGCTTTATCTAGACGTTTCTCTGCCACATCAGTTACGATTACAGTAGATGCACCAGCTGCTAATGCTGCCTGAGCACATAATAAACCGATAGGTCCTGCCCCAGATACTAATACAGTTTGCCCTACTTTTAATCCACTCTGTAGTACTGAGTACACAGCCACAGCAGCAGGCTCTACTAAAGCTCCTTGTTCAAATGACATCGTATCAGGCATTTTGTGAATCATATAATCTTCTACAACTACATATTTAGCAAAACCACCATTACCTGATAATCCGATAAAACCTAAGTGCTCTCCTAAATTATATTCTCCAGCCGCTACGAATGGGCTATCAAAATTTTTATATATTGGCTCGATTACTACGCGATCTCCTACTTTAATGTTTTTTACTCCTTCACCTAATTCTTCTACTATACCAGAGAATTCGTGTCCTAGTGTAGTCACTCCTTGGTGTCCGTTAAGAGGATATGGTTTATCCAAAGGAATTAATTGTGGTCCGTGTACATATTCGTGCAAATCAGATCCACAGATACCTGCATATTGTACCGCTACTTTTACTTGCCCTTTAGCAGGAGTAGGTATTTCTGCTTGTTCTACTCTAATATCTTTCGCTGCATACCAGCGTGCTGCTTTCATTGTAGTCATAATTGCTTTTCTTTTTATGTTTCACTCAAATATAATGATAAAAGAGCAGAATATTCGTTTCCTGCGAATGTTATATGGCTTTTGTGATTTTGTTTTTTGTCTTTTCGTTTTTTTGTAAAGAGCAATGCGCGCTCCTAAGCCCATATTCTCACTTTCTCGTCACTTGCTCTGCAAAGTGTTCTACTTTCGTAGAAAAGCATTATCTAGCGCATCAATAAAAAACAACAATAGTTTTTTTAAACAACCTCAGTTTTCCTTCCAAAACCAACCAGTATATTCAATTCTCAACTTTTATTATTTGTTGAATAGTCTCGATTTCGTCCTAAAAGAGGAAATTCATAAAAAACACCTATCACTTTTTTTTGATAGTGTAATTGTGTAATATATTGTTATTGAGTTGTTTATTTATTTTTAATCAAAAGACTATTTTATCATGAACACCTCTCAATCCCAATAGGAATCAATCATGATACAGAGTTGCTCGTAGATTGCTCGAGTATTAGCCGTAAATAGTGCTATGTAGAAACTATTAGCGATGAATAGATGTCGTATTGATAGGGTATCTATGACTAGTTGAAAAACGAGATTAAGGAGACATTAGAGCTTGAGTACATAAAAAAGGTGCTTTGATTTCTTTCATTTGAAATCGCTAAAACTAGCGCAACAGTGATAGATACTGATTTTGTTGATTTTACGCAAATTTTCAATACTTCTTTGATTAGTTAAATAATTGTAATACTGTGTTTTATATCTTGTGGTAAGAAAAAAAGGGAACAGGAAAATGGGAACAGCAGCGCGGATTACAAATCACGCGCTAGCGGGAACAGGAAAACGGGGAAGAGGCAACGGTAAGGGAGAATTGCAATTCATCCCAACAAGCCAACAACATCACGACATCACAACATCACAAAAAAACAAAAAAAATGGCTGAAATTAAAAATGGAATATTAGGAGGAGTACACGGTAAGGTAGGTACAGTAGTAGGATTTATGTGGAGAGGGAAATACTATATACGTTCAAGACCGCGTAAATCACATAAACAAGCTACAGGAAAACAAGTGGCACAACGCAGTAAGTTAGCTGTAGCCTCAGGCTTTGTGAGTAAGTTCAGAGAGTTTGTCAATGCGCATTATCCACCCGCTTTACTAAATGATAAAATGGCTTCAGGTAGGGAACAATTGATATCTATGCTGATGAAAGAGGGGATTACTTATATAGAAGGAGAACCTTGTGTAGAGATAGCGAATGTATTAGTGTCAATGGGAAGCTTACCTCCTGCTGTGGTTAAGAAAGTAAACCAATTAAAGACAGGACGTATAAAAGTACTTTGGGATAACAGTATCACCAATATATTGGCAAAAAATACAGATAGACTATCTATCGTAGCTTATAGCGAGGAATTGCATAAAGTAGAGGTGATAGAATCAATTGCCAAGAGAGAGGATAAATACGTACACTTTGACTTGCCTAAAGATTGGGTTGAGGGTAAGGTACACTTTTGGAGCGTGTGGAAATCAGCAGATGGCAAACTTATCAGTACTAGTGCTTATCATGGAATGATAGAGGTCGTGAAAGGGGAGCAGGCAACAGAGAACAGGGAACAGGTAATAAGTGAACAGGAAAAAGGGAGTGTGGAGCAAAAAAAAGGTGAGCAGGTAACTGAAAACAAGGAGAGAAGTACTTCTTCTTCTTCTTCTTCTTCTTTAGAAAGTCCTGCTATTACAGATAAAATCTCAGAAAAAGTAAATACTACAGACAAGAAAAAGCCTGATATACGTGCTGATGAAGATAAGCCCAAGAAGTGGGCTCCATCGGGCTTTTATAGTAGGAGGAATAAATCAGATAATGTAGTGGAACCTAATGTACAACGGGATCAAGAAGAGCAACAAGAGGAGGGGCCAAGGTCAGTGTTAGAGGCACTTCGTTGAATTAAGAATTAGGAATTAATAATTAAGAATTGTTGCCTTCGGCATAAGGGGAAATGACTTGGGGTACTGTTTAGGTGTCATATTCTATACAGAGTATAAGGTAGAGACGCAATATTTTGCGTGTCACCCAATATTGGTGTATGTGCTGTATTACATTCTCTCACATAAAACATCTAGATGTTTTCATTGCGGTTACTATGTGGATGTATATGATGCGATTCTTCCTAACGTCAGAATGACAAGGATCGAGGTGGAAGTACTTTGTGGTGTATGTATTTTTAAAGGTAGTTAGTCTTAGTAGGTGTAGTTCACGCGGATTTGCAATTCGTGCGAAGTAAAACAACCTCACGACATCACAAAAAAACAACCTCACAACCTCACAAAAAAAAAACACTTTTATTAAGAAAACATTATATGTATAGGTTAGCATAAATGCAGTACTTTGCAAGCTTATAAATAATTACACTAAATAGATGAGTTTAGCTACAGTGCTATGGGATGCAAATCCTGAGATGATTAGAATAGGTTCTGTTCCTGTTAGATATTATGGAGTTCTTTTTGCCTTAGGGATAATATTAGGGTATAAGATTGTGAGTTATGTGTTTCAGAAGGAGCGCATTCCTTTAGCTTATTTAGATAAGTTACTCCTATATATTATAGTAGGTACAGTATTGGGAGCTAGATTAGGACATTGTCTATTCTATGAGTTTGATTACTATATGCAGCATCCGTTAGAGGTAATTATTCCTTTTGCGAAGATTAATGGTACCTATGAATATGTAGGGTTTATGGGATTAGCAAGTCATGGAGGGGCGATAGGAGTGCTGTTAGCGATCTATTTATATTGTCGAAAATATAAGATAGGTGTGTTCTGGGTATTAGATAAGATCGCATTAGGAGTACCTGTTGCAGGAGCATTTATTCGCTTTGGTAACTTTATGAATTCGGAGATATATGGTAAGCCAACTAATGGTACATGGGGAGTGATTTTCGCAAATGATGATATGATACCGAGGCACCCAACACAGTTATATGAGGCCTTTGGTTATATCCTTACTGGGGTATTTTTATGGTTTTTATATCGCAGTCATAAGATAAAGAATAACGGAGTGATCTTCGCTTATTTCTTGATTTTGATGTTTACTACCCGATTTGTATTAGAATTCTTTAAGGAGAATCAAGTTGCTTTTGAGCAAGATATGTTGTTTAATATGGGGCAGTGGTTAAGTGTACCTTTTATATTAATAGGAATAGCGATGTTGGTGTTTCAAAATAAGATGACAAAGATTAGTCGTTATGATGCTACTAAATTAATAGGAACTACTATCAAATAAATATTATGAGCGGTTTTTCGGATTTGATACATACGTATTGGAAAACTCAGATGCTAGAGGGGAGTATTATTCATTTTGATGAATTATTTACACTTGTGTCTAATCCTAAGTTAAGAGAGTCTTATAAGATGATGATATTAGAGATGACTAATACGCATACGATGGCTGTGGTGACCCCTAAATTAGCAGAATGTTTAAAACTAAAAGAGTTAGAACAATACTCTATTGCATCGTTAAGAACTGCTATTTCTAAATGTCAGTTAGTTCTTCATTCACCAGATTATATCTACTATTTGCCTAATAATGCAGTACCGATTAGTAGAGACAATAGAGATGATATAGTGATTAGACCGTTGTCTATGAGCCAAGATGCGAAGGCCTTCAGAGAGTTTGAGTCTTCGTGTATAGAAGAGGATTTAGATGGAGCTTATGCCTCATTAACGCATTGGGTAGTCTATGGAGCATTTGACGGAGATAATTTAATAGGAGTGAGTAGTATGTACTTATGGGAGGATACCAAACTAGCAGATTTGGGAGTACTTATATTGGAGACCTATAGAGATAAGGGAGTAGCAACACGTTTAGTCCAAGCTATCTGTAGAGATGTGATTAGTAAGGGGTGTGTACCTCAGTATCGATGTCAGGTAGATAATGAAGCCTCTATAGCACTAGCGATGGCATCTGGTTTTTCATTGTTCGGACGATGGGAAGCTATCGTAGCAGAAGAAGAGTAATAAATAGTATAGAGATATTATGAAATCCCTCAGTAGAGATAGTCTATTGAGGGATTTTTGTTTTTACCCCAGATTACGATAGACATATAAACGAAAAGTAATTATACATGGTAGGTCTGAATTAGTGAAAGAGGATAGTGCACTTTTATAGATAATGAGAGAACTATGAAGTAGAATTTAGCTAATGTGTATTTTGGGTTTAATAAGTACTCGGTACTTTTATTAAGTCAGATATTTAGGTGTTAAAATATAGAGTATGATATATGTTATTTTGTTTTTATAAGTATTTGTTTAAGTTTTTTTTACTTTTTGTGTTTTTATATATAATTTGGTTTTTGTTTGATTTTGTTGATATAAGAATATTTATGATATGTTTTTTTTGTTATATGTATGGTTATATTGAATTAAATGGTGAGTTTATTCATTTATTTATCTTGTTTAAGTGTTAATCGTTGAGTATATGTTTGTTAATTGTGTTAATAATTTTATTACTTTTATGCTTTGTATGGTTAATTTATATGTTTAAGTATTTTATTTTAACTAATATGTTTGAGAAAAGAATTAAGAAAATAAGAAAAATACTATGAAGAAAAAATTACTATTTGCCAGTGTAGCTTTTATGGCTTTAAATGCTATACATGCTCAAGATGGAGTAGGTATAGGTAAATCAGTTGTACCTAATGGAACTGCAGTGTTAGATGTTGATTCTGATACTAAAGGGGTATTGATACCACGTGTTTTTTTAACAGGCGAAAAGGATGTTACTACTATTAAAGGTGGTGTGTTTCCTGAAAGTTTATTAGTGTATCACAAAGCAAAACTTCCAACAGATGTATTAAAATCTGGATTCTATTTCTGGGACGGAACACTTTGGAGAGCTTTAATGTCTAAATCAAGTGAGCATTTATCTGAGACATTAACTACATTAGAGGTTAAACAAGAGGCAGGAGAAACTGTTTTAGTTTATAAAGATGAGAAAGGTAATCTTACTAATATAGAGATATCTAAAGAATTACTTAAAAGTACAAATTTTGAGACTTGGGTTAAAAACTTAGTTAATAGTACAGCAGCTGGAGTTGTAGTGGAAGAAGGTACAGGTATTACTGTTACTAAAACAGATCCTGTTGGAAATAGTACAGTCACTACTTATACCGTAGCTGCAAAACTTAATGAAATCGCATTAACTGGAGATGTATCAGGAATGGCTGATAGTACAAGTGTAGATAAGATTAAAGGAGTAGTAGTAGATAAAGCAGATCCTGCAAAAGATAATGGTCTTGCACTTGTTTATGATGGAGCTAAATGGGCACCAGGAAAACCTAAAGTAGATGGAGGTGATATTACTGATAAAGTCACTATTACAGTAGATAATTCTATTGAACTGACAGGAGGAACTGATGCTGTATTATCAGCAACAGGGTTAAAAGTTAAAGCATTAGGTATTAATGATACACATTTAGCGGCTGATGCAGTAACTACAGTTAAGATTAAGGATGCAAATGTTACTAAAGAAAAGATAAAAGGAGAAGGTAATGATAAAGTATTAACTACTAATGCAACAGGAGATGTAGTATGGGTAGCTCAAAATACAATCAAGCCAACAGCTACTACAATGACAGTAGATAATTCTATTGAGCTGACAGGAGGAACTGATGCTGTATTATCAGCAACAGATTTGAAAGTTAGGGCGTTAGGTATTAATGCTACTCATTTAGCAAAAGATGCAGTTGTTACAGATAAGATAGCAGATGCAAATGTAACTAAAGAAAAGATTAAGGGAGAAGGTAATGATAAAGTATTAACTACTAATGCAACAGGAGATGTAGTGTGGGTAGCTCAAAATACAATCAAACCAACAGCTACTACAATGACAGTAGATAATTCTATTGAAATGACAGGAGGAACTGATGCAGTATTATCAGCAACAGGATTAAAAGTTAAAGCATTAGGTATTAATGATGCACATTTAGCAGCTGATGCAGTAACTACAGTTAAGATTAAGGATGCAAATGTAACTCCAGGTAAAATAGAGAAGGGTACAGCTAATCAAGTTTTAGTTACAAGTGCTGATGGAACAAAAGTAGAGTGGGCAGAGCAAAGTAGAATTAAACCAACAGCAGCAGCTATCACAGTAGATAATTCTATTGAAATGACAGGAGGAACTGATGCAGTATTATCAGCAACAGGATTAAAAGTTAAAGCATTAGGTATAACTGAAGGACATTTAGCTAATAATGCAGTAACTACTCTTAAGATAGCAGATGCAAATGTTACTAAAGAAAAGATTAAGGGTGAAGGTAATGATAAGGTATTAACTACTAGTGCAACAGGAGACGTAGTATGGGTAGCTCAAAATACAATCAAGCCAACAGCAGCAGCTATCACAGTAGATAATTCTATTGAAATGACAGGAGGAACTGATGCTGTATTATCAGCAACAGGACTAAAAGTTAAGGCATTAGGTATTAATGATACACATTTAGCAGCCGATGCAGTAACTACAGTTAAGATTAAGGATGCAAATGTAACTCCAGGTAAAATAGAGAAGGGTACAGCTAATCAAGTTTTAGTTACAAGTGCTGATGGAACAAAAGTAGAGTGGGCAGAGCAAAGTAGAATTAAACCAACAGCAGCAGCTATCACAGTAGATAATTCTATTGAAATGACAGGAGGAACTGATGCTGTATTATCAGCAACAGGATTAAAAGTTAAGGCGTTAGGTATTAATGATACTCACTTAGCTAGTAATGCAGTTACAACAGATAAGATATTAAATGCTAATGTAACTCCAGCTAAGATTGCACCTGGAACATCAAATCAAGTTTTAGTAACAAGTGCTGATGGATTAAAAACAGAATGGGTAGATAAAAATGCCATTCAAGTAGTGGGAGTTACTCCTACTGTAGATGGGTCTATTGATATGACTGGGGGTACTAATGCAATGTTATCAGCAACAGGGTTAAAAGTTAAAGCATTAGGTATTAATGATACACATTTAGCGGCTGATGCAGTAACTACAGTTAAGATTAAGGATGCAAATGTAACTCCAGGTAAAATAGAGAAGGGTACAGCTAATCAAGTTTTAGTTACAAGTGCTGATGGAACAAAAGTAGAGTGGGCAGAGCAAAGTAGAATTAAACCAACAGCAGCAGCTATCACAGTAGATAATTCTATCGAAATGACAGGAGGAACTGATGCAGTATTATCAGCAACAGGACTAAAAGTTAAAGCATTAGGTATTAATGATACACATTTAGCGGCTGATGCAGTAACTACAGTTAAGATTAAGGATGCAAATGTAACTCCAGGTAAAATAGAGAAGGGTACAGCTAATCAAGTTTTAGTTACAAGTGCTGATGGAACAAAAGTAGAGTGGGCAGA
>NZ_NSGJ01000005.1 GCF_002286775.1 Myroides sp. N17-2
TATCTAATTCTATACTATCTTTGTGGAGTACTTGGTACACGGGGTTGTAGGTTTTGTTTGTTTAGCGACACAAATTTCTATAACCCTTCTTTATTTTACAAAAGTCAAGACGACTTCATAAAATATTAGATAATTTAAAGTTTGAATCTGCTATAAGTTTAGACTATACTTTAGCTAATTACTCTCAATATTATAATCCAAACTATGGAGATGGGGTAAGTCGTAAAGGTTCAGCTTCAGAATCAGATAGAAAGATATTCAACTATGTATGGCAAAACTCTTTAGATTATAAGTTCTATTTAGGTGAACTACATAAATTTAATGCTAAGGCATTAATGGAATTTCAAAAGAATAAGATTAACCTTTTATCAGCAGGTGGAGAGGTTTTACCTCCAGGTTTAACAAGTGTAGGGACAGCAGCAGCTAACTTTAGTGCTAATGCTAATTATGACGATTGGACTCAGTTGAGTTATTTAGGAATGTTGAATTATGCTTATGACGATCGTTATTTACTAGATCTTACTTTAAGAAGAGAGGGTTCTTCTAGGTTCTCTAAAGATGATAGATGGGGTACATTTTATGCTGTAGGTGCTGCTTGGAATATTACTTCTGAAAAATTCATGAATGGTGTTGATTTTCTAGATTTACTTAGACTAAGAGGGTCTTATGGAACTACTGGTAACTCAGGTGTATCCATTAATACGTACCAACAAATGCTAAGTGCAGGTAGCTATAATAATGAGGCTGGTTTATACATTAGTCAAATTGGTGGGCCACTTGGGTGGGAAAAGCAAACTAAGTTTGACTTAGGCGTTGAATTTGGATTACTTAATAATAGAATCAGTGGTAGTTTTGCTTATTTTAAAAGTAAGTCAAAAGACTTATTGTATTCAATGCCGTTATCTATGACAACAGGTTTTGCTAGTCAATGGGTGAACCTAGGTGACTTAGAGAACTCTGGTTTTGAGGCAGAATTAAACTTTGATATTATTAAAAGTAAGGAGTTTAATTGGTCTATTGGAGGAAATTTAGGTACTGTTAAAAATAAAGTGACAAGAATGCCTGTTGTAGATGGTAAACCTTTAGAAGTAATAGGAAGCTATAATGCAATTGTAGAAGGAAAAGCGATTAGAACTTGGTATCTAGCAGAATATGCAGGTGTGAATCCTGATAATGGATTAGCACAATGGTATATGGCAGATGGTAGTAAAACAACGAACTATAATGCCGCAGAAAAAAGATATCAAAATTCAAGCCCATTACCTAAGGTAACAGGAGGTGTGAATACTCACTTAGATTATAAAGGTTTCTATTTAGATGCTTTATTCTCATTTGCTACTGGTTATAAAGTATATGATAGCTGGGCAAGTTATACTAATGCTGTGAATAGTAGATCGTTAAATACATATAATGGATCAGTAGAGTTAATGGACAGATGGCAAAAACCTGGAGATATAACAGATGTGCCAAAATTAACTACAGGTGGTGGAGGTACGTATACTTCTCCTAGTACTAGATTTTTATATGATGGTGATCATGTCCGTTTAAGACAATTAACAGTAGGATACGATTTTAATAAGAATGCTGTAAAAGCTCTAAAGCTTGATGGAGTTAACTTATCAGTATCAGCACTAAATCCATTTACTTGGGTGAAAGATGGTAGATTAAAAGCAGATCCAGAGGTAGATGCAGAAGGGTATATCGAGATGACTACTCCAGCGATTAAGTCTATAGTATTTTCGTTAAACGTTAAATTTTAAGTAGAAGATGAAAAGATATATAAGAATAGTAATGTTATCAGGATTGTTATCAGGTGGAATGCTAAGCGTTTCGTCTTGTTCACTTGATCCTGAACAAAGTAGTAAGGTTGATAATGAGAAAAGTCCAATACGAACTGTAGAGGAGTTAGAAGCGGGAATAATTGGGTCTTATGCAAGAATGACGAGTTCTATGTACTATGGACGTGATATGATTATCTTCTCTGAAAGTAGAGCACCATATGCATATTCTACAGGTGTAAGTGGAAGATTTGATAATATATCAGGTTTTACCTTACAGACTACTCACGCTTATCCAAGAGATACTTGGAATCAAATCTATAGAGTTATAGCAAATACAAATAGAGTATTAGAAGCAGAATTAGGAAGTGATAAAGGGTTAGTAGATTATTTTAAAGGACAAGGATATATCATTAGAGCCTTAGCACACTATGATTTAATGCGTCTGTATGGAGAGCAGTATGTAAATAATACGGGTCTAACAGCTCTTGGGATTCCTTATATAACAAAGTTTGGACAAACGAAGGCTGAGGTACAAAGGCAAACTGTAGCATCAAACAAACAAGCTATTTTTCAGGATTTAGACTTGGGAATTGAATTGATGAAAAACTCACTTGATAATGCAAAGAGCAAAGAATCAAGAGTGAAGATTAACCTATCTGCTGCCTATGCCTTAAAATCAAGAATAGCTTTGTTTTTTGCACATTATGATTCTACTCTTTATAATGTAGTTGCAGAGTCAGCTTCATTATCTATCAAGGAAGCTAATCGTATGAATGTTAGCGTAGCTCCTAGAGCAGGTTTTTTAGATGGATATAAATCAGAAGCTGTTGCGCAAAACTCTATTTTTGAGTTTGCACAGTCAGGTACAGATCATTCAGGAGTGAATAGCTTATTTTACATCTACAATGTTTTTGCTAATGGTGGAGGATATGGAGACGTAATTTGGAATGGAGATGTGACGTCTGTATTTCCTGAGGTAATGGATGGGTTAAACTCCCTAGATATTCGCCAAGATGTAGTTACAAAAGATTATCAAGGTGTATTGCGTAATACAGGTAAGTTCACAGCGATGTCATCTAATATTAAGATGTTGCGTATAGAAGAAGTAATGTTTAACTATATGGAAGCTGCTGTAAAAGGTGCATCAAATGCAGATAAGGGTGTTGCTCTTAATTATCTTAACACAATCGTTAGTAATCGTGTGTTATTAGTAGACCCTAAAATCGCTAATGATGCAGGGAAACCCAAAACATATATTGCTTTAGATTTCGAAACTGTAAAGAAAGAACGTACTAAAGAGCTAATGTTTGAAGGATTGGGGTACGAAGATGTTATGAGATGGGAAGGTGTGATTAAAAACCCTAAGACAGATGTAAATACTAATTTAAGTACTAAAGGAGAAGTGAGATATGGTGACGTATTAACTGCATTCCCAATACCTATCTCTGAAATTAACGTTAGTAAAATAGATCAAAACCAAGGATATAAGTAACATTGATTAGTTAGTATATAGGTTTCTTAGAAGGCTATAGATACTAATCTACATTATCTCAAGTAATTAGTTAGTTTCTTTTTTGAGATATAATTAGCCCCGCTTAATACAAGCGGGGCTTTTTTTAACCCTTAAATCTGCAGTTAGATGAGATGTATTTAGGTAAAGGTTTTATCTTTGAACTACAAAGAGAACAACGATGCACTATCAAGAAATAATTCCAATAAAACCATTACAAGGGTATGTCCGATATTTTTGGGTACTGGAAGATATGTCTGATAATGTAGAGGCTAAAGACTTTAAGATTATACCTGATGGGATACCTGCCTTGATCTTTCAAGATAGACCGAACCAATTCTTCGATGGGAATAATCAAGCTATGCCACAGCTGTATGTCTATGGGCAGTTTAATACCTATACGAACCAAACAATCAATAGCAATTTTCGCATTATAGGTGCGTACTTAGAACCAACGGCTTTAAAGACCCTATTTGGAATAGATGCCGTTTTGTTTAATAATCTGAATATTCCTTTAGAGGATATCGTGACAGAACCTATCCTTGAACGATTAGTCAATGCTATATCTGTAGAAGAGAAGATAGAAATAATAGCAAGGTTCTTATTAAACTTAGTGCAAGAGGTAAAATACAAGGCTGAGAAAGCCAACTTCGCCACTTCGCTGTTACAGCGTGGTCAAACACTTAAAGAGGTACAGTTAGAGATGAATCTATCAGAGCGTACACTAGAGCGCCTAATCAAAGAGTATGTAGGGATGACTCCTAAGGTGTACTCTCGGATTGTTCGCTTTCAGTCAAGTCTAGACCTACTTCGTCAAGCTGATTTTAAAAGCCTAACTGAACTTACCTATCAAAGTGAGTACTTTGATCAATCTCATTTTATAAGAGAGTTTAAAGAATTTACTGGAACAAGTCCTAGAAGCTTTTTGTTTAATACAGAGGAGCAGTTGCCTAACTTTCCTAAGATAAACCGATAATCAGCGTTAGCCAAATACTACAAAGTCATTCTACTTCAGACCTGTTTTTTATAATTTCTTTTTGTTTATATGTCTATCACTTATTTTGGGTTAAAGAAGTAATGTAGAACTGTCGGTTTTATACAATTTTACACTTCATACGATAAGTAGTTTTGCCATAGTAATTAATAAGATACAATTAGTATGAAAAATGTACAGCGAGTAACAAGGCTAAACCCAACTACATTATCAGGTCCTGTAGGGAAATACTCACATATAACCATAGTACCTAAAGAGGCTACTATTTATACTTTCTCAGGACAAATAGGCACTGACTTAAACGGAAATATTCCAAAAGATTTTAACGAGCAAGTAACCAATACGTTTGCCAATATCACAGCATTGTTAGAAAGTCAAGACTTATGTGGTCAAGATATTATAAAAGTGAATGTATGGGCGACCAAAGAAATTGATTGGGACTATTTTTACAAGGTGTGGGATACCATCTTTAATCAGAGTGATCCTTCAATGACTATTGGATATATCACAGCACTAGGCCTTCCTGAGATAGATATAGAGATCGAAGTATGGGCTGCTAAATAACGGCTGCTTAAAAAAAGTAGGTTGTCTTACTAAGACAACCTACTTTTTTTAGTGCAAATTACTTTTTTGACTTATGTCAATGTTTTTGGGGACTAGGAAGTAGAAATTTGCCCTATCAAAAAATGTAAAAAAGATGAATAGTAAGTATTATAAGTATGTAAATACTTTGTTTGTAGTCATTCCGATGACTCTGATTATGGCAATAGTAGGATTAGTTAGAAACTACGGTTTCGGTGAAGGATGGTTCTTTTTGTTTCTAAAAGCTTGGAGTGTGATGTTGCCTGTAGCATATGCCTCAGCATTTCTAATTATCCCAAGAGCGCGCAAATATGCAGAGCGATTAATTAAATAAGAAAAAATATATAATGAGCACACTAGAAAATGTCTTAAACCAATTTGGTTGGGATAGTCAAGAAAGAGTAAACCAAGCACTTAGTTTTATTAAAAGCGGTAAAGGAGTTTTATTATTAGATGACCAAGACAGAGAGAATGAAGGGGATATTATCTTCTCAGCACACTTAATGTCAGAACAAGATATGGCGATGATGATCCGCTACTGTAGTGGGGTGATTTGCCTGTGTTTAACTAATGACAAGGCAGACGAATTAGAATTACCTTATATGGTGACAGAGAATAGTTCACGTTTTCAAACGCCATTTACTGTAACTATTGAGGCAGCTGAGGGAGTGACTACAGGATTATCTGCGGCAGATAGATTAACTACTGTGCGTGCAGCAAGCGATAAGAATGCAAAGCCTGCTGATCTAGCTCGTCCTGGACATATATTTCCACTTAGAGCAAAGAATGGTGGAGTGTTAGAACGCAATGGACATACAGAAGGAGCGATAGACTTAATGAAGTTAGCCGGTCTTCCGCCTCAGGCAGTATTATGTGAACTAATGAATGACGATGGGACTATGGCGAGATTACCTGAAGTAGTAGCATTCGCTAAAGAACATAAAATGACGGTATTAAGTATAGCAGATTTAGTATATTACCGTACTTTTGTAACAGAGAAATAAAGAAATATAAATGAAGCAACTGATTGAATATATACAAGATAGAGTGAAAGTGAGTGACGAGGAGCTAGATACGATCCTTTCCTTTTTTCGCTATGAGAAATTGCAAAAGGGTGAGCAACTTACTTCTTCTGGGGTTAACTCACAGAAGCTTTATTTCGTATGTAAAGGGTGTTTGCGTATATTTTATATTAATGAGGCAGGGCAGGATGCTACGAGATTCTTTGCTTTTGAAAATCAATTTGCAACTGCCTTGGTTAGTTTTATCAATAGTTCGGCTTCGTCTGAGTATCTACAAGCCTTAGAAGTAAGTGAGGTTTATTCTATTACACACGCTGATTTTTATAATCTATTAGAACTCGTTCCTAGGTGGGAGAAGTTCTACAGACAGTATTTAGAATTCGCTTACATCAATAATACAAATAGATTACAAGCAATGGTGACCATGGATGCAGCAGAACGATATAACGAACTACTCAAGCTTAATCCCCAAATAGTACAGCGATTACCTAACAAGATAGTTGCTTCATATCTTAATATCTCTCAGGAAACCCTGAGTAGAATAAAGTCTAAATAAGTCGGATTATTTATACCTAGAATAGCTTTGTAGTATTTGACAAAGGTCTATTATAGGGCTAACCCTCTTGACAGTGTGTGCTGTTGAGAGGGTTTTTTATTTTAAATAGTTAATTTATTATCTTTCTTTACTATCGACGCTTAAAAGTAGCTTTTACTGTGTCCAACTTAATTGTGCACGCGGTGCGTGCACATTTGAGAATGTGTGATAAAAATTATGATGTGATTTTATGAAGAGCCTTTAACAGAGTGTGTTATTTTGTATAGGGCATGATGTTTTAATTTTTTATACCTTAGGGGAGAGAAGTATGTGATAACCTATTTATTGTATAAGTAACTTCTTTTTAAATTGGAAGAAATGTATCTAGAGTATTAAAGATTATGAGGTATTTTATTTGTTTGATATTATTGGTTGTTTTGTTTTTTAGTAATTGTTCAAGGAACAGTGATTTTGATTCAATTATAGAACAGAAAGTAGAGTTATGTGTCAATAAAACAAATGATTGTATACTTGACTTTTCGGAATTGATATGTCCTGAATGGGATACAATGTATTATTTTTCAGTTGGAGTATCTTTAGATGAAATAGAACAGATAATTGGAGGTAGTTATACTGAATGGGAAGATATTGGAGATCGAGTTGTTTTTTTAAACAATGGAAAAATAGTCTATCAGAAGTATTGGTTTCCTACTATAGACCAAGCTATAAAGGGCGTTGTTTTTGTGACAGATGTAAAAACGTTCAAAGTGAGTAAAACAGATGCAAAGTTTAAAGCTACTAAACAAGATGGCGTGATTTACTTGAAGAAACTTTAGGTGTGATAGAATGAAGGGGGGGGATTCTAAATCGAAGAGATTAGATACTATCTACAAATTCAAGATAGTACTGTTTGATTAGAAGCTTGGAAGATAATACCTCTATAAACAACAGCAGTAAGACCATCAGCTACTAAGCGTCTAGTCTCACCACTGTTACTTATTTTAAAAAGGGAGCTTAGTTAAGTCTACATTTCCTCCTGATAGGATGATACCTACTTTTTTGTCTTTAAGAAGTTCTTTATCTTTTAATACTGCAGCAAATGCCACGGCACTCGACGGCTCGATGATGATGTTCATTCTTTCCCATATCAAACGCATCGCAGCTGTAATCTCACTTTCTTCTACACGAGTGATCTTCTCTATCCCCGCTTTGATGATAGGGAAGTTGATATCACCTAGATGTGTTCGCAGTCCATCAGCGATAGTATAGTCGTTAGTATGTAATTCTATCTTTCCCGAAATAAGTGAGCGATAAGCATCATCTACTGCTTTAGGCTCTCCACCGATAACCTTCGTATGAGGGCTATTCTCATTTACAGCAAGTATCGTCCCTGCTACTAGACCACCGCCACCTATGGGAGTGAAGATATAATCCAAATCAGTAATATCTTGTATAAGTTCGAATGCCGATGTTCCTTGACCTAAGATCACATTGAGGTCATTAGACGGGTGTATAAACGTCAATTGCTTACTCTCTATTAACTGCTGTGTGTACGCCTCTCTATCTTCATTAGTAGGAGGGCATAGCGTGATAATCCCACCATATCCCTTGACTGCTTCTACTTTAATACGAGGAGCATTCTCAGGCATTACGATATAAGCAGGGATGTTTAGCGACTTAGCAGCTAAAGATAAGGCTTGAGCGAAGTTGCCCGATGAGTGGGTGATGACACCTTTTGCTTTTTCTGCATCAGTTAGGTTAAGGAGGGCGTGGATAGCACCTCTAAATTTAAAAGCTCCCATACGCTGCAAGTTTTCACATTTAAAGTATAACTCACATCCCGCTATTTCGTTAAGAGCAGATGAGGTTAAGACAGGTGTACGGTGTATAAACGAGCTGATTTGGCTATGTGTGTTTAGAATACTTTTTGTCATAATTAGGATATGTGTTAGATGGTTACTTCAGCTATTAAATCTACTTCTAGTTGATACCCATAATGTAGCTCAGGGACAGGGACTACCGTTCTCACAGGTTTGTGTTCACCCATATATTGCGCATATAAGGAGTTAAACAAAGGCCATAACTGTACATCAGTGATATAGGCTGTTATTTTGACTACTTGATTTAACGAACTATGAGACTGTTCTAAGATAAGCGAGAGGTTATCAAAGACTATTTTAAACTGCTGTTCAAAGGCCGCTAGGTGATGATGATTTCCATTTGTGTCAATGGGTAATTGACCTGAAATATATAGATTGTTATTGCTGACTATTGCGGTACTGTAATGACCGTTAGCTTTAGGCAGGAAGTTATTGTTTATTATTTGCATCATTTGTAATTTTAGATAGACAAATCTAATAGAACAAATAGCCTAAAAATAGAACGCAATTTGCCTTACTTATAATTGTTCAAACTTCTTAGGCAAGAAGCCTGTGTATTGTTTAAAGAAACGGATAAAATGACTTTGGTCTGCGAAGCCACATTGCAAGGCGATCTGAGAGAGACTTTGCTCTCCATTGTTAATGAGTTCTAAAGCGTGATAAACACGGAGCTTTCGCTGATAAGTAGAGATAGTACAGCCAGTAAACTTACTAAAGTGTTTAGAGATACTAATCTTGTGTAATCCTGTTATCTGTGATAGCTCTTCTAAGGTAATAGACTTATCCCAATATTCCTGTAGATATTGTTTGATTTGCTCTACCCATAGCGGTGGGGTTTTATACAGTGAAGTTGATTTATCTGTACCAAACATCCCTAGTACAGCTTCTTCTATTGCCAATGGCTTTACATCATCTTTAGCGTATAACTCTTTATAGAGTTGCATCATCTCTAAGGGAAGAGAGAAGTCCTTTTTGGTAATTAGTTCTACTGTGTTCTCTGTATTGATCTCTTGGATAAACAGCGGGTCAAAGTCAATGTTGAGGTGTATAGAGTTTTTAGACATCATATTGATCTGATGAGGTTCATCTCTGTGATAGAATGTAGAGCTTAATAAACCACGCTCGTACTTATCAGATTTCTGCTCTTCACATCCCCCTTTAAGGACAAAGCTCAGATGTGCATTAGGATGGCTGTGTCTAGTATTATCAAATGACTCAGGGGTATAATAGGTTACAGAAGTAGTGAATAGTGTATTCTCTACCTCCGCTATCTTATTACCTGAATATTGTCCTTTAGCTAGTTCTTTCAATACAGTGGGAATTAGTAATTATACCTTAAAGAACAAATTTAGTGATTATTGTCTGTGATAGTATGTTAAACCTAGAATTAGCATTAGCTAAATACTACAACGTAATTCTACTATGTAATGTAAGGATGCAAGTAAATTAAGCATCAGACTATTTAAGGGATACAAAATATAAGGGTGTATCAAAAAGATTAATTTTAAATGTATATATTTGCAAAGTATTGAATATCAATATTCATTAGGCCAATCTTCTAGGTCGCTTTTTCAAATAATCAAGTAGATATAAGGTATTAAGATAAAATAGGGGTTTTTATGCTGACTTGTTTTGAGTGAGTCCATAGTGAGTCCATAATGAGTCCATAGTGACTCCATTAAAATGGTCTTTTTAATGGAGCCACCATGCACACACGATGCTGTCAAGATACTTTCATATAAAGACACATAGGTACTTCATAGATAGGAAGTGATAATACGGTAGTTTTGTCTTGAGATAGATGATGAAAACTATAATCCTTAGATGGACTAAAATCGTTGTTTTCTAAATGAGGAATAGAAGTGCTAATTTACGAAATTAAATTGAGCGTATATGAAAGGGGATTGAATTGATTTTGATTTTTTAAAAGTCAAGATAACTATGGCTAAATAGTTTAGTAAAATTATTTAAGTTAAATAAGAAGCAGTATCTTAGTGCTAATGCAATACTATTTAAGATATACATTATGAAAGTAGACTTAAACGAACAATTCTTTTGGGAATTAATAGCGCAAGCGAATACTAGTGATACGCCTGAGTCTTATGAGTTAGACGAACATATTGATGAGTTGACAGCCTTGCTGTCAGAGTTAGATTCAGGTGAGATGATTTTGTTTGAGATGACACTCAGAAAGAAGATTAATCAGCTTAATACGGTAGAGATAGCAGAACTAAGTATGATCTTAGAGAACAGCTTTGAAGAGAATGAAGGAGTCTTTGACTTTGATGATTATATGTCTACTGATGGATTTATCTATTTTAGATGTTGGCTGATTTTGAGAGGAAAGGAGTTCTTCTATGAGATTATAGAGGATATTAATGCCTTTATTAATGGGAAGTATGAGTTTGATATATCGGATACGTGGGCAGAGGGATTGTTATATGTGACAGATTTAGCTTTTGATGCGAAGTATGGGCAGGAAGACTCTAGTTTCGTGACTGATGCAGTGGATGATCTATATGTTGAAGTTGTTCATTATGACTTGATAGAGACTGATTGGACGAGAGAACCTTATACAGGTACAGAACTACAGTTACACTATCCTAAGTTAGTTATGGAGATAGGGGAGCTAAGAAATGAGGAGGAAGAGGAGTAGCGGTTATTTTTTAAAATATGAATAAGATAGAGTTAATACAGCAATGGTATAAAAACCAATGTGATGGTGAATGGGAACATATCTATGGTGTCAAGATTGAAACACTTGATAACCCAGGATGGCGTGTTGAGATTAGTCTAAAAGATACTTGTCTAGAAAACAAAAGTTACTCAAAGGAGATTATTGTGGATGATAATAATTGGATGATTATTAATGCTGATGGGGAGATATTTAAAGGGTATTGGGATACTAGTAAACTAGACTTGATTTTAGAAGAATTTATATCTTCTTTTGCGATTCCATATATAACTGAATCAACTAGTTTATATACTTTGTATGAAGAGATAGATACTGATATTAAAGTCTATAAAAAGGTATTAGCTAGGATGCATAATCTTGATAGTTTTGAGATAGTATCAATTCCTGTTTTTGAATTAACAGAATTAGTAGTTTTGGATATTAATGATTTTGAGAAGATTCAAGCAGATAAGATAAGGCAAATATCAAGGTATCAAGTAGGGGATATTGTCCAATGTGAATTGGTAACGATGTTTGATTGTATAGGATTGGTAATTGTTTAGTAATTTTTTTTAAAACAATATGTCAAATTTAAATAGAGTATAAACTTTAAGTTTCCATTCTTAAGTATATTTTTGCAATAAATAAGGAAGTGTTATGAGAGCTATAAAAAATCAAATAGAATACAATGCTTTATGTGAGCGTATAGAAGTACTATTAGAAGTAGTGGGTAATGACACTCCTACTACTGATAGAGACTTTATAGAGTTAGATATCATCTCAGACTTGGTAGTGGATTATGAGCAAATGAATCATCCTATAGAACCACTATATTAGTGGAGTTATTGAATCTTTAAATTAAGAAATTAGATATTGACCCTGCCATTGTTTTAGGGGTTTAGTATATAGAATATGAGTTACACCAAGCTTACTAAAGACATAGAGAAATACTATAAACTGCACGGTATGCAGTATTACTATAATGCCTTAGAGACTTCTGCAGAAGAACAAGCAGAAAGCCTTTTAAGGCACAACAAGGTACGTGATATTATCATCGCACAATGGAAGGGAGATAAGCGCTATAAGGAGCTTATTTCGTGCGCACACGGTGGGTGGTATAGCTATGATGTATTTAATGAACCGCTAGCTGTATACTTCGTAGAGCAAGGTGAGATCTTAGCTCTTCAAGTACTATGTGAGCGCGGTATCCGCTTTAAGATAGAGGATACACTGAATACGCTAGAAAGAGCAGTACAGGAGTTTCCGAATATTACGAAAGAGGAGATGGTCAAGTTTAATCTTGACTTATACTTACAGAGTGAGTCTTATCATCCCGTAGGAGAAGTGGTGAAGTATAGAGGGAAGGCGCTTACGCTTATCGATCACTTGATCCGATATATAGAAAGCACTGATGAGGTGGAGTACTTAGCCCAACTACAAGTACTTCGCGATAAAGTCTACCAACTAGAGGTAAAGAAGTCTGACTTTAAGTGTTTTAAACACAAGATTTAGAGTTGTGTTATAGCCAATGCTTATTAGGATTATAATGTGTAGAGAGAACAGCGTAAATAGTAATAGTTTTCTCTTGTTCTTCAATTCTAAAATGAATCATATATTTAAATCTCTTTAGCGGAAAACAATGTACATCTTTATATCTTAACTGTGTGTAAGGTGAGTTTTCTAAATATGATAATGCAGCACTATATTCGTTAAGGAATTCATCTCCTAGATCAGTCTGTTTAGTATTTAGATAATACATCGCATCCTGCAAATCGAATAGTACCTTAGTATCTACTTTAATTTCATACATAGATTTACTTGTTCTTTAACAGAGCCACCATTTCGAAGGCATCCATAAACTCAGTAGAGTTCTCTATGCGGTCTAGTACAATGCTTTGTTGCCATTGAGGAATGTTAGAAGATTCTTCTTCTTTTTCTTCTAGTGTTAGGTAGTCAATAAACAAGTCAACTTCTCTAAGTAAGTTCTCAGGTAAATTCTCAAGTTTATAGTTAACTTTCTTTAGCCTTTCTGATTTGTTATTATTGTTCATTTTGTCAGTTTTTTATTAGTTAACTTATTGTTACTTAATAGTGTATTGCAAAATTACACTTTTTTTGTTATTGTTGTATATCTGAATTCAAATTACACAAAATAAAAACACCCCTTGCTAGTATTTACTAACAAAGGGTATGATGTATTATCTAAGTTCGATGTCAAACTGTGTGGCTAGTACAGTTCTAATACGGTTTTGTTTTTCATTAATCTCCTCGTTGTGTAGGGTTCTATCATTAGATCGATAAGAAACTCTATAAGCAAGAGAAGTTTTGCCGTCCTTAGAGAACTTGTCTAGTAGACTTATATTCTCTATGATATCTTCTGCTTCTTCTCTTATGATTTCACACAGGTTATTATATTGATCCCAGTTGCCTTCTCTGTTCTCTTTATAGTCAGCCACCCAAAACGAGATGTCTTTGTGAACAGGAGGGTACTTAGAGTATTCTTTAAACTGTGTTAGCCCACTTCTGAACTGTGATAAGAAACGCTCATCTTCTGACCAGATATATCTTATATCAGGAATGTTACAGTAAGACAATAACAACCTGTCTAAGCCTAACCCGAATGCCCATCCGGTAGCGTCTATATCACAATTGTCTAGTATCTGTGTATGTATCACGCCAGCTCCTAATACTTCCATCCAATCCCCATTTTGCCATACTTCTAACTGTATAGATGGGCTTGTGAAAGGAAAGTGATCATCTAAGAATCGGTATTCTTTACCAGGATATAAGTGTTGTATTAATCCTTCTAATGTATTCTTAAGATCTTGGAGTGCATCACTACCTTTAGGGAGTAACTTAACTCCTTCTATTTGGTGAAATACAGGATAGTGTGTTCTATCTATAGTATCTTTTCGATATACATCCCCTGTGACGATAAACTTGTCATATCCCTGTTTTAATAAGCTATTTTGATGTGCAGAAGTTTGAGTACGAAGTACGTGTTCAGCATCCATATAGTAGGTGTCATTCATAGAACGAGCGGGATGATCTAAGGGAACTAATAAATCATCAAAATTCTCTTTTAGCGTGACTACTTCACTGATATTATCTACTAAAGTGAAGCCCTCGAAGTAAAGTTGTATCTTTTCTTTTAACTGACAGATAGGATGTAGTTTGTTATTGTGTAATTTTAGATTGCGTTTATCTAAAATAGATTGTGGTATATTATTCATAATTGATAACCTTGTTTGGACTACCTAGTATTTGTACTAAATAGTTATTGTGATTCTATATTTTCTGATGCTTGTTTGACTGTCTGTACGCAACAGACATAATAAATTATAATGACCCTTTAGGGTCAAAATAAAAGTAGAAAATCACTAATAAAACTTGGCTAAGTGGAAGACACATATTGTTTTAATTACAAAGCTCAAAGATAGAAATATAACAATGGATAGTTATAAGAATAAACACCAATGAACATAATCATAAGATGAACGACACGATAATCATGCTGAGTAAACTTAATTCTTTTGTAACATATATTCACCATATGTCTCTAAACCATATAACCACCCAATAATAGAAGTAATGAGTAAGCATAAAGCAATTTTCGAGTCACTGTATAGTCAGTATTGGAAGAGTATTTATCGGTTGGCTTTAGGGTATGTCAATGATGCGGATTGGGCAAAGGATATCGCACAAGAAACCTTTGTCAATGTGTGGAACCAACTCCCTAAGTTTAGACAGGAGGCAGGCTATGGTACGTGGATATACCGTATCACGGTTAATATCTGTCTGCGGCAACTACAACGGAGTAAGAAAGTAGTGCCTAATGAGGCAAAGGTATTGCTAAGCACGTGTACCGTTGATGAGGTATATCAAGAGGTGGATACACAGCGACTCTATCAGGCTATAAGTGAACTAGCAGAACTGAATAGAATCATCATCTCACTAACTTTAGAGGGAGTGGAGCAGAAAGAGATAGCGGAGATAATAGGTTTATCACACGCTAATGTACGGACTCGTGTACATCGTATCAAAGAAGAACTGTATCAAAAACTCAAATAATTATGGAAAGCAAACAAGTGAATTTAGAACAGCTTTGGGCTACTCCAAGAGTAGAACAAGGTAATATCGTTGAGGTGTTTAAATCTATAGATGCCTATCGTTTAAAGAAAGTAAAGATGAATTGGGCTCTAGCTATAATAGGAGTATCTTCTCTAGGATGGATTATCGGAGTTAATGTATCATTAAGAGGAACTGTGTTCTATGACTCTATTTGGGTAATACTAGGGAGTATAATTTGTGGTTTAGCAATCACAATGTTTATGATTAGTTATTATCGCTTAAATGGCTTAATACCAGGATCTATATTAACACAGACAACAAGTGATTATATTGTGTTGTTAACTAAAGAGAAGAGACAACAGTTACAATTATCTAAAGTATGGATGAATGTATATATCTTATTGTTTCTAGTGGGGATAGGGGTATATAGTTATCCTTTTATAGCGCTTATAGGAGATACTATAGCACTTCTAGGAGATGCTGTGGTGTTCATATATTACGGTGTCTTAATGGTATGGGGAGGTATTAACCTGTATTGGAACAAGAAAAAGAACACTAAGAAGATAGCAGAATTAGAACAGATGATAAACAAGTTAGAAACGATACAATAGTAAAAGAGGCTGTCCATATAGACAGCCTCCTTGTATTGTAAATCGTTTTCAGGTGCAAAAAAAATTAGAATCTATAACGTACAGCTATACCTAAGTCAGCATAGATACCGTTGCGGTAGCTATCGTTTAAGTAAACTTCCGGACGTAAATCAACTGCTACTTGGATAGGCACTTCTTTAAAGTTGTACTCTATACCTACAGTTCCTGTAACAAGCCCAAAAGCTCCACTGTCAGAATGTTTGCTGTGTTTGTGATCATAGTAACTTGAGTTCCAAGTTCCCACTGCAGCACCAACTCCTGCGTACCAATCAAATCCTCCTTCGATGTTCCATACCCACTCATAAAGACCTGTAACTTTCACAGCGTCATAGTGGTCATTGTTTCTCCAACCTAAGTCTAGTTCTAGACGGTTGTTCTTAGATAAATCTCTTTGGTAAGAGATCTCAGTCCCCAATCCATTGTTTCCTCCGAAACGCAATCCTAATGCGTTCTTAGGCCCTTTTTGTGCCTGAGCAGTAAACGCTACCGCTACTACTAGTGCAACTGAAAGCAATAATCTTTTCATCGTAATATTTATTTTTTTGCGGTTCAAAAGTAGTGCAAATAGTAAGGATATTCAAAAAAATATAACAGAGAGTAACCACTTGCACCTAATGTGTACTTCTAGTATTATAGAAGTATTAAGTTATATTATGAGGTTTAGTGTATTACCTTAAATCTGCAACTACCATCTACTACGAATGAATTCTACTTTACATAGCTTCAATTAGCTCAAAAACCACACTACAGTGTGCTTTAATCACTAATCTTGCTCTGTTTTATACAATTCATTCTCGTTTAAACGTTATCTGCAGATTTAAGGTATTAAATTCTGTTATGTTATAATGACAACGTTTAGCAAATAGGATTATTGGATGAAGAATGTTAAAATATCTCTTGTTTAGATATATGCAACTAAATCAGTGAATTATTCTTCTATAAATCAATATTTTGAACTATATTACATTCATTCTTATAGCTTGATCCTAAGTGTTGAGGTTGTAAGATTTAATAGCTAAAAATCAATTGATTATGACAATACAAGAATTAAAGAATAGTCTTACTTTGCCTATCGTAGTTTCTCCGATGTTTATTATCTCAGGAACGAAGCTAGTCATAGAGTGTTGTAAGAACGGTATAGTAGGTACATTCCCTGCATTAAATGGAAGAAGTTCAGAGGTATTTGAACAAATGTTAATTGAAGTAACGACTGAGTTAGCTGCTTTTGAGAAAGAGACAGGGATTAAACCAGCTCCCTTTGGAGTGAACTTGATTGTAAACAAAACCAATCCACGTGTGATGCCTGACTTGCAGTTATGTGTGAAGTATAAAGTACCTTTAGTAATTACCTCTCTAGGAGCAGTGAAGGATCTAGTAGATGCAGTACACAGTTACGGAGGATTAGTGTTCCACGATATAGTGAAGAAAAGACACGCTGAGAAAGCTGCTGAGGCAGGAGTAGATGGGCTGATCTGTGTAGCAGCAGGAGCAGGAGGACACGCAGGAACAGCAAATCCTTTTGCACTAGTATCAGAGATTAAGAGTTTCTTTAAAGGAGCAGTATTATTAGCAGGAAGCTTAGACACAGGTAGTGATGTGTTAGCTGCCAATACGATAGGGGCAGACTTCGCTTATATGGGAACTCGTTTTATCGCAACAGATGAATGTCTTGCTGTAGAAGAGTATAAGCAGATGGTGGTTAACTCAGGTATAGATGATATCATCTATACAGATGGGGTATCAGGGGTAAATGCTAACTTCCTTAAGCCAAGTATAGAGCAGGCAGGGGTAGATCTTTCTCATAAGAAAGAGGAAGACTTCTCTCAGATGAGCGCTGATAATCATAAAGCTTGGAAAGACATTTGGTCTGCAGGGCACGGTACCGCAGGTATTGATAAGGTATTAAGTGTAAAAGACTTGGTTAATCAACTTAAAGCAGAGTACAAGGCTGCACTGAATAAGAATGAAGAGATTAAGAATAATCTGAAGTTCTAAGATATTATTGTAAATAAAAACAGCTCCCATAGTAGGAGCTGTTTTGCTATTTGTTTATACGATCTCTAATTGATTTGTGTGCATCTAAGGTTAGGGGGAGTCTTCCATATCCACTTTCACTTCTTTTTTTGTGTTGTGGTGGTTCTTCACCGATTAATGTA
The DNA here is from genome assembly GCF_002286775.1 of Myroides sp. N17-2. Lineage (GTDB taxonomy): Bacteria > Bacteroidota > Bacteroidia > Flavobacteriales > Flavobacteriaceae > Flavobacterium. The sequence continues at coordinate 17,856 of NZ_NSGJ01000005.1, forward strand.
TCACGTGCTATGATTGCTTGTTTATTATAATCATAATAATGAATAACATAATTACATTGATAAGCATTACCAAAACTCTTCTTAGGCTTATTATCTGTAGAATTACTAAATAGGTCATTTACATACTCACCTACGATTTCGTTTGTTGATTCCACTAAGACTAGTCCATTAAGGTTCTCACCAGGGTAGTTCTCTGATAATTCAAAGTCTTCATTCCATAGTAATTTATAAGTTGCCTTATTTAGTTGCCTGTCAGTATCTAGTATGATGTACTTGCCATTCCATTTTATAGTTGAAGGGCTATATGGAATTGGTACATCGCGATTTGAAAATAGCTTTGTAACGTTTTGAGATAAATGATCTGTTTTTTCTTTTTCCTCTGTAATGACAACCCCCATATAGTGAAAAATATACACCCCAAGAAGACCGAAAAAAGAAAATAATAATACAAGACCTAATGTTGTTCTATCTTTCATAAGTTGTTTTTGTGTAAATTATCGTTTGAAAGTGAAACCCCTGAATTGTTTTTTCAGCTATTTCTTTTTGAAAGTCAGCTTGCTGAGCAATTTCTTCTGCAAGAATAAATAGTTGAGGACGTTTTATAGCATTAACACAAATGAAACAAACTATTTCATCTTCCTTGTTAGATAATGTTAAAACGTTTATCTCAGGTGTGTTAACTTTTATTGAATAGATAGATGAAGGTGATATATTTATATCTGCTTTTGATTTTTGTCTGATACAAATATTGCCTGTATTGATAGTAATGGAACAGGGGCGACGGAATATACGTGTCAATACTACAAACAATGTAACTATTATTACTCCTATAGGAATCCAATAATATTTGTTACTATGGTAATACTCTAATTGTCGTAGTAATTTATGAAACCCTCCGAAGTAGATAGACCCAATTATTAACCATATAATTAAGTATGGGGTTAGTAATAAAATATTACGTGATTTGTTATATTCTTTGTATTCTAATGTTGACATAACATTCTCTATTTGTCTAACTAAAATACTGTTAAATAATTAAATGTGTTATATTGATAATTCTTTATTTACGGTGTTTTTCAAATATAAATAATAAAAGCTCCTATAGTAGGAGCCTTTATTGTTTATATCAATGTATACGAATTAATACTTAAATGTCAGTGATAATGTATAATATCTACCATTACCTCTAGCATACTCAGCATCACGAGCCACTAACATAGAAGCACTAGTATAATACGTCTTGTTAAACAAGTTCTCTATTCCTAAGGATAGTTGAATGTTCTTGTTATACTGATAGGATGTTTGTAAGTTAAATAGGTCGATAGGGGATACCTTTCCTTCTCCTTCGTTATAGACTAATACACCTGCTTTATTAGGCTGTGGGTCAAAACGATCTCTTTTAGAAGTATGTGTATAATATAGATTTACCCATAAGTGTTCTATCGGTGTGATAGTAGTAAACAAGCTTAACTTAGGAGCAGCAATATTTAATCCACTCATATAGGTATCATAACTAGAGCTATCATCTGACTTCATCTTTCCTTCATAGCTAGAGAAACTACCTCCTACAGTAGCCCAATCCACAGGTTCACCATCAAAGGCTAGTTCGATACCATTTATGCGTTGCGGACTTCTTACTACTTTCCAGAATCCTCCTTCGCCTGCCTGTAGGTCGCTTCCCAGCTTAGCTACTGACCAGAAATACGCCGCTCTGAAGTTCCAGTTGTTCCCTAATTTACTTGTAAACCCAACTTCGTAGTTATTGGTTACCACCGGATCAGTTTCTATCTTAGAGACTACATCACTCTTGGCATCTCTTAAGATACGACCTAAGTCATAGATAGATATCCCTTGAGAGAATGACACATAAGGGTTAAACTCATCTACGACAGCATACGATAAGGCAGCATTAAACGATATCTTGTTATAATCTAAGTTACCCCCTTTGATCGCTAGCCATTCTTGGTCTTTCTTTAAAGGGATGGTTTTATAGTCAGGTACTTTTACGCTGATATTGTCATAGCGAAGACCTGCTTTTAAGGTAAGGTTGTTATAGAACACGGTACGTGTTTGTAGATATACAGCGCTGTTATACGCCTTTAATTCAGGTACCCATAATCTCCCATCTACTAGAGGTTGACTCGTCTTATCATATAAGAAATCACCACCTACGATATAGTTCATACGGATATCCTCTGAGAAGTTTAGCTTAGAGAGTAAGCTCAATCGAGCTCCTAGTTTTTCTGCTTTGATCGTAGCTTGCCCTCCTGTTTCTTCCCAGCGAGGTGATTTAGGATTATGTGCTCTATAGTCAAATAAGGTATAGATCTTCTGACCGAATACAGACGCTTCTAAGTCAGTATTCGTGAATATCTCTTTACTTGTAAATTTAAGATAAGCATTGTGATTATACTTTGTACCTTCATTCTCGGCAGCAGGGTCTTTCTTACCGATGACACCTATCTGTGGAGATTCTAAGTATTTACCACCAGATCCTACAAGATCAGTATCTTGAAGTGCACTGTAGAAGTTATACATTGCTTCTATGCGGTTATTGGTGTTAAAGTCGTATCCTACCTTAGCTAATAAGTTCTGAGTAGTTACTTCTCCTAATCCATAGCGTGGAGAGATAAACTCACCTTCACCATCTACAGCACGTCCTGCCTTAACTATTCCGCCGTTTAGTAGGTAGTCAAAGCTTTTATACTTACCGCTAAACTGTTGGTTTACTTTATATCCTTGTGTACCCTGACCTTTCGAGATATTAGCATCTGTATAGCCTATAGAGGTACTACCGCTAAATACTCTGTCTTGTGTACTTTTTTTCGTGATAAAGTTAACAATACCTCCGGCACCACCACTTCCATATAGAGAAGAAGCACCTTCTATTACTTCTATACGCTCGATGGCATAAGGGCTGATCGTACGTAGGTCTCTATCTGTACTACGCAGAGGAGTACTCTGTGGTACACCATCTATTAATACAAGTATCTGTCTTCCTCGTAGGGTTTGACTTCTATTACTTGTAGTATTAGAACTTAATCCGATACTTGGTACTGCTAATCCTAAGATGACAGACATATCAGGATTAAGCTGAGCATAGGTCTCTATTTCTTTTTGAGAAATTACGATTACTGAACTTGAGGTGTTTCTTTTGACCTCCGGTAGTCGGGTAGTTGATAGTACTATTTCTGATAGTTGTGTGTCTTCTTGTTTCGTGTTTTCTTGAGAGAATGCACAGTAAGGAAGAGAAATTAGTGCTAATAGTGTGTATTTAGTTATATTCATACATCTATTTATTAATTGAGTTATTTATACTGTAAAGTTAAATGTTTTATCATTGTTTAGAATCAGTACAAATAACTTTTATAATATCTGCAACATTTCTTTTTTTAGAGATATAGATTAGAGGTGTTTTTTTTGATTGTATTATTAATTCTATACTAAAACATTCTAATTTCTATGATATAGTAGCATAGTTGGAATGTAGGAAATCAAATATTTATCTAGTAAGTTATATGTTGTGTTGTCTAAAAGAAGCGAGTGCAAGTAATTCATTGCTGTAATAAAGGCCTAACTCGTTAATTGATTATGAATTATATTAATAAATAACTTGTATTTATTCTAAAAACTACTATCTTTGCCCTTCAATTATCAAGAATTCTTCTGAGGAATGTCTCCGAAGGATAGCAACCTGCACAACAAGCAAGGTGCTGCAATCGATAAGCCAGAAATGGAAAAAATGTTGTTTACTTCCTTAGTAAGTTTTATTTCTACCACTCTGGTAAATTATTTGTAATAACATCATTTATTAAATTGCAATTATGTCAGAGAACAAGTTTTACACCTTTATTCCATTCTTTATTTTTATAGCCATCTTTTTAGGCTCAGGTATTCTATTAGGAGATTTCTATAAGATGCCATCACCCATAGCTATTTCTGTAGGTATCATATCTGCTTTTATTATATTCTACAAGACTTCTATGAATGATAAAGTGATATCATTAATACAAGGATGTGGAGATAGTAAGATCATCACGATGTGTATTATTTATTTACTAGCAGGAGCATTTGCTGTAGTGACTAAAGCTATCGGTGGGGTAGATACGATGGTAAATATTGGGCTTAGCGTTGTTCCTATAGAATATTTAGCCATTGGTATATTTGTTATTTCTTGTTTCTTATCCTTATCTATCGGTACTTCTGTAGGTACTATCGTTGCCTTAGGACCTATCGTAGTAGGTCTAGCGGAAAAGTCAGGTACTTCTATGGGGCTATTATGTGGTAGTTTATTAGGGGGAGCAATGTTCGGTGACAACCTTTCTATTATATCAGATACAACGATTACCGCTACACAAACAGTAGGTTGTGAGATGAAAGACAAGTTTAAAGCCAACTTTAAGCTTGCACTACCTGCAGCATTGATTACTATCGTTATCTTATTCTTTATGAGAGGCGAGGCAAGTGATGTCGTGTTAGAATTAGGTGATACGAGCAACTTCTGGGTGATAATACCTTATATCTTGATTATTGTTTTGGCATTAGTAGGAGTGCAAGTCTTCGTGGCTTTATTTATAGGAATTTTTGTAGCAGGAGTGATTGGTTTATTCCAAAATAACTTTGATGTCTTAGGTTTTGCTAATATTACGTATGAAGGGTTTCTTTCTATGAATGAGATCTTCTTCTTGTCTATGTTAACAGGTGGATTAGCGAGAATGGTAGAAGACCAAGGCGGGATACAATGGTTGCTTTCTAAAATGAAGAAACTAATGAAGTCGCCTAGAAGTGCTGAGTTTGGTATCGCGGGATTAGTATCAGCTATAGCAGTATGTTTGGCAAATAATACCGTGTCTATCTTAGTAGCAGGGAACTTGGCAGGAGATATAGCAACAGAGTATAAACTAGACAGACCTCGTGTAGCTTCTATCCTTGATATCTTCGCCTGTGTGGTACAAGGTATCTTGCCTTATGGGGCGCAGATATTAATTCTATTGAGTTTTACTAATGGTGGTATCGATTATCTCGACTTAATACAGTATTCTTATTACTTCGGTACATTGTTGATTGTCACGCTAATCTATATGATCTTTTTAAGAAAAAGTGCACAATCAGCATAAAAACAGTCTTAGAAAATACAAATTGTTTATATTTGCCTCGGTTCAAATATATAAATTGGATTTACACATGAAATTATTAGAAGGTAAAATCGCTATTATCACTGGTGCTACTAGAGGAATCGGTAGAGGAGTAGCTTTAGCATTTGCTCAACAAGGAGCAAGTGTTGCATTCACATATAGTTCTTCTGCACAAGCGGCTGTAGAATTAGAACAAGAATTAGCAGCTTTAGGTGTTAAAGCAAAAGGATATCAATCAAATGCAGCTGAATATGTAGCAGCAGAACAATTGGTAGAAGAGATTTTAAAAGAATTCGGAAACATTGATATTTTAGTAAATAACGCAGGTATTACGAAAGACAACTTATTAATGAGAATGTCTGAAGCTGATTTTGATGCAGTAATCGAAGTAAACCTTAAGTCTGTATTTAATATGACTAAAGCTGTTCAACGCACAATGCTTAAAAACAGAAAAGGGTCTATTATCAATATGAGTTCTGTAGTAGGAGTAAAAGGTAATGCTGGACAAGCTAACTACGCTGCTTCTAAAGCTGGAGTTATCGGATTCTCTAAGTCTATCGCATTAGAGTTAGGTTCTCGTAACATCCGTTGTAACGTTGTTGCTCCTGGATTTATCGAAACAGAAATGACAGGTAAACTTCCTGAAGATGTAGTAAAAGGATGGAGAGATGCTATTCCATTAAAACGTGGAGGTACTCCTGAAGATATCGCAAATACTTGTGTATTCTTAGGTTCTGATATGTCTGCTTATATCACTGGTCAAGTGATCAACGTAGACGGTGGAATGCTTACTTAAGATTCACACAGTTATAAAATATAAAAGCTATCTGAGTAATCAGGTAGCTTTTTTTTGGTTTATAGTGAATGGTTAACAGTGGACCTACATCATAATAAACATATAATAACATTTGTCATTATCTGATACTTGTTCGTTTTCGTAAAACTAACTGTCCGATAATGAACATATGTAATCTTTAAATAAATAATAAGTTGTTGTTGTTGAATGGATTATGTGCTTATGGGTGTTTGGTGTGTAATTAGTAGTAGTTTATAAAAGTAATTGTAATCAAACTGCACTCCTATGAATAAAAAATACATTAGTTTACTAGCTATTTGCTTTAGCTCTTTTATTAGTCAGGCTCAAGTGCAAGAAGTGTCTAAAGATACTTTGAATACAGAGTTGCAAGAAGTGCTTATTCAAAGCCTTAGAAAAAAGCAGTATATCGATAAAGCAGTCTATACCTTTGACCAAGATGCTTTAGATAAGGCTAGATATGCTAAAGACTTACTAACAACTCTTCCTACGTTAACCTTAGATCCTGTAAGTAATACTGTTCAAAGTATTAAAGGCGGAACTACCTTGTTTTTAATTAATGGAATCGAGGCAAGTGATAACCAAATGCGTACTATCGAACCTAAGAATGTAGTGCGTGTAGAGTACTATGATGTACCACCTACACGATGGGCAAATAGGGCTAGTCAAGTAGTGAATATTATTACTCGTAATCCTGAGAATGGTTATGTGTTTGGAGCTGATGCTATTACTGCGTTAGATACTGGTTTTGTCAACGGATCTGCATACTCAAGTGTTACTAAAGGAAAAAACAACTTCGGAGTAGATTACTCTATTAATTTACGTGACTATAATAACAGAGAGAATAAGAACTCTACTGCTTATAAACTTAATGATATTGATTATCGAGCTGAAGAATTCCGAAAAGATAAGTTTGGATATACGAATCAAGATATTGTATTTAGATACACAAATACTGATACAGATAAATACACCTTTCAGGCTAAGGTAAATATTACCTTAATGGATCAGTTTAACTATACGGATGGACAAAGTCTATTCTATAAGAATAAGCAAGAAGAGGATCACAGTATCTACAGACATAACAATAAGAAATATACGATGCCTTCGTTAGACTTGTATTATTCTAAAAAAATAACAGAGAAAGATGAATTGTCATTCAATGCCTTAGGTACTTATTATACTACTCGTTCTTTTAATTTAGATAAGGAGTGGCTGAGTGGTACGGCACAGGATGTATTTAATAACGAGACTATTCTAGAGACGAAGCAGAGCGGTTTTGTAGGAGAGATAGCGCATAGTCATAACTTCGGAGTATCGAAGCTAAATTCAGGTTATCGCTTTAGTATGGATGAAGTTAAATATGATTTGACTAATTTAGAAGGGTATTCTAATTACACGACTACTTTCACACAGCAATATCTTTACACAGAATTTGTCGGTAAAAAGAATGGCTGGATGTATCGCCTAGGTGCAAGCTTAAACAATATGCGAAACTCAAGCCCTGAGCATACACAAGATACGTGGGTGTTCACTCCTAAAGTGCTTATGGGGTATGAGATAAATAATAAACAAAGTATTAGATTGTCTAGTACTTATAGACCTAGAGCGCTGACAAGTGATCAGTTAAGTAGTAATGTGATACAACTACAACCCAATATCGTACAGACAGGTAATCCATATTTAAAAGTTCAACGTTCGTTTATTAACTCGGCGAATTATTCGTTTAATTCGAAGTACTTTGATTTAAATGCTTCATTCTCTTATGATTATTTAAAGGACTTTGTGAATAGTCGTTATGTATTGCAAGATAATAGATATGCACTGACCTATGTAAATGATGCTAATATGCAACAGTATTCACTAGGGGTATACGGATCTATAAAACCTTTTGGGACACAGGTATTAGTGCTTAAGGTAAATCTATATCCAACGTGGGAGAGCATAAAGACTGTAGAAGGGGATAAACTGACTAATAATTATATAGGCAATAGTTTCACAGTATCGTCGTCTTATAAGAATTTGTTTTTATCTTATTCATTTAACATCCCTGTTTATTCATTATCTGGTGTGATGCTTAGTACTAATGAGAATGCAAGTAATCTATTCGGACAATATAAACTAAACAATTGGTCATTCACAGCGGGAATGTTGTTTATAGGAATGCCATCGGAGTATAAGAGCAAATCACTGTCAGAGAGTTTAGTACAAAAAAGAAGCCATACCCAAATCTGGAATAATAAGAATATGTTTATTGTAGGGATAGGATATGATTTCTCAGTAGGGAAGAAGACTAATGTTAATCGAAGTCTTCAGAACTATACTAAGGGAGCTGCGACGTTTTAATACTAATTAATTTTATACTATGAAGACAGTAAAAAAATATTACTTTATACTGATGATGTGATCAGCTTGAGAATGTCTATAATTATAATTTACAACTATACAGTCTTTTTCTCAATTGTGTTTGCACTGCGTTCGTAATTGAATTGAACACAGTACGTTAGTGTAAATATTCTTTTGTTTTAAATAGTAGGTATATGTATCTTTATAGAAACTAAGAGAATGAGGGAAAAGAATCTATTCATAATACTGATAAGTTTAATGCATTAAAACAATATTATGACAACAGAAGAAAGAGCTAAAAGAAAAGATCGTAAAAGGATTAGAACTTGCTTATCAAAATATGGTCGCTTTCAAGAAAGAAAAAAACAGTAAAATAGTTGTAATACGAGATGGGAAGATAGTTAAGTTAAACCCTTAGTATTTGCGTGAATATAATATATAAAAGCTATCTGAGTAATCAGGTAGCTTTTTTTTGGTTTACAGTTTGTGCTGATCTGTACTCAGCACAATAATCTACATCCCTAATCCCTTCCCACTATTTTTGTTATACTGAGAAAGTCTGTGAGAGCTTAATATATGAGAAAGAACTCATCAGGAACTCCACAATCCTTGCGGTGTATTTCCACACAGTAGCCACAATACACATCCCCGCTTGGCGAAGGTAAAAAATTCCTAATTCTCTTACTCTTTCAGCTGTATCGCTAATATCTCACCTGTAGCACAGACCACACCATTAGCTTCTAGTGTCATATCCACCCATACTTTACGTCCTTCGATACTGCGAAGTCTTCCTTTAAGCGTTAGTTCCTCTCCCATAGGAGTAGAAGCCTTAAAGTCTACCTTAAGTGATGCCGTTACACATCTTACAGGGATAGTGCCCTCTAGAGGAATCTCATTATGTCTACATAAGAATGCCGCTGCAGATCCTGTGCCGTGACAGTCTAATAGCGATGCCACTAATCCACCATACACACTACCTGGGATAGCGGTATACTTAGCATCAGGAGTGAAGTGAGCGATAGTCTCATCACCCTCTAAGTATGTTTTTAATTGATGTCCATCAGGATTGTTCTTACCACAGCCATAGCAGTGCGCTAAGCTCTCAGGGTATAAGTCTTGAATTGCTTTTGTCATAATAGTAATTGATTGGTTGGTTAAATACAAATAAACCTAAATTTAATGAGGAAGTCAAATAATATAGCTATATAATGCTTTTCTAATCTCAATCAAGATATCCCTTCCATTCTTGCCACACAGTGCCTAATCCTTGCGGTATATCAGCAGTGTTCTACCTCAGGAGGGCTTTTTCAGCACGAACACCTCAAGTATGGTACTATCATTGGGCTATGAAAAAGTAGGATGTCAAAGAACGAAGTAGAATTCTATGACAGCAAAATTAGCGATCCTCAAAACAGCATTTTTTCAAAAGGGAAATATCTTCCACTTTTTGCCTTTTTTTGACAAAAAAGACCACTTTTTGCTCTTTTTTAAATTGTAATATATTGATTTTAAATGTTTTGATGTATTTAAAAGTAACATTCCTTCGGAAGGCGTTCGGAAGAGTTCAGTACTTGTTCGGACGGAGGGGGTGTTTTCCGAAGAACTCTCGGAGTCTTCTACAACCCTTCCCGAACAAAGTGTGTTTTAAACTCTGTGAGTCTATGTTGTCACTAGGATAGGAGGAAGTTCGGTAGTTGAAGAACTAACATTTTGAGAATAATAAAAGACCATCGTTAATATTCTCAAGTAAAGAATAATTGGAAAAAGTAGCCTATTTCATAAGCTAAAATGCGAAGTATTTTTTATCATATGATAAAAAATTACCTTTTCTAAATCCCAATCTTTGCATCCTAAAAATAGGACGATAACGAATACCAAATATAATTAATAAATACAGATAAAATGGAAAATAGAGGACCTATTTCTCAATTTATGGCGCATAACTACCGCCATTTCAATGCGGCGACAGTAGTAGATGCCGCTCAGGGATTTGAAAAGTTTTTAGATGAAGGAGGGAAGATGCTTATTTCTCTTGCAGGTGCGATGAGTACTGCTGAGTTAGGGATCTCATTAGCAGAGATGATTAGACAAGATAAAGTGGCTATTATCTCGTGTACAGGAGCGAACTTAGAAGAGGATATTATGAACTTAGTAGCGCATTCTCACTATAAGAGAATACCTAATTATAGAGATTTGACGCCACAAGATGAGTTAGAATTACTAGAGAATAAATATAACCGTGTGACAGATACTTGTATTCCTGAAGAAGAAGCATTCAGAAGAATACAATGCCATATTGAGAAGATTTGGAAAGATAGTGAAGCGGCAGGTGAGAGCTATTTTCCACACGAATATATGTATAAGTTATTATTAAGCGGCGTGTTAGAAGAGCATTATGAGATCGATCCAAAGAACTCTTGGATGCTTGCTGCTGCCGAAAAAAACTTACCAATCGTAGTTCCTGGTTGGGAAGACTCTACGATGGGGAATATCTTCGCTTCGTATGTGATCAAGGGAGAACTAAAATCTAGAACAGTAAACAGCGGTATTGATTATATGGTTTGGCTTGCTGATTGGTATAAGAACAATGCAGTAGACCACGGAGTTGGTTTCTTCCAAATCGGAGGGGGAATCGCAGGAGATTTCGCAATGTGTGTAGCACCGATGTGGGCACAGGATTTAGAAGATGACTCAGTATTAAGATGGAGATACTACTGTCAGATCACTGACTCGACTACTTCTTTTGGATCATACTCAGGATGTATCCCTAATGAGAAAATCACTTGGGGAAAACTAGATGTAGACACTCCTAGTTACGTAATCGAATCAGACGCTACTATCGTAGCACCATTAATATTCTCGTGGGTATTAAAACAATAAATATGAAAGAGCCTTAGGGCTCTTTTTTTGTGGGATGGTGTTTGTATAATGAAGATGTGGTTTGGGTGACACGCAAGATATTGCGTCTGTACCTTATGTAGATGGTGGAACTTCATTATGTAAATCACGTTCTGTCAGCACGGTGTGGATGTGGATTGTGGTTACTGTGTGGGGCGTATAGTAATACGCCCGTACCGTGGTAGATGTGACCTGTGGATTTGGATTGTGGGGCGTATTTGCCTTTGCGCCGCCTGTCCCATTCGCTAAAACTGTCCACAGGACACTTTTTTAATGCTCTGCCCTGTCTATACTGTGGTAGATGTGGTTTGTGGAGTTGGAGAGTTGTGATGAAGTTGGCTTATAAAAGACAATTACGTTGAACAAAAAACCAAAAATAAAACTTAACAACATTTCCGTAACTATAATTTAACCTAGGCTTATAATTGAGTGGATGTATTGAGAGTACTTTTACAGCCATATACAAGTTTATATATTATATATGCGTTGGTTATTACTCTTATTATTCGTCCCTTTTTTATCATTGGGACAAAGTGTTCACTTTAAAACGATTACTACACGAGACGGTCTGTCTAATAATTCTATTAACTGTATTGCTAATCACACAGACGGATCCGTATGGCTCGGTACGTGGGATGGGTTAAATCTCTATGACGGCAAGCAGATAAGAGTGTTTAAACACAATCCTCAGGATAATAACTCTATTGGCGGGAATGATATTTATGCTTTATTAAGGGATAAGCAAGACCGTTTATGGATATTAACAGATGGTAAACAACTGAGTCTTTATTTAGACAATAATACGTTTGAGAACTTCAGTTTTAAAGGGATTCCACATGTATTAAGTATAGATGCAAAGGGAAATATACTCGTGCAGTTAGATACGAAACAGTGGTATAGGTATGATGGGGAACGCTTTATTATTGCTCACCAAAAGCAAGCTGGTGAAGTGTCTAAATACCTAGTGTCTGATGCGCGTAAGAAATCACCTCAACACGCTGATAATGCTGTATTCTTAGGTCATATAAGAGAATATTTTAGCGAGTTAACCATCAATGCGATAACGACTGAAGAGAATGGCAATATCTGGATAGGAACTAAAACGCAGGGCATCTATCTTGTGAAGAAGGTCGGTCAGTCGTACCATATTATAGAGCATCATAAAGTAGATCCACAGAATCCGTTTAGTCTTTTGAGTAACGAGGTTATGGTTTTGCACAACGATAAATATGGCAATATCTGGGTAGGGACTAAAGATGGTGGGGTATCTATCTTACCACGTATTAATGCAAGTGTCGATTATATCTATGCACATCCATCAAAACAACCTCATCTGCCTTATGAAACCATTAGAGCTATCGCTGTAGATCAGTTAGGAGGTAAGTGGCTTGGGTATTACACGCAGGGATTATATTACCAAAAGGACAAAAACAGCCCATTTAAACCTATCCTCATTCGCAAGCAACAGGAGAACGAAGATTGGAAACGAGTGCGTAGTATTTACGCTGATACGCAAGGAGCTATTTGGGTGGGGACTTATGGTGGTGTGGCTAGAATTAAAGGGGATAAACAAGAGTTTTACCAAGAGGGAAGTACTCCTCATTTTCACAAGAATAGAACATATACCTTTGCAGAAGATGCTAATCACGCCTTATGGATGGGGAGTTGGGGAGGAGTGAGCAAGTTTAATATGCTGACGCATACCTTTGAGCCGATTATCAATCAAGATAAATTGAGTAAATATCATATCAGGCATATTTCTATTCTAAATAATCAATTAATCTTATCAACAGAGGAGCACGGCGTAGTCTTTTACAACTGTCTGTCAGGAGAGATAAATACACTAAATCAAACCAATGGTTTACTTGGAAATAGTGTGTTCTCTACTTATGCAGATGCTTTTACAGGAGACTTGTGGGTAGCGACATTAGGGGGGATATCGGTATTTGATACAAATAATAAGTTAAAACAACAGATTAAAGAAGAAGATGGTCTGCCAAGTCATTTGATTTATAGTTTGACTCCCTTTAGAGAGGATATTTGGATTAGTACCACGAAGGGAATTGCAACAATAAATAAGAAGACCTATGATGTACTTAACTATAGTAATTATATAGGTTGGCAAGGATTAGAGTTCTCTGAAGGGGCATATAGTCAAAACAAGGCAGGCTTGCTACTTTATGGAGGGAACAAGGGATTGAATATCATTGACCCTGCACAAATTAATCAGTATGATAACATCCCACAGTTTAAGGTGTTGTTTAATGGGATGAGCGTGTCTAATGAGCATATCGTTCGCTTTAATCCGGAAGAGAATAAACTACAATTGGCTTTATATCCCATTGGTTTTAATCAATATCCTATTAATCAGTTTGAGTATAGAATTGTTGGTTTGTTTGATGATTGGAGAGCCTTGCCACAGAAGGAGATTCACCTAGATGATTTAGATCACAAGTTTTACCGCATAGAGATAAGGGATACTGTAGATAGTGAGAAGAAAGTTATTTACGCATTGTCTTTTGAGATAGAGAAGCCTTATTTTTTACAACCTTACTTTATTATTGCTTTTGTAGTCTTATTAGGACTGCTTATTCTATGGCGTGTGCGTGTGAAACAACGAGCAACGCGCAAACGCGAGGTGGAGTTAAAGAAGCAAGTTCGAGATCGCACTCGTGAGGTAGAAGCGCAGAAGACTAACCTAGCAAATAAGAATAGCCAATTAAGCGAGTTAAATCAAGCGATTAAACAGCAGCAAGAGGAATTGTTGGCATTACACAGCAAGCTAAAGAATGAAGATATCGAGATGGAGAACTTCAGGATATTCTTGCTTTCACGTATTAAGAAACCCATTGTCAAAACACTTGCTACTTTAGAAGAGCTAAATGTAGAAGCAAGTAAGAAAGAGGAATTGGTCAAAGTCTATGATCTAGTAAGAGAATGGGATTATATCGAGCAGGTTAACGACTTTGATAGCGGTGAGTTAGTAAGTGTTGATTTGTCTGTCTTTATAGAATATCTACGAGAAGAATGGTCTACAGTGAGGGAGAAGTTTGGCATTACTTTAAATATTGAGAATGACTTAGTATCTAAATGGGTAGAGGTAGACCTGCTACGCATTAAGTTATTACTGCGCTATTTGTTATTTGAATGCTGTAAATATATGGATGCAAATCAGGTAGTAAATGTGCGATTCTCTATGAGAGAAAACCTAGTATGCATAGATATTCAGTCTGATAGTAAGACACTATTGACTTTTTGGAATGACAACAGAAGCTTTAGCCCTTATTACAGAGCCTTTGATTCTCTATTGCAAATTTTAAAAGGAACTATTGAAGGGAATGAGATAGATACTTTTCATCTTGGGCTGACGATACCTGTGCTGTGTTCTTCTAATGAAAGCAAGCAGGGTAAAGAGGCAAATTGGAACGAGTTTTTAGAAGAACTTCAAGTCTTGCCAAAAGACAAGATGAATATATTAGTGTATTCGAAAGAAGAAGATAAGCCTATCGTAAAGCAATTAATAGGGTTTAATCAAGAGGTTAATATCGTGTACAACCACAGTGTTAGTAGGGTAGTGGGGAATATCGAGCATTATAAGTATGATGCGTTAGTGCTGTATAATACTTCCTTATCAGATCGCTCTCTATCCCTGTTCTCACAGGTTAAGAAGTATGCTCAGAAGCAACGTCTGATTATCTTTTATATAGCTGAAGAAGTAGATTACTTCCTTCAAGAGCAATTAAGTCAATTAGGGGTGAGTGATTTTATCCATCTACCTGTGAGCAAATCTACTCTAGAGAATAAGATCTATAAGCGCATTCGATACGATAAGGAAAACAAAGAGAGTAATACTGTCCTGTGGAAGACAAATCTGTCTGAGGATATCGCTGCACATCTATCTCCTAATGAGAAACTGTTTAGAAAGGGGATGAAGATTATGAATGCACAGTTTAGCGATGCGGGGTTTGGCATCGAGCAGTTGACCTCTGACTTGGGCATCTCAAAGATGAAATGCTATAGATTATTTAAGGAGTTCTTAGATCAATCACCATTAGAAATACTAATCGAAATGCGATTACAGAAAGCTCGCTTACTCATAGAGAAAGGAGACTTGACGATATCTGAGGTTGGTTTTGAATGTGGATTTAACGACCCTAAGTATTTTAGTAAATCGTTCAAGAAACGATATGAATGCAGTCCTTCTTATTTTAAAAGTGAAGGCGCGGCGCTATAATTAGGAATTTAAAATTAGGGATTAGGAATCTGTGCCTTCGGCATTAGGGAATATCTATTTCGCAATCGATATAAGGTACAGACGCACTGACTAGTTTTTTTGTGATTTTGTTTTTTCGGTTTTTTGTTTTGCCTTTCAGGCATGAGGTGAAGAGTATTCTGTTTTTATTAGAGAAAAATAGCCTTTTAGAAGCTAATTTCATTACAACTTCCCAACATTACGCTTGTGTGGATTTGGTAATCCGTGTGAAACATCACCTCCACACCTCCACAAAATCACGACATCACACCTCCACAAAATCACAAAAAAAACAACATCACAACATCACGTCAGTGTTAACTAAAGGTTATTGTACAAAATAGACACTATTCTGATACAAGATTAGGGGATAAATGAAAGAAATGTCTACTTCACTGAAAGATTAATACCCCTAATTTTTGCCAAGTGGAAGTACTTTCGAAAGTGAAATATCAATGTAATCAAACTTATGAAAAGACATTTCTTAATCTGGATGCTATGTATAGGAGGCAGCACATTCCTACATGCACAAGTAATAGTAAAAGGTAAAGTAACAGGTAAAAGCGATGGCTTACCAGTTTCTTTTGCTACAGTAATCGCTAATAAGGATAATTCTACTTGGGCAACAACAGATGCCGATGGTAATTTTATGTTAGAGCTAAAAGCTGATGCAGGTACCTTAGCTGTAGAGTATTTAGGATATCAACCTAAAACGATTAACTACAAAGGTGCACAACTAGTAAGTATCGTGCTTGAGCAAGATAGCAATATTTTAGATGAGGTAGTACTAATCGGTTATGGAGCTTCTAAGAAGAAGGACATTACGACATCTATCGCTACAGTGGATAATATCGATAAGCTAGCTTCTAGACCTGTGTCTAATTTAAGTGATTTCTTACAAGGGCAAGTAGCAGGGGTAACTGTTACACAGCAAGGTGGAGATCCATCAGGTACGAGTAAGATGGTTATTCGTGGTTCAGGTTCATTAGCCAACGAGGCACCACTTACTGTAGTAGATGGGGTTCCTTATTATGGTCCTGCGATTAGTCCTAATGATATAGAGTCTGTATCGATCTTAAAAGATGCTGCTGCAGCTGCTATCTATGGAGCACAAGCTGCTTCTGGGGTAATCGTGATTACAACTAAGAAAGGGGTAAAAGGTGATCCTAGTGTTACATTGAATATGTATACAGGTTTCTCTAATGCTACTAATCTACCTACACCGCTAGATGCTAAAGGTCAGGCTTGGGCGTATAATACCGCTGCTGACAACTCTGGTGCACCTAGACAGTCTGCTCATAATGCAGCACTTAATCCTTGGGGACAAGAGACTAGAACCAATTGGATGGACGAGATATTTAGAACAGCGGCAATGTATAATGCTGATGCTAGTATCTCTGGAGCTACAGATAAAAGTAATTACTTAGTATCATTTGGTTATAACAAGAAAGAGGGGACACTTGTCGGAACTTTCGCAGAGCGTTATAACTTCAGAGTAAAGACAGATACTAAACTTACAGATAAAGTTACAATAGGAGAGAATGTATATTACTCTAATACCAATGCCATAGGGACTAATACAAGTAGTTCTTACTCAGGAAGTGTGATTAGTGCTTTATATATGCCTTCTGCGGCGCCTGTATATGATGCAAATGGAAAGTTCGGCGGTGTAGTACCTCACGAGTTGGCTCAGTTTGCAGGAGCATATGGAGATGTATTTAATCCGGTTGCGTTGTTATTAAGACCTACCACGTCTAATCCTACTAATTTTCTAAATGCCAATGTATATTTAAACTATGAAATCGTAGATGGGCTATCGTTCAAAACATCTTATAGCTTTGATTATACAAGTAATAAATACAAGAAGTTTACACCTAAAGCACCTGAGTTAGGGAGAACAAACTTAAATAACTACTTATTTGAAAGTAATTACGAGAAAACACACTGGATTTGGGATAACCAAATAACATATCACAAGACTTTTGGCAAGCACGATATTAATGCTACAGCTATTCACTCTGCTCAAAAAACGAACTATGATTTCTATTCTATACAAGGGGAAGGTTTTAGTAGTGAAGAGTCTTTTAATCAATATATGGGGAACGCCTCTATTATGCGTAAGCCTGTTACAGAAACATATGAGGATGCATTGACTTCTATCATCGGACGTGTGATGTATAACTTTGACGATAAATACTTTTTATCAGGGAGTTTACGTAAGGATACTACTTCACGTTTAGCTAAGAATAATCAGTCTGAGGTATTCCCTTCTGCTTCTGTGGGGTGGAGAATTTCTCAAGAGAATTTCTTTAATGTACCTGCGATTAGTGAGTTAAAACTAAGAGCGTCTTGGGGACAGATTGGTAACGTTAACTCAGTGGGTTATTACTCTTTTGACGTGCCATTGAGTACTACAGATATCATTATGGGGGAAGATGGTATGCTAACAGGTAAGGGAACTTACATCAATAGACAGTCTAACCCTAACCTTAAATGGGAAACATCAGAGTCTGTGGATATCGGAGTAGATGCAGCATTCTTTAATGGGCGTTTAAATTTGGTAGCGGATTACTTTAGCAAGCGTACGAAAGGGATGATTATTCCTGGATTAGAAGACGCTCACCACGGTACTGCAGCAGCAGATGTTAATGGAGGGGAAGTATTAAATAAAGGATTAGAGTTGTCATTAAGTTATAATGATAATATCGGTGATCTTAACTATAAGTTGTTTGGTAATGTGAGTTTCTTAAAGAACGAATTAGTGAATTTGAACGGATATAATCAGAGTGGTATTAACTATATCGCACACACAGATAATGTGAGAGGTATCTTATCTCCTTATCGTTCTGTAGTGGGTAAATCACTTTATTCAACTCATTTGGTTCCATATTTAGGGATCTTCCAATCACAAGCTGAAATAGACGCTTACAGAGGAAAGAACGGTAATTTAATCCAACCTAATGCTAAACCTGGAGACTTCAAGTTTGCTGATTCTAATGGGGATGGCAAGATAGATAATAATGATAAAGAGTTTATGGACGCTTATATGCCTAAGATCACTTATAGCTTTGGTTTAAACCTAGAGTATAAGAATTGGGATGTGAGTATGTTCTTCCAAGGGGTAGGTGATGTGAAGGTATTTAACGGATATAAGTTCACTGCTTATAACGCTTCATTACAAGGATATAACCTAGATAGTAGAGTACAGAATGCGTGGACACCTGAGAATACAAATACGAGTATCGCAAGATTATCTACTAAAGATGACAATCAAAACTACGGTACTACTTCTAGCTGGTATTTAGAGGATGCGTCATACTTGCGCTTAAAGAACTTAACGATAGGATATACTTTACCGAAGAGTATTATGAATGCCTTATCTACTAAGTCTAACTTGAGAATCTTTATGTCAGGAGATAACTTATTTACTATTACAGGATATAAAGGTTTAGATCCTGAAGTAGGTGGAATAGGTCTAGATGTAGCTACATATCCTATCTCTCGTACCATATCAGGTGGTTTCTTATTTACTTTTTAATCCATGACAATTATGAAAAAATACAACTTATCTAAATATAGTCTAGTATTAGGTCTTTCGACTATCTTATCACTAGGCGCGTGTAGTTCTGATTTTACAGAATTAGATCCAAAGGGAAGTACATCGTATGAGAACTATTGGAAAAGTGAGCAAGACGCGGTAGAAGCAGCGAATAGCTTATACCAAATGATGAATCAGGACGAAATGTTCGGTAGAGGGTTCTTCTGGTATATTAATGCTTCTGATGATATGGTGACGGGGCGTCTAAACGCAACTGCTGATAATATCAAGAACTTTAATATGAATGGAGATGAGAACTATGTCAATGGTATCTATCAGAATGCATATAAAGTAATCCGCAGAGCTAATGACATTATCGTGAATGTTCCTGGGATGAAAATAAGCGAGTCTCTTAAAACTAGGATTCTAGGGGAAGCATATTTTATGAGAGGGTTCTTCTATTTTTGGTTAGCGCAC
The DNA here is from genome assembly GCF_002286775.1 of Myroides sp. N17-2. Lineage (GTDB taxonomy): Bacteria > Bacteroidota > Bacteroidia > Flavobacteriales > Flavobacteriaceae > Flavobacterium. Next base: position 37,316 of record NZ_NSGJ01000005.1, read on the forward strand.
ACTTATGGAGATAACGGACAGAATGGTGGGGTGCCTATTATTACAGAGGCTAATATGTCTCAACCGGCAGGTAGTTTTAAAAGACCTGCTAGTGTAGTAGAGAACTATGATCATATCGTGAAAGACTTGACTAAAGCAGCGGAGCTATTACCTTTATTTACGGCGTATTCTGCTGATAATTATGGTAGAGCACATAGAGATGCAGCCCTTGCTTATATCGCTAAGACTAACTTATACTGGGCACAGTATGACAAATCTAGATATGCTGAAGTAATTAAGTATGCGGATGCAGTTACTAATTCGGGATCTAATAGAGCTTTAGTGAATACAGGTAATCCTGCGAAAGATTACAGAGAGTTACACAGTTATAAAAACAACTGGAAGAGTGAGTATATCTGGTCTGTGAACTCGGGTATAGAGGGAGGAAGTATCTTACCGGGATGTATGCTTGAGAACAAAGGTTGGGGTGCTTATAACGGTTGGGGGTATTATACACCAACAGAAGGGTTATTCCAAGAATTTGAGAAAGGGGATGCACGTAGAAAGGTAACTTTATTGACTTTCGGAGATGAGTTTTCTTATTTTGGAAAAACGAGAAGATATGCATCAGAGAATTCATTATCAGGACTTCAGTTTAATAAGTATATGGCAGAGTATGCTACAGAAGATGCTCTAGGGAAGTTTATCAATACCAATGGAGATAAACCAACGACGACGTATAATGTGCCTTTAATGCGCTATGCGGAGATCTTATTAATAAAGGCAGAAGCACAGATTATGTCTGGACAGAGTGGGGATGAGGCGTTAAACCAAGTGCGTGTACGTGCTGGGCTACCAACTAAAACAGGAGCTACTATGGCTGATCTAAAACACGAAAGACGAGTAGAATTAGCAGGGGAGTTTGCTAATAGACACTTTGACTTAGTGAGATGGGGTGATGCTAAGGCGGCTTATGGCAAGCCACTTTATGGACGTATTCACAAGGAGCGTTCTAACCCTGATTCTCCATATACAGTATCAGAAGTATGGAAGGCAAGAAACTTTGATACAAGTAAAATGCACGTATGGCCTATTCCTAACAGAGCAGTACAATCATCAGGTATCAAACAAAATGTAGGTTGGTAATACCTTAAACCCAGATTACGCATTAGCCAAATACTACAAAGCAATTCTACTTCATAGCTCTTTCATTAGCTCTAAAACCATACTATAGTATGCTTGTGTCACTAATCCAGATCTATCTTGTATAATTACTTTTCGTTTATATGTCTATCGCGTAATCTGGGTTAAATCTGCAGATAAGATTTTAGGTATATTATTTTCAAGATTCAGAGGGGGTGTAAGCTCTACGCCCCTCTTTTTACACACACAATATGAAAAGATTCTTTCTATCGATAGCGCTACTAGCAAGTGTATTCACAGCTAATGCGCAATCAAAAACATATAAAATACACTCTCATAACGACTATCAGCAAGCTACGCCGTTCTGGACAGCGTATACTAATACGAGTCAATCTATTGAGATAGACTTAGTACTTGATAAAGGAGCGTTATACGTAGCGCACGAGCAAAAGAGTATTGATAAAAACAGAACAATTGAGAGCTTGTATTTAGACCCATTAGCCCAAGCGGTTAAACTAAATATAGGACAGGCAAAAGGGCTAAACTTCTTAATTGACCTAAAGTCGAATGCAAATCAGTCATTAGAATTGCTATTACCTGTGCTAAAGAAATATGAGCAGCTAATTAAAGAACAACAAATAACTTTCGTTATCTCAGGTAATAAGCCTGATGATGCGACATTTAAGAAGTGTCCTACTTACATACAGCTAGATCATCAGTCACTTACGCCTATTGCAGATCAAGCGATATGGAGTAGAGTCGCGATGGTTAGTCTAAACTTTAGAGAGTACTCTGTTTGGAATGGTAAAGGGCGTACCGTGGAAGCTGAGAAAGTGAAGTTGCAGCAAGTGATTGATCTAGTACACAGCCAAGGGAAAGCTATCCGATTCTGGGGAACACCGGATGGGAAGACTGCTTTTAAGGCTTTTGCAGATATGGGAATAGATGTTATCAATACTGATAATCCTTATTTGGCTAATGCGTATTTGTCAAATCTACACAAGACTGTTTATACCAATAAAGAAGTATCTAAAGTGTATAAGCCAACCTTTGCGAATGATGATAAAAATATGCCTATTAAGAACGTTATTCTGCTAATAGGAGATGGTAATGGATTGTCACAAATATCTGCTGCTGCATTGGCAAATGGCGGTGATTTAAGTTTGTTGCAATTAAAAAGTGTAGGGTTCTTAAAGACGCAGTCGGGAGATGATTTTACAACGGATTCTGCAGCAGGTGGTACAGCTTTAGCTACAGGTGAGAAGACGTATAATCGCTCTATCGGGATGAGTATGGAGAGAAAGCCATTAATGAATATCACAGAGTATCTAGCGCCCTTTAAATATAAAACAGGAGTGATCAGTACAGATGAATTGACTGGAGCAACACCTTCTTCATTTTACGCACATCAGCTAGATAGAGATAATTATGATTTAATCGCAAAGGATTTGCTAAGTAGTAATTTGTCATTGTTTGTAGCAGCTGGAAAGAAGTCATTTAACGATATTGACTTAAAGCAAAAGTTTACTGTAGTTAATGACCTAAAAGAGCTTGGTAATGCAAAAGAATCTAAGGTAGGAATGTTCTTAGCTGACGGAGGATTAAAGGGAATTATAGACGGTAGAGAGGATGTATTAGCACAGGCAACTAAGCATAGTTTAGATTTCCTATCTAAAGATAAACAGCCTTTCTTCTTAATGGTTGAAGGAGCGAAAATAGATTCTTATGGTCACTTTAATAATACGGGAGGTATCGTGACTGAAGGTATTGACTTTGATAGAGCGATTACAGAAGCATTAAAGTTCGCAGACAACGATGGACAGACATTAGTGATTATCACTGCGGACCACGAGACAAGTGGTTTTGCGATACCACAAGGGGATGTAAAGAAGGGAATTATAGAGGGAGACTTTATCTCTAATGACCATACAGGAACGATGATTCCTATTTTCGCTTACGGGCCTAAATCAGGCGAGTTTAGAGGTGTATATGAGAATAATGAAGTATTCCATAAGATAGTTAAGCTTTTAAATCTAAAGAAGTAAACGATGAAGCGATTAGTAGTCTATCTGATGGCTGTAATGGGGACTAGTCTTTATGCCCAAAATAAAAATATTAGTGGTAAGGTATTCGAAGATGTCAATAAGAATGGGCAATATGATAAAGGAGAGCCTCTGTTAAAAGATGTTTTGATCAGCAATGGTCAAGACCTTGTAAAGACAAATCAAAAAGGAGAATATAAGATAAATACTTTGGCAGATATGCAGGTTTTTATCGTAAAGCCTACTGGTTATCAGTCTTCTCTGTCTAAAGAGAACAAGGTGAACTTCTATCTGCCTTATGCTGATTTAGGAAAAGTGAGTACATATGATTTTGCCTTGTATAAACAAGATGAGTCAAAGCCTTTAAATGCAGTACTTCTAGGCGATTTACAGTCTGATGTATTAGACGATATTCACCACGTAGAGAAGTTAGTAGTCAGCGAATTGTCAAAGACGCCACCTGATCTAATCTTTCCTTTAGGGGATTTGGTATTTGATCGTTTGGAAGTATTTGACCCTTTGTCTAAATCATTGGGATTGATAGGAAGCCCGATATATTATGTGGTTGGAAATCACGATCTAGACTTTGGTAAAGGGAAGAAGGTTAAGGACAGAGATATTAGTTATAAAAAGGTGTTTGGACCTTCGTATTATACCTTAGAGTATGGGAATGAGCTAATTATCGTGCTTAATAATATTTTGCTTATCGATGAGAAGGGATATATCGGCAAGATAGATGAGGTACAAAAAGTCTTTCTAAAGAATATTCTAAGCCATTATGCACCAACTCATCAAAAAGTAAAAGTAATGATGCATATTCCTATCGAATTTATGAAGGATAAGGAGGAGTTTGTCAGCTTATTTGACAGCTATAACCAAGTGTTTGTTGGGGTAGGGCACACCCACACCCAATATCATAATCACTACTCTAGAACAGCTAATACGCCTATTCACGAGTTAGTAGCAGGAGCAGTATGTGGAGCTTGGTGGCAAGGACCTCACGATATCGAGGGAATACCATTTGCGATGATGTATGACGGTACTTGGAAGGGATATTGGCATTTGAATTCATCTCCCAAAGATTATACGTTATCGTACAAAGTCTCAGGTAGAGATGCGGATAAACAGATACAAGTTTGGGCGCCTGAGGTAAAAGAATGGGACAAGAGCCTAGAACATCTAAATGATGGCTATATCTACGCAAACGTCTTCGCAGGTGATCAAGATACTAAAGTGCAAATCAGCTTTGATGGTACTACGTGGCAATCGATGGACTATTATGAGGGAGTAGATCCTCATTATACAAGATTAATCGAACTACAAAAACAAGGTAGGTTTAAAAATATGAATACTTCTTCTGCCGTAGATGCGAAGAGAGTAAGTAAACATTTATGGCGTATGCCAATTCCTGAGGGACTTCAAGAAGGATCTCAGTTGATTAAAGTAAAAGCTATTGACACACGATACGGTCTTAATCATGTGGAGAACCGTGTCCTGTGGACCCCAAATTAGCTTTATATAAGGAGTTGAGGTGTCAACTTTTTAGATTAGTAGTGTTTGTATTGAGAGGTAGCCCATCGTGGCTACCTTTCTGTTTTTATAGTAACCCAGATGCAAAGTTCAGAATTATAAAACTAGAAAATTTGGTGCAGGGAATTTTTTGCTACTTTTTGTCTTTTTTTACCACTTTTTACCAAAATTGCCTTTTGGACTCAAAAACTTATAAAATTCTTCAATCCCTTTGTATCACAGGGATGAAGGAGGGTTAAAACACACTTTGTTCGGGAAGTGTTGTAGCAGGATTCGGGAGTTCTTCGGAAAACAGGCCTTCTTTCCGAAGGATTACTGCACTGTTCCGAAGCCGTTCCGAACAAATGGCTAAATCAAGTGTGTTTTATTATTGATAATCAGTGTTTTGTATTTTTAAAAGTGGTCTTTTTTGGTAAAAAAAGGTCATTTTAGGCAAAAAGTGGAAGAATCTTCCCTGAAGGAGAAAAATGTTTTTAGGGTGTAGTATTTTTGTTAAAAGATTAAAGGGGGGATATTTGAAATTGGATTGGATAATGTTTGCGAGTATATTGTACCAGTAGAATGGGGTCCTTCGTTGCACTCAGGATGACATATTTTGGGGGATTTTGATGGGGGATGATGATTATTGATGATTGGGGTTTTGGAATATTATCTTGTGGGTTACTGTGAATGACTTCTACTCTTAACCTACTCAGAGAATAAGAAAAATGGTAGTATGACAGGTTTACTTTTAAAATCAGTTGGGTGGACAGGGGTCTTTCCTTTAAGGGGAGTGATGTTTAGGTCTTTGATAGTGGCTTGGCCATTGATGGCGAATCCTAGTTGTCCACGTGATTGTAGGTGGGTGGTGTGGTCTTCATAATGGAAGTATTCTTCGTTGTTAAGCCAAATGTAGAGGTGGTTATCTATCTTTTGGATTTGCCAAGTGACCCATTCTGTTGTTGGGATAAGGGCTACTTTAGGAAGTTTACCGATATTGTTTTTGGTGCGTATGAAGGCGTTCTCTTTTATGATTTCTTCTCCCTTAAATAATTTGCGGTCTTCGATCTGAAGTTTTTTGTCTAGGGTGTTGTATAATATCCCTAAAAAGGCTTGTTCTTTGATGTTTAGCATGACCTCTAATAAGTACGTTCCCTCTTGTACTTGGGAAGAAAAAGTAAGGATATAGTTTTCGGGAAGTTGTTTATTAAGTGTTATAATTGCCCAATGTTTGTTTTTTTCCCCTGTAAGGTTGTAACTTTCGGCAGTCCAATCTCCGTTAATAGCTGTCCATTTGTTGATGTTTTTAGCAGTGTTAGCGAAGTTGGTTTTTACTTTATTATCTACTGAACCACAGCTGATAGTAAGGAAACAAAGGAGGATAAATAGGCTTGTGTTTTTCATTGTAAAAAGTATTCGGTAATTTTTTTACAAGTTTAACGCTTTCAAAATAATAAAAGTGCAATTTGTGTGTTATAATATACAGACTAGCGAAAGGTTGTGAAGATAGGGGGTAAACCTTATCTTTGTAGACTAGATTAATAAAGAATCACTAAGACAAATGTTTTAGCTCTACACTTTTTTAAATGAGAGAGATTCTTTATTTTTAAATAATTTAATTGAGAAGAGGAATGATTAAAAAAGGTTTATTATTAATTGCCTTACTATTGAGTAGCTCCGTTGTTATTGGACAAAAGAAGTACTCAGAACTTACTAAAGAGGATTATTTAAATGATTTTGATATTCTTATAAATATTATAAAGAACCAACACCCTAATCCATTTCGTAGTATTACTGCGAAAGAGTTTGATAAGAAGGTGGCTGAGATTAGAAGTAACCTAGAGAAGAATCCTTCTTATGGGAACTTTTTGTTGTCTAATCCTATTCCCTTAATTCACGATGCTCATTCCTCTCTAAGTACAGATAGTACGATATTTGAGGATTTTACGAAAGAGGCGACTTTCTTTCCGGTAAATACGATTGTGTATGAGGGTAAGGTGTTTGTGAATCAACATAATCCTGTTCTACCTGCGGGTAGTATTATCACAGCTGTTAATGATGTTAAGTCTAAAGCCTATTTAGATAGAATAAATGTGACTACAGATGGACAGATAGTAGCTGATGACGCTAAGGACTTCTCGTTCTACGTATCACTGATGAATCCCGGTGCAGAAGAATTTAAGATCGCTTATCAAGATACACTGAATGCTCCAGAGCAGAAGGAAGTAGTGATGAAGTCGGTTAACTATTCTCGTAATTACTATAATGTACAGAAGGCAATATTGCCTGTAGATGTGATTAGTTATTCTTATGGGATTTATGGACGTAAGATCACTGATGATACTTACTTCCTGACTATTAAGACGTTTGCTTTTTCTGAAGAGTTCGCTTATCAGAAGTTGAGTACTTTCTTTGAGAAGCTAAATGCGGATGGAGTGAAGAACTTAATCATTGATGTTAGAGGTAATGGAGGAGGTTTTCTTAGTAATATTCCTTTGTTTTACTCTTTTATTTCAAAAGATAAAGTGTTTAAGAATAGCTATCGCTATGCTACTAAGGTAGTGGAGATCAATGTGCGTGAGAATTTAATCGATGCGAGTGGAAGACAGTATTCTGATATGGACATTAAGAATATGAACAACTTTATGTTCCAACGTTATGACAAGAGTACAGTAGAGGGGGATGAATATTACTATGGTAATAACCGTCTAGATGAGTCTTATGTAGAGAACTATCCTCGTGACCGTTACTTCTTTGAAGGAAATACAATGTTATTAATAGATAATAATACGGTGTCAGCAGCAGCATACTTTGCTTCTTTATTTAAGGAAAATAACAGAGGTGCTATCATCGGTCAAGAGACTCGTACGTGTAGTAACTTCACTACAGCTTCTTGGTTTATCAACTATAAATTGCCTAACACGCAGACGATTGTAGATTTGCCTCGTTCTGAAGTGTTCTTTAATAATTTAATTAGTACTAAAGAAGGATGCCGTGGAGTACTTCCTGATTATAGTGTAGATGAAAAAGCATTCTATAAAAGCTTAATCAATGAGCAAGATCCTGAGTTGACCTTTGCTTTAGATTTACTAAAAAGACAAGCACAGAACGTAGAGTTAAAGAGTATAGACGCTAATTAAGAATTGTTTGTACTCATACCTCAAATCTGTAACTACCATTTACTGTGAATTAATTCTACTTTACATAGCTTCAATTAGCTCTAAAACCACACTACAGTGTGCTTTAATCGCTAATCTTGCTCTGTTTTGTACAATTTATTCTCGTTTAAACGTTATCTGCAGATTTAAGGTTATACTATCTGCTTTGAGAATATAAATATGTTAGAAAGAATTACCACATTACCTATTAGTGAATTAATTGTCTTTAGTTTATTACTAAACCTCTTTCTCTATGGGCTTTCTATTGGTTTATATCTCCTATTACAGAAGTACACGTGCAGTACTTATATACAAGAAGAACAGCAGGCTATCACAGGTAGAGATATTCGGCTGTCTCTGTTTACTATTGTGTGTAATGCCATTGTATTCTTGTTAGGTGTATGGCTTTATAAGCATGGAATTATTAATGTCAGTGAGCAGAGTACAGTATGGATTATTATCCTGCAGACTATTGGATTAATTGTCGGTATGGACTTCTTGATGTATGTGTTTCACCGTTTAGCACATATTCCTATCTTTTATTCTTTAGCGCACGTTAGACATCACGAACACAGCAGTGTGAATGCGATTAGTCTATTCGTTCTACACCCGATCGAAGCTATTGGTTTCGGACTTTTGATAGTGGTGTTGTTATATCTATTCACTTTTGATGTAATGGCTGTCACACTATATTTAATCATTAATTTATTATGGGGTACGATAGGGCATATCGATAAAGATATCTTTAAGGGAACCTTATTTGAGCGTATCAGTCGCGATGTCCTATGTTTAACGGTATTTCACAATATTCACCACCAAGATCCTGATAGCAACTACGGTTTTTACACTTTATTTTGGGACAAATGCTTTAAAACGTACCGAAAAGTGTAATATGTGCTCTGCAAGTAGTTGATTTATAGTGAGAAACTCTTTTTAGTGCGTGCATTTTTATGTATTTATATCTCTTTTCTTTCTTGTTTTATTATCATAAGTTATTGATTTTTAATAATTAATGATAAGTGCAGTGGTAGAATATTTCGATAAACACACTCTTTTTTGTTAATATTGGAAACGGAAATTAGTCAGATAATCAATTGGAATTCGTAAATTTGATATTCGCACCTTACTATTGATAGTATTAAGATGTGATTGTAATTAAAATGCTATTATGAAAAAGAGTATTGTTGTATTGATGTTAGGACTAGGTGGAGTTATCTACGCTCAGGAGGCTACTGCATTAAGTAATGTTTCTAAAACGGATACATTGAAGTTAAGAGATATTACGTATGTTTTAGAGAGTTCTGTTCTTAATGACTCTCTAGATATTGTAGAGGAAAGAAGTGCGATGCCTGCTATACATACACCGTTAAATAGTCGTCTAAAATATATTGCTACTACTGATGAGGGATTTAAGCCATTTATCAGTTTAGATAGTAAACAGGATAGTATAGTACTTGTGTCTAAGTATATCAAAGGAGAGCTAGAGAGTGGAGTAGTGGTAGAAGATAATGGAGCAGAGGATCTAGCGGTGGTACATTACACAGATTTTAAACCTGTGACTAGGTATATAACCAATAGTGATTATCACTTCTATATGTATGCGAGTAGTGAAATAGAGAAAAACGATGCGCTTAGAGATCAGTTTGACAATTTAGATGAAGGAGAGTTACTTCCCTATAAACAAAGCTATGTAAATGATAAATGGACATCGTGGAATGGTAATCTTACAGAGAGTCAAGTGAATATAGATGGGCTATCTACTCCTGCTACTTTATACAGTTCTTTAGATGAGAATAAGGAGAAAATGATGTGGAAGATAATAGGAAAAGATAATGTACTGTCTTATGTCTTCATCGAAAAAGAGAAAGGGATAACTACTGTGTATGAACAATCTTTTAAGAAGGAGGGGAGTAAACTAGTGGCTTCACCACTGAATACAGCTTCTATGATTAATGTAGGTTTTGATAAAAAACGTGTAACGGCTAAGACAGAAAAAGGGAAGAGTATCTCGGATATCTACTTCGAAAACTTCGGTAAGAGAGAGTGGAAGAAGCCTAATCAGTATATCTTTGATTACAAAAGAAAATCAGATAAGAAAGATACGCGTACTAGAGTGGTCTTAGATAAGAGTATCGCTCCTGATACGATCTTCTTTGATTTTATCGTGGCGTTAGCGAATAACCCAGAATTATTTAGAAGAGATGTACATTTAAAGGATTTCTCTTATGAACAAATACTAAACAAAAAGATTATAGTACTTAATGCCTCGGTAAAGGCACTGTACACATTAGAATAATATCTTAAATAAAGTCTGCTAAATAGCAGGCTTTATTCGTTTAGGATACTTAGGGATTATAAATAACTAGATGTGATTAGTGGTAAGGCATTCTTTTATAGCCAATAAGAGGAAAGAGAAGAGCCTGCTATTTTAACAGATTTATCTTTTTGTAGTAATTGCCATTTTGTATCTTTAGCTTGAAAAATTTATTAGCAAAAATGACATATTTAGAAAAACTATCAGAGATACGTTCTTTAATGAAGAGCAAGGGTATAGATGGATATATTATTCCTTCGTCGGATCCTCATATTAGTGAATACTTACCAGATTATTACAAGTGTATATCTTGGACATCTGGGTTTAGAGGTTCTGCAGGAACATTAGTTATAACACAAGACTTCGCTGGGTTATGGACAGATTCTCGTTATTTCGTGCAAGGGCCTGCACAGTTAAAAGGATCGGGCTTTGAGCTAGTAAAGTTAAAAGTTCAGCATGCTCCAGAGTATGTTAACTGGTTAGGAGATAAATTATCTGCAGGAAGTACAGTAGCATTTGATGGTAATTTAGCATCACTAGCTGTAGCTAATGCAGTAAAATCAATCTTAGAGCCACTTAATGTAAAAGTAGATGGTCATGTAGATCTATTAGATTTGATCTGGAAAGATAGACCTGCATTACCAACAGAACCTACTTATACACTACCTATCTCTATTACAGGACAATCTACTCCTGATAAGATAGCTGCAGTACGCAAAGTATTAAAACAAAAAAGAGCAACATCACATTTGATTTCTTCATTAGATGATCTTGCTTGGGTATTAAATATAAGAGGAACAGATGTGAAGTGTAATCCTGTTACACTTGGATTTGCTTTCATCAGTCAAGATAAATCAATCTTGTTTATTGACTCTAAAAAGTTAGATAAGGGAACAGCTGAAGAATTACAAGGATATGGTATTCTTATCAAGCCTTATGAAGAAGTAAGAAACTACCTTAAGTCATTAAGTGCAAGTGAGACAATCTTATTGGATCCTAAACGCACTTGTTTTGCTACATATGATTCTGTGCCTGCTAATGTGAAAATATTAGAAGATATGAATCCGTCTACAATGCTTAAGGCTGTTAAGAATGAAGTAGAGCTTAACCATGAGAGACAAGCGATGGTTAATGACGGTGTGGCTTTAACGAAGTTCTTTAAGTGGATCGAAGAGAATGTAGCTTCTGGACAATTATCAGAGATGAGCATTGCGGATCATTTGAGAGGATTACGTGCAGAACAACCTGGATTTAAAGATATCAGCTTTGATACTATCGCTGGATATAAAGATCACGGTGCACTACCTCATTATAAAGCAGAGCTAGATAGTAACTATATGTTAGAAGCTAAAGGATTATTATTAGTAGATTCAGGTGGGCAGTATGAAACTGGTACTACAGATATCACTCGTGTAATCTCTCTAGGGCAACTAACTCAAGAGGAGAAAGAGGATTATACTTATGTACTAAAAGGTACAATAGAAGGATCTATGGCTATCTTCACTAAAGGAACTAGAGGTTATCAGATAGATGCTATCACTCGTCGTCCTATCTGGGCGTCTATGCGTAATTATGGACACGGTACTGGACATGGTGTAGGGTTTTTCCTTAATGTACATGAAGGACCACATACTTTTAATGGAGCGGCAGTAGATATCGCTATTGAGACAGGTATGGTGAGTTCTATAGAGCCAGGATTATATAGAGAAGGTAAACACGGTATCCGTATTGAAAATTTAGTGGTAGCAAGAGATATTAGTTCTAATCAGTTCGGTGACTTTATGGACTTCGAAACGATTACAATCTGTTATATCGCAACTGATTTAGTAGATAAGTCTCTATTAGATCAAGTACATATCGATTGGTTGAACAATTACAACCAATGGGTGTATGAATCATTAGAATCTAAATTATCACCTGTAGAAGCAGCGTGGTTAAAAGAGAAAACAAAAGCAATTTAGTAGCTTTACATTGTAATTCTACTTTAGTGGTTATAAAAAAAGGTTGGTTCATTAGATGAGCCAACCTTTTTTAATTACAAAAAATTTAAAAACAATTTAAAAACAATTATGTGTGTATAACATTTGAATAGCGAATAATAGGTGCGTGCCCATTACTTTCGAATGTCTGATACTTCTGAATTAAAAAGTCTGAAGACTGATACCCACAAGTATCAGCTATCTCCTTAAATGAATTCTTCGTGAAGAATACCATTTCTAAACTCTGAATATACTTTCTCTTTTCGTGGAATGCTAAATACTCTTCCCCAAAGAAGTATACAAAGTCATTATTAAAGTTGTCTAGAGCTAATCCCTTTGTTGATAAAGCAAGAACTAACTCCTCTTTACTATTTACTTTATTAGTTGCTAACTCTTTATATAAGGTCATATATTTCGCCTTATCTTTCATATAGAAGTCAATATCTAATAGAGAGTCAATATGTTCATTGCGCAGATTTAAATAGAAAAGGTTAAGTACTATCTCTCCGCGTTTAGAATCTTTAAAGAATGTTCCCCCTAGTCCACATAGTCTATTCTTTCTGTTTAAACAGTTGAATTTGATATAGTGGTATTGATCACTACTTAGATTTTTGAACAAATTAGACAAGTCATTAGAAAGTACCTTGTTTATTTGTTCTTTAACGTCAGGAGTAATTTTCTCGAAGTTAACTTCTCTTATCTGATTAAAGTTGTTGTCTAAAACTAATGAGAAAGATTGTGCATACTGAATGTCTTGTTGATGCTCTTTTATTGTAGCATAGTTAATATGCATTAATGATTCGAATAACGTGGTGCTCATTGAATCAAAATAGTTGTAATGAAATCTTTGCCAAGCTAAAGAATGCTTGTTAGCATTAATGTTGAGTTTTGCGAATTTCTCTATGAACTCTCCGAAAACATCCGTGAGTTCTTCAAATAATTCAAGTGTCATAATTAAGTCGTTTGATTAGTTAGGTTTTGTTTTGGAAATTTATATAATTTTTTAATAAAAACAAACAAGTTTTTTTTAATTCTTTTATTTGGAATGATGTAAAAATTATACAATGCAATAAAATTCTTTAATTCTATTGCATTATAGTTAAAAAGGGTATAGTGCGTTAAAGTCAGTAGTACTGTGATTTAAGAAGAATAGGGTATAAGTAAAGTTACCTCTAAATAGAAGTAGTTTGTATGGTTTGGGCAGGAGGCTCTATACTCGAGTATTTAACATTTGGAAGGTGTTTATTGTCTATTTATGACAGGAAAATGAAAACAAAAAAGCCGATTACGTGAGTAATCGGCTTGTAGGAAGTATTAATCTAGAATCAACTTTAGACAAATACTACAAAGCAATTCTACTTCATAGCTCTTTCATTAGCTCTACAATCATACTATAGTATGATTGAATCACTAATTCAGACCTATTTTGTATAATTACTTTTCGTTTATTTGTCTAACGCATATTTTGGGATTAATCTATAGAACCTGTAAAGTTCATTTGTTTACTTAACCATGGTTTGCCATTAGGCAGGTCAAAAAAGCTAGGTGGTACATCAGCGAAGGTAAATCCTATCTTCTCATAGCATTTAATCGCTCCTTCATTCCAATCGAATACGTTTAGCATTACATTTTCTCTCAATAGTTCTTTACGAGCATATTGCACAAAAGACATCATCATTCTCTTGCCATAACCCTTACCACGACTCTCTTTATCACCAACAACTATACGGGCTAACTTGGCGGTATTATTATCCATAAGTACTATTTGACCTGCACCGATGACGACATTGTTCTCGGGGTCTATAGCCTTAAAGTACATCGCATTCTTTGTTTTCATAAAGTTGACGATCTGCTGTTCGGTTAATGGATAAGTAAAAGCTGTCCCTCCAAATTGGACTAATTCATCTTCTAAGAAATTCCAATTAAGCATAAGAGGAATGTCATTAGTAGTAAATGGTTCTAATATAATCATGTATAATTTTTAATGGGCGGCAAAGATAAACAACCTTGTGTCTCTATAATCTTGCTTTGTTATAATTAAACACACCTTAACACTGCGTAAAGTGTTAAAACGAGAATAATTCAAATAACACATACTGTAATTTGTGAATAAAATAGATTATGATAGGTTTTAATCACGAATTGATGTTTTTAGGGATGACGTTTATCTATCATAAATGAGGGGGTGTTAGTGATAAACAGTCCTAAATACAGCTATGGCTTGTTTATAAAATATAGAATTATTCAATAAATAACCTGTTCTAAGCAAAAAACACCTTAATAAAGACAAGGATAAAATAGAAAAGTGGTAAACTTGTATAAAATACAATAATATGGCAGGTAATACTTATGGCAATAGGTTTAGAGTAACTACATTCGGTGAGTCACACGGTGTAGCGATAGGTGGTATTATAGATGGCTGTCCAGCAGGTGTAACGTTAGATTTAGAGGCTATACAACAGGAGCTAGATAGACGTAAACCAGGGCAATCTAAGATAGTAACACAGCGCAAAGAAGCAGATGAAGTAAAGTTTCTTTCAGGGATATTTGAAGGGAAGACAACAGGTACTCCGATAGGCTTTATGATAGAGAATACAAATTCGAAGTCTAAGGATTACGACCATATTAAAGATATTTATCGCCCTAGCCATGCGGATTATGTATATGATGAGAAGTACGGTCACCGTGATCACAGAGGTGGAGGACGTAGTTCTGCTCGCGAAACGGCAAGTAGAGTAGTGGCAGGTGCTATCGCAAAACAAGTATTAAAAGACTTGAAGATAACGGCTTATGTAGCTTCTGTAGGAGATATCACAGTAGATAAGCCTTACCAAGAACTAGACTTTAATCATATAGAACAAAACCCTGTACGCTGTGCTGATCCTGTAAAGGCAGTGCAAATGGAGGAGTTAATTAAAGACATAAAGAAAGACGGTGATTCTATAGGAGGGACTATTATCTGCGTGGTACAGAACGTTCCAGTGGGGTTAGGAGAACCTGTGTTTGATCGTTTAGATGCTGATTTGGCAAAAGCTATGCTAGGGATCAATGCTGTAAAAGGAGTAGAGTTTGGTAGAGGATTTGAAGGGACAAAAATGAGAGGGAGTCAGCATAATGATTCTATCTTACCTGACGGCAGTACTACAACAAATAATGCAGGTGGTATAGTAGGTGGTATTAGTAATGGTATGGATATTTACTTTAGAGTTGCGTTTAAACCAACAGCCACTTTAATGAAAGATCAACAGTCAATCAATACTGACCATGAGGTCGTAACTGTACAAGGAAAAGGAAGACACGATGCCTGTGTACTACCACGTGCAGTGCCTATCGTGGAAGCGATGACTGCAATCACGCTACTAGATTTTTATATAGAACAATTCGGAAGAAAGTAATAAAAAAGAAGAGTTGAAATAAAGGTAGATAAGCACCTTTACTTCAACTCTTCTTTTTTATATATAATTGTAGGGTTATTAATACCCTTATTAAGAAGAATATTCTTGAGTTAAAAACTCAACGTAATAACCGTTCCCAACTGTAAATTAGAAGAGATATCAAAGTCAATATGGTGCTGTTCGAAGATTATCGTAGCTAGGGATAGTCCTATACCACTGCCTTTAATCGTACCTACATTCTTACCTCGATAGAATGTCTGCTTAATAAACGCGAGTTCATCCTCAGCGATACCTTTTCCGTTATCAGCAACGATTACTTGTAGTCGATTATCTGTTACAGTTAAAGTAATAGCGATAGGATTGTTATTAGAGTACTTTACAGCGTTCTCAATGATGTTATAGAGTGCTAAGTGAATAAGTGTCTCATTTGCTCTAAATTCTAACTTAGAGAAATCCTCTACTTGTATGTCTATTTGTATCGTGGTTTTAAACTCTATTAACTTCTCTTGAAGTGCTTCATAGATATTCCAAATTAGCTCATCTATTCTAATCAATCCGTGGTCTTTCTCCGCGTTCTTTAACCCTGATAACAGCAATAGATTACTTAGGATGTTTTCTATTTTATAGACATTTTCTAAAGCGTCATGTGCTACCTGCTGATACTCTTCAGGAGTGCGCTCTTTCTGTGCAAAAACTTCCAGATTTCCACTGATAGCAGTTAGTGGTGTTTTAAACTCATGAGAGACATAATTAATAAAATTCTTCTGTATTAAAAACGTCTCAGATAGGCGAGTTAAGAGGTTGTTATAGGTGGAGATAAGTTCTTCTAGTTCATCATTTGATTTAGGCACTTCTATGCCGTGTTCTAGGTTAGAATAATTGACTTGATTGACCTGTTTTACGATGTCTTTAATCGGCTTATATGCTATGTTAGAGATATATCTACTAAGGAAATATATCGCTAATAAACCTCCGATTAATACTGCAGATAGGATAAGAATTAAGGTTCTCATTTGCCCTATAAAATCAACCGTAGATTCTCTAGTAAAGACTACAAAATCTCCTTGATTATCGGGGTAGTATATCCCGTAATAGAAGTGCTCTTTGTTCTTAAAATGGTAACTCTTAAGCGCTCTTACCTTATTTAATTCTTCTCTCGTTAGGATGGGATCTTCTGTTAAAGCACCATAGGCTAGTTCACCACTATCATTATAGACAGCGACATTCTTAGACTGTATAGCAGCTCTAAATTCTTCTTTGATTACAGAGTGTTCACTTTGGGACAACTCGTCTTGTTCTAAGTAATAGATAGCCGAGAGCAGGGTAGTATTTTTAAGTGATCTATTAATCGAGTCTTGCATTTTCGAGAAATAAGCAAAGAAAATCAATAAAGAAGCAACCAAAAAAACAATACCAAAGGCAATCGTACTATAGGTGGTAAGACGAGTTCGTAAATTCATAAGTTATTCTTGTAGCATATAGCCCGTTCCTTTAATAGTGTGGATTAGTTTACCATCTGATTCATTAATCTTATTTCGCAGATAAGAGATATAGACGTCTACCACATTTGTATTGGTGTCAAACTGAATACCCCATACACGCTCTAGTATCTGCATACGAGAGACTACACGATCCTTATTCTCTAGTAAGAATAAGAGTAGTTTATATTCACGTGGAGAGAGATCTATCTGTTTATCATTCTGAGTGACCAAGTGTTTCTCAGGGTCTACTTTCAGGTTGCGACAGATATATACTTGTTCTTTCTTTTCGTAATTAAATTTAGTACGTCTCGTCAATGCATTAATGCGAGAGAGTAGTTCACTAAAGTGAAAAGGCTTAGTTAGATAATCATCTGCACCACTGTCTAGTGCAGATATTTTATCCGATGTTTCACTAAGTGCACTTAACATTAAGATAGGAGTATAGTTCTTCTTAAAACGAATCATTTTAGTTAACTGTATACCATCTATACCGGGTAGCATAATATCCATAAGAATAAGGTCCCAATCATTATTTAAGACTAGTTCTCTAGCTTCTTCCCCAGTTGAGGCAAGCTGTACTTGCATTCCGTTCTCTTCTAAACCCTTGACGATAAAGTCGCTTATACGCGAATCGTCTTCCACAAGTAATATATTCAAGGCTAAATTCTTTCTGTATTTGATTTCATAAAATCGGTTACTAAGTACGCGATTAGTTTACCTACTAATGCTGTATTCTGTTCTGCATCTAGAGAAGGCGCACCTTCACAAATGTGGATATATCCTGCATATCTAGATTTGGCAAAGTAATGAATAAACTGTCTTAGTCTCTCTGCTGAGAACCCTGTAGGAGTTATCGCACTACTAGCTACTAATGGCACTGCGTCTAGATCTATTTCGATTCCGTACGTATTATTATCTATGTGTTTTTGAGCAGTAATTAGTTCTGTATCAAAAGACTTCTCTTTTCGGATGCGTATCTGCTCGTATGTATTATACTTTACTCGATCTGCATTTAACTTTATTTCATTAAAGACTGTCTTAGAAGTATAGTTCTCATGTAGCCCAAAGATAAAGTAGTTCTTTAAGAACCCTTCTTCAAAAGCGTAAGAGAACCCATTGCCGCTATGACGTCCCTCTAGTGGTCTGAAGTCTGTATGTGCATCAAAGTTAACTACGTTAATAGGCTTGCCTTTTGCTAGAGCAACTCCTTTGATATTGCCATAAGAGTTATTATGTCCACCGCCGATTATGATAGGGATTTTACCTGCCTTAACGATATTAGCTATCGTGTGTGATACTTCCTTATCTATAAGAGAGACAAGTTCAAATAATCTTTTGCGATCTTCTCTGTTGTTTGGATCTAGCTTGTTTGCTTCTTCTTGTTCTTCACTAAAGTCAAGATGTCCTAGTAGAGTAACCCAACTTCCTTTGCAAAAGCGGTTATGTTGAATATTTAAAAAGCTATTTAAAAAAGACTGCCATGCAGACGAAGCTCCAGTACGTCCTAGGTTAGCCTTAACACCGATATCTTCAGGAATACCTACTACGACATAACGCGCGTCTAAAGTAGTTAGTTCATTCTGCCAGTTGTCATCAGATTCTAATATATGTACTCGTTCTCCAAACTTGATTTCACCACTTCTAAATTTAGTTAGTGAAGCAAGGTCACTTTTTTTGAATAGTTTGAGTTTTTGTTTATTCATAATCAGTAGAGTATTGTGCTGTTTTACTTATGTTGTCGCTTTAATGATAACCTTATATATTTTGTACTTTTCCATTTAGAATTACCTGATCAATATTATTAGTACCGAATGCGTAAGGTAGTTCATAGAACGAATGTAATGGTTTTGTTATAATTATGCTTGCTTTTTTGCCTTTAGTTATACTTCCATACTCTTTTTGTACCCCCATAGCATACGCACCATTGATTGTAGCAGCATTAATAGCCTCTTCAGGAGTCATCTTCATTTTAATACACGCTGTTGCTACGACGAAGTTCATATTACCTGAAGGCGTCGTCCCCGGATTAGAATCAGAAGCTAAAGCTAGTGGTAGCCCCGCATCTATCATCTTACGCGCAGGAGTATAAGGGATAGAAATAAAGAAAGAACATGTAGGTAGAGCTACAGGCATTGTTATACTTCCTTTTAATATTTCGATATCTTCATCAGTTACTATTTCCAAGTGATCTACCGATAAGGCGCCATTCTTAACACAAGTCTCTATACCACCGATGGCAGTGAATTGGTTAACGTGTACTTTAGCGATTAAGCCATAAGCCTGTCCCGCTTTTATAATGCGTTCTGTCTCTTCACAAGAGAAATATCCTGTCTCTAAGAAAGCATCTACATATTCTGCCAAGTTCTCTTTAGCGATAGCAGGTATCATCTCGTTTACGATAAGATCTATATATCCCTGATGATTATCTTTATAGACAGTAGGGAAGGCGTGAGCCCCTAAGAATGTAGCTTTGATTGCGATAGGATAGTTGTCTTTTAGCCTCTTGATTACTCTAAGCATTTTTAGTTCAGCTTCTAGCGTTAGCCCATATCCTGACTTAATTTCTACAGCTCCAGTTCCTTGACTAATGACTTCTTCTAATCTTTTGCAAGATTGTTTGTATAGATCTTCTTCTGTAGTCTCTTGTAACTTTTTAGCAGAGTTTAGTATTCCACCCCCTCTATTAAAAATCTCCTCATAGCTAAGTCCGTTGATTCGATCTACGAATTCTAGTTCTCGGTTACCTGAATAGACTAGGTGAGTATGGCTATCAGCCCAAGTTGGTAAGACAGTTTTTCCTGTGGCGTCAATCACTAGATCCATATTGTCTGTATTCGGACATTCATTCATTACCCCGTAGTCTAGGATGATATCGTCCTCTATTAATAGGTAGGCATTATCAAGTTTAGGAAGTATCCCCATTGCTGATCCCTCTAGTTTATCTATAGATTCTTCTCTAACTTGAAGTATTTCTTTAATATTTATAAGTAGTGTTTTCATGACTGTCTGTGTTGTTTTTTAGTTTTAAAATAGAATAAAAGTGTAAAATCTTTTACCTTTAAGCAAATTTACAAAATGTGAGACGAGTTAAATATAAGAAAACTAGAAAACTTCAGCCCAATTCTCTTGAATATTCAGGTTCTTTTCCTGATGTTCCTATCTCAATGCAGCTATTTATCTATGATGAGAATACTTTTGAAGAGTATAATGATTTAAGTTTAAAAGAGATAGAGCAAATAATGGAGACTGCTTCGCCTAGTGCTATAAAGTGGTTCAACTTACACGGTTTGCACGATATTGAGCTATTAAAAGAAGTGGGTAATTTCTTTAGCATAGAATCTTACATTATGGCAGAGATACTTAACTTCTCTAGGAGAACTAGGGTAGAAGAGTTAGAAAATACATTGTTCTTTAGTGTTAAGGCTATTCTACCTTATAGTAATGAGGAAACTATTTTAGATGTAGAACAGATTAGTTTTATATTACAGGATAATGTACTGCTGTCTTTTCAAGAGAAAAGAGGGTCATTCTTTAATCTAATTAGAGAGAGAATTCGCACTAAAACAGGCCAAATTAGAAAGAAAGATTCAGGATATTTATTATATGGACTGTTAGATTCACTTATGGAAAGCTACTTTACGGCATTGGATTTTATAGAAGATAATGTAGAGCATGTATTAGTAGAAGCTAGAACCAAATATCACCATGATGTATTAGTACGAATAGAAGAGTATACACAACAACTTCAAGAGGTGAAACGTGCGATTATCCCTTTGAGAGAGGTGTTATATAATCTTAAGACACAGCATGATAAGAAGAGTGTAGACTGCGTGATTAGTAAGAACAGCATCGGATTCTTTGATCGATTACAATATAAGAGTTTCGAAATGTTAGATCAGATAGATTATAATCTAAACAAATTAGATAGTGCGACTAACTATTTCTTCTCATCACAGAGCAATCGTATGAATGAGATCATGAAAGTATTAACTATTGTGTCTGTTATCTTTATTCCGTTAACTTTTATCGTAGGGGTATATGGAATGAACTTTGAGAATATGCCTGAATTAAAATCAGAAAACGGATATTTCTATACGATAGGGGCTATGGTAGTGCTTGTTCTTGTTATGATTAGCTATTTTAAATGGAAGAAGTGGTTTTAACTTCTTGTGAATTATGATTGTAGTTATACTGTTTGTATTAGTTAGTCTTCTTTGTTTCGTTTTTTATAAGAATCAATGGCTATATATGAGAGGTGGTGAGCATGTCAAGTTAGTGATATGGATGAGAGAGAATATGCATATAACCACTTCAAAAGCTGTTGGATATATCCGATCATTTGTCTTATTCTTATTTATGGGAATACTGATTAGCGCAGTATATTTAAATTATTTCTATTTACCTGAATATCAGATTAAATTAGATTCTGAAGCTGATGTATTCGTGCAGATTCGGGAGATAGGGGGAGATATAGCTGATAAAGTAGCCTTGTTTTTTAAAGAGAACACATGGGCGGTTTATATACTGTTCTTATCGATTGCTATTTATTGGAACTATAGTAGCTTTAAAGATAAGGAGTGGGTATATGAGCATAGACACCCTTCTAGAAGAACGACAGTGTATATCATCAGAGAGCTTTTTGGTAAGAAAGTATCTCGCATCATTAATATTATTATGTCAACGTCTTTCTTATTGATGATCTTAGGAGCAACGATATATCACTTCTACGAAACTTATTTTATCACAAAGTAAGTTCAACTAGTTATAGAAAGGGATCTTGACTTTTTAAAGAAGATAACTCACTTTAGTCAATCCCCGCCATATATGCTCAATTTAAATTCCTAACTTTACAGTTCTATACTCATTTCTATTTCATTAGAAATCAACGATCTTAATCCAAACAAGATTTAGGATTTTATCACTTATCTCAAGACAAAACTACCTTATTTATCTACTACTCTCTATGAAGTTGCCATGTAGCTTTATATGAAAGTATATTGACAGCATCGTGTATGCATAATGACTCCATTAAAAAGGCTGTTCTAATGGAGTCACTATGGACTCATTATGGACTCACTATGGACTCACTCAAACCAAGACTGCATAAAAGTCCCTATTCTAGCCTACTAACAAATGATATGATTATTTTTAAATATTGACCTAGAAGAATGGTCTGAAAAATTCCAATAAAACTGATATTCATTGCTTTGCAAAGATAGGTGTTAAAAACCAAACCTTTTTAATACACCCGTATATTTTGCTATAAATTAAATAGACTAATGCTTTATTTACTAACTTTCGTTGTTTAAGCAGTAGAATTGATATGCTTTTAACTAGCTGTTTTACTTAGTATCTTATGGGTAATATTAATGTAATTACAGAGTAAATTAGAAAGTTAAGATGACTTTAAGACAAAAAAAAGCTCTATCAACAACAATAGAGCTTTATAATAGGAAACAACATTATAACTTAAATAGAACATAGTTCTATGATAGTTCGTATCGAGAATCTCCATTTGTTTATTTAAAACAAAGAGGAGTGATATAGGTTCTATTTATAATATTATCTGAACAGACATCTCTGCACTTATCAAATCTTTACTACAAGAACCTTAGTTATTTAAGAAGGATTATCTTCTTATATACTTACAGGACAAAAGTATGCAAAAGGCATTGGATAATTTCCTAAACAGACGCTAAAACTTACTAAAAGAGTGCTTTTTGCGAATAAAATATAGGGATTGTTAATCTATATTGCTTACTTCTTCAAATTATACTAAAAGCAATGCGCTTTTCTAATTAAATAATAAAAATCCTAGGCGTATTCGTTTGTCAGTCAATGTCTTTTTTAACTTAATAGTAGTTTTAGGTAATTTTTGTTGAATAATATTTAACAACTAGGGCATAAACTACTTAGATAATACTGAATATTTACTTCTTAATCTACATTAAGCAATCTTGATTTAATAAGTGGTATCTTTATACTACTTAAAAACTAGGTCAGTTCACTGATAATTAATTTATTAAAGAACCTCTAACTATTATTGTAGATATAAAGAGAAATAGGGTAGAGTTAATGGATAGTTTTAAGTTTAAGATAGTATTAATAAGATTAAAGAAAGAAGATATGGAAATAGGAATAAGTATGTTTGGAGATCTTAGATTTGACAAACAAAGTAACAAGTACCAACTAGCAGGTCAACGTATAAAAGAGATTATAGAAGAAGTGAAGTTGATGGATGAAGTAGGGTTAGATGTATTCGGAATAGGAGAGCATCATCGTGAGGACTATGCTGTATCAGCTCCTGATATTATCTTAGCAGGTGCTGCTACTGTAACTAAGAATATTAAACTAACGAGTGCAGTAACAGTATTGAGTTCTGATGATCCTGTACGTGTATATGAGGCATTCTCTTCTATAAACGCCTTATCAGGAGGCAGAGCGGAGATAACAGTAGGTAGAGGTAGTTTTATAGAATCATTTCCACTGTTTGGATATGATTTAAATGATTACAACGAATTGTTTACAGAGAAATTAAACTTACTGTTAAACGTTAATTTGGCTGAAGGTCCATTGACGTGGACAGGTAAACACCGCCCTTCTCTAAAAGAACAAGAAGTATTCCCACGAAGCGAAAGTCCCCTAGATATATGGATAGCCGCAGGTGGAACACCAGAGTCTGTACTAAGAGCAGCTAAGTTAGGTTTGCCATTGGTATTTGCCATTATAGGAGGGATGCCTGAACAGTATAAACCTTTCTTTGACTACTATAAAGCAGAGTATATCAATGCAGGGCACGATGTTAGCAAAATGCAAGTGGCAACACATTCACACGGATTAATAGGCGTAGATGGCACTGCATTATCTAAAGCGTATTACCCAACATATAAGGAACAAATGGATCGCATAGGTGCTTCTCGTGGATGGCAACCTTATACTTATGAGCAATATGAGGGGGGAAGAAGTAGAGATGGGGCATTATTTATAGGAGACCCTAATCAAGTAGTAGATAAAATATTATATCACCAAGAGATGTTTGGGTTGACAAGATGGTTAATGCACAGTGATTTAGGTGCGCCAGATCATTTGACTCAAATGAAATCAATAGAATTATTAGGAACTAAGGTAGCGCCTGAAGTTAGAAAGGCACTGTCTAAATAATGATAATCTATAATCCCCCATCAGATTTACAACATCAGATGGGGGATTATTTTATAAGTATTTCTTTAGAATCAAGATAGATTCCTCTATCTGCTGTGTTGTTAAAGATCCGAAACTAAAACGTATTCCTTGTAGTTCAGGTAGATAAGAGAATCTACTAGGTCCCATAATCTTAATGCGTTCTTTTTGTAGTTGCGCTTCTAGAGTTGACCACTTTATCTTTTTAAGGGGAACTAACCATATCGCTAGACCACCATCCGCGATAGTATAATGTACAGCCTCTTTAAGGTGTAAATCCAATAGGTTAGCCGTAAGGTCTCTTTTGTCTTTGTAGTAATTATGTGCTTTCTTGAGGTGTTTTCGAATTGTACCGTCTTCCATTAACTGTAATACGGCCTGCTCCATAATATTATCTCCTTGTACATCTATGATGCTTCTAAGTTCACCTATTTTAGCGATTAGTTGACTATCTGTAGCGATATATCCTATACGAAGTGAGGGTGCAACTACCTTACTCAAAGTGCCTATATATACATAATTAGTGATATTAGGAAGGCTGCTGATAGGCATAATAGGTCTATGCCCATAGTGAAACTCATAGTCGTAATCATCTTCTATAATCGTAAAGTTATATTGATTAGATAATTCGATCAGTTTATATCTTCTTTGTAAACTTAATGTAGCGGTCGTAGGGTACTGATGATGAGGGGTTAGGTAGATTGCCTTGATGTTTTTATACTTCTTTAGATATTCTTCCACCTGCTCGATATTGATACCTTGACTATCCACATCAGCATATAATAGCTGCGCTCCTGCGTGCTCAAATGTGTTCCATGCTTTCTTATATCCTGGGTGTTCTACTATGACGTAATCATTAGGTTTAAGAAGTACCTGCGCTACTAAGTACATCGCCATCTGACTACCTCGTGAGATACAGATTTCCTCTGCAGTGACCTGCATTCCTCTTAAGTGATTAAGCATCTTGCTGATATGCTCCCTGAATTCAAATAATCCTAGAGGAGAAGAATATCCCATCATTTGCCACTTGCCTTTTCGCTTAAAGATTTGACGATAAGCACGGGCTAGTTCTTCTACAGGAGCAATAGAGGTATCGGGATTGCCATCATCCACCATAATGGTGTAATTGATTTGATTCTTGTTCTCCTCGATTATCTCTTTTGATTTTTTCTTAGCAGTGTCTTTTCCTAACAGTTTAGAGACAAAAGTTCCACTACGAGATTTAGATTCTATCCATCCCTCACTTAGAAGCACGTCATATGCCTCTATAACTGTATTTCTATTAACTCCGATAATCTCTGCAAGTTTTCGACTACCGGGTAGAGCCTCTTCCTCTTTTAGTTGACCGAGCTTTATCGCCTCGATAATAGCATCGGCTATCTGTAGATAAACTGCTTTCTTATCTGAATTAGTAAGTTGTATTTGTAGAGGCCATGGTCTTAGCATAACTGGACTAGTATAAAAGTAGGTTATATCAATTAATTCTAGTCCAAATGTACAACCTTAAATCTTCAACTATCTAAAAAATAATTATTTTAAACTAGATTAAGCCATAGATATATAGACAAGATAGCCCTGAATGAATTAAGGTATACTTAACTATAATAGTTTCTTGTTGATGTGCTTTATCACTTTTTAGTGTTGATTTTAGCACAGTGAAGTTGTTTATCTAAGCAAGAAAGTCCGTCATCAGCAGGATAACAGAGATCAGATGTACTTGGGATAAGGCAGTGATTGCTACCTAGCACTAGGAATTTAGCCTCTACTCTAGGGGTAGTAATGATATGCGCTAAGGAAACTATAGTTGATTCTTTAGTCTTTGCAATAAAATAGTAATTATCCTTGTATTTCACTACGTTTAGATAAGGTTTTTCTAATAAAGAAGTACCTAGAATAGGAGTATAGAAAGTCAAAATATCTTTATTAAGATACTTAGCATCTATTAGAAACTGATAGGATTCTTGGTTATTAGAGTCATAATTAATGCGAACGATATTTATCTCTTCTAGGGTTCTCTTCTTATAGGCAAGATTTACATCTGTCAACTCCTGTGCAAATGAATGCATACAGAATAATAAAAGCAGTGGGTATATCAGTTTCATAATGTAGTAAGTTGTGTCTTAAGTTAAGGCACAAATACTATTCCATTGATTTTTTGTTGTTTAAAATAGTTTGATTGTTATAAGTAAAACATAAATTAAGGAGGTATTCTACTTTCTAGAATCTTACCATATAGTATTTTTTCTTTCTTCTTCTTAAAAGGTAATCATATTTATACTTAAATACTGGTATAATAACATAACCTTTATTTGTTAATTTACGTACTAGAGGTTCTGGTAAATCATCTGTAGTATATGAGCTCTTGCCTTGTAATGCTGATTCTTTTAATTTATTGATAATAGATATATATTTTTCTTCTAAAGCATTTTCTGCGATAGAGTTTAATTGATCTGCGGTCATTTGTTAGTTAAGTATGTTTTATTATTATAAAAACAAAATTACATAATTATTAGCATTATTGGTTTATTTGTGTTGATATTTAATGTTTTTTGAGTTTTATTCAATCAAGTATTTGTTTATATGATATAAAGGCCATTATCTATTTAAAATAAAAATCATACTATATAATAGTAGTTAAAAATATTATTATTAGTAGTGTAAATGTGGTATATATTTATTTTTATTTCTCTAAATTATTATATTTTAATAAAATATAGTTTGTATAAGTGAATTATTGATAAGTATTTAAGGGTAAAATATACTTAAATATAGGCAAAGCATGAAGTTGATTTAAATAAAATCGCAAGAGTGTTAAAAGTTGTGAAATAATATGTAGTTTTGTAATTGTATAATACGCAAAGTTCTATTTGTGTTTACTTTAAAAAAGATATGAAGAAATTACATTTAATTACTTTAGGAGTTGCTTTGTTAGGTTTTGTGTCAGTATCTGCACAGAAGATTGAGGGAAGAGTATTTGATAAGAATACTAATACGCCAATTACTGAAGGAGAAGTAACATTTTTTAACGATAAAGGAGAAAAAATAGCTACAGTCTATACTTTAGAAAATGGTATGTATTCTTTTGAATCTCAGAAAGTAAAAGAAATACATAAAGTGGCAACATCTGTTAAGAATTATAGCAAGGCAGAAATTATGATTAACAATCTAGATAAAGGAGCTATTGCTAATTTTGGATTAGTTGCTGCATCAGATAATAAAGGAAAAGTATACACTTCTTCTAATGATGCTAGAACATATTCGAATGAAAATACAGATTATAGAGATACTTCTAGACCAATAGCAAAATATGATAACTCAACATTAGAATCGTTTTACTATGATTTTAATAGCTCTTACTTAACGCCGGATAACAAGTATGCTGTAGATCAGATCGTATCATACATGTATAATAATCCTAATGCTAAAGTGAGAGTGCATGTGTATTTTGATACAAGAGGAAATGTCAAATATGATGAATGGTTATCTCAGCGTAGAGCAGATAGAGTAGTTGATTATATGATATCTAAGGGTATTTCTCCATCTCGATTAATGAAGTGGGTAGAAACAGTAAATTCTAATATCCCAACTAAAGGTGCATATAGTAGAGGTGGAAATGGTGAGAATAGAAGATGTGATTTTGATTTAATATAATGATATTTATAAGTAATATAAAAAGCTCCAAAGCAGTATTGTTTTGGAGCTTTTTTATTGGAATAGAGTGAAGGAGAGTTTACAATACCAAATAGCTTAGATTAGGAAAAGAAAATTGTTGATAAATAAGGAGGAGTTGGGACATTTGTCTTACTTTTGAGCTTTAATAACAACACTAACATAACATGACACTAAAGTATCAAGGGAAGACTAAAGATGTTTACAGTCTTTCAAACAATCAGGTTCTTTTAAAATTTAAGGATGATGTAACAGGAGAGAATGGAGTATTCGATCCAGGAGCTAACACAGTAGGTCTAACAATAGATGGAGCAGGGAGAAGCGGTCTGAAAATGACAAAACATTTCTTCGAAGTATTAGCTGAAAAACAAGTAGAGACACATTATATATCTGCGGATCTTGATGAAGTATCTATGGTCGTTAAAGAGGCTACACCATTCGGTAAAGGATTAGAAGTAATCTGTAGATATAGAGCTGTAGGTAGTTTCTTTAGAAGATATGGAATGTATTGCACAGAAGGAATGCCACTAGATAGCTTCGTAGAAGTAACTATCAAAGATGATGAGAGATGTGATCCTACTATCTCTGATGATGCACTAGAAATGTTAGGTATCTTATCTAAAGAAGAGTATAGCATCCTTAAAGAACGCACAAAACAAATCTGTCAAATCATTAAAGAAGAGTTAGCAACTAAGAATTTAGAGCTATATGACATCAAATTAGAGTTCGGTAGAGATAAAGCGACTAATGAGATTATCTTAATCGATGAGATATCAGGTGGAAATATGAGAGTATATAAAGACAATACTTATATCGCTCCTCTTGATTTAGAGAAAGAATTTTTAAAGTAAAATATAAAAAAGGGATATTACACTGTAATATCCCTTTTTGCTTAAAATCCTATTATACAGACTCGTTTTGTGTATCTGTAACTTTCTTAGGTTCTGTAATGGACTCTTTTGCCATTGCAGTTTCCGTATTAGTTTCTCTAGTAGCTTGTTTGAATTCTTTAATTCCTGTTCCAAGTCCTTTCATTAATTCTGGGATTTTCTTACCTCCAAAAAGTAATAAAGCTATTGCAACAACAACTATTAATTCAGATGGTGCTACTCCTCCTAATGGGATGATTGTTGAAATCATATTGCAAAGTTATTTTGATTGAGAAAAACAAATGTAATTAAGAGAATGGTTATTGAAATACTTTTTAACACTATTTTAATTGTGAATTTGTAAATGAATAATGCACTATAATACGATTTTATCGATGTAATTAGAATTCATTATTCGCAATATTCCCATGTAGCTCATGTGAAAGGAAATAGTGTCACCTACTTTTAATTCTTCCGGATTATCTTCTAAGTCTATAACCATCATATCTGAGCTAGAACCCACGAAAGTAATTTTTTGATTGATAGGAGTGATGTGATCTTCTTCTATATCTAGCAATCCTAAATCAATGATAGCCCGATAGTTCACACTATTCTCCCATTCTGGATCTAGTGTTACTTTTTCTCCTGTCATTTTAAGCCCTATTTCGCCATCTGGCATCATTGGCTTCTCGTGTAGCTCTATTATTTCGGCATGCAGTGTAAATACATTTTGCTTATAATCATCATATTCTGTGTTGTCATAAGCATTAGTTCCCATAAATAAGGTTTCACCTATGCGAAAATGATTGATGTCAGCAGGTAAACTTCCGTTTAACAGCAAGGGGATGGTCACTGAGGCTCCACCGGATAGATAAGGGATCTTTTGGTTAAACTTAAGTTCTAATAGCTCTTTATATAATACTAGTTGTATAAGCTTATCATTATTAGGAAGTACTCCATACATACAGGTGAGGTTAGTTCCCAATCCGATAATCTGAATAGCTGGTAGTGTAAAGACTTGCTGATAGAAGCTTATTAGATCATCTCTTAAGACTCCCTCTCGCAGTTCGCCTAATTCTACCATAATGACTATCTGGTGTACCTTATTCTGCTTAATAGCTTCTTTAGAGAGTAGTTTTATAGTTTCTAGTTCTGTATTGAAGCTAATATCTGCAAATTCAACAATCTCATCTATACTGCCATTGGGTGCAGGCTTTATATAAATAGTCTCAATATCAGGGTCTATAGACTTAATCGTCTTTAGATTAGAAACTCTAGAGTCACATATTTGTTTCGGTTTTAACGCTAAAACTTCCTTTAAGAAAGTCTCGTTACCACATAGTAATTTTCCCACAACGGCCCACTGGGTATTATTCTTTGCAAATAATGCACTGAGGTTGTCGTAATTGTGTTTTAGTTTGTCTCTATCTAAGGTTATATAAGCCATCTTTTATCTAGTTAATCTCATTTCGATATACTTCTTCTCAAATCCCAATCTTTCATATAGGTTCTGAGCGGGATTATCTCTGTCAACGTGAAGTGCTATCGAACCTTTAGCTTCTGTTTTTACTCGTTCTAGTAATTGTTTTCCTAATCCTTGACCACGTACACTTGCGTCTATAGCGATGTATACAAGGATGTGTTCAGGGATAAAACCATCCATTAACGTATCTAACAGTACCGCAATACCTACGATATGCTGTTGTTGATCAAATGCTGATAATATAAAACCTCCGGGTTTATTATTTCGTGCTAATGCATAGTCTATTGCCTTTCTGATATCTTCTTCTTTATCGCCATATTGCTCTAGATGTTGATGTAAAAAGGTAGTATATTGATTAATTTGTTCGTCAGTAGTAGGTGTTAATGCGTCTATTTTATGAATTGTAAGCATAAAAATGATTGTTTTTAGATGCTTATTTAGGCTTTAAACAAAGATGAAGACAAAAAAGAAAAGGTGTATAATAGACCTTTGATTTGAAAGTAAGAAAACAAAAACAATTAGTCGTTTTTGTTGAATATCTCTTCTAATAAAACAGCTAAATAAGCTTGATTAAATAAATTCGATTTCTGTAAAAGTAACAAAACAATGCCGTTTTGACAAATTAAAATAGAATTTATTGATAAAAGAGCAGTGAAATATCGTTGTGTTTATACTAAAAGAAAGAGTCTTCAAATAGGTTATTAGTAGAACGTGGGGTATTTATGAGTATTCGCGAATCTTATATGTTGACCTGCTGCTGTAGCTTGATAAAAACTAGCTAGTATTAAACCTAGATTTAATACGTAATTAGTGTTTATTGTATAGATTATCAATTAGTTAAATTTTTTTTAATACAATAAAAATGAAATATTAGTTATATATTTGTGCTTTAAAAAGTATATAAAATATCTAATTATGAAAACGAATACTTTACATATAGATAAACCCTCTAAAGAATTGTTAGAGTTTTTTAGAAAATTTAAAGTTGAAAAAGAGGAGGTTAAAGCAGATTTAATTTCAAAAAAAGACTTATACTTTCCTAAAAAATTATAAGATTGAGCTTAGAGAAAGTAGTATGTTTCGAAAGTCTCGAAGGGCATGAATACATAGTTAAATTTGATATATTTAATATCTCTGAATTAGATGTATCAGTGCCTATAATTAATATAACTTTAGTTTTAGTTAATGAAAAAGAAAAGAGTTGTACTATCCATGCTCTAAATAAGTTAACTTCTATTGTGTTAGAATATTTAGAATCTAATAATGTTATTCTTTATTACTACTGTGACAGTTATCCTATAAAAATGAGAATTCGTCAAAATGAATTATCACCTCAAAAATTCAGAAGTCAAATCTTTAAAATGTTATTTCAAAGATGTAATTCAGATAGTTATATCTTGCAAAATATAGAAATAAGAGATAATGAAAATGGGAATCATTATATCTCCTTAATTTCTAGTTCTAAAAATAAGGCAGACTTACTATATCTTAAAAACATAGGATTAGAAAACTCTAAACCTTTTGAATCTTAGATTATAATACATTTATTTTCAATAAATTAGTAATAAACAAAGAAGGCTATTCATATAAAAAGAATAGCCTTTTGTGTTTATTATCAGTAGATTATAGGTCTAATCTATATGTTTTTCTTTCTTTGTGAATCTCTGGATTTAGTTGTTTCCAAAGTTGTTGGATCTTATTGTTTTCTACTAACAGAGGATTGGTTTCTATGAAAGAGATATTGTGCTTCGTAAAACATTTGTAAATTTCCTCGAATATTACAGCTGTTACACCCTTATTTCTATATTCAGGATCTACACCAATTAAGTAAAACTCTGCGTGGTCATTCTTTTTTACAGCTTGAAGTAAATGCCAAAAACCAAAAGGGAACAGCTTGCCATTCGCTTTCTGAAATGCTCTAGAGAAAGAAGGCATTGTGATAGCAAAAGCAATCATTTTATTATGCTCATCCATAATACAAGAGATATAATCAGGATGTATAAACTTCAGGTATTTCTGTTTATAATGTTCTACTTGGAAAGGTTCGATAGGCACGAAACTTTGTAGATCAGCATACGTTTTATTTAGCAAGGCAAACATCTCATCTACATAAGGCATTAACTCTTTAATAGATTGGAATTCAAGAACCTTTACTTTATAACGCTCTCGTACAAGTTTAGACATTTTATTAATCTTCTCCTTTTCATATTTTCCAAGATCAAGTTTATATTCTATCCATTCTGCTTCAGGCTTAAAGCCTAGTTGTTCCATATGCTTAGGATAGTACTCGTGATTATATAACCCAATCATCGTAGCTACATAGTCAAATCCTTTAGTCAGCATACCAGCTTTATCCATATTAGAGAATCCCATAGGTCCCTCTATATATTCCATATTTTTACTTTTACCGAATTCAATTACTTTATCAAGCAATGCTTTGGTAACATTAATATCATTAATCATCTCAAGCCATCCGAAACGCACTTTAGGTTTGTGTAAATCATTGACTTCTGTCCAGTTAATACAACAGGCTACACGACCTACGATTTCATTGTTTTTATAAGCAAGATAAAAGTGTACATCCACTGTCTTGAAAATGTCATTGTTTTTATCAAAACTTTTGACTTCTTCTTTTATCATAGAAGGTACCCAATACTTGTTGTCTTTATATAATTTAAAAGGGAACTTGACAAACTCTTTGATTTCACTCTTTGTCTTCGCTTCTCTAATCTCAATCATTTTCTCTAGATATTTTATTAACCACTGTTGTCACAAAGATACTTATTTGTGATATTGGCTTACTATTTTTATGTAATTAAAACGGACTCTTACTTTAGTTTTTTGATAGTAAGAAGCTCATTGTATTTTTGTTGTTTAGGATAGGTTCTAATAGAGTAGTGCTCCTTAGGGAAAAGAGTATGAAGTTTTTGATTTCTTATTTCGTCTTCTTGATTTAGAACGATTGTATTAAAGAGGATAAAACCTCCTGTGTTCAGTATAGTATGTATCTTCTCGACAAAATAACTTTCAAACAGAAAAGCAGGCATCTTTGCATCTTGAAAAACATCTATGATAATCAGATCATAATGTTCTGTAGAGCGCAAGACAAATTCGAAAGCATCCATATTATGGATAGTGTGCTTCTCACTATAGTCTTGTAAATCAAAGTATTTATTCCCGACAAAAAGAATAGCTTCATCTAGTTCTACACTATCGATATGATTAGCATATTTGACCTCATCGCGCAATGTTTTTAATATACCACCTGCACCTAAGCCTAGGATTAGGACATTATTCATTCGTTTGATTTTCTCAAAACCAATGAATGACAGCCCATTCTTTAACACTTTCTCCAAATTGCCATAAGAGTAGTTAGTGTGTTTAGTATCTACGACTAAGCGCCCTTCTGTCCAGGTTACTTCTAATTGTTGACTGACTTTAGACGGGATTCTCTTTTCTATAATAGGGGTAAAATAACTCAGTATTCTCTTTATCATTTTTTCTAGCTCAACTTTAACATCAAAGATAAATTAAATATTGCAGAGAATAAGCCTAGAATATTAATCACAAACAAAAACTAATCAAGGAAGTCTAGTATTCTTGCTATTTCTTGCGGTTTCGGTGCCGATTCATTGAGCAATGCTTACTCAGGAGGGCTCTTTCAGCAACAACACCTCAATAGAACTGCTCGTATTCCTCAAGCGAATAAGGGAGGTAGAGTTTACACGGTTTTTTATATAGTGATGTATGAGAAGATTACTTAATTACTTTTCGTTTATAGTCTATCACTTATTCTAGGTTAAAAGAGAGTGTATCTCTAACGAGGTTTGAATTGGCTAAAAGTTCCATCTTTATAAAAAATGACCACTTGTTCTATGTCTCCTTTGTTTGATCCGAAGGGAAAATTAGAGAAGTGTTGTTCCATTTCTTTCTCTTCTTTTTCCTCTTGATTTGCACTCTTTATTTCGGTGTGAAAATGCTCGCTTTCCTCTTTCTTTTTTTGTGAATTAACTACAGTATCTTCTGTTGAAAAAAGATCATTTGAATATGGATTTCCAATAGGAGGAGAGGGAGGGGTTTGGATAATTTTAGTGATGGTAGTTGTGTTATCTTTCTCTAAATAATTACCCGTTCCTTTAAGAAGCCACTCTAAACTTAGCTCCGAAAAGGCATCATTAATCTTTAGAATAAAATCTAAACTAGGCTTGTTTCTACCTGACAGGAGGTGAGATAAACTCGACCTCTGAACGCCAATCTTGTCAGCAAAAGAAGAGGCTGTATAATCATAGTTGTGAAGTATAAATTCAAGTCTGTTTACAAAGTTATCCATGGCAATTTGTTTATAAAAGTAAATAGTTCTATTGTTTACAAATGTAATATACAATAGAATATTACAAATGTATACATATTTATAATTGTAAACAATAGTGAAGCTTATATTTATATGATGATACTTATATGATTGATAATAAGCTCAGTAAATATTGTTGTTTATAATTGTAAACTCCTAAAGTGTCACTAGCAGAGGTGAGGGAATGAATTGGTTACGGTTGTAAACAAAAATAAAAAGCAATGTGTTTACAGATGTAAAAAATAAGTTGTTTACATTTGTAATATCAAAATATAAAGACAAGATGAACTATACTTCTCTAGTAAATAACTACACAAATAAATATGTGTTTGGCAGATATGTCACCCTTAAAAATATCACTCCATTTCTAGAAGACTTGAATCAAAACTTTAAGGTCGAAGAGAGAGGAAAATCAGTAGAAGATAGATCGATAAAGACGGTGACTTGGGGTGTGGGACCTAAACGTATTTTTATGTGGTCACAGATGCACGGTAACGAAGCAACGACTACAAAAGGTGTTCTTGATTTGTTATTGATGTTGAATGAAAATAAGGAACCTTTTATAGAGGATTGGCATAGTAAATTTACCTTCTTAATCGTGCCTATTTTGAATCCTGATGGGGCACATTATTATACCCGTGTTAATGCTAATCAAGTAGATTTAAATAGAGACTCTATAGATCTTACTCAACCCGAAAGTCAGCTGCTACGATCGCTATTCGTGGAGTTTGCACCTCACTATGCGTTTAATCTTCACGATCAGCGTACTATTTTTGGTGTTGGAGACACTGGTAAGCCAGCTACAATCTCTTTTTTAGCTCCTTCGTATAATGAAGAGAGAGAGATTAATGTTAATAGACTAGAGGCAATCAAGCTAATCGTAGAAATGAATAAAGAGCTTCAGGAGGTTATCCCTGGGCAAGTAGGGCGTTTTGACGATGGGTTTAACATTAACTGCATAGGAGATTACTTTCAGTCTCAGAATGTACCAACTATACTGTTTGAAGCAGGTCATTATCCTAATGATTATGAACGAGAGGTGAGTCGTAAGGTTGTTTTTAGAAGTCTTATTGTTGTAGTTTCTGCATTGTATGAAGAAAATTATGTTAACAATAGTGTAGATTCTTACTTAAATATCCCTGAGAATGAAAAAAACTTCAATGATGTTAGTATAGAATACGTTAAATGCAAGGAAACTAGGGATCAATATATTGTAAAAATTCAATATTTAGAGCAATTAAAGGAAGAATGTGTTAAATTTTGTCCTATTATTGTTGATATTATTAAAAAAGAAAGTAAATTTGTCCATCACGCTATTAAGAGAGAGCTTTTCTTTAAAGACACCTTAATTAGTATAAGTGAAGCAATCGATAAGGAATTGACAGATTATGTTGAAATAGACAGTGTAATGGTTAGTGAATTATTAAAAAAATAATAAAGTTTGTTTTTTTTTCAGAAAATATAAATTTTATTTAGTATTATTGTACAGAATTATAGATTATAATAAGATAAATAATTGATTTATGAGTAAATTTCGTTTAGATGAAATCGATCACCAAATCTTAGATATGTTGATTGACAATACGAGAGTTCCTTTTACAGATATAGCGAAGAAACTATTAATCTCTGCTGGTACTGTTCACGTTCGTGTTAAAAAGATGGAAGACGCTGGAATTATCCAAGGATCTTCTTTAACTTTAGATTACGAAAAATTAGGATATGCGTTTATCGCATATATTGGGATTTTCTTACACAATACTTCACAAACTAAGTTTGTGTTAGAGCGTATTAATGAGATTCCTTTCGTTACAGTGGCTCACGTTACTACAGGTAAGTTTAACGTATTCTGTAAGATTAGAGCAAAAAACACTCGTCACGCAAAAGAAGTAATTTATATGATTGATGACATTGAAGGAGTTTACAGAACTGAATCAATGATTTCTCTAGAAGAAAGTATCAACGATAAAAAACGTTTAATGCACACTATCTTCAAAGAACTTTAAGATATACTGCATATTAAATATAAAAGAGGGTATCCTATTTGGATTACCCTCTTTTTTTGCTCTAAACTGTGTGTTTATTGCAGGTTAAACCCAGAATATGTGATAGACAGATAAACGAAAAGTAATTATACAAAATAGATCTGAATTAGTGATTTAAGCATACCAAAGTATGGTTATAGAGCTAATGAAAGAGTTATAAAGTAGAATTGCTTTGTAGTATTTGGCTATCGCTGATTCTAGGTTAAAGGCACTTTATTTAGTAAGTCAACGATGGTTAAAGGACTTCTTCTGTTTTTATTTGTATTTTTGAAGAAAAAAGATGGATTCATTAACACAAATTATACTAGGTGCTGCAGTAGGGAATGCTGTTGCCGGTCGCAAGATTGGAAATAGAGCAATACTTTACGGAGCTATAGCAGGGACTATTCCTGACTTAGATATTTTGTCTATGTTCTTTACAGATCCTATTACAGCTGTCGAAGTACACCGTGGTTTCACACACTCTATTCTATTTGCCCTATTCGGGGGAGCTTTATTTGGTTATTTGCTTTATTTCATTGAGAAAAAGAATAAGGTAACCTATGAAGAGGGGTTTTGGCTGTTTTTTTGGGGATTCTTCACTCACGCGTTATTAGATATGTTCACTACTTGGGGAACACGTCTATTGTGGCCTTTTGATTATTCCTTAGCCTTTAAATCAATATTTGTCATTGATCCACTGTATACATTACCATTTGCGTATTTTCTGATTCGTTCGATGCGTGAGAAGACAGATATGAAGAAAAGAATGTTTTTTAACCGTATGGGATTCTATGTCAGTTCATTCTATTTATTCATTACACTAGCCTTAAAAGCAGTTGCCTTCTATAGTTTTACAGATGCCCTATCTACACAGGGAATTAAGTATACAGAGATGTCTGTCAAGCCAACAGTTATGAATACTATTCTGTGGAATGCTATTGTAGAAACAGAAGATTCCTTTTTGATAGGAGAGTATTCTTTCTTTGATCATTCACCGATTACATTTCAGGAATTTCCAAAAAATAGAGAGTTAATCAAGTCTCTAGAAACACATCCTTTGATTCTTCGATTAATAAATATCAGTGAGGGGTATTATACTTTATCAGAGACTAAGGAGGGAATATACTTTAACGATTTGCGTTTTGGGTTACTTAAGAATGAAGGTGAAGAAGTACAGTTTGCCTTTAGTTATCATTTTTATTTAGATAATAGAGGAGAGCTGCAAGCGGAGGAAGTAAAGAAAGACAGAAAAGACGGACTTTTATTGCTTAAGAAGCTTTGGGTACGTCTTCAGGGGAGATAATTCTTTATACGTCTTTATTTACATTATTATCTTTATACCTTCAATACTTTTTATATATGAGTTCATACCAAAAACATTTTATCAATATCATCTCTGAACAACTTCCTGATGGAGTAAAGCTAGTAGACTTCCTCTCTGATCTAGTACATCTGAGTAAAGAAGCTTGTTATAGAAGGATAAGATGTGAGGTAGAGTTTACCTTGTCAGAAGTAGTTAATATCTCTAAGGCATTAAATATAAACCTAACTTCTTTAGTTATTCGAGAAGGAGGAGATAAGGTAACTTGTAATCTGCGTGTAATAAAGGAGGAGAACTTAGTAGATGGCTATGTAAAGAAGCTAGAAGCAGAATTAAACGTTTTAGAAGGGTTTGAATCTAAAAGTAAGCATTCCATGCTAATGGTGAGTAAAGAGTTGCCAGAGCTACTTTATTTTGGTTCAACAGGTTTAATGAAACTGCGCTTAATGAAGTTACAGCTTAATCAAGGTGTGGGTAATCCCAAAGGTTTCGATCAGATAGAACTATCACCTCGACTGAAGAAGGTTCAGGGTGCTTATTGGAAAGCGATACAGTACTTTAATATAGTCCTTTATCTAGGGCCAGAACTATTAACAGGGATACTATATGACATAGAGTACTTCTATAAAACGGATATGTTGTCTTTAGAAAATAAGAATGTACTAATAGCTGAGATAGTCGAAATATTAGGCTTAATCAGTGATATCGGGAGTACAGGGGAGTATAAAGGAAAGAAATTAGACTTGTATATCTCCCATTTGGCAATAGAGCTATCACATACTTGTTTAGTATCAGATGGGCTAGAAGCAACTGTCTTAGACTTAAATTACCCCAATACACTGCTATCTTTTGACAGAGCGTTTAATCAAGCACAGACACATAGGTTACAAGTCATCAAACGCACCTCAACACTGATTAGTCAATCAGGCGAAATGGAGAAGACTGCCTATTTAAATAAACAAAGAGAATTATTACAATCTTAGATAAGAAAAAGAGCAATTAGTTGCTCTTTTTTTGTGCCTCTATTTTGCTCAGTGGACTAAATATAGATACTAAATAGCATTTTAAGTAAGTATTTTGTGCTAATCGACAATCTTAGCATTATTTCTGTCTTTAATAGACAAAAATGGACTTATATAATAAAAAATTAAGTTGTTATTTTAAACTAATCCAAATGGATAAGAGAGAAATGGATATTTAATTTATTAAAAAAGGCAAGTAATGAAGGGGTCTAAAAGGATGAAATTTACAGTGCTATATATAGGAGCAATAGTTTTGTCTATTAGCCAAATGAAGATATCGCCTACAGCGATTAGAGAGGCTTTTATTAGCACTTTAGGTCTTACACCTTTAGAAGTCTCTATTTATGTATCAGTTTTTGCGTTTGCACCTGTGTTTTTAGCATTGCCGGGAGGAAGCTTAGTCAAGCGTTTCGGAGCGAAGAAAGTCAGTATACTAGTAATGATAGCACTGTTTATAGGCAATCTACTAGGTTATTATAGTCATTCTTTTCCCTTGATGTTGATCGCGCGTATTATAGAGGGGGTGTCTTTCTCGTTTATAATGGTCAGTAGTATGATGCTCTTGACACATTGGTTTAAAGAAAAAGGACATGGACTAGCAGTTGGGATATTTGTTACTTTCTCCGCATTGGGCTACGCGATAGTGATTTACGTATTGCCTGTGCTGTATGAGCGATATGGACTATCTAATATATACTTGTATCTAGCGATAGTATCTGCTGTAATAGCTGTCTTTTATGCCCTGTTATTTGATGATGCAAGTGAAAGTGAAACAATAACAGCCAGCCAACCTTCCTTATTGGCTACATTAAAGAATGGAACAGTGCTTAAATTGGCATTAGCGATGGCGATATTGAGTTTTATCCTCTTTACATTTCTAGATAGTTATCCGACTTTATTTAAGGAAGTAAACAAATTGTCTTTAGAAGAATCAAGTCTAAATGCTATCCTGTTTGGATTAGCAGGTATTCCCGCGGGTATTTTCATTGGTTTTTTGATAGAGAAGACTAAGAGACCTATTCTTATAGGTGTTTATTCTTTCTTATTTATGGCATTAGCCTGTTTTATGGCAGATAGATTACTTGGTTTAGCAGTTGTTATTCAGGTTGTATTACTTACTACGTGTATTAGTTTTGCCTCGACGTGTATCGTTTCAGCAGTTCCTAAAGTAATAAAAGAACAGAATCAACTAGAGGATAGCTTTGCAGTAATCTACTTATTCTACTATATAGGTGCACTTATTGGAATTCCTATAGTATCCAGTATAGTGTCTTTTGGAAGTTGGGGAGTAGCATTGTTATTCTTAACAGCATTAGCATTAGTAGCAGCATTATTATTAACACCATTTACAAAAATAGAAAAACAAGATATATAATTAAAAAAAACAGAGATATGGCAAATAAAGATTTTCAACCAGGTATAGAACAAGCAAGAGCTTTAGATCAACAAGATGTCCTTGGCAAGTATAGAAGTCGATTCTTTCCACTAACAGATAATAAAGTCTATATGGATGGTAACTCATTAGGGTTAGCGTCTATAGATGCTGAGAAGGCATTATTAAAAGTAATGGATGTATGGAAAAAAGAGGGAATCTTAATATGGAATGTAGATAACGGACATTACTTTAACTATGGTAAGAACTTAGGTAATCGCGTAGGGAAATTAATCAATGCAGGAGAAAATGAAGTAATGATTACGGCTAACACGACACTGAATATTCACCAAGCGATCGCTACATTTTGGAGACCGACTAAGGAGCGCTATAAGATATTAGTAGATGATCTAAACTTCCCTACAGATAGATATGCTATAGATAGTCAAGTCTTATTAAAAGGGATGAAAGTAGACGAGGTAGTAAAAGTAGTGAATAGTAATAATGGTGTGTTTATAGATGAAGACGCTATTATAGCAGCGATGACAGAAGATGTGGCAGTTATCTTATTGCCTTCTGTATTATACCGCAGTTCACAACTTCTAGATATGGAGCGCCTAACTAAAGAAGCACATAAGCGAGGTATTTATATCGGATTTGACTTATGTCACTCTATAGGAGCTGTAGCGCATAACTTTGAGGCTATTCAGCCTGATTTTGCTATATGGTGTAACTATAAGTATTTATCAGCAGGACCAGGGGCTACAGCAGGTATCTATGTTAATAAGAAGCACTTCGATAAGCAAGTAGGTCTGTCAGGATGGTTTGGTAATAAAGATGAGACACAGTTTCAGTTAAAACATCAGTTCGATCAAGCCTTAGATATTACAGCTTATCAGACAGGAACACCTAATATGTTCTCTATGGCACCTTTAGAAGGGGTATTAAATATCTATGAAGAGGCAGGGATGGAGAATGTAAGAGCTAAATCACTTAATCTTACCGCATATATGATGTATCTTATCGATACTCGCCTAAAAGATTATAACTATTCTTATAGTAACGGAACAGAGGATGCTAAGCGTGGAGGACATATTGCTTTAGTACACGAAGAAGCTTATCGTATCTGTCTAGCATTAAAGAAACACAATGTTATTCCTGATTTTAGAGAGCCTAATGTGATTCGATTAGCACCGATAGCCCTTTATAATTCTTATGAAGAGGTTTATCACTTAATAGAAACGTTAGAATTAATCGGAAAGAATAAAGAATGGAATGACTTTAGCAATGAAAGAGCGATAGTTATCTAAAAAAGAGTATAAAAGGCATTTAATTTATATAATTAGATGCCTTTTTCAGATTTATACCTTAGCTTTACTCTGTAATTAGAAGACTACATTAAATGATTATTGATATCAATCAACAAAAAATCTCTATCGGAAGTAAATATGATATTTATGTAAATAGAGAAAAGAAGTACTACGGAGAACAAAAGATATTTAAACTCTTCGCTGAGATGCACTTGTTCTCAGAACAAACCCGACAACAAGCTTTTAAAGTAAAGAAGAAGTTCTTTTTTATCTATCCTACTTATGTGCTGACAGATAGCCAAGGGAAGGAAGCTGTTTTAGAGATGAAGTCGTATTGGCAGACACATTATCAGTGTACATATCAAAATAGAGTATATGATATCTACCCACATAGAGGTAGAAAGTGTTCTGTATTTGAAAATGGAAAGCAGATCGCTTGGTGGGATAAGCAAGCGGTGTCTTGGTTCGCAGGGGATAACTATACCATTACAGCTAATGATGATGCGAATATGGAGGTGCTAATATCTTGTTGTATGGCGTATGATAACTATACCTACAAATCAAAAGACAAAGGAATATTCAATGTTGACATAGGAAATATAATATTTCAGAAGAAATCCTTTGACAAGGAGTGGTTTCCTAATAAATAACTTTAAAAAGGACAGCGTATCTAGAATATAATGTATAATTTTATTGAATCAAAGAAGAACCTTTAAAATACAGAGATATGAGTATTATCAAAGCAACACAACAAGAACAAGATAACTTTTTTTGGAAAGTAATAGAGGAGTCTAACGAACAGAAAGATTGTGATTGGGAAGATTATGACCAAGACGAACATATTGATCAAATGATCGATACTTTAAGCAAGACAGATAAAGATCATTTAGTTGTTTTCGAGAAAGTTATGCAACAACAATTGTATAAACTGTATACAGCAGAAATGGCTGAGTTGTACATCATTATAAATAACGAGTTTGAAGTAGAAGAGGGAGTGATAGACTTTGACGATTCTATATCAGATGATGCATTTATATACTTTAGATGTTGGATTTTATTAAAAGGTAAAGACTTTGTAGACGCAATAACGAAAGATATTCAGGCATTCGTTAACGGAGAATATAGCTTTGATATCGGTGACTGTGATGGTGAGGAGCTATTATATGTAGCAGATCTTGCTAATGAAGAGATGAATGGAGTAGAGGAGTCTGAAGAAATCAGAGATATTATCTATGAAGGGTATCCTAATGTAGTAGGATATGACGATGTAGAAGTAAAGATGAATAGAGAAGTAAAAGGAGGTACAGAGTTACAAAAGCTGTATCCTGAATTAGTAGAGGAGATTTGTGACGTTCGTTCGGACGTTGAAGAATAGTATGTGTCTTACTAGATAAATAATAAGAAAGTTTAAGGATTATTCCTTAAACTTTTTTTTTGCACTAAAGCCAAGTATTTATTACCTTAACCTAGTTTTATAAAAGAACACTACATATGACACAACCTTTTAAAACACTATTTAGCACTTTTTTATTATCTACTGCTTTACTTACTGCAGGTTCTATTAAGGCACAGAAGATAGATGTGGATTATAAGAATAATCTGACCTATTATCATTATGGTTATTCGGCTAAACTAGAGAAGAGCTTCTTTGGAGGCCTTGTCTTTTCTGATAATAGAGGTAATAAAGTAGAATACTCAAAAGAATATGTCGAGAAAGAG
Organism: Myroides sp. N17-2; assembly: GCF_002286775.1. GTDB lineage: Bacteria > Bacteroidota > Bacteroidia > Flavobacteriales > Flavobacteriaceae > Flavobacterium. The sequence continues at coordinate 80,635 of NZ_NSGJ01000005.1, forward strand.
TATCCCGAACTACTAGATCAAGAGGATAAAAGAAAGATGTTCTTAGTTGATCACGTTGCTAGATTTAAGAATGTATTAGGCTATGAAGCAGGTTATAAAATAGACGTCTTAGGCAAAACGATTATTGAAGATAACAGAGGAAATAAAGTAGAGTATAGTACCGACTTTTTTGGGAATAAAGTATACGAAGACAAATCTAGAGGAATCAAAAGAACGATCGGTAAAGATATATTAGGAACGTATAACTATAAATCGGGTAGAGAATCAGCCTCGTTTAAAAAGAATATTTTCGGTGCTTGGGAGTATCAGGATAGTGAGAAAAATAAGGTGGAACTAAGTAGCAATACTTGGAACAAGTACTTAGTCGAATATCGCAGTGAAGAAGCCGTATTCTTATATTTAATCAACCAGTTTTTAAGCAAAGGACAAGAGTGGAGTTGGTATTTTTAATATAAAGTATCACTTTATATAGAAGTATTAAGTTGTTTAATGTTAATGTATTTAAATATGGAATATATAGAAGTAAATAAAAAAGAAGATGTTATCATCCCTTTTAGTCATATAGGTGATCCACAATGGGAAGTAAATACAAGGTTAATCATAGAATCTTTAGCTTATAATTGGAGCAAATCAAGTGCTGTACCTTGTACAAAACAAGAGATAGAAGAACTAGAAAAAAGGCTAGAAACTACTTTACCTCTTTCTCTAAAGCAGTTCTATCTTGTGTTTGGGGTAGCAGGTATAGGAGAAGAACTTATTGAACTAAAAGAGATAGAATATCTAGAAGAAATATGGGCACCTGATCCACAATATGGACCAAACTTTACGGAAGAAGATCTTGCGGTATTGCCATATTTGATAACCTTTAGCAATTATTTAGGTAATGGTAATATGTTCTGTTTTCACAAGGATACCAAGGAGATTTATTACTTTGATCACGATACTCGACCTTATATAACGAAGTTCTTCCTTGACTTTGAGGATTATCTTAAATGCTGTTTAGTACTAGCACAGACAGACCTGTTTGGCGATATTGATCAGAAAGAGGTAGACCATTGGACAGAGGATATTGTGATAGATTTAATAGGAAAGGATATAGTCAATAAATGGAGATATTAATAAATAGATAAAACAATGGCAGAAACGCTTAGTTGGAGTGCTTTTGAAAAGAAGTATCAATTTGAAGAAACAGTATATTTATTGACAAAGAAGTCTATAAAGCTAATCGCTGATTCAACGTTAAAAGAAGAACAGTTCTGTTCATTCGCCTATAACTGCCATTCTTTCTATGGGCATATATTGCTGAGTTTTGATACAGACGAGATGAATAAGGCTAGGGGCTATTATCCTCCTGATTGGACGTATGTAGAGGTAGAAGAATATATCCCTGAGATTAATGTACTATGGGAAGAACTATACAGCCCTATAGAGGATGAATACTTCAGAATAATGGATAGTATAGATGACACCCTATTATTTGATAGTTATTCTACAGGCTTTCTTACTTGTCTAAGAAGAATAATGGTGAGGATAGAAAGAGAGGATCTATTAGCTCGTTATCTTAAGACGACACCTAGTGTTTGGACATTGGTGACAGAAGTAGATGCTGATGAAGAAGATGAAGAGCGTTTATTAGCCCAAGAACGATTAGTAATTAGTTCAGTAGAATAAACGGCTGTTAGTTAGTGTGTTCTGTTTGTTTTTTGTAAATTGTGATATTCCTTAAATCTGCAGATAACGTTTAAACGAGAATGAATTGTACAACACAGAGCAAGATTAGTGATTAAAGCACACTGTAGTGTGGTTTTAGAGCTAATTAAAGCTATGTAAAGTACAGTTTATTCGCAGTAAATGGTAGTTGCAGATTTGAGGATATATACTAAAACACATTTACTATGGCACAAGCAACACAAGACACTAAATTTATTAGAATATTAGGCATTGTAGCTACAGTAATGGCTATCGCGATGTATGTATCTTATATCCCGCAAATCATAGGTAATCTAAACGGTAACAAGAGTGATTATATCCAACCTCTAGTAGCAGCTATTAACTGTACCTTATGGGTGATGTATGGGGTTAAGAAGAAAGATTGGCCTATTGCTTTAGCGAATGCTCCAGGCGTGTTATTTGGATTGTTTGCTTGTATTACAGCATTAGTATAAGGAAAGTAGAGAACAGGAAATAGAGATAATGTAAAAGGGAAATACAGTTATGTGTATTTCCCTTTTATATTTCTATTTATTAATCATTCTCCACTACTACATACCTCTTTTGAACTAATTTATTGACTCTACTCATTAAGATAATACTTACTATAGAGACTCCAACTAATACATAAGCAACGATATCATAGTTGATCAGTGGACTATTCTCGTGTTCTTGATAAACGATCATACCAGCTATGGCAGCAGCTATACCTCCTGATATCTGTTGTAGAGAAGAAGTGATACTCATATAAGCTCCTCTGTCAGGGCTATCAGGTACTGCACTGTTTAAGGCAGAAGAGGGTACCATACGACTCATAATACCAATCATCATTAAGATATTAATCGCGATTACTAGCCAGAATGGAATGTGAAATAGATTAGTATATACCACACATACTGTCATTAACCAGATAGAAGCAAAGGCAAATAGCTTAAACTTGCTCATTCTATCACTTAGACGACCTATAAACGGCATTAATGTTAGTGAAGCTACCCCTGATATCATAAACATAATAGGTAGTTGATCAGGATGTACTCCTAGATTATTGACTGCAAATATTGTTCCGAATGGCATCATCATAAATCCTCCTACAGATAACATCGTGATAGACATAAATCCGATGCGGTAATCCTTATTCTTAACAGTATGCCATAAGTGAGCAATAGGTTTTTTTTGAAGATGCGTATTTTTTAAGTGTTCGTTTACAGGTTTTAAGTATAGTCCTATTGCGATAGCGATGATTACTGATAAGCCTACAATCATAAAGAATGGCGCTTCCCAATACCATTTGTTAGCGATATATAGCCCTATAGGGATACCTAATACTTGGCTTGCTCCAAACCCCATTTGCACAAATCCCATTACTCGTCCTCTTTGCTTGAGAGAGAAGATATCTGTGATAATAGCCATAGAGATAGAACCTATCACACCACCGAATAGACCTGTGAATATACGGGCTAGCACTAATGTTACGTATGAGTTCGCTAATCCACAGAACAATGTGCCAATTATAAAACCGATATAGAAGAATAACAATAGTTTCTTACGGTCATATTTATCAGCAAACCCTGCCGTTAGTAATCCTGCTGCTCCTGCACTAAAGGCATAAGCGGATACAGCTATCCCAAAGTCCTTCGTGGTCATCGAAAGGCTCTTTAGCAATAAGTCTCCTAAGGGAGCCATAACCATAAAGTCTAGAATAACGGTAAATTGTGTAATAGCTAAGATAAAGATTACGAACTTCTCATAGCCAGTGAATGCTTGGTTGTTTATTTGGGTCATATAATGTTGCTTAATAAGTTTCTGATAAGATTAATATCTGTTCAGAAGATGATTTAATACTTTAAGTGATAATATTAATTGATATTTGTTAAAATTATTTATTCCGTAAAGTGTTGTAAACACTAGGGTTCTTTATAATCATAATTTTATTATTCACTAAAAAAGCAATTGGCAAAGATAATCGATTATTCTTTTCTTTATCTTTGATTAGTGTTAAGGCACTCTTATTTAAAACTATTATCCTTAGTATGGATTGTTTTTTTGTTGTAATAGAGGGTTGACATATAGATGAAAAGGATAATTACCCACTAAAAGCTAGTTATATTATAGAATGAGTTTTACTACATATAATAAAAGATATAATGCACTTTCTAAACAGTTTAGAGAGGCGTACAATACTAAAGAAATTGCAGATGATCTATTTGATTTACTTTATGAATTACAAGAATTAGAGCAAACAAATAAAAATCTTGTCATGCAGTCACATATCTATGCTTTGTTAGAATGGTGGCAGTCAGCATATGATATTTTACTCGAGATAGATAATTCAACTGTAAAGAGCAAATTATTTATATTTAGTCAAAAGGCAAAAACACACGGAGATACTTTCGGATTAAAAGATATCAGAAAGCTTAAACAAATAAAGGTTTTAGCTAAGTTGACTGTAGATGACTTTATCCTTACAGAGGGGACTACTTATGTGTACAGCTTAAATGCAAAGAAAGTAGTTATCTTTAATAAATACTGTGCAGGGAATAGATATGAAATCAAATCTTCTATTGCACTTACAGATGCAGATAAGTTATTGATACGTGAATATATGAATTGGTTAGCTAGCGTACGCAAGCCGATTATAGACTTCTATAATAGCGAGAAGAATCAATATATGCCATTTCTTAGAACCAAGGTTAGATCAGATTGGTATGATACGTTAGATATCTACAGTGTATCTATACATTATCACAGTCCAGAACAAATGGAAGCAACGATATCTATGGGAGATCAGATAATCTTGGATCATATTATCGACTTAGTACTTGAGAACAAAGAATGCGTGGAGATGCACTTAGACGGGTAGTCGCTGCGCTCCAATTAAGAATTTAAAATTAGGAATTAAGAATGGTGCCTACAGCAGAGGGAAATAGAAAAATGGGAACAGGAATGTAGAGGCAATATTTTGCGCCTCCACACAGTAGCCCCAATCCACATCCTCTCTCATAAATAGAATAATCTTTTAAATACTCCTTAAAAACTGCCGATCACTGTCAACCATTATTTCCTCAACCAAACAATCTAAGAACGTAAACAGCGCCTTGTTCATCACCTTATAATCATTGTTTCTTAATTCGGCGACAGACTGTACATAAGGTCTATGGCTATTCCCCTCTATATTATCAAGATCATTAGCGATTAGCAACTCAATAACTTCAGGAGTAAACTCCAGATGACATTGAAATCCGTATACCAGCGGTGTGTATTCTATAATCTGTCTTGGACAACCTGCACTAGCTGCTATAACAGAAGCATTAGGAGTAAGCCCAGGCATATCATTATGCCAATGGCCTACATCCAGTGTATCGCCGAAGTGTTTAAACTTGGGGTTGTTCTTTCCATCTTCAGTTAGATGTATCGGCCATACACCTATTTCTTTCTCAGGGCTGTGACTAAAGGCAGAGCAGAGCGCTTCTCCTATAAGTTGAGCGCCTAGACATACCCCTATAATAGCTTTGTTTGCTCTAAAACATTTGAGAATTAATTCCTTTTCGAGTTGAGCGTTGAAGTGTGGACATTCCTCTACAGTTGTGATAGGGTCTTGAGGACCACCTAATACTACTAATAAATCAATGTGTTCTGCTGAGGTAGGCAGTGTATTGTACTCATATAATTTGGTCATACTGACACTGTATCCTTTCATTATCACCCAATCTAAATAAGCTCCCGGTGCTTCAAACTCCTCGTGTATTACAATATGTATATGCATTGTGTTCGTTGTTTTGTTTTGGGCAAAGGTAAAAGTCTATCCCAGTAGCCTTATAGTCCAGAATGTTTAAAAGCACCTAGTCCAATGCCTTTCAATTAAAAGTGATTATTGTACTTGTTAAAAATCATTAAATAAATGTGTTTATTGATTTAATAGTGATTACTATTTAGATATAGTTGTGTATTAAAATATAAAATAGCGAATAAGTAGTATTATTGATAGTCCAAGTCTTGTTTTATTGTGTATTTGATAATACTTAATGTAGTTTTGTATTACCTTTTAGGTAATAGGTGATTAACCCCACATTCACAATCTAACGTATGAGAAAACAATTACTAAAGACAAGTTTATTAAGTATCGTTTTATTAGCGCTAAGCAGTACTACTGTACAGGCACAGCGTGTAACTGAGAAGAAAGCGGACAAAGAATATGAAAAGTTAGCGTATATAGATGCGATTAAGATCTATGAACGCATGGCTAAGAAAGGATATGTCAATGCTGATATATTAATGAAGTTGGCTGATTCGTACTATTTTAATGGAAAGCTATTAGATGCTAACAAGTGGTATGGCGAACTGTTTAATGGGGAGTATGAAGATAAAGGGAAGGTAGCTATTCCTTCTGAGTACTACTATCGCTATGCACAGACGCTAAAAGCATCAGAACAATATGATCTGTCTAAGAAAGTAATGGAACAATTCGTTGCATTAGAGAAAGGAGATTCAAGATCACAATTATACATAGCAAATAAAGATTACTTAAAGGGAATCGAAGACAAGAATAGCCGTTATGAATTAAAACATACATCTATTAATACGCCATATTCTGATTATGGAGCAACAGTGATAGGAGATCAATTAATCTTTACTTCTGCACGTCCGTCAGCGAAGTTGTCAAGTAAGAAATTACACGAGTGGACTAATGAGAGTTTTACTACTTTATACAGCAGTACTATCTCAGCTGATGGCAAGATGGGAGAACCAGTGGTGTACGCACCAGAGTTGAGCTCTAAAGTAAATGACGCTACAGCAGTCTTTACGAAAGATGGCAAAATGATGTACTTCACCCGTAACAATTCTAGTTTAAAAGGAAAGCGTAAGAACAACAAGAAGAACTCTTCATTATTAAAGATATTCAGTGCTACTAAGCAAGCTAATGGTACTTGGGCAGACGTAAGAGAATTGCCAATTAACTCTGACAATTTTAATACAGCTCACCCAGCATTGACAGCTGATGATGGATGGTTATACTTCTCATCAGATAGAGAAGATAGCGAGGGACAATCAGATATTTACAGAGTAGCGCTTTATCCTAACCACGTATATGGAGGAGTAGAGAATATCGGCAAAAAAGTAAATACAGCAGGTAGAGAGACTTTCCCATTTATATCATCGGATAACTATTTATTCTTTGCTTCAGATGGGCATCCAGGATTAGGAGGATTAGACATCTTCACTGCTAAGATAGACCGCAATGGAGGGATAGGAGAAGTAACTAATGTAGGTGCTCCGATTAACAGTCCATTTGACGATTTCTCTTTATATATCAATAGAGATACTAATTCGGGATTTGTAAGTTCGAATAGACCAGAGGGATTAGGTGGAGATGATATCTATACCTTTATGGAAAAAGCTTGTTTACAGCATATCGCAGGTACAGTATATGATATCAAAACAAATAAAGGTATTCCAAATGCAACAATCGTAATCTCTGATGCTTTATACGAAAAGTCAAAAACAATACAGACAGATGAGAATGGTCAGTATAGCTCGGATGTATTAGACTGTAACCACAAATATAGAATTAAAGGAGAAGCTCCATTATACAGCACTGTAGAGTTAGTCTTCGCATTAGCTGATATAACAGGGGAGAAGAAAGTAAATATAGGATTAGACAAATCGTATGAACCAGTAGGGGTAAACGATGACTTGTTTAAGAAGCTGAAGTTACAACCGATATACTTTAACTTTGACAAATCATTTATCCGTCCAGATGCTTCGATTGAATTAATGAAAGTAGTAGAGGTAATGAGAGAATATCCAACGATGAAGATAGATGTACGCTCACATACAGATAGTAGAGGTAATGACAATTATAACTTAGCATTATCTGATAGACGTGTGAAAGCAACTATCCAATGGATGATCTCACAAGGTATAGAACCAAGTAGATTAACAGGTAGAGGATATGGAGAATCTCAACTTCAAAACAGATGTGCTAACGGCGTACCGTGTAGCGAAGTAGACCACCAACTAAACAGACGTAGTGAATTTATCATAACAGAAATGTAACAAAAAAGAGGCGAAAGCCTCTTTTTTTAATTAAGAATTATAAATTAAGAATTAAGAATTGTTTGCCCTGCGGGCAATATGTACATACCGTACCACAATCATTATCCGCAATCGTAGGGATGATTACATACACCTAAAACATCAAATGATATTTTCTTACATTGGAGGGCGTGAAGTATTGGGTGACACGCAAGATATTGCGTCTGTACCTTATATTCGTTGTGCCCTCTTTGCAAAGTCTCTCAAAGTTGAGAGATTTTCGCACAATAATCCCCTAATGCCTGAAAGGCAACAATTCCTAATTCCTAATTAACTTAAAGTATTTCTCTTCTCAGGTCCTCTGCTGATTTAGGAGATAGTGCCCCTAATGGGATATCATATACCGTTACAGCACCTGTCTGTCCTTGAGCTGCTAATTTATATACTGCACGTGAGAATGCTACTAATACACTAGCTGTAAATTCAGGATTGCTCTCTAGGGCAAGACCAAACTCTATATTCTGTTTCGTATCAGTACCCGTGATTCCTGATCTGAATACTTTACCACCGTGAGGCATTGCACTGTGATTAGCTTTTAACTCCTCTTCAGAGATAAAGTGAACAGCAGTATTATAATCCGCAAAGTAGTTAGGCATCGTCTTGATAGTCGATTCTATAATTGCAGTATTAGCACCCTCTTCAGGCACCACATAACAGATTCGCTCGTGCTTCTCAGCTGTTGTCAACACTGGATTCTCTCCTTGTCGAACACGTTCTAGTGCTGATTCGATAGGAATAGTGTACTGAACACCACCTTTAACGCCATCTATACGTCTTATTGCGTCAGAATGCCCTTGACTAAGTCCTTTTCCCCAGAACGTATATGTTTCGCCTTGTGGTAAGATACTTTCTCCTAATAAGCGAAGCATAGAGAACAGTCCCGGATCCCATCCAGTAGAGATAAGACTTAAAGTATTATGCTCTTTAGCAGACTTATTCACTGTGTGGAAATACTCAGGTATCTTAGCGTGTGTATCAAAACTATCTACAGTGTTAAACCATTGAGAGATATAAGGTACCTGCTCAGGCAAGTCAGTAGAAGATCCACCACAGATGATCATTACATCTACGATAGCTCTATAATCCGTTATTTCGTCTATATGCACTACCTTAGTTGTTGTCTCTAAGTCTTGAGGATTTCTCCTAGTGAAGATAGCGATTAGTTCTAAATCAAGGTTTTGGCGAATAGCTAATTCAACTCCTTTACCTAAATTTCCATAACCTACAATACCTATTTTGATTGTATTGTTACTGTCCGTATTCATATGCTTATTATTGTTTTAAAAAGTGTGTCATCCCTAGTATTTAAAGGGATTATTAGAACGAGCTAAGGTAGGTAAAACTTTAGACTTACTGTATAATAAATAGATTATCCGAATTAGGTTAACACATCTTTTCTCAGGTATTATAACCAAAGTCATTAGCTATATCCACAAGTCACATCTGCAATTGTAGAGATGATTACATACATTCACGTAAACATCAAATGATGTTTTCTTAACGTCCTGTTCTGTCTCCATAATATAACTCAAACTTTGTCATCCTGACGAAAGGAAGGATCACACTCGTAACTCCATACAGTAACCACAGTCTATATCCCCAAATACCGAAGGCACCAATTCTTAATTCTTAATTTTAAATTCCTAATTCTTTTTTTCGTATCTTTGCCCTGTATTTTGCTTCAAATCAGAGTTCTAATCTGATTGTTTTTCAACTTAAAAGAATATAAATCAAAGCAAAAATACTTCTTCAGTTAGCTTTAAAAAGTACCATCTTTTTAAGGGCTAAAAAAATCTCATTTTTTACTATTGGTGTTGAGTTGGAGAGATCCGGATATGGGTTTGTTTGAGTGTTTATGCAGGTTTGTTCGGGGTTTGTTCGGAAAAGGACCCTGTTTTCCGAAGCTCTTCCGAACGAGTCCCGCACAACTCTCGAACAAACTGCGTCTTAAACCTTGTTAGCTATTGATATTACTAGGATTGGTGAGAGTTCGGTACTTGCAGAACTAACATTTTGAGAATAAACTATAGTGCATTTTGAGAAGAGTAAAAAGTACAATAAAGAGTGATATAAGCTCATTTTTGCTTTTATGTAGTTATACAAATCAAATATAGTTGTGTTTTACGGTTTTCCGTAAAATCGTATAGATTAATACTTATATCTTGGTTGACATTATAAACCATATTAATTATACAATTATGTTTAGACAATTATTTTTCGTTACTACACTATTTTTTATTTCTTTTAGTGTGAGTGCTCAAGATGTAAAGAAAGAAGCAGAAACAGTAAAAACAAAGATGGATATTTTTGCATCAAAAACAGGAAGTATAACAAAGTTTACTGATACAAAGCTACCAAATTTAAAAGCATCTTTTGGTATGGCTGAATCGCGAATCCGAAAAATTTCAAATGGAACTGTAACAGGGTATTTTTATCAAATTTCTAAAGAAGGGAAATATAGTACAAGTGTTGCGTCTATAGAATACTCTGATTTAAATGAAGTATTGAAAGCCTTAAAAGTATTGAAAAATGAGGTAGAAGGTGATGTAGCTTTAAATCCTGATTATATGGAAAATAAATTTGTAACAGTTGATGGTTTTCAGGTAGGGTATTATGTTAGTGGTGGGAAATCAAGTTGGTATATAAAGCTTGAAAAGTTTGGTTCAGATAATACTTTATTCATTAGTGATGGTAATGTTATCGAAACAGCTTTTACAGAAGCAAAAAACAAAATTGATGAACTAAAAAAGTAGATGTAAGTTTAATGTTGTATATACATATCCCTTCATCTCCTAAAATGTAGGAACATTGTGTAACAACTAAAAGTCAATAATAATTTTAATTATCAAAAAATGAAAAAAACAACTATACTAATTATACTTGGTCTTGGACTTTTTATATTTGGGCTAGCTTCTTGCTCTGATAAACGACTTACAAAAGGAGAGATTATAAAGAAAAATGTAGAAGTATACCTTAAAGAAAAGATGAATGATCCAAGTAGTTATGAATTCGTTAAACTTGAATTGATAGACTCAATAACTTTTAGTAATAATATTGAATATCGAAAGGACTATTTCACCAGAAACATTGGGTATGATAAAAGTTCACTAGAAAGACAGGAAGGGTATAAGACTGAAATTCCTTCAATGTATGATGAAAAGGAAGTAGAAAACCTAAAAACAAAAATTAGGAGAAACGAAGTGATTCTATCAAAAATAGACTCATTAGCGACTATATTAGGAAATAAAAAATATGAAGTAGCTTCCTATACTTACTTTTTTAGCTTTCGTGGAAATAATGCATTAGGTGTGAAAATTCTAAATGAATATATTGTACAAACAAATCCTGCACCAGATTTTGAAATTATAAATATCACTGACAATAAAGATAAAATAATTTTAAATCCAAATGACTTTCCTGGTTATAGAGAAATGATGGAAAAGAATTTGTGAAAATTATAACAACATTATGTAATTAGATTTATTGGTGAAATGATAATCTCAAAGATTATAGATAAAAATCTGAAATAGAATGTTTTAGTCGAATGTCAATGTAGAGACGTCAATATTTTGCGTCTCCACAAACTGAATAACGTCCTGTCGGTACGTAACGGTAGGGGTGTATCACTATACACCCTCCAATATATGTCACATCGTTTATGAAAACATCTAAAGATGTTTTATGAAGGGCGTATAGTAATACGCCCGTACTACTGTGGAAGTGGATTATGGATATAGACGTCACGGATTATGCCAACACGCCGCCTGTCCCATTCGCTAAGAGAGCCCACAGGACTCTTTTTTAACGCTCTGTCCTGCGACAGCGCAAGTGTTATGGATTATGATTACGGATATAGATGACGTCCTGTCAGCACACAACGGTAGGGGTGTATTACTATACACCCTCCAATATGTGTCACATCGTTTATGAAAACATCTAAAGATGTTTTATGTGGATGTATGTAATCATCCCTACGATGACGGCTATGCGTTGTCATACGGATTAAATATAATGTGATCCTTCCTAACGTCAGGATGACAAAGTTTGGGGATGTGTTTTGTGTATTTTGTTCAAAGTCGGGAGACTTTGAACAGCGGGGTTATTGCGGATGTATATTACGTCCTGTCGGCACGCAACGGTAGGGGTGTATTACTATACACCCACATAAAATATCGTTAGATATTTTCGTTAATAATGTATTGAGGGTGTTTGCAGAAGGGCAGTAAAACAAGTAATAGCCTAAATCACTATATAAAACACCATTTTTCTTATCTTAGCAACTTAGTCCTTAATTCAAAAATTCTGTTTATCTCTTATTCTGGATTTATAATAACACAACACTATGGAAGATGCGCATATCGTAATTGATTGTATATATAATTACTTGGATAAATATGGTTTAAAGACCAATACGAAGACTTTAGAGGAGTTTATTGCTTATGTTGAAGGGCAGTGGGCTATAGCTGATGATAATAAATACAGCATATACAATGCCTCTATTATTATAGGGCGCATGACTAATGAGTATATTCGCTTAAAGGAATTTGATAAGATGATGTTTTGGCTAGATGAAAATGACAAACATATTAATCGTGATAGAAATCCTGAGTATATTAGAAATTACTATAAAGGAGAGTGTTGCTTAGAATGTGGAAATGAGGAGGAAGCATTACGCTATCTGAATTTGTGTTATGCTGTAGAACCTGATTATATCTTCACTAGAGCGCCGTTCTGTTACGAGTTTTTTAATAAGCATTTAGAAAGCCCTAGAGAGTTGCCAGTAAATGAGGATTATGATGATGATGATGAGATGGAGGTAGAGTGTGAGTTTACATTACCATTATGGGCAGCATTCTTTAAGACGGAGAATAATATTAGATGTAAGGTGTTGTTAGATTATTTAGAAGAGGAGATAGATGAAGAGGAGGCAGAGGCATTAATGGATCGTATTGTTGCCAATATACAAGAGAATGAACAGGCTATCTTAGATGAGTTATTAGCTAAGTTAGTCATTAAGTATAGAGAATGGCAGCCGAGATATGATTATGTAGAAGAGGATAAAGCGTCTTTTATGCCTGATATTACTGATGTAGAACAGTTCGGTACGTTGATTACACCATTGGTTATTTACATTATACCGGAGTCATTAGAAGATACACCTTCTGTGGGATATTTGTTTAATTGTTCTTGGGATAGTGAGCATGCACTAGGATTTATGACTCTAAACGATTATGTGATCTCAATAGGTGGAGCAGATAATGCTTTTTGTTTATAGTACTCTTTAGCTCTTTCTGAGGAAAGTAAGAATTTTTAAGTTAGTATACCCGCTGTGTGAAGTTGAGAAGCTTCGTGCAGCGGGTATCTTGTTTATAGGGATGTCTTTGTATCAGTCTTTACATTAAAGATACAATTCGTTTAAGTTAGGAGGTAAGAATAGTTGATTTGTTAAAGTTTTAATAATTTGTTAGTAATAATTTGCTTAAATAGGGAGGGTATGTTTGCATTAACAAAAAATATAAACTAATGAAAATTAACTACAAACTACCTACTTGGGTTTTAGGTCTTATTATGACTGCCTCAGTTGTAGGATGCAATGACGACAACTCAACTGACAAAGGAGGAGAAGGCAACAAAGGCGACAAGATTGAATTAAAGAATCATTCAAAGACACCAGCATTTGTGTATGCTATGCCTGGTTTTGAAAAATTAGAAATATTCTCTCTTATCTCAAGTGAAGATAAGTTAAGTGAATCTCCTGATTTTGTCTTCGGAGGACAACCTGATGGAGCTGGGTTTATGAAAAATCCAAAAGGAGAAGGGTTTTTAATGATCACGAATCACGAGATTATGCAATCTGTATCACGTGTGACTTTAGATAAGAATTTTAAACCTGTAAAAGGAGAATATATCGTAGATGGTATAGGAGGAATCACAAGGTTATGCTCGGCGACACTAGCTAAACCTGAAGTTCATGGATTTGGACCTGTATTTTTAACAGCAGGAGAATCTGGAGAAGAGAGTATGGTACATGCGGTAGATCCATTAGGGTCAACAGATCTTAAGTCTAATACAGATCGCGTATTGCCTGCATTAGGTAAAGCAAGTATGGAGAATGCAGTGCCGTTGCCATCAGATGTATCTAATGGAAAGACTATCATCTTAATCGGAGAAGATCAAGGGTATAGTTCAAGTCATCAGAGTGCTGGACAGTTGATTATGTATGTAGGAAATAAAGGAGATCTTAATGGAGGTAAACTATATGCGTTAAAACGCAAGTCTGGTGGGTATACTGAAATGGATATGGAGAAAGGGAAAGAATATGATGTAGAGTTCGTAGAGATACCTGGTGCTAAAGATATGACAGGAGCACAAATCAATCAAAAGAATATGGATTTAGGTGTAATTCGCTTTTCTCGTGTAGAGGATGTGGATTATAGAAAAGGAGCAGGTAAAGGAAATGAAGTTTACTTTACAGCGACAGGTCAAGCAAGTGGTGGTAATCCTGTAAAGGGATATACAATGTGGGGACGTGTATATAAGTTGTTAATGGATAAAAACGGTATGATGACAGGTAAGTTATCTGTTATCGCTGAGGGAGATAGTAAGCCAGGTAGAGACTTAATCAACCCAGATAACTTATGTGTAACAGAGAACTATGTATATATTCAAGAAGATGGTGACTCATACTACGCTGATGCGAAACATGACTCTTATATCTGGCAGTACAAAATGGCTGATGGATCATATAAACCATGGTTAAATATGAAACACAATCGTGAAGATGCTGAATGGCAAAAGAATTACAATCAATCAGGACAATTACAGAAGTTTGGTTCTTGGGAATTCGGAGCAATGGAAGATATCTCTGACTTAGTAGGTATTCCGAATACATTCTCAGTAAACATTCACTCTCACACTTGGCAAAAATCAGAGTTTGCTAATGCTGATAAAGCAGGAGTAAATAAGAATAAAGAGGGAGGTCAAGTAGTGATCATCCGCAACGTAGAAAGATAGATTAGAATATAGTGTTTTGTAACCTCTGGTGGTGTAGTTAATATGCTGCCGGAGGTCTTTTTTTATGCCTATGAAGATTTTAAAATATATATCTGTATTTGTGTTGACCTTAAGTATATTAAGTTGTGCAAACAAAGAGAATAAATATGAAGATATAACGTATAACAACTACTTATTAACGAAAGTAGATAGTCTAGAGTCAAAAGTAGATCAATTAGTAGAATCTGTAAGTACAGCTAAAGATAGTACATCTGTGCGTACAGCATTTGTCAATAGCAGATTAGCTTATAAAGAGATGGAATGGGCTGTGTCATACTTTTTACCTCATACAAGTAAGGCAATTAATGGGCCTGCTTTAGATCAATTAGATTTAGATGAGAATAAATTTATCCCTGCAGAGGGATTTCAGGTGGTAGAAGAGTTTCTTTATCCGATATATGACACGACAAGTAGAGAGGATTTGTTATTAGAGGTAAAGAGGCTAAAGAGCTTTGTACATAGCATGCGAAAGAACTTTGAAGTTATTACTATTTCGGAAGTCCTAGTTTTAGAAGCTTTAAAGATGGAGGTTTTTCAGATTATAGCTTTGGGGATTACAGGATTTGATACTCCGGCGAGTAAATTGCAATTCGTAGAAGCTACAGCTAGTTTAAAAGGAGTTAAGCAGGCTCTTTTATTAAATAAAACTTGGTCTGATAAACAGGTGTTTAAGGATGTTTGTGTTTTATTAGATAAAACAATTGCTATCTGTGAGAAGAATCCAAGTAAAGATAGTTTTGACTATCTAGATATGATTACTAGTTATTTAGATCCTATTTCGACGGGTATTGTGAGTTTGCAAAGAGAGTTAGGTATTCCTTTTAATGATGGTAATCAGGTGGTTAAAGGCAGTGTGGGATCATTGTTTAATAAGGACTTGATTAATCTAAATGCTTTTATGCCAGATTCTACTTATTATCTTACACCAGAGAAAGTAGCTTTAGGAAAGGAACTGTTTTTTGATAAAAAGCTTTCTAAGGACAGTTTTAGAAGTTGTGCTGACTGTCATCACAAAGATAAAGGCTATACAGATGGGTTAAAAACAGCCTTAGACTTAAAGGGGAAACCACTGGTACGCAATACACCATCGTTAAACTACTCTGCTTATTATCACGGACAGTTTTTAGATATGCGCAGTACTACTTTAGAAAGTCAGTCGTCAGATGTGATTACGAATAAAGATGAGATGCACGGAGATTTAGATCAAATAGTTGCTCATTTAAATGAATCAGATACATATAAAAAACAATTTAAAGCAGTATTTAAAACAGATAAAGACATCGAGGTATGGCAATTAGAAAATGCCTTAGCCACGTTTATTCGTTCGCTATCTGTTTTTAATTCTCGTTTTGATCAATATATGCGAGGAGATAAGAAAGCAATGACAGCGCAGGAAAAGAATGGTTTTAATCTATTCGTAGGTAAGGCGCAGTGTGCTACTTGCCACTTTATGCCTCTGTTTAATGGTACAGTGCCTCCATATTTTACCAATTCAGAGCAAGAGGTATTAGGCGTTCCTGCTAATAAAGAAGGAACAGTGTTAGATGGAGACTTAGGACGATATGTTTATAATACAGATCTTCCACAATTAAGGCATTCCTTTAAAACGACAACTGTTAGGAATATAGGAGAGAGTGGTCCTTATATGCATAATGGTGTTTATACAACATTAGAAGAGGTAATGGATTTTTATAATAAAGGAGGAGGACTAGGTTTAGGACTTGATGTAGAAAGTCAAACACTACCTGAGGATAAACTAAATCTGTCAGAACAAGAGATTAAGGATATTATAGTATTTATGAAAGCTCTTAGCGATAAGTAAGTGTTGATAATTTTGGTAAAACAAGGTCATAGTATTCAGTTGCTATGGCCTTGTTTTGTCTATTAATCTAATCTTAGTTTTAGTATTTTGATAATGACTATTTATTTTCTATTTTTATTCTAAAAAACAGAAAATGGAAATTATTAAGAATATATTTAACAAAAAGCAACTAGAGTTAGATTCTAGTTATGAAATGTTTTGGGATTGGTTTAGGTGTAACAGTATTGTTTTGGCAGAAGTAGTACATCAACATAATCGAATAGAAGAAGACTTTTTAGATATAGTACTTCCGAAATTAAGAGAGATAAATGAGGATTTTACAATCTTAGTAGGAGTTAATGAATTAGAAGAAGCTGAGATGATCATTACTCCAGATGGACAGACAAAGAGTATCCCTTATGTAGAAGAACTGATTGCTAAAGCCCCTAAGCTAGAGGGTTGGAATTTTATAGGTTGTAAACCGGGTACATTAAATGGAGGAATTGAGATGAACGGTTTTATTCTAAATGAAGATACTGTATCCTTTGTTCCTGTTCATTTTGAAGAGTATCCAGATTATATTTACTTGCGTTTTGTAGTAGATGGATTTACTCTTGAAAAGGAAGATGAAATAGGTAATGCAATGTATATTTTCTTAGACAATTACATCGGTGAGTTAGCAACGATGACTTTGGTGGATGATATACAAGTTTGTGGTAACGATGATATAGAAGGAGATTTAATTCCCATTAGTAAACTTACAGGATATTTAAAGTTTAGAGAAGCTGAATTCGTAGAGAAATATGATGGTGTACTGCATAATAGTGAACAAGATAGCTTTGGTATATTACAAGGAGGAGAGGGAGAATCGCGTGTTATTATAGTAGTGAACAAGACCTTTTTAAATTGGGAACGAAAAATGTCCTATCCGTGGACAGTAATGGTAGTCTTAAAATATGAAGGTAGAGGAGATGGGCTACCAACAAGGGAAGGTCTGTCAAAATTAGAAGAGATAGAAGATCTATTAGTAGAAACAGGCACAGTGTATAATGTAGGGAGAAAGACAGGAGAAAATAAGCGAGTATTATATCTAGCAACTAAGGATTTTCGCAAGGCTTCTAAAGAAGTAAATGCTGTGCTAGACTTATTTAGTGATGAGGTAGAGGTAGAGTATTTTGTTTATAAGGATAAATATTGGAAGCATTTAGAAACATATATAAATGTAGTTAATAATAGTTGATATAAGGGTAGTTGTAAACTTTTAAGTACTGAATCTTCAAAACCTAATAGGAGACAAGGTTGATTTGTAATAGCTGTTTTTTATTTATCTAAAAAGGTGTATTTTTAACCGATAATCCACTATATAGGATTAATAGAAAGTAATATGAGTTTTTTAAAAAAGATATTTGGGAAAGAGGTTAAAGAGTCTGCAGTAGTGGAGTTAGATACTCAATATAAGAATTTTTGGAAGTGGTTTGTAGAGCAGGAAGCGGTATTCTTAGAAGTAATAAAGAATAACGATGGGGTGGTTGAGAAGTTTATTGATGTTGTTGGCCCTCGATTAAAAGAGATAAATCCTAACTTTAATATGCTAACTGGAATGAGTAAGGATGGAGTGGGAGAATTAATTATCACACCTGATGGCGCATTAAAAGCACTGCCTTTTGTCGATGATTTAGTGGCTGTGGCGCCAAACTTAGCACATTGGAGATTTATTAGTTGTAAGCCTAGTATGAAAGGGATAGGGCTAGATATGAATGGCTTTCTGTTAGATGAAAATACGATTTCGTTTATTCCTATTTATGACAAGGAGTATCCTGATTATATCCATTTGCGCTTTATTGTTAAAGAGTGTACGCCTGAAAATGAGAGTGATATTGGTAATGCACTTTATTTGTTCTTAGATAATTATCTAGGAGAAGAAAAGACAATGACGATGATCGATTACTTAGAGGTAAAGGGTGAGGAAGATATTGAAGGAGACGTTATTTCGGTGACTAAGTTAAGCGATTATTTAAGTTATAGAGAGGCTGAATTTGTAGAAAAATATGATAGTATTATCCGTATAAATGAAGCAGATGAATATTCTATATTAGAGAGTAATGGTGATAATGGACGCCTGATAGTAGTGGTAAATACAACGTTTCTCAATTGGGATCAAAAGATGTCTTATCCTTGGGTAGTTAAAATGTCTATAGGATATGAGGGAAATGAGGATGGTATGCCTTCAACGAATGATTTGTCTATGATGGATGAGATAGAGGATTTGTTGCTAGAGACGGACTTGCTTAACAGTGTGGCTAGAGAGACAGGAGCTAATGAGCGTACTTTATTCTTTGCGACTAAAGATTATAGAAATGCTTCAAGAGAGGTGTTAAAGACGATTAGTCTGTTTACAGATAAATTTGATATAGATTATACGATTTATAGAGATAAATACTGGATGGGATTAGAGGTTTATACGAATGCTATTAATAGAGGGTAGGTATACAATATCTTAACCTAATTAAATAAGAGATGTGATAAGGCAAAAGAGTTACTTATATATATGAGATAGTACATATATAAGTAACTCTTTTGTTTTTTTATGTTTATCTGTTTAGTAATGAGTAATATTAGCGATACAAGTGAAATCGAATGTTACAACTTAAGATTCTAAGGATATTAAAAAATGTGTTAAAACAACTAGAAAACTTAAAAACACAAGAGGGTGAAATATGAAAGTTTAAATAGTTATCCTATATTTGGGATGCTAAAAAAGATACTATGAAAATTTTAATATCACCTGCTAAGAGCTTAGATTATGCTACAGCGGTGCCAGTGGATAAGACTACAAAACCTGCTTTTGTAAAAGAGTCAAAAATGATTAATGAGGTATTACAGTCTAAAACACCGATGGATTTAGAAGCTTTAATGAAGATTTCTAATAATCTAGCAGAGTTAAACTGGAAGAGAAATCAAGAGAGAACTTTCGCAAAGAAAGAGGGAAGAGAGAGTGATTTTAGACAAGCGATATTTGCCTTTAATGGTGATGTATACACAGGTCTAGATGCTTATAGTTTGACTCCAGAGAAGATAGATGTATTACAAAATAAGTTGAGAATATTATCAGGTCTTTATGGCCTTTTAAAACCTTTAGATGAAATAGAGCCTTACCGCTTAGAAATGGGGACTAAAATGAGTATCGGTGACAAAGCAAACCTATATGAGTTTTGGAAACCGATCTTAGTAGAGGCTTTAAATAAAGAGATGAGACAAGATGAGCTATTAGTTAATCTTGCTAGTAATGAGTATTTCAGTTCGATAGATAAAAAAGCGATAAAGGGAATATTAGTTACACCAGACTTTAAAGAATTAAGGGATGGTAAGTTAAAGACAATTAGTTTTTATGCCAAGAAAGCGAGAGGACTGATGGTGCGTTATATCATAGATAATGATATAAATGACATCGATGGTCTTAAAAAGTTTAATGTAGATGGGTATGCTTGGAGTGAAGGAGATTCTAAAGGGAATAATTTAGTGTTTACAAGATAAAATTTATACACCACCAAAATAAAAATATGGAAACAGTACATTATATTTCTTCTGATGTGTTTACGATTGATAAACTACAAGAGATAATCACACAGGGAAAAAAAATACAATTATCTGAAGAGGCGAGAGCGAATATCGTTAACTGCCGTATGTATTTAGATGATAAGATGGAAAAACAGGCAGATCCTATTTATGGGATTAATACAGGTTTTGGCTCGCTGTGTAATGTGAAGATAGACAATGATAATTTGTCTCAGTTACAAGAAAATCTAATGATGTCACACGCATGTGGAACAGGAGAGATAGTTCCTGAGGAGATCGTTAAGATTATGTTGTTATTAAAAGTTAAATCATTGAGTTATGGTAATTCTGGTGTACAATTAGAGACTGTAGAGCGCTTAATGGACTTCTTTAATAATGATATATTACCTGTAGTCTATAATCAAGGTTCTTTAGGAGCTTCAGGAGATTTGTCACCATTAGCACACTTAACATTGCCATTAATCGGTATGGGAGAGGTGTTCTACGATGGTTTTAGACAGCCTGCTAGCAAGGTTCTTGCTAATCATAATTGGGAGCCGATTAAGCTTAAATCTAAAGAGGGATTAGCCTTGTTAAACGGAACACAGTTTATGAGTGCTTATGGATGTTATATCTTGTTAAAATCAAAGAAACTATCTTACTTAGCTGATGTTATCGGTGCTATCTCTTTAGAGGGATTTGACGGTAGAATAGAGCCATTTAATGAGTTGATTCACTATGTAAGACCTCACAAAGGACAGATAGAAACTGCTCAATTCTTTAATGAGATATTAGAAGATTCGGAATTAATTAATCGCCCTAAAGAGCATGTACAAGATCCATACTCATTTAGATGTATTCCTCAAGTACACGGAGCGTCTAAAGATGCAATAGATTATGTAAATCGCGTATTTAAGACAGAGATTAACTCTGTAACAGATAACCCAAATATCTTCTATAAAGACGATATTATTGTGTCAGGAGGTAACTTCCACGGACAACCACTAGCATTGGCATTAGACTTCTTAGCAATAGCTCTAGCAGAATTAGGAAGCATCTCTGAGCGTCGTACTTATCAGTTGATTTCTGGATTAAGAGGATTACCACATTTCTTGGTATCAAACCCAGGATTAAACTCAGGGTTTATGATTCCGCAGTATACAGCTGCAAGTATCGTAAGTCAGAATAAACAATTAGCAACTCCAGCAAGTGTAGATAGTATAGTGTCTAGTAATGGACAGGAAGATCATGTGAGTATGGGGGCTAATGGAGCAACTAAAGCTCTGCGTATAGTAGATAATCTAGAGCGTATATTAGCAATCGAATTAATGAATGCGGCTCAAGCTTTAGAGTTTAGAAGACCTGCTAAATCAAGTGAATTCATAGAATCTTTCTTAAAAATATACAGAGAAGAAGTTTCATTTGTAGATGTAGATAGAATTCTTCACTATGACATAGAAAAATCAATAGCATTCTTAAATTCGTTTCAAATAGAAACAGAAGCTTAGGAATTGTAATTTCACACAAATATTATATTAAACTGCATCTTTCTTTTAAAAAAAGGTGCAGTTTTTTTAATATATTGCTATATTTGTATACGTTTATAAAAATGACTATAATTGGCTAACATTAATAAACTTAAAATACTTAACGACCCTATTTATGGGTTTATTTCTATACCAAACTCATTGGTATATGATCTAATAGAGCATCCTTATTTTCAACGATTGAGAAGAATCTCTCAAATGGGGGTATCCTATCTAGTTTACCCTGGTGCTCATCACACAAGATTTCATCATGCTTTAGGCTGTATGCACTTGATGCAAAAAGCGGTACAAGTTTTGCGGTTTAAGAATGTATCTATATCAGAAGAAGAAGAGAATGCGCTATATGTGGCTATCTTATTACACGATATAGGACATGGTCCGTTCTCACATGCAATGGAAGAAAGCATTGTAGAAGGAGTACATCATGAGGAGATTTCGATTCTATTTATGAATCGTTTAAATCGAGAATTTGAAGGGAAGTTAGATTTAGCAATTAAAATATTCAGAGGAGAATACCACCGTAAGTTTATGTTGCAATTGATCTCAGGTCAGTTGGATATGGATCGTATGGATTATCTTAAGAGAGATAGCTTTTACAGTGGTGTAGCAGAGGGAAATATTAATTCTGAGCGCTTAATCCAGATGTTGAATGTGGTTAATGATGAGTTAGTCATAGAGAAAAAAGGGATTTATTCTGTAGAGATGTTTTTAATCGCTAGACGATTGATGTATTGGCAAGCCTATCTTCATAAAACAAGTGTGTGTGCAGAACTAATACTAGTGAGAGTATTGAAAAGAGCAAAAGAATTGACACATAAGGGAGTTGAGTTATGGTGTAGTGAGTCGTTACAATTCTTTTTGAAAAGTCAGATAAATGAAGAGGATTTTGATCAAGTAGGACTAGAGAAGTTCGCGTTATTAGATGATTCTGATATTTTAGGAGCGTTAAAATCTTGGCAATTCCATAGTGATTTTATTTTGTCTGAATTGAGCAAAATGATTATCAATAGGGATTTATTGCGCATAGAATTTGTCTCTGATAAAGAAGAAACGAAGTTAAAATTAAATAATATGCTTGAAAAAGTGTCTAAGAAATATTCACTTTCTATTGAAGCAACTAAATACTTTGTGTTTAAGGGTAAAATGGAAAATCAAGCGTATAGCAAAGATAAAGAGCCTATTATGATACTTAAAAAAGATGGTACAACGAAAGATGTGTTATCTGTATCTGATGAACTTAATCTAAAATCATTAACGAAATTGATAACAAAGTATTTTGTTTGTTATCCAAAAAACGTTTTAGAAAGTTAAATTTCAATTATATTTTATATTTTTGCCGTAATGAAAATAGCAGCAGAGCAAATTGCATCAGTATTAGAAGGAGAGATTGTAGGTAACCCTGCGATAGAAGTTAGTACATTAGCTAAGATAGAGGAAGGAACTGAAGGGTCTATTTCTTTTTTGGCTAATCCTAAATATGTGCATCATATATACACTACTCAAGCATCAGTAGTGATTGTTAATAAAACATTCGAACCAGAACAACCTGTAGCGGCAACTTTAATAAAAGTAGATGATGCGTATAAAGCATTCTCTAAATTATTAGAGTACTATAACGAGGTGAAATTAATGAAGTCAGGAATAGAACAACCTTCTGTGATATCAGAGGGTGTGGAGTACGGTGATGATCTATACTTAGGAAGTTTCTGTTATATTGGAAAGAATGTAAAAATAGGTAATAACGTAAAGATATATCCAAATACATTCGTAGGAGATAATGTAAGCATCGGTGATAATACTGTATTATTCGCTGGTGTGCGTATTTATTCAGAGACTATAATCGGAGAGAAATGTACATTACACGCAGGTGTAATAGTAGGTTCTGATGGTTTTGGTTTTGCTCCTAATGCTGATGGTACCTTTAATAAGGTTCCACAGATAGGGAATGTAATTATAGAGGATAATGTAGAGATAGGAGCTGCTTCTACTATAGATAGAGCTACTTTAGGATCTACTATTATTCGCAAAGGAGTAAAATTAGATAATCAGATTCAAATTGCTCATAACGTTGAGATCGGTGAGAATACAGTTATTGCATCACAATCAGGTGTAGCGGGATCTACTAAGATTGGTAAGAACTGTATGATCGGTGGTCAAGTAGGGATAGTAGGGCATATCACTATAGGTGATAATGTGCGTATCCAAGCACAATCAGGGGTG
Organism: Myroides sp. N17-2; assembly: GCF_002286775.1. GTDB lineage: Bacteria > Bacteroidota > Bacteroidia > Flavobacteriales > Flavobacteriaceae > Flavobacterium. The sequence goes on from NZ_NSGJ01000005.1 coordinate 104,614, forward strand.
ACTAAGAATTTAGAGAATGGAGCGGCAGTACAGGGTAGTCCTGCGTTGCCACATAGTGATTTCTTAAAATCATATAGCTATTTTAAAAATTTCAGTAAAATAGTTAGTGACTTAGAAACAGTTAAAAAGAAAATAAACGAATAGCCTTTCAGAATACTTAAAGAGATTTAATTATGGTTAAACAAAAAACCATCCAGAATGAAGTAACGCTTAGTGGCGTAGGTTTACACACAGGTCAATTGGTAACAATGACTTTAAAACCTGCTCCAGTAAACAATGGTTTTACTTTTGTACGTTTGGATTTAGAGGGACATCCAATTATAGAAGCGGATGCTAATTATGTTGTGAATACACAACGTGGTACAAACCTTGAGAAAAAGGGAGTTAAAATACAAACTACAGAGCACGTATTAGCTGCCTTTGTTGGATGTGATTTAGATAATGTTATTATCGAAATAAACGCATCTGAGCCTCCGATTATGGATGGGTCTTCTAAGTACTTTGTAGAAGCTGTTGAAAAGGCTGGTATAGTAGAACAAGATGCTGAGCGTGAAGAGTACATCGTAAAAGAAGTTATTTCTTTTGTTGATGAACAAACAGGAAGCGAAATCATAGTGATGCCATCTGATAGTTACCAAGTAACTGCTATGGTTGACTTCGGTACTAAGGTATTAGGAACACAAAACGCAACTTTAAAGTCAATGTTTGATTTTAAAGAAGAAATATCTGAAGCACGTACATTTAGTTTCTTACATGAACTAGAGGCTTTATTAGCTAATGGTTTAATCAAAGGAGGAGACTTAAATAACGCTATTGTTTATGTAGATAAAGAAATATCTGCAGAGACAATGGAGCATCTTAAAAAAGCATTTGGTAAAGACGAGATAACTGTTAAACCAAATGGTGTTTTAGACAACTTAACTTTACACTATCCTAATGAGGCTGCACGTCACAAATTACTTGATGTAATAGGAGATTTAGCTTTAATAGGAACTAGAATTAGAGGTAAAGTTATCGCAAATAAACCAGGGCACTCAGTGAATACTAATTTTGCTAAGAAAATGTCTAAGATTATTCGCAACGAAAAACGCAATCAAGTACCATCTTATGATCTGCACGCAGAACCATTTATGGATGTAACTAAGATTATGTCTTTCTTACCACATAGACCTCCATTCTTGTTAGTAGATAAGATTTTAGAAATGTCTGATAAACATGTAGTAGGGTTAAAGAATGTAACAATGAACGAACCTTTCTTCGTTGGACATTTCCCAGGAGCACCTGTGATGCCAGGAGTTCTAATCTGTGAAGCAATGGCTCAAACAGGTGGAATCTTAATCTTAAGTACAGTACCAGATCCAGAGAACTATTTAACTTACTTCATGAAAATGGATAATGTTAAGTTTAAACATAAAGTAATCCCTGGAGATACATTAGTATTTAAATTAGAATTAATCACTCCTATTAGGAGAGGTATTTGTCATATGCAAGGATATGTATATGCGAATGGAAAATTAGTAGCTGAAGCTGAATTAATGGCTCAGATTTCAAAAATCACAAATAATTAGAAGATATGAATCAGCCTTTAGCATATGTACATCCTGGAGCTAAGATAGCTAGAAATGTTGTTATTGAGCCTTTTACAACGATATATAATAACGTTGAGATCGGTGAGGGAACATGGATAGGATCAAATGTTACTATCATGGAAGGAGCTCGTATCGGGAAGAATTGTAAGATTTTTCCTGGGGCAGTTATTTCAGCAGAACCACAAGATTTAAAATTTGAAGGAGAGATTACAACAGTTGAGATAGGAGATAATACTACTATTAGAGAGTGTGTAACAATCAATAGAGGAACGAAAGATAGATACAAAACAGTAATCGGTGAGAACTGTCTTATTCAGGCATATAGTCACATCGCTCACGACTGTATCGTAGGAAATAACTGTATTTTCTCAAACTCAAGTACTTTAGCGGGACACGTTACTATAGGAGATTATGTTGTATTAGCAGGATTAGTTGCTGTACACCAGTTCTGTACTATCGGGTCACATTCTTTCATTACTGGAGGTACATTAGTACGTAAGGATGTTCCGCCTTATATCAAGGCTGCACGTGAACCAATTTCTTATGCAGGTATTAACTCAGTAGGATTAAGAAGAAGAGGTTACTCTCCAGAGAAGATTAGAGAAATACAAGAGATCTACCGTATCTTATATCAAAAGAACTATAATACAAGTCAAGCACTAGAAATTATAGAAGCAGATATGGAAGCAACTCCAGAAAGAGACGAAGTTTTAATGTTTATCCGTAATTCTTCAAGAGGAATTATGAGAGGATATTCAGGAATATATTAGTAATACTAAATACAATTAAAAAGAATGGCAACAACATCTGATATTAGAAACGGTCTATGTATCCAGTTTAACAACGATATTTACAAAATTGTTGAATTTTTACACGTTAAACCAGGAAAAGGACCTGCATTTGTTAGAACGAAGATGAGAAGTGTTACTAATGGAAGAGTATTAGAAAATACTTTTTCTGCTGGTCACAAAATCGAAACAGTAAGAGTAGAGACACATAAATTCCAATATTTATACCCAGAGGGAGATTTGTTCCACTTCATGAACGTGGAGAGCTACGAGCAAATCACTCTTTTAAAAGAAACATTAGATGCTCCTGAATTATTAAAAGAAGGAGAAATGGTAATGGTACAGATTAATTCTGATACAGAAATGCCATTGTCAGTAGATATGCCACCATCTGTAATTTTAGAAGTTACTTATGCTGAGCCAGGAGTAAAAGGAAATACAGCAACAAATGCTACAAAACCTGCTACTTTAGAAACTGGAGCGATTGTCAATGTACCTTTATTTATCAATGAAGGAGATAAAATCAAGATTGACACATCAAACAGCGCTTATATGGAGCGTATTAAGGAGTAATCACCTTTTAGAAGAATAAGATGCGTTTTGCAAAAATTCAAGATTTACAAACAATAGCAGAGATTATTGGTTGTGAGTTTGTCGGAGAGCCTACTTTTCCAGTATATGGAATGAACGAAATTCACGTTGTACAAGCGGGAGAAATAGTTTTTGTAGATCATCCAAAATATTATGATAAGGCATTAAACTCTAATGCTACAATCATCTTAATTAATAAAGATGTAGAATGTCCTGAGGGCAAAGCTCTATTAATTTCTGATGACCCGTTTAGAGATTTTAATAAGTTATCTAAGTTTTTTAATCCTTTTAAACCTGCTATAGAAGTTCGTGCAAAAGACGCTGTTATAGGTGAAGGAACTGTAATACAGCCAAATGTATTCATAGGGCATAATGTAGTTATAGGAAAGAACTGTATAATTCATCCTAACGTAGTACTTTATGATGGTACAGTAATAGGGGATAACGTAGTTATTCACGCTGGAGCTATCTTAGGGGCTGATGCATTCTATTATAAGAAGAGACCTGAGGGATTTGATCCTTTAGTATCTTGTGGTAGAGTCGTTATTGAAGATAATGTAGGTATTGGTGCTTTATGTACTATAGATAGGGGAGTTACAGGAGATACAACTATTAAAGAAGGAGCCAAAATAGATAATCAAGTTCATATCGGACATGATACTGTAGTAGGTATTCGCTCTTTAATTGCAGCACAATGTGGTATTGCAGGTTGTGTTATAATAGAAGATGAAGTTACACTTTGGGGACAAGTTGGTACTACAAGTGGTATCACAATAGGAACTAAAGCTGTAATTTTAGCGCAATCAGGAGTTTCTAAATCACTAGCAGGTGGTAAGGTTTATTTCGGATATCCTGCAGAGGAGTCTAGAGATAAATTAAAGCAGTTAGCTAGTATTAAAAGAATACCTGAATTGATAGCAAAAACTAAAAATCTATAGTTGTAAAGACCGTAGTTACTGCTAGGTTTAAAGCTAAGTAGTAGAAAATGAAGAATGTTATTAATTAATCAATTAAAGTTATTTATAAGAGGGTAAAAAATTTTAATACTAATTAGAATTGTTTATTTTTGTGTAAGTAAGTTTAAATAAATAAAAACAAGATCATGAGTGTTTTAGTAAATAAAGATTCAAAAATAATCGTTCAAGGATTTACTGGAAGTGAAGGTACTTTCCATGCTTCGCAAATGATTGAGTACGGAACAAACGTAGTAGGTGGTGTAACTCCAGGAAAAGGAGGATCAACTCACTTAGATCGTCCAGTATTCAACACGGTTTCAGATGCAGTAGAAAAAGCAGGTGCAGATACTTCTATTATCTTCGTACCACCAGCATTTGCTGCTGATGCTATTATGGAAGCTGCTGATGCAGGTATTAAAGTTATCATCTGTATTACAGAAGGTATTCCTGTAGCTGATATGATCAAAGCTTACGACTACATCCAAGGAAGAGACTGTAGATTAGTTGGACCTAACTGTCCAGGTGTTATCACTCCAGGTGAAGCTAAAGTTGGTATTATGCCAGGTTTCGTATTCAAAAAAGGAAATGTAGGAATCGTTTCTAAATCAGGAACTTTAACTTATGAAGCTGCTGACCAAGTTGTAAAACAAGGTTTAGGGATTACTACAGCTATCGGAATTGGTGGTGACCCAATCATTGGAACAACTACTAAAGAAGCTGTTCAATTATTAATGGCAGATCCTGAAACTGAAGCTATCATTATGATTGGTGAAATCGGAGGTCAATTAGAAGCTGATGCTGCTCGTTGGATCAAAGAAAACGGTAACAAAAAACCTGTTATTGGATTTATCGCTGGAGAAACTGCTCCTAAAGGTAGAACAATGGGACACGCTGGTGCTATCGTAGGTGGAGCTGATGATACAGCTGCTGCTAAAAAACGTATTATGGCTGAGTGCGGAATCCACGTAGTTGATTCTCCTGCTGAAATCGGTTTAAAAGTAAAAGAAGTTTTAGGATAGTCAATATTCTAAATATCAAATAAGAAAAGGTCTATGCATATCAGCATAGACCTTTTCTATTTTATATCAGTTTGATGGAAGTGATAAGCCTTTCAAATTTTCAATATTCTGGGCTATGTCCCATTAATTTTCAAATATGGAAAATATAGGAGGTGTTTTTGGCAACTTAATTGTGTTATTTAGCTACCGAGTCTACTAATCTAGGGAGATAGAGAGTTGTAGGGTTCACTTTTTTGTTAAGTGTTTCCATAAACGCATTAAGGATATTGCCTCTTTATTGACTTTGAGGCAAGTTATCCCATAGAAATAATTTGCAAATAAGGTGATTTATAGAAGCTAATGTTCTTAAGTTAAGGTTAAAAATTAAAGCATATTATATGTAAACTGTTTTTTGATTTGTTTTTTGGAGTTCATATTAACATATAAAGTGGTTAAATGATTAAAATAGCTTAATTATTTGACTTAATAGAAAACTTCTGTATATTGTAATGCGCTTACTGCTAAACGGATTTGTGTTTATTAACAGAGCCAAGTGAGCTATCAGAAATTGAACCCTAACCAAACTATAATAACTATAACAATTGAAAGATTGTTTTATTTCAAAAAAGAGACCTAATTTAGAGTCTCTTTTTTTATTTGCTTTTATCAAGAAGATATAAATAAGCAGGAGGTAAATGATGTGTCATTATATTCTCAGGCTTATGAAATTGCTCTTGGTATTTTTTATCTTGTAAACCATCTAGTATAATAGGATTACTGCATCTAGCGTAATTGCTATTTAGAGTATAAGTAGGTTCTTTGAGCTCTGGAAGTTGTTTTTGTATAAACTCAAAAACAAATGATCCTAAATACTTATTGTATTTCTTGACACTCTTTTCTGTTGGATTCTTAATTGAGTTGAGAATACTCTTTGCAAATACTCTTTTAGGCCAAGGAACTTTACTCAATGCTTTTTTAACTTCGTGATCTGCTAGCGGACTTATTTCATTAAAATCTCTAAACGTTTGTGTTGTTGGTGGTAGCTCTGGTACCCAATCTTGTGTATTAATAACAGAGTAACTCCAATTGTTAGCTAACTTTTCATACTGGTAACTAAAGTACAGATTACCAGGTTTAGGTGGAGCTATTGCATACGTTTTGAATTGAATATCAGTGGGTATCTTGCCATTTGCTTGCTGATTCAGAAGATTAGCTGTGATTAAGTAAGCAATAGCGGCTCCTTGACTATGGCCAGAAATGATAAAGTCCTTTTTATTTAGTTTTATCAGACTGTCAAGTTTCGGTTGTATATCTTCCATTAAGTATAGTGATGCTAAAGTCCATCCCGCGTGTACAGTGGCTCTAGTATCAGCTGATAGATTATACTTTCTTTTGGTTTGATGATCTAATTGTATTTCACCCGATGAAGGTATCATAGCAGCATAATAGTTTGCTAACCAACTAATCCCTTTATTCACGGAACCTCTAATTACTATCTCGTAGACATTATTATCATTAAGATACAATCCCCACATATTAGTAAGGCCTACTTCAGGAGATTTATAAATATTCTTGTAGTGTGTTAAAGTATAAAGCGAATCTACAGGATACGCTTTTTGTATATCTGTAGCTAGCTGAAGGCTATTGTAAATTTCTGTTTTATCTGCAATTGGTTTTAGAGTAGACTGTGCGTAAGCAATGGTACTAGAACACAGTAGAAGTAGAAAGATTCTTTTAATCATCGGTGATATATGTATTTTTGAAACTTTAGGAGTATATATTGTACTTCAAAGTTAACAATTTAAATTTTTTAATGAGATTTTAAATTTGTAAATTAGAATTTAATCTTAAATATAGAAATTATGGGCAATTCATTTGTAAAGACAGTAAAGGATAGAGTGAAAAATTGGTACATACCTGTTATTGTTGGTCTCCTGTTTGTTGTAGGAGGAATATATATGTTTACAACTCCTGTGACAGCATATGCATCCTTGATATTTGTATTTAGTTATATGTTCTTAATAGCTGGTATTTTTGAGATTATTTTTGCATTTTCTAATAGTGAGCAATTAGATGGATGGGGATGGCTTCTATTCTCTGGAATTATCGATGTAGTGTTAGGTATTATACTAATAGGTACGCCTACACTTTCTGCAGTTGTGTTACCTATATATGTAGGGTTTGGTCTAATGTTTAGATCTATCCGAGGTATGGGAATAGCATTTGATTTGAAAAATTACGGAGTTAAATCGTGGGTTAGTTTATTTATATTTGCACTATTAGGATTAGTGTTTTCATTCTGTATGCTATGGAACCTAGAGTTTGGAGCATTTACGATAGTTTATTGGACAGCGTTCGCGTTTATACTTTTAGGAGTTTATAGTGTTCTATTTGGTATGTTCTTAAGACGTATCAAGAAGTATTCTGGTAAAGTAGACCAAGAATTACTAGATCGTTATGAGCAAGTTAAAGAAGAAGTACGCAAAAAGCTACACGGAGAAGACTAAATATTTTCTTAAAAAAAACTATAAGTAGAAAATATTTTATACTTTGCATACCACTAAATAAAATGATTATGAAAAAAATTGCAATGTTATTCGCTTTTGTAGCGAGTTCACTTTTAATAGTAGGATGTGAGGGATCTACTGGACCACAAGGACCTCCAGGGCCAAGTATATTTCCTTATGTAATGGAGACTCGTCTAAGCTTTGATGGTAAACCAAATGATGCTGTAGTTGGGCACGCCTTTACACACCCTGTTAAAGTGTATGATGGTGATGTTCTGTTAGTGTATATTTTAGATGGGTCAGTAACAGATAATCAAGGAACAAAGTTTCCAGTATGGACACCTTTGTCAAAATCATACTATAAAACTAATTCTGATACGAAAATAGAACATCAACTTGAATTTAGTTATAATTTTTCTGTTTTAGATTATGAAATAGTTGCATCAAGTGATAGAGATTTAGGCTTTTTTAGAGCACAAAATTCTAATGAGATACCTTATTTAGTAGACAGAACTTTCAGAATTGTATATATTCCAGGAGCGAATCCAAAGTCAAATACTAAGTCTGTTAAAGCTAATAATGACACTAAGTCAAGTGGTAACACAACTTTATCATATGAAGAGGCTGTACGTAAGTATAACCTAGAAGATGTGAAAGTAGTTAAGAATTACTAGTAGTATACTAATAATATAGAATAAGGGTAGGAGCGCAAGTTTCTACCCTTTTTTATTGCCTTAGGGGTAATATGTAGAGGGGTGCGAATGTTTTTAGTGTAGTTTTTAAAATAAAATGTAAAAAATATAGGGGGTGTGTATTGTTTTTAATCACTTTTATTTAAATTTGTACTCACAAAACAGGGGGTGCCCTCTTAAAACTATTAATTATGTCAACATTTCGTTTTCGAGCAATTGAGAAAGCAGCCTCTAGAGAAGCTGTAAAGGTAGAAGAACTGGGTAGAAAATCATTGATCTTCGGGGATCACGTATTTAATGACAAGTCAATGCGACAGTTTCTTACTCCTGAGGCTTATCAGGCAGTGAAGAATGCGCAACTAGGAATTAAGATCGATCGTAAGTTAGCCGAGTACATTGCATTGGGAATGAAAGAGTGGGCATTGTCAAAAGGGGTTAGTCACTATACACACTGGTTCCAACCGTTAACAGGAACAACTGCTGAGAAACACGATGCTTTCTTTGAAACATCTTTTGATGGAGATCCAGTTGAGAAATTCAATGGTAGCCAATTAGTACAACAAGAATCAGATGCATCTAGTTTCCCTAATGGTGGAATTAGAAATACATTTGAAGCGAGAGGATATACAGCTTGGGATCCTACATCACCTGCATTTATCTTTGGTTCTACATTGTGTATTCCTACTGTATTTATCTCTTATACAGGAGAAGCTTTAGATAATAAGACTCCTTTATTAAAGGCGCTTAACGCTATAGATGATGCTGCAACTGAGGTAGCTAAATTCTTTGATAAGAATGTAAAGAAAGTAACTGTTACTTTAGGATGGGAACAAGAGTATTTCTTGGTAGATAGCGCATTAGCGGCTTCTAGACCTGATATCCTTACTACTGGTAGAACATTATTAGGACATACAGCTGCAAAAGGTCAGCAGTTAGATGATCACTATTTCGGTTCTATCCCAACTAGAGTATTAAACTATATGCACGATCTAGAGAATCACTGTATCTTATTAGGTATCCCAGTGAAGACTAGACATAATGAAGTAGCACCTAACCAATTTGAGTTAGCACCTATCTTTGAAGAGGCAAACTTAGCAGTAGATCATAACTCTCTATTAATGGATGTTATGAAGAAAGTAGCTGAGAAACATAACTTTAAAGTATTATTCCACGAGAAACCATTTAAAGGAGTTAATGGTTCTGGGAAACACAATAACTGGTCATTAGCGACGGACACAGGAGTTAACTTGCTTAGTCCTAGTAAAACACCTAAGAGTAATATGCAATTCTTAACGTTCTTTATCAATACGATTAAGGCTGTTAATGATAACGAAGAATTACTAAGATCAGCTATTGCATCAGCTAGTAATGACCACCGTCTAGGAGCGAATGAAGCACCACCAGCTATTATGTCTGTGTTTATCGGACAACAATTGACTAAAGTGTTGAATGAACTTAAAGAGGTTACTGACGGTAAACTTTCTCCAGAAGAAAAGACAGACCTTAAGTTAAATGTAGTAGGGAAGATTCCAGATGTATTATTAGATAACACAGATAGAAACAGAACTTCACCATTTGCTTTTACAGGTAACAAATGGGAATTTAGAGCAGTAGGATCTACAGCTAACTGTGCTGGGCCGATGACTGTATTAAATACGATCGTAGCAAAACAATTAAAAGACTTCAAAAACGAAGTGGATGCATTAGTTGAGAACGACGGATTAAAAAGAGATGAAGCAATCTTTAATGTACTTAGAGAATATATCAAAGACAGCGAAAGAATCCTTTTTGAAGGTGATGGATATGGTGATGAGTGGGAAAAAGAAGCTGCTAAACGTGGATTAAGTAATAACAAAACGACTCCATCTGCTTTAAAAGCTAAGATAGACCCTAAGGCTATTGCTACATTTGAAGAAATGGCAGTAATGTCAAGTGTTGAGATTCACGCTAGATACGAGATCGAATTAGAAGAGTACGTGAAGCGTATCCAAATAGAGGGACGTGTATTAGGTGATATCGCTAGAAACCATGTAATCCCTACAGCTATTAGATACCAAAACTTAGTAATCGACAACGTTAAAGGTCTTAAAGAGATATTTGGTAATGAGGAGTTTGCAACAATCGCAGCTGAGCAATTACAAATGATTAAGAAGATCTCTCACCACATCGAGCAAATCAATGTGAAGGTAACTGAGATGACTAATGAGCGTAAAATTGCCAATAATATTGAAGATGTTGAAAAGCAAGCACACGCTTATTGTGATAAAGTGAAACCTTATTTTGATGTTATCCGTTACCACAGTGATAAATTAGAAATAATGGTAGACAACGAACTTTGGACATTAACTAAGTACAGAGAATTGTTATTTACTAACTAAGATAGAGTGATAAAATGATTTAAAAGTGATCTTACTGTAAAGTAAGGTCACTTTTTTTATGCGTATTAATTCCTTGATATTCTTTACAGTATCTCACATAGTTATTTTTTAAATTTGTAACTTGCAGTCATTAAGTTAGAACAAAACCCATAGCATCTATGGCATATTCTAAGTTTAAAACATTTCTATTTCTTTAGAAATTATTTGTCCAATTCTCATATGGACATTATCTATTATCTTTCCTTATTTTTTTTATTAGAATTCACTGTTAGTGAAGTTGCTACCTGGCTTTATATGAAAGTATTTTGATAGCATCGTGCATCCATAGTGACTCCATTAGAATAGCCTTTTTAATGGAGTCACTATGGACTCACAATGGACTCACTCAAACCAATACTGCGTAAAGATGCCTATTTATAACTATTAACGTATGATTCGATTGTTTTAAATATTGACCTAGAAGATTGGTCTAAAAAAGGGCAGTAAATTTTCGACTTCCTATACTGCAAATATATATATTAAATCTTAATGTTTTCGGAACACCCTTACTTATTATCATAAATAAACATACATTATTTGAGCTAAATTTAAAAGTAAACTATTGTTGTATAGTTGTTTGTGTGGATTTATGATAGTATAGTGATAGTCTGCTATATTTTCTTAAATTTGTTAAGTATTATTTAATTTACACTGTTTTTTAAAACTATATAAACATAAGTAAGCAGGTCGTTTGGCAGGAAGATATACTACTTAGTTATCCTTGTCATAGTACACCTTATTTAGAAGAGATTATTGTTACGCTATGGAACAACACATACCGATTAAACTATCTGTACAGAAGTATAATTACTTCAATTACACTTTTTGTATACAGAAATATCATTTTATACAACGACTTTTAATTGAAAACCAACAGACTTCTTATGAAGGAGTGAAGATAGTTATCACTTCACAACTTGGTTTTTTTGAAGATAATAGCATTCATATAGAGCGATTAGAAGCAAATACTGCTTATACGATTGTTAAGTTTGACTTTAAATATAATCTACATTTTATCCGAAATATCGTGGAGAAAGATATAGATACGATACAGATTAGATTATATTCTGAAGAGGAGATTATTGCAGAGACTTTCTTTCAGATTGATGTATTGCCGATAGACTATTTCGGAGGGATTGATGTTTTTCCTGAGTTGTTAGCGTCTTATATCTTACCTAATCACGATGCTATTTTGCCGATTAAGACGAATGCAGTTAGAATATTAGAAAGCAATAAGCTAACCCCCTCATTTGAAGGATATCAGTCGAAAGATAGAGAGCGTGTACTACAGATGGTCTCGGCTATCTATCGTTCTATACAGAGTATGGATTTGGTATATAGCGCATTGCCACCTAGTTATGAGCGTACAGGACAGCGTGTTAGACTTTTAGATCAGGTAGTAGAGACTAAGTTTGGTAACTGTTTAGACATTACCTTGTTATTTGCTGCTTGCCTTGAAGCTATTAATCTTAACCCTATTTTGATCTTAACGAAAGGGCATATTTTTGTAGGTGTATGGCTAGTAGACGATCGATTTGATTCGATGGTTAACTTTGATCAGACCGCTATTACGAAGCGTGCGGCTGCTAATATTAGCGAGTTAATCGTGATAGAATCAACGATGATGTGCAAGGGGGCAACTCATACACTGAAAGAAGCGATGGCTTCTGCGGAGTCACAATTATTGCGTTCTTCTGATTTCTTATTGTCTATCGATGTAATGACAGCTCGTATAAATAATATATTGCCTTTACCTATCCATCGCAAGACAGATGGGGAAATTATAATAGAGCAAGAGTTCGAAGTGAACAAGTCAAGAGACAATATAGACAAGCGCTTTGAACAGACGAATGTGTATGCTGATCTAGAACTAGGAGAGGGATTAAATATCTCAAAACAACGTGTATGGGAACGCAAGCTACTAGATCTTTCGTTGAGAAATAACCTGTTAAACACTCGTTTTACTAAAAGTATTTTACAATTAATAGATGTCAATGTTAGCAGTCTAGAAGATTCACTAGCTGAAGGCAAAACATATACTATACAGGGAAGCAATACGCAAGAGATATTGAGTAGATATAATCTGTATTTTCCGCCTTTGCATTCTTCTGATAATTTGTACGAAGTAGTAGAATCAGAGTTTAAAAACAATAGATTATACAGCTATTATAATGAGTATGACTTGGATAACATCTTGGTCAATCTACATCGTAATTCTAAATTAGCAGAAGAGGAGAATGGGAAGAGTACACTATATCTAGGAATAGGACTGCTAAAATGGTATGAGCCAAAATCAGCTGATACTGTTAGATATGCACCTATTCTATTAGTTCCTGTGGAGTTAAATCGCCGTTCTATCAACTCTAAATTCGTCTTGAGAGGTAGAGAAGAGGAGACGATGATTAATATTACGTTGCTAGAGTATCTACGTCAGGAGTTTAAGCTTGATATGTCTGCTTTAGAGGATTTGCCTATGGATGAGTCAGGTGTTGATGTTCCTAAAGTTTTGGCTTTAATTAGAAAGACGATTCTTAACTTAAAGGGATGGGATGTACTAGATCAAGTTATTCTAGGGACATTCTCATTTAGTAAGCTGATCTTATGGCAAGACATCTCTAAGTATTCAGATAAATTACAAGAAAGTACGATCGTTAAGAGCCTTTTGACAGGGAGTCTTACCGCCCCATTTGATTCTTTAAGCAGTAGTGACGAAGAGTTAGAACAGCTATCTTCGTATGAATTGACCTTGCCGATATCTACTGATAATTCCCAATTAGAGGCAGTTAGGAACGCCCACGCTAATAACAGTTTTGTTCTTCACGGACCTCCGGGTACAGGTAAGTCTCAGACTATTACTAATATCATCGCTGATGCGTTAGCTAATGGTAAGAAAGTACTATTCGTGGCAGCTAAGAAGGCTGCTCTAGATGTAGTACATCACAGGTTAGAGAAGATAGGGTTAGGGCCGTTCTGCTTAGAATTACACTCTAATAAAACGAGAAAATCAGATGTATTAGCACAGTTTGAGGCTACGCTAGACGTGCCGATGTATAAGGGTAATTACGACTTTAAGGAAGCGTCTAATCGCATAGATGAGCGAAAAGGGGAGCTGAGAAAGTATGTGGCACAGTTACATCACCGTTTTACGATAGGGTGGACTTTATATGATACCATAGCTTATCTAGAGCTAAATAATGTTGAGTTAAATAACAACGTTATCGTTGATATCAAATTAGAAGAAGTAAGTCAGGCGAATTACTTAAAGTGGACAGATTGGGTGATTCCGATGGATGCTTTATGTAAGAAAATAGATAATCCGGCTACGCATCCTTTGCGTTCTTTAAATATAGTAGAACATAAGTTTGACATCCAAAACAACATAAAAGAAGTACTCTCTGACTATAAATATGTGGCACGTGAGTACGAACATTTAGGTTTAGAATATAAGTTCGACTTGCTGTCTAATAATCACTTGAATCCAAATAACTTAAAGGAGCTATTTGAGCTTATAGCGAAGAGTAACTTATCTTATGAGTTAATCGATCTATACTTTGATGAGAATCAGTTTAACCTGCTGAATAAGTGGGCAGAATTACAACAAAGGAGAATTAAGATAGAGGAAGTTATAGGACGTCAGTTTAATAAGAAAATACTAGAAGTAGACCTATCTACCCAAGAACAACAATGGAATATCTCTAAACACCAATGGTTCTTACCTAAATGGTTAAAACAGAGAAAGATCAAGTCATTCTTAAACGGATATGCTAAGCTAAAGGTGAGTGTGGCTGCTGATATAGAACAGTTATTTGCGCAAGCTGAAGAATATAAGGAAATCAAACAGAACTGTGAGAATGCTATTTACAAGGATGTAAATAAGCTATCTAATGTCTATTATTCAAATAACAATCTAGATATAGAGACGATATATAAGGAACTAGACAATCTTAGCCTTATTTCTTCTTTAGCACAGCAGTGTGGCTTCACAGGTATTGATACTTGGTTATTACACTTCTATAAAAACACAAATGTTAGAAGAGGAGTTTCAGAGATTCTGACATTCTTAAGAACCTTTACTGTTAAGTACCAAGGTATTCAAGAAATTACTAATTCTACTTCAGCGCCTTTAAGCAGTGAAGTAGATACTATCTTAGCGAACCTAGATAAATTAAGTGATTGGATTAACTATAACGTTTATAGACGCGAGGGGATAGCCATTGATCTAGAGTGGTTTATTAAGTTATTAGAAAACGGTGTTATCGATAAAGATAATTTGTCTAATGATCTAGAGCGTATCTTACACATTAATCTATTTATACAGACAGTAAGTCATTCATTTGCCTTAAGTGGTTTTGATTCAAAAATATATGAGACGCTGATCAAACAGTATCAAGATATACATAACGAATATACAGAACTTAATAAGAGTCAGTTAATTCTGAAACTTAGTAGTCGTATTCCTCGCTCATCTAATGAGTTCATTCAGAACTCTGAGCTTGGGATGCTTAAACGTGCTATACGCAGTAGAGGTAGGGGAATGAGCTTGAGAAAGCTTTTTGATCAAATGCCTAATTTGCTACCACGTTTAAAACCGTGTATGCTAATGAGCCCTATCTCTGTGGCGCAGTACTTTAATGTAAGTACTGATCACTTTGACTTGGTGATATTTGATGAAGCATCACAGTTGCCAACAGCAGAGGCTATTAGTGCATTAGCTAGAGCAAAACAAGCGATAATAGTAGGGGATCCTAAACAGATGCCACCGACTACTTTCTTTGCATCGAATAAAATAGATGAAGACAACTTAGAGCTAGAAGATCTTGAGAGTATCCTAGACGACTGTTTAGCCTTATCATTACCTTCTAAGTATCTATTAAGACACTATAGAAGTAAGCACGAGAGTTTGATCTCATTTAGTAATGCTAACTTCTATGATAACAAGCTATTGACATTCCCATCAAAAGATGATTTAGACCGCAAAGTAACGTTCGAGTTTATAGCAGAAGGAGTCTATGAGAAAGGAAAGTCACGTACAAATAAATTAGAAGCTAAAGCGATTATTCAATATATTAAACTTCACTATGAACAGCCTAACCCTAAGACATTAGGAGTAGTTACGTTTAGTCAGACACAGCAGACCTTGATAGAAGATATGCTGACGGATATGCTTAAGAATAATCCGCTTGTAGAGGAGAAGATATTAGGTGCTTCTGAGACCTTATTTATCAAGAACCTTGAGAATGTACAGGGGGATGAGCGTGATATTATCTTATTTTCTATTGGGTATGGACCTGATGAAGAAGGAAAAGTGTCGATGAACTTCGGTCCTCTAAATAGAGATGGAGGATGGCGTCGTCTAAATGTAGCTGTGACTAGAGCACGCTATGAGATGAAGATATTCTCTTCTATTAAAGGAGATCAGATAGATCTAAGACGTACTAATTCTGAAGGGGTTAAAGGGTTGAAGAACTTCTTAGAGTTCGCAGAGAAGGGGTATGTGAACCTAGTCGAATCAGAAGAAGTAAGACAGAATGACAAGTTAATCCAGTCTATCGCGAAATACCTAAATGCCAATGGTCTAGAAGTGAAGACAAATATAGGTACTTCTAGTTATCGCTTAGATATAGGAGTAGTGGATAAGAATAATCCTAATCAATATATAGTTGGGATATTAGTGGATGGATTAAACTACTATAATGTCAAAACGACTAATGATAGAGAGCTATTGATACCAGGAGTATTAAAAGCGTTAGGATGGGATATTTACCGCATATGGACAATCGATTGGTTTAAGAATAAAGAATTAATTGTCAAAGACCTTAAGGAGAAGATAGATAACCTTTATGCTAACGTAGTAGAGCCCGTAGCGAGTATTAATCCTAGTGATTTTATTCATAAGCACTTGGTTGAAATTACCGATATGGGAACTGTCTCTAACCAAAAAGCTTATAATAGAGTCGCTTTAAATACTGTGAATGAGGCTAATCCGGAGGCTATCTATGAAGCAAGTAATCGAAATATGATACAGAATCAGATGTATGACCTTATTCAGATAGAGGGGCCTATCAGTCAGTCGTATTTATTTAAAAAGATTATGAATGCATGGAGTATCTCTAGAACGAGCAGTAAATTACAAGCTTATTTCGTGGAATTAGTAAATGCAGTACCTAATACTATTAGCGTTCCTTCATATCAAGAGTTTTATTGGAATGAGGATGTGTATAAACGAGGATTAACGCATTATAGAGATAACACTATCGAGAAGAGAAATATAGAAGATATCAGCCCTGAAGAGATAGAATTAGCTATTATAGAATTGCTGAAGAGCAACTTTAGTGTGCCACACGAAGATCTAACAAAGGCTATCGGTAAAGCATTTGACTTTAGTAAACTAGGTAGTCAGATGGATCTAGTGATTCAGCACGTGATTAAAAAGATGCTAGTAGAGGACAAGATTATTTATCAGTTCGATAAGATAGTTCTGAAAGAGTAATCTTACGATAGAGAGAGTTTATAGGTAAACCTTGATAGTTCTTATAAATTCTCCTATTTTTACTTTAAATTAATTAGAAAGAAGATGAAGACATTAGAAATAGGGCAACCAGCCCCAGCATTTAAAGCATTAGATCAAGCAGGTAATACACACCAATTAAGTGATTATAAAGGGAAGAAATTAGTGGTATTCTTTTATCCTAAAGCTAGTACACCAGGATGTACGTGGGAAGCGTGTAACTTACGTGATAACTACGCTGAGCTAAAAGCAAAGGGGTTTGAACTACTAGGTGTGAGTGCTGACTCAGCAGCTAGACAACAGAAGTTTATCGATAAGAATAACCTTCCTTTTCCGCTATTAGCAGATGAAGAGAAAGAGGTACTAAACGCTTTCGGAGTATGGGGACCTAAGAAGTTTATGGGGCGTACGTATGATGGTATCCACAGAATGACTTTCGTGATCAACGAAGAGGGAATTATTAGCGATGTGATTAGTAAAGTAAAGACTAAAGATCACGCTGCTCAGATATTAGAAAAGGCATAAGAAAAGACATAAGAAAAGACATCGAACATATAAAAAAAAGTGTTTCTCTAAAAAGTTTAAAAAAGAAAACTCCTCCTTTTTAAGATGGGGTTTTTTGATTAAAAAGCCTTAAAAGTGAGAGTAATAACTCACTTTTCTTAGTCTTAGTAGTGTTTTATTTTAAGAAATCCTTTTCTTTAAAAATTGGATTCGGGTAGGTATAGAATCCTTCCCCTGAACTAATACCAAATTTGTTTTTGTCAACAAATTCTCTTTTTAGAAATTCTGCAATTTTAATTTTTTCAGGATCTTTAGACGAATCTGCAGCCATTTTAAAAATATTATAACCAGTATTAACACCGATTAAATCAAAAAAGATAAAAGGACCTGTAGTTGACCCTGTTGCAACCATCCACGTTTTGTCGATCGTTGGGACATCAGCAATATTGTTTACCAAAAGATTGAGTGCAGCCTCTAAGTAAGGAAGGAGAATCGAATTCAAGATATACCCAGGTTGTTCTTTGTGCAAAGGCAAAGCAATCATTCCAATAGCTTTTGCGAATTCAACAATTTTATCAAAAATAGCGGGATCAGTATGAGCGTGACCCATAATTTCTGCCGTATTGTGTATCCATATTTCGTTGGAAAAGTGCAATGCTAAAAATTGTTTAGGCCTTTTTGTTACCTCAGCAAATTGGCTAGGTAATAAAGTAGATGAATTGGTAGCAAAAATAGTATCTGCGGGTGCTACGTCTGCTAATTCTTTATAAAAGGCAATTTTGATGCTAGGATTTTCAGGTACTGCTTCAATGACTAAATTGGCGTGTTCTGTTGCTTTCTTTAAATCACTTGAATAAGAAAGATTATGCTTTGCTTTTTCTATTTGCTCAGCTGTGGCACCGATATCTTGTTTATAACGCTCAGCCAAGGAGTCAAATTTAGCTTTAGCTTTTTCGAGTACCTCATCATTGATATCATAAACAGTTACTTTAAACCCTTTAAAAGCAGTATGAAATGCTATTTGATAGCCTAATACTCCGCTTCCTGCTACAGTTACATTTTTAATTGTCATAATTTTAAAATAAATTGGTTATACTTCTTTCAAGATACGCATACTAAAGATGATTAGCTAATTGCTTAATGGGTTATTTGTAATTAATAATTAAAATTGATTATAAAAATGCAGTAATACTTTATTTGTGGTGAAAATAGCACAATAAAGTCGCTTTTTGTGATAGTAATGTATATTGTATTGTAAAGACAGAAATAGCGAAAATCAACTACCTTTATTAAAATAACATCAACCTCAAAAAAGAGAGGGTGACCTTTTCAGGACACCCTCTTGTATTATATAATTACTGTTGATTGTAATAATCGTAAGCTACTTTGGCTACTTGTGCTATGATAGAAGCATTTGTTTTATCATCTTCTAGAGAATCCATTACAAAGACTGCTATGGAGAACTGTTTGCCATTAGGAAGATAGACTAGTGCTAAGTCATTATCCACAGCCCTTAATCCCTTGTCGTTTCTAAATGACATCCCTGTCTTATGAACTACTACTGTGTTTTTAGGGAGTAAGGCTTTTACTTTATCTTGTCCTGATTTAGTATCTATCATCGCTTGCTGTAAGAAGGCTTTATATTTAGGTGATAATAATTCTTTTCTATGAAACAGCTCTAATATTCTAGTTGCTTCAAGTGGAGTAATCCAATTATCATATTGATTATTGAAGTCTAGACTCATTTCCTCTTCACTAGAGACAATCTCAAACTCCTTAATCCCAATACTTCTATAGTATAAGTCTGTCATCTTAGGCCCTATTAAGCTACTGAAAAATAAGTTAGAGATATTATTATCACTATGAGAAGCGGTATACTGTATTAGCTCTCCTATAGGCATATTAAAGTCTCCCATAGGTCGTTTATCTCTAAGCGGACTATAGGTACCTTCTTTTAAATCCTCTTTCTTAATAAACATCGGAGTATTCAAGTCAATATTGTGTTTATCCATATAATCCAAGATAGTTAAGGCTTGGAAGAATTTATAAACACTCATAGTAGGGTATTTATGATCATTATTAAAGGTCAGTGTATCTTTTCCATCATAAATGATAGCAATACCTACAGTTGCTTTTTTATGCTGTAGAATTGGCTCTATTTGTTGTTTTAATTTTTGATTTTGTCCAAATGTTACAGAAGAAATAGACAGTAGGGATAGTAAGAATAATAGTCTCATTAAAAGCTTTTTAAAATAAGCTACAAAAGTAATCACAAAAAATAAAGTCTAAAAGAAGTGCAAATAAAATAGATCTAATTTTAACAGATTATCAATTCTAAGAGATTTTTTTATTACGTTTGACAAAAATTCTATGTATAAATACAACTATTTCTATGAAAGAAAAAATAGATAAGGGCGACTTATATCTTTTAAAAGAGCATAGTTCGCTTTCAGATATACAACTTGGAGAGCTCTTAGAGCAGAAGAGTTATGCTAATCTAACAGATTGGCAGAAGTTCGCTAAATACTTCACCTTAATACTAGGAGCAGGGTTATTCGTTTCGGGGATCGTGTTTTTCTTTGCTTATAATTGGGCAGACCTAGATAAAAACATCAAGTTCTTACTTGTTTTTGGACTTCTAGCGATATGTGTTGGAGGATCAGTATATCCTAAGTTTAGTACGTTGATTAAGCAGATAAGTTTACTTAGTGCGAGTGTATTAGTAGGTGTGTTATTTGCTGTATTTGGACAAGTTTATCAAACAGGGGCAAATGCCTACGACTTATTCTTTATGTGGGTATTGGCAGTAACGCCGTGGACGCTATTGAATAAATTCTCTGCACATTGGTTGTTCTATGCTGTATTAGCGAATACCACTTTAATACTATATTACACACAATTAAGAGAAGAAGACGAACTGTTCTTTAGCGTATTATTTATGTTACTACTAAACATAGCGCTATATGTAATACCTGTTCTATTAGGGAAGTTCTTTAACTATACAGTGGCTAGATATTATACTGCATTAGTAACTTTCGCTAGTATTGCACTTGCTACTGCTGGAGTGGTTATGTATATCTTTTTGAGTACGGATCAGTATATCAGAGCAGATATATCAGGATTATATTACTTAGTTGTCGTTTCGATACTTTGGCTAGTGGGAAGTTTCTTATGGGGTAGAAAGACGAAAGACTTATTAGTGTTTAGCTATATCTATTTAGCCTTGTTTGCTATTGTATTTGCTGTACTAATTAAGATCGCTGATTTTAACGAAGCAGCCTTATTACTATATGCACTTTACACTATCGGTGGAACATTTGCTATCGTAAAACTTATTATGAATCAGAAAAAACTTTGGAACAATGAGCAAGAGTAATTTTAAAACCTTAGTCTCTTCATTAGAACAGAGTGGAGTAGAGATAAACCACGAGTCTCTAACTGAGGCAACAGATAAGGGAGCGCTAAAGTCGATTATCATAAGAGTGGTATCTGTATTAGGAAGTTTACTAGGTCTAGGTTTATTCATCGGATTTATAGCTTTAATATCTGCTGATTTATTTAGAAATCAAGCAGTGTTAACAGGTATTGGAATTGCCTTTTTAGTAGGCGCATTCTTCTTTAACCGCAGTAAGGATAGCGCTATCACAGATAGTATAGCCGTATCGCTATATATAATAGGGCATTCTTTTCTAATCTACGGATTAACAGGAGATAGTAATATAGGAGGATATATTGCCTTAGCAACTTCTATTATAACGCTATGTGTATATAATAATCAGATTATTAGTTTCTTAAGTACATTAGGTGTACTAATCTCTATACACGTCGTGATGTTTAGCTTACATATAGAGAATTTCTATTATATCTATTTAGCTTTCGTACTGCTATTTGCAGTGTATCTATTTTGGCAAGAACAGCAGATTAGAACGCAGAATAACATCTTGAGAGAGCGATATTTGCCTGTGTTTACTGCATTCTTTTGCTATACCTTAGTGATGGGGATTATAGCTTCTACAGAAGATTATGGATACTACTATTTTAGTGAGTATAGCGCAGTTCGCGTGTTTTTACTACTTGTTATATTGGGGTTAATACTTGCTACAGTGTATTTGCTATTAGATAAAATGAAAGTTACACAGTTAAATACGAAGATTATAGTTTATCTATTTGCTTTAGTGTTTACTGTGTTGATAGCTTTTAATTATCCTGCTTTTGGTATTGCATTCTTATTTCTGTTATGGAGCTTTAAGCAGCAGTTTAAGGCAGGTATTGCCTTGAGTATTGCTACATTTATATGGGCTATGGGGATGTTTTATTATGATTTAGGACTTACC
This sequence comes from Myroides sp. N17-2, assembly GCF_002286775.1. Taxonomy (GTDB): domain Bacteria; phylum Bacteroidota; class Bacteroidia; order Flavobacteriales; family Flavobacteriaceae; genus Flavobacterium. The sequence continues at coordinate 126,498 of NZ_NSGJ01000005.1, forward strand.
TTATTAGAAAAGTCTATCTCGATGATGATAGTAGGTGTGGTGTTTTTAGGAGTGTATTATTTAATTCAAAAGAAAGGAGCAGGATATGATAAAGTCTAAGAATATTATAATACTAAGTGTTTTCATTTTGATAGGTATCTTCTTTGTTAGAGCTGTCTTACAAAAAGAAAAGACAATTAAGGAAGGTCAATTAGTTCTTTTAGAACTAGCACCTGTAGATCCTAGATCGCTTATACAGGGAGATTATATGATCTTAAATTATGCGATATCTAATCAGACCCGTGCATTTGATCAGGTGATAGTAGATACTGTAGCTCCTGTGCTTAATGATAGTATCGCAGTTAGTGAGGTAGATGAGAATGTATTAAGAGCACAACAGGATATCCAAGAGGCAGTAGAGAAAGCAGAACTAAATAAGCGCGGTTATGTCTTGCTATCTTTAGATAAAGATAATGTAGGAAGTATGGTGATGATGATGAATGAAAGAGGGGAGAAAAAAGAGAACCAAATCTATATCAAGTACTTTAACTATCAGGGTTGGAGATTTAATATAGGTGCGGAGAGTTTCTTCTTTCAAGAGGGAGAAGCCAAAAAATATGAAGAAGCAAAGTATGGTGGACTACGTGTAGATGAGCAAGGGAATAGCGTGCTTATTGGGATGTATGATAAAGACAGAAAGCTAATTAATTAGGAATTATTTACCTACGGCATTTGATATTAACAGGGAGTTTGTCTTTAGGATAGGCTTCCTGTTTTTTATATAAAGTACTCTTAAAAAGACTGTTTAGAAATACTAATAACTCAATGTATGTTGTCTTGTACTGAAGTATTGATTTATTATTTTAAATATTTTTATTAATTTGACACATACAGCTTGTCAGTATATAGAAAAGTCATAGTTTAGAGCAAAAATAAAAGTATATATGAAACGTCCTTTATCGTACCTCTTCTGTTTATTAATTTCAGCTTCTGCACTGGCTCAGAATCCAACAGCAAGTGAACCTTTAGCTAATATTGATTCAGTGCTAACCCAAATATTAAATGACAGTCATATAGCGGGATTTGCCGTAGCTGTAGTTAAGGGAAATGATATTATCTATAGCAAAGGGTTTGGTTATCGAGATATGGAGCTTAAGAAGCCTGTGACGCCGAATACGCTTTTTGCTGTTGGATCTACTTCTAAAGCGTTTACTTCATCCTTATTAGGCCTGCTTAGAGAGGAAGGAAAGCTAACCTTTGAGGATAAAGCAGTTCACCTATTGCCTCAATTACAGTTTTATAGTAATGAGATGAACAATCAGATTAACTTAAGAGATCTGATGGCACACAGGACAGGTCTGTCTAGATATGACTCTTCGTGGTTATATTTTAATACTTCAGATAGAAATAATATTATCAAACGTGTACAGTATATGAAGCCTACTTCTGGTGTAAGAGAGAAGTGGTATTATAATAATTTTATGTTTGTCGCTCAAGGGATGATCGTAGAGCGATTAAGCGGTAAGACGTGGGAACAGAATATAAGTGAGAAGTTCTTTGAGCCGTTAGAAATGACGCGTTCGACTACTAATTTTGAGACTTTTAAGCGTGATAGTGACGTTGCACTGCCTTACACAGTATCTGATAAGAAAGAAATCAAGAGGCTAGAATATTATAACATCAATGGTATGGGGCCTGCGGGTAGTATCAATAGCAGTGTAACTGATATGGCTAATTGGTTAAAAGTGTGGACTAATGAGGGGAAGTTTAAGGGTAAACAAGTCTTGCCTGCTTCTTATATTACTGAGGCTATCAGTTCTCAGATGGTAATGGAAGGTGCACTACCTGACGAGAAGCATAAGGATATCTACTTTGCTAATTATGGATTAGGATGGATGATAGGATCTTATAGAGGATACTATGTAGTAGAGCACGGTGGTAATATCAATGGTTTTTCGGCTATTGTCTCTCTTTATCCTTCAGAGGATTTGGCGATCGTAGTTTTGACTAATCAGCAGGCATCTCAGGTGCCAAGGGCAGTAAGTAACTCTATAGGAGATAGACTGCTTGGTTTAAGACCGATCAATTGGAACGAGGAGATCAATCCAAAAGAAGATAAATCTAACCAAGATAAAGAAGATAAAAAGAAGCTACCCATCCTTAATACAAAGGCTTCACACGGATTAAAAGAGTATGTAGGTTCTTTTGAACATCCTGCTTATGGTGTGATTAAAATAACACAAGAGAACAGTAAACTATACACTGCGCTTGGAGATGATAAGTATGTCTTAAAGCACTTACACTACGATGTTTTTGATCTAAAGAAGCTTGATAGCAAGGGAATAGAGACTACCGAAGCAACTAATTTATTATTTAACTTCTCTAGTGATATAGAAGGTAAGATTAACGCAGTTGGTATTTTACTTGATGGTAATGAGAAACCTGTAATGTTTGAGATAAAGTAAAGAAATATAAGAATGAAACAAGCCTCTAGAGTATACTTTAGAGGCTTGTTTTATTAAAAACTACATCTATTCTTTGTTTAAATTCAAAAGTAGCCATACATTTGCATTAGTATTAACGAATAATAGTCTAAATGTACACAGCTAAGTAAAGATTGGTTTATATAACCAATAGATAAAAGGACATACTTCAAGTTCTACGAGTGGTTATCATCTTTATAAATTAGGCAACAGTCTTATGTTGTCATAATACTTAGTATCGTGTAAATACATATTTTTTGACCGTGAGGAGTGGTGTACGGGCCACGTATGGAATATTCACAGTAGTAAACCCAGAATCAGCATTAGCCAAATACTACAAAATAATTCTACTTTATAGCTCTTTCATTAGCTCTAAAACCATACTATAGTATGCTTGTATCGCTAATTCAGACCTATTTTGTATAATTACTTTTCGTTTATTTGTCTATCACTTATTCTAGGTTAAATATAATAGACTATGAGCATAGTTATATCAAACTTATCATATTATCACGCAGATAAAACACCGCTATTTACCCATATCAACCTATCTATCAACACAGGAGAGAAGGTCAGTATTATCGGGCAAAACGGAACAGGGAAAACAACTTTATTAAAATTAATAGCAAGAGAATTAGAGCTAGCAGATCCTTCTATTCACATAGTGGGAAGTGTATTCTACTTGCCTCAAAATAAACAATTAGTACAGTCGCATACGATCTACGAAGCAGTAGGTGTTGCCACTAAAGTCAATGCCTTGCGTGCTATCTTAGCGGGTTCGGTAGAAGAATCTGATTATGAAATCCTCAATGATCAGTGGGATATCGAGGAGCAGATAGGGAAGGTATTAGCTTATTGGGGACTAGAGACTATCTCTGCAGATACGACAATGGACTGCCTTAGTGGAGGGCAGCAGACGAAGGTGCTATTTGCTAAGATGATGCTGAGTCAGGCGGATATATTGTTACTAGATGAGCCTACTAATCACTTGGATGTGGAGACAAAAGCGTTGTTTTATACTTTCGTTCAGGAGTTTAAGGGGACAGTGGTTATCGTGAGTCACGATAGAGCGTTATTAGAATTAATGCCTATTACGTTTGAAATTACGCCAACTGCAGTTTATAAATACGGAGGAAATTACAGCCTATATAAAGAACAAAAAGAGCTGAGATTACAAGGAATTCAGAGTAAGTTAGATCATCTCTCTAAAGAGATAAAGGAGGCTAAAAAGGCTGATGTCAAACGAACTGAGCAAATCAATAAAGACAAAGCACAGAACAAAAAGGCGGAGAAGAATGCGGGACTACCAAAGATAGTTATTAATGCGATGCGCAACAAAACGGAGAATAGTACAGCTAAACTTCAGGATGTACACCAACAGAAGAAAGAGGGCATACAGTCTGAATTATCTGAGTTGAGAACACAGTTAGACAGAGATAAGCTGTTTGATATCCGCTTTCCTCAATCTAAACTTCACAAAGGGAAGATATTATGGGAAGCAAAAGAGATGAACTATCGATATTCTCCTGCTTTTGAACCTATATTTAAAACAAGTCTTGACTTTAAATTATTAAGTGGAGATCGTTTATTGTTAAAGGGAAAGAACGGTTCAGGCAAGTCTACTCTGTTCAAATTATTGCAAGGGGTTTACGTTCCTACAACAGGAGAACTTTATCGCGGGGAAGCTAAAGTGGTTTATCTCGATCAGTTTTACTCTTTACTAGATAGTAATCTTACACCAGTAGAACAACTAGAAAGTGCCAATACAGCTAAATACTCTACAGCTGAACTTCGCAATCTGTTATTTCAATATGGAATAGGTGTAGAGTTATGGACTAATAAGATTAATACTTTTAGTGGTGGAGAGAAACTAAAGTTAGTGTTGTGCTACCTAACTATTTTACAATCAGAGATAGACGTCTTATTATTAGATGAACCAACTAACAACTTGGATATTATTAGTATAGAGAGTTTAACTAAAGCATTGAATGAATTTAATGGAACAATGATTGTGGTTAGTCACGATAGTAGTTTTATTAAAGATTTAGGGATAGTAGATGTGCTTGATTTGAATTAATAGGTTTAAAGCAATTAGTAAGGTCATCTATTGTCAATAATTTAATAATTAAGTTTTAATTGCTCATTAATTTTAGAATTTACCAAATAATATCTAAATTGCGGAAACAAAAACATCACAAAAACAATATATAATGTCAAACAAAATCACTTCAGCTCAAGTTATTGAGTTAGAAAATAAATACGGAGCACATAATTATCACCCACTACCAGTAGTATTATCTAAAGGTGAAGGAGTATATGTATGGGATGTAGAAGGAAAGAAATACTATGACTTCTTATCTGCTTATTCTGCAGTTAACCAAGGTCACTGTCACCCAGCTATCGTTAAGGCGATCTCTGAGCAAGCAGGTACTTTAGCGCTTACGTCTAGAGCATTTTATAATGATAAGTTAGGGTTCTACGAAGAGAAGATCACTAAGTTATTTGGTTTTGATAAAGTATTACCTATGAACTCAGGTGCTGAGGCTGTAGAGACTGCTTTAAAACTATGTAGAAAGTGGGCTTATGAAGTAAAAGGTATCGCAGAGAACCAAGCTAAAATCATCGTATGTGAGAACAACTTCCACGGAAGAACGACTACGATTATCTCTTTCTCTAACGATGAAGATGCTCGTAAAAACTACGGTCCTTACACAGACGGATTTATCCGTGTAGCATATAATGATGTAGATGCTTTAAAAGCGGCATTAGAAGCAAATAAAGGAACTGTTGCAGGTTTCTTAGTTGAGCCTATTCAGGGTGAGGCAGGTGTATATGTACCAGATGCAGGATACTTAACTGCTGCTAAGGCATTATGTGAAGAACACAACGCATTATTTATCGCTGACGAGGTTCAAACAGGTATCGCTCGTACAGGTAAAATGCTTGCTATCGATCACGAAAATATCAAAGCTGATATCATCGTATTAGGTAAAGCATTATCAGGAGGAGCTTATCCTATCTCTGCTGTATTAGCAAATGACGAGGTTATGAATGTAATCAAACCAGGTCAACACGGATCTACTTTCGGTGGTAACCCTACGGCTGCTGCTGTAGCTATCGCTGCATTAGACGTAGTACTAGATGAGAAGTTAGCTGATAACGCTGAGAAGTTAGGACAACTGTTTAGAGCAGAGTTAAACAAGTATATCGCGAACAGTAATATCTGTACGTTAGTACGTGGTAAAGGACTATTAAACGCTATTATCATTAACGATACTGAAGAGAGTGATACAGCGTGGAATATCTGTCTTAAACTAAGAGATAACGGATTATTAGCTAAACCAACACACGGTAATATCATCCGTTTTGCTCCACCATTAGTAATGAACGAAGAGCAGTTATTAGACTGTGTTCGTATCATCACTGAAACATTAAAAGAATTCGAAAAATAGGATTAGTTAAATCTAATTTTTAGAGAATAATACACAATAGCCCTTGTAAGAAGCAATCTTCTTACAAGGGCTATTATTTTTTACGTATCTTTGGTTTAGCTCTTTTGATAGTTAAGGCATTATGTGAATGTTTATAACGTTAGCGTAAGTGCTTAATTCTAGTAAAAAAGACAAATCTTCCTCAATCCCTTTACACAACTGACTTTAAAGTGATGTATTCACTACTTTCTTCGGGAAGACGTTTAGAAGGGGTCGGGTGCTCTTCGGAAAACACCCCCTTTTTCCGAAGGATTCTGCCATTCTTCCGAAGGCGTTCCGCAGAAAGCACTGTTTTAAATTAATCAAATAACTGTAATTCAATTAATTATGTTTTTTAATAATGGCATTTTTAGACTAAAAGTGGTCATTTTAGGCAATTTTTGGCTAAAAATGGCTAAAAGTTACCTTACTCAAATATAGAACTTTTTGATATGCTACTTTTGTGGTGTTATAACAGTTCTTTGATCTATTGAAAGAAGATATTTTGGTACTCAAACACACTAAAAAATGACGGTATATTATTCTTCTCTTTGGGTAATTGCTCATTTCGTGCCCATTTAGTGCAGTATTCCTTGTCAGGAGGCCTCTCTCAGCAAGAACACTGCAAGTATAGGTTAGGGATTCTGCAAGGAGTGGGAGTGATGAAATATTTAAAGTAGTTACTTGCACTTATCTTATTTTTACTGGTTGTCCTTTTTGGGGCAGGTATTTTTTTGTTTTTAAAATAAATAATGTAATTTTGTCCTAAATTGGACAGATTATGAAAATAGTAAAAGAAGACTTTACAGATTCTAAGTATATTGATTTGACTATCGGAGAGATGTTATATGCGTATATGGAAGAGAATAATCTATCACAGTCAGGTTTAGCGGCTATCTTAGATATTAATAGAAAGACACTAACTTCTATATTACAAGGAGAAGATTTAAAAGTAAGTTTAGCCATTAAGATATCTAAATTGCTTAATATAAGTAGTGATAGTCTATTAGATAGTTTTACGCTACAAGTAAGAGAAGAGGAATTAGAATACTTTGATTTTACTAAGAAAGTTTCTTTTATACTAGAACATTTTGATCTTTCTGAGTTAAAGGCAAGCAAGATTATCAGTAGTCTTACGGACTACCGAGAAATAGAAAAGGATATCTGTTCTTATTTTGGATTTAAAAGTATTACTGAATACGCTGATCTTGTTCTAAAAGCACCTCTATTTAGCAAATCTAAAATAAGTGTAAGACCAAGTAAAGAGCAGAAGGCACAATACTTTTGGATTAAGTCTAATCTAACGAGTTTTGCTGAAATTGGCAATAAAAATGAGTATAACCGTACCCTTCTAATAGAGTTCTTAAAACGTATAGGTACATTGACAAAGAATGTAGAACATGGCTTTAGTCAGGCACAGTATGTCTTATATCAGCTAGGAATTACTGTAATTGTTCAATCTTATATTAGTAAGACTAAGGCTTATGGTATGACGATGTTAGTCAATGACAAGCCTTGTATTGTGATTACAGATATGGGGAAACAATATTATAAACTATGGTTTACGTTACTTCATGAGCTTTATCACGTATTAGAGGACCTAGAGTATCTAAAGACCACGAGTTATCATATCTCAGATATTGAAAACAGGGATTTGTTTGTTTCAGAGGATACTGCAGATGCCTTTGCAAGAGAAATTTTTATACCAAAAGACAAAATGGATATCTTGAATCAATCTATTAATAATAGTGTCAAAGTTGATAAAATATCCGATATGCTTGACATACACCCATCTATTGTATATGGAGTTTACCTAGATAGTGCTGACAAAAAGGTGCAAACAAGAGACTTTCCTCGTTTCTCAAAGTATTTACCTACTTCATCTATCGCTTTAAAGGATATTGTGTTTGATGCCATAGGTCAGAAGAGTATTGACACTGCCGTACAGAAACTTAAAAAGAATTTAAATATACTAACTGCTTAATCCTATTGCTATGAGTTTAGAAAAGAAGAAAATAGAAGAGTTACTGTCTACAGCGCAGCGCATAACAGATGCAAAGAATAATAAAGAAGAGTTATTACTTGATATTACTAATGGACAAAAAGACACTAATGATAAGTGGAAAGCTCTGTTAGAGGATGATGTATTACAGGATCCTAACAAATCTTACAATCTGTTTTATGGAGGAATTCAATCTTTTTTACTTAAACTGATGACTAAAAGTGATATTAGAACAGTGGTATTAGAATTAAAGACGATTATGCTTACAGGTAAAGAAAAGAAGAATATAAGTTATGGACCTCGTGGCGCTGACTCTCGTATGTCAAAGACTAAAGAAATGGAGTCTATAATAGATATCTTAACTATATGGAGTGCAACCCCTGAGGATTTTTTTAAGTTGGCGACATTGCTACTAGAGAAGAATATAGAACTAGGTTATGTGCCTGAAGGCAGAACGTTTGGAGAATATCTACGCGTGAGTAGAAAGTAGGTTATTAAATAGATTATAAAGGAAAAAAACAGAGTAAGACGTTGTTCTTTTCCTTTTAGAATCAGTTATTTGTAATGAGCAATCACCTCAACACCAATATCAAAAAGAAGTTTATCACTAAACATTTTAATGATAAGAATGTGAAGGATTGAATACTAAACTTGCGGTTAATCATCGTGGCGATGACGAGTACAGGCAAGATGAATAGCGCATAAAGCATAGGGTCATAAGCTTCTTCGAATACCCATTTAAAAGGCTCGGATGTATTGGTCTCGATGACATAAAGCCCTCTCATTATCCACAAGATTAGGTTCGTCGTACACAATAGAAATAGCACGATATCTATTGTCTTTATCCAGAACATCTTCATTACTTGTCTAGTTTTGGTTTATCCTTAGCATTAAGGATTGTCCACGCAGTAGCGAAGGCTAGCTGCGTACGAGTCTTTAGCTTCGGGAAGCTGATCTTGTCATAGGTATCACTTGGTTGGTGATAGTCATCGTGTGTTCCGTTAAAGTAAAACATCGCCGGTATGCCTTTCTCAGCGAAACTATAGTGATCAGAACGATAGTAGTATTGATCAGGGTGCTTCTCGTCGTTATAGGTATAGTCTAGCGTCACGTTGACAGAATTAGCATTAGCAGATTCGGACATCTTATGTAGGTCTTGACTTAGCTTATCCGCTCCGATGACATAGATATAATCTTCTTTACCTGCGTATTTCTTATCTTCACGTCCGATCATATCGATGTTGATATTAGCGATGATATTCTCTAATGGAACGATAGGATTGGCAACATAATATTTAGAGCCAAATAGCCCAAACTCTTCTCCTGTAACGTGTAAGAACAAGACAGAACGCTTAGGTCTGATACCTTGTTTTTCTAATGATTTGAAGACTCTAGCCATTTCCATTACCGCCACAGTACCTGATCCATTATCATCCGCTCCATAGTAGATTTGGTCTAATAATATGCCCATATGATCATAATGAGCAGAGATTACTAATACTTCTTCCGGTTTCTCGCTACCTTCTATAAATGCCATTACATTCTCACTGTCTTTAAGACGCATCATCGCACCTCTCATAAATTTGGCAGGTACAGGCTGAATGTAACTAGTAGCTTGTTTTGGATAGGCGATATGATGTGATTGATAGAAGTTGACTAGGTATTCAGTTGCTTTCTTTTGTCCAGGTTCACCTGTTCTTCTTCCTTCAAATTCGTCAGAAGTCAATACCTTTAGATTGACAGCCATAGAATCCGCAGATATCTGTTGCCAATAATCAGCTGTAGTCTGAATAGGTTCTACTGCTGTACTTGACGTTTTACATCCTGTAAGAGAAAGGGCAATAACTAGAAGGCTTAAGCTTATTTTATATAGGTTCATCGTATTTACTCAAATTGTGTTTGTTGTAAAGATAAGCATTCAGTGTGGTTTGCTATAGTTTTAGTATAAGATAGCTATAGTTTTTTTATCTTTGTTTTAAATCAAAAAAACACAATGAGTAAAATCGTTTTTATTACAGGAGGTTCTTCCGGTATAGGTAAGAGTGTAGGAGAGTATTTGACACAACAAGGGTGTAAAGTATATGGTACAAGTAGAAATCCGGAGAAGGTAGTAGATTCAAAGATTCCGTTAGTCCGTCTAGATGTTCGCGATACGGCGAGTATTCAGTCTGCTATTAAGGAAGTTATAGCTATAGAAGGTCGCATAGATGTCTTAATTAATAATGCAGGAGTAGGGATCACAGGCCCAATAGAAGAGGTGCCTGCGGAACATATTTTAAACAACTTTCAGACCAATGTATTCGGGCCTATTGAGGTGATGAAAGCAGTGCTTCCTTTTATGAGAGAGAGACGATCAGGATTAATCATCAATGTGACGTCTATTGCAGGGTATATGGGATTGCCGTTTAGAGGAGTGTATTCTTCGTCTAAAGGGGCGTTAGAATTGATCACTGAAGCGATGCGTATGGAGTTAAAACCATTCAATGTAGAGGTGACTAATGTAGCTCCAGGTGACTTCGCTACGAATATAGCTGCAGGGCGTTATCACGCGCCTGTATTAGAAGATTCGGCTTATAAAGAGGTGTATCAGATGTCTTTAGATATGATGGATGAACACGTGGATAGTGGGGGTGATCCTATTGAGATGGCTAAAGCAATACACACGATTATCAATACACCTAAACCAAAGGTGAGATATGTAGTAGGGGAGCCACTTCAGAAGTTCTCACTTATATTGAAGAAGATATTACCAGGTAAGATGTATGAGAAGATGCTGATGAAACACTATAAGATAAAATAAGGTTTTTTTGTGATGTTGAATATGGGTTTAAGAGATGAGTCTGCTTGCTAAACGACAAAAAATCAACTAACAAAAGACGTTTTATCTTGCTGATATGTAAAGATTATAAAGTGTGAATAAAAACTCTTAACAAATCATCGTTTAGAGAGATTTATATCGTACTTTTGAGGTACAACATAACATAATATAAGATATATCATTATGAAGTTTTTTATTGACACAGCTAATTTGGATCAAATTAGAGAAGCTGAGGCACTTGGGGTGTTAGATGGAGTAACAACTAACCCTTCTTTAATGGCTAAAGAAGGAATCACAGGAGCTGAGAACATTTTAAATCACTACAAAGCTATTTGTGAAATAGTAGAAGGTGATGTAAGTGCAGAGGTTATCTCTGTAGATTACGAAGGAATGATTAGAGAAGGAGAGCAGTTAGCTGCACTTAATCCTCAGATCGTAGTAAAATTACCAATGACTAAAGAAGGAGTAAAAGCGTGTAAATACTTTTCTTCTAAAGGGATCAAAACTAATGTAACATTAGTATTCTCTGCAGGGCAAGCTTTATTAGCTGCTAAAGCAGGTGCTACTTATGTATCTCCGTTTATCGGAAGATTAGATGATATCTCTACTGATGGATTGGTATTAATCGAAGACATCCGTCTTATCTATGATAACTACGGATATGAGACTCAAATCTTAGCAGCTTCTGTACGTCACACTATGCACATCGTTAACTGTGCTAAGTTAGGTGCTGATGTAATGACAGGACCGTTAAGTGCGATCACAGGGCTTCTAAAACACCCATTAACAGATAACGGATTAGCTCAATTCTTAGCTGATTACGCTAAAGGAAATAATTAATTTATTGTCCTATATACAATTTACAAACTACAAACTAAGAAAAAGGTTGCCTTAATAGGGCGACCTTTTTTTTGTGGTTGGAGATGAGTTTTGTAAGTTTATATTTAATTTTGTGTTTATTGTAATTTATGGAAGAAAAGTTAAAACAGAATATAGAAGACTTCGAATTAGGAAGAATATCAAAAGCAGAACTGTTAAATAGATTAACTTATTTATTGAAAAATAATTCTAAAGAAGTACATAACATTTTTCAAGAAATTATATTATCTAAATCAGAGGATGAATTAGAGTTAGGATTAACTCTCTTATTCTTAATTGAACAAAACAATGAGTTTACAGACATACTTAATTATTTAATTTTAGAACCTTGGCACTCTAAATATGAAGACATTATTCACATTCTTCAAGAAAGGAAAGACCCATCTAGTGTTTCTTTTATTGTTAAGGCTATGCAGAAGAAATACGATTATTTAGAATCATATGGTACAGGTACAGGTCAGTTTGTATGTCAGTGTGGGCATGCATTAGCAAGTATAGGTACTAAAGCAGCTTTGGATGCAATTAGAGATTTAAGTAATCATTCTGAAAATATATTAATCAGAGTTGAAATGAAATATAGACTTAGAAGAGTATTAGGAGATAATTTTTTACAATCTGAAAATAGCATAAGGTGGTGGGACTTATAGTTAAAAACATTGGGGAAATCAGAATATTTGTTCAAAATAACAAGTTTAAGGTCTCTTTTATAAGAAAATAATAAATACTTATTATGACAACACCTTTAAAACAGACCTTCCTATCACTGCTATCTAAATATTCTTCTGATCAATTATTTATCAATGAGTTATGGGAAGAAGTAGAGTACAGTTATTCTAATGTAGGGAGACACTATCATACATTAATGCATCTAGAGAATATATTAGAACAATTAACTGCTATTCACGATAAAATAGATAATTGGAATGCTATGTTGTTTACATTATTTTATCACGATATAGTATATGATACTTTAATAGGGGATAATGAAGAGCAAAGTGCTGATGTAGCATTAAAACAAATGCAAAGATTAGGAATAACAGAAGAGATATGTCAGATAGTTATCAAGCAAATTATTGCTACTAAAGCACATGAAATTGCAGAAGATAGTGATACGAACTATTTCTTAGATGCAGATTTATCTATATTAGGGCAGTCTTTTGATTTATACACTAAGTATTTTAAAGATGTGAGAAAGGAATATTCGATTTACCTTGATGATGTTTATAATCCGGGGAGATTAAAGGTTTTAAAACATCTCATCTCAATGGATAGAATATTCAAGACAGCGTACTTCTGTGATAAGTTTGAGTTGCAAGCTAGGGATAATATAAAACGAGAGATAGAATTATTATCAGTAAAATAAAAAGCCGAGAACTAAGTCTCGGCTTTACTATAAATACTATTTACTCTTAGGTTTCTCTAAATAATCAAAGAAATACTGTGCTATCTTATCGTTTAAGTGCACTCTGTCTATCCCTTGTACATTGTGTTCGTGAGAAGGGTATAAGAAGTAATCTACTTGTTTCTTCGCTTTAATCGCCGCTTCTATGAATTCCATAGAATGTTGTTGAACCACTACAGGGTCTTGCGCTCCGTGGATGATAAGAAGTTTATTATTAATCTTATCAGCTTTGTTTAACAAACTTGTTTTTTCGTATCCATCAGGGTTCTCGCTAGGCATATCCATATAGCGCTCACCATACATAATCTCATACATCTTCCAGTCCATCACTGGTCCACCTGCTACACCTACTTTAAATACTTCAGGGTGATTAACAGAAAGCGTAGTAGTCATAAAACCACCAAAGCTCCATCCATATACACCTATTTTATCTTGATTCACATAAGGAAGTGATTTTAAGTAATCAACTCCTTTCATTTGATCAGCCATCTCCGCTTGACCTAACTGTCTGTGGATAACTTGTTCAAAGTCACGTCCTCTGTTAAAACTTCCACGGCTATCTACAGTAAAGACGATATAGTCATTCTGAGCCATATAGTTAAAGAATAAGTTGGCACCACCTAACCAAGTATTCGTTACTAACTGTGCGTGAGGTCCACCGTATACATACACCATCACAGGGTACTTCTTAGTAGCATCAAAGTTAGTAGGGTAGATAATACGTGCATTAAGAGGCGTTTTACCATCAGCAGCTGTGATTGTCGTAAACTTTGTCTCAGGCATCGTTACAACACCTGTATAAGGGTTTTTAGAAACCAATATTTCTTTCTCTTTCTTAGATTCTGCATTAACGATAGATACCTTATTAGGAGTCTCTAGGTTGTTAAATTGGTCTAAGAATAGTGATTTGTTCTTATTCAGTACCACACTATGTGTTCCTGTTAAGGTAGTGATTTGCTCTGTTTTACCTTTTTTAAGGTTTGTTTTAAACAGTTGTCTATCTAAACCTTGGTTCGTAACCCCGATGTAATAAAGATTCTTAGCATCATCATCAAAACCTAAGAACTCATTCACGATAACGTTCTCGTGACCTAGTTTTTTAATTAACTTACCTGTCGTATCATATAAGAATAACTGTCTATATCCATCTACTTCAGAGAAGTATAAGAACTGATCTGTCGTCCCAGGTACAAACACTAAGCTGTTAGAAGGCTCTGTGTACACTTTAGATTTCTCTTCAAATAAAGTCTTCTCTAGAGCACCTGTAGCTGTATTGTATTGGTTAACTTTTAAGTGATTTTGCTCTCTATTAAGCACACCTACATATACATAATTACCTGAAGGATCCCAAGTAACCATAGTTAGAAATTTGTCTCCTTCTCCTATCTGTAGGGTAACTTTTTTACCTGTATAGACATCATATACTACTAATGATACTTGCTCATTAGCCATACCTGCCATAGGATATTTGATATTCTTAACTGTCGCTACACGCTCACTCCATTGGATAATAGGGTAAGAAGATACCATACTTTGGTCTTTTCTATAGTAAAGAAGTTGGTCTTGTTTAGGGCTCCACCACATTCCTTTGTTGATACCAAATTCGTTACGGTGTGTATCGCTATTACCATTGATAATATCAAGGGCAGGATCATTCGTCACTTTTACATCACCACCTTTATTAGTAGTAACCACGATATTATTATCATCTAACCACGCGATATGATCTCCGTTGCGAGAGATAATTTGTTGTACTCCTTTAGCATCAAATTTGAATGAGTTAACCACTTTTTTATCAGCTAGATTAACCTTGAAGTAATACTTTAACTTATTCGTGACGTCATTTGTATAAAAATCTACTTCAGTGTCATTTAACCAAGTTAGGTTAGTAGGTATAATTCTCAACTTAAACATACTTCCTTTAGCAGAAGTATTGATTATTTCTTCTAATTGTTTAACTGTTAAGGCAGTCTGAGATTCCCATTTATTAGCTTGACTTTTGATTAAAAGACTATCTCTATTTTTGGTTACAAAACTTAAGGTATTGTCATTTTTCCAAGACGGCTGAAGAATTCTCTCAGTAGCAAATTGTCCACCAAGGCCCATCGTAGCCTCAGTCATAGTGAAGTTGCGCTGTGCAAACATCATATTTCCCGCTACTAAAAAGAATAGTAATGATTTGTTCTTCATAATTGATTATAGTTGTTTTTATGGTTGCTAATTTAAATCCAAATATGTCACTAGCCAAATACTGTCGCAAATTTCTCTTGTTTAACTTAATCAATACCTATGTAGTAAGAGAAAATGCCTATCTTTAAAGCTTAAAATAATAAAGATGCAAAAAGTAGTTTATATAACAGGAGGAACAAAAGGAATCGGTAAGGGAATAGCAAAAGCTCTTCTAGATAGTGGATATAAAGTGGCGATCTCAGGACGTAGTCTTGAGACTGTTAATGAAGCTATTAAAGAGTTAGGTCATAGTGATCAAGTATTAGCTATACAATCAGATGTGAGAAATTATGAGGATGAAGTATCTGCCGTGGAGCAAATAGTCAATAAGTTCGGAAGATTAGATGTCGTTATTGCCAATGCAGGGGTGGGGATATTCTCTTCTGTAGAGGATATGAGTCTAGAAGATTGGAATACGATGATAGATACCAATCTTACAGGGGTGTTTCACACGCTTAAGGCTTCTGTCAAACAACTAAAAGAGAATAAAGGATACTATATATCTATCGCTAGCTTAGCAGGTATTAACTTCTTTGCCAACGGAAGTGGGTATAATGCAAGCAAGTTTGGTGTAGTAGGATTTACACAGGCGGCGATGTTAGATCTTAGAAATGCAGATGTAAAGGTGACTACTATTTTACCGGGGTCTGTATCGTCTAACTTTAATGACCATGAGCCTTCTGCTGCTGATCATTGGAAGATACAGCCTGAAGATATGGGACAATTAGTAGTGGATATCTTAGCAATGAACCCTCGGGTATTGCCTAGTAAAATAGAGGTAAGACCAACTAAAACAAAATAACAGAATCACAACATCACAAAAAACAATAAAATATGAATGCAGATTTCGGAAAGTTTCTCCTTAGATTAGGAGTAGGTGGACTAATGATATTTCATGGTATACACAAGTTGATTCATGGACACGATTTTATTATTAGCCAATTAAAGGCACATAATTTGCCTGAGTTATTATGGATAGGAGTACCTGTTGGAGAGATTATAGCACCTATATTTTTGCTTGTAGGATTTGCGACTCGTATATCCGGTTCTATTATAGCGTTTACGATGTTTATGTCATTATTCTTAGTTAAAGGGATGGCTAATTTTAATCTTGATCCTAATACAGGTGGTCTTGATGCTGAGTTAAACATCTTATATTTGTTAGCAGCACTAGCTATTGTATTTATAGGGCCAGGTACTATTCGCCTTTATAAAGGGAAAAGAGGTATTTGGGTATAGTTACTTTTTTGTGATTTTGTTCTTTTGGTATTTCGTTTTTTTATAAAGCTAAATACCAAAAGAACATAACATCACACTACCTTACAACTTTACAACATCACAAAAAAACAATAAAATGAGAGTGTCTTTTGATTTTGACGGAACGTTAACTGAACCCATAATGCAGCAGTATGCCAAAGAGTTAGTGATAAAAGGGATAGAAGTATTTATCGTTACCGGTAGATATAATGAGCTACTTTGTGTTATGCATGGAATTAATGCTAATGACGATCTTTTTGATCTAGCAGATGAGATAGGGATACTACATAAGCATATTATCTTTACTAATCGCGGAGATAAGAGTTATACCATAGGTGGCAGTGGCTTAGTTTGGCATTTAGATGATGATTTAAACGCTTTAAATGATATTAACAGGTATTCTGATGTTAAGGGGATTTGGATAGGGGAAGATGATTGGAAAGAGAAATGTGAAGAACTAATCACAAATGCAAGTACTAAACGTTAGTTCTTTTTAAGTACAACCAATTTCTCCGTTAAAGTAACGATCTCAAAGTTAAATTGTTCTGCTATGTACTTAAAGGTGTCAAAAGTATAGATAAATACGTGCGTCTTGTCTTTTCGATAGTACCAATTTTTGAAATCAACTTGATTGGTATATAAGTGAGTTTTGATAATTAATAGACCATCTCTTTTTAGAATGTTACTTAACTTGTCTAATTCTGCCTTAGGATTATAAAAATGCTCAAATACCTCACAACTAAATATATAGTCATACTCTTTAGTTAAATAAGCCGTATCAGGATAGAAGTAAGGATCATATAGATCTACCTTATATCCTTTATCGTGTAGTTGCTTAGTGATTACAGGACCCTTTCCACATCCATAATCTAACCCTAACATATCAGGTGTACACAGGTCTAAGATAACATTCGTAACAGGTGCAGTGAAGTTTTGATAGCCGATATCATTCACATCGTTATTATGACATTCGTAATGACTCTTTTCTTTTTCTTGATTATAGTACAGTTCCTTATCCTTTAAATAGGCATTACAAGTTGGGCAGATGTAGTATTCGACATCTATTTTAGTTGCTAAAGGGGTTTGGCAAAGTGTACAGTTCATAAGGAGGAGCTTTATTAATAAGCTAAAATACAAGTTATAATCTGATAAAGTTTAGTTTAATACCTGTAAAAAATGAAGCCGTCAAATCTTATCCAATTTAATTTATTGATCTATAATAATATAAGTGGGTGTAGTAAAAATATTTACTTTTATTAGTTATCTTTGCCCTATAGGAATTTAAAAAATTCTTGTTATTGTTAGACCATTCTTCTAGGTCGATTATCTAAAACAATCAAATCATACATTAATAGGGAAAAATAGGCACCTTGATGCACTTTCAGTTTGAGTGAGTCCATAGTGACTCCATAGTGACTCCATTAAAACAGCCTTTTTAATGGAGTCACTATGCTCTCAGGATGCAGTCAGTATATATTCATATAAAATGAGATAGAAACAACTCTAAAAGATACTACTAACAAGGTGGTTTTGGATTTGGGTAGGGTAGAATAAGTATAATCCTTATGAGATAGGATCGTTGATTTCTAATAGAATAGGAATCATTATATGGGCGCAAATTACAATTTTTTATTGAGATTAGGTGATATAGAGTTACTGAAAATTTATTCTTTCAGTGAAAACGTTATATCTACTTTGTTTTAAATAATTTTGCCCCTATTAATTTATACTATGACTACAGATAAAAAGCCTTGGATTCTTTATCCTACAGTTTTACAAGGAACAACAATAGACCTACATCCTTTAGAAGAATATCACTTAGAGGAGTTATATCAAGCAAGTGCAGATAAAGAGCTTTGGAAGCAAGTACCATCAGATTGTTCTGATAGGGATACCTTCTTTGCAGTATATAAAATGGCTCTAGAAGCAAGAGATAGAGGTACGCAATATCCCTAAAGAGCGGGGTAAAACAAAGCTTATCTGGCAATGTCTTTATTAGTATATCATTTAATAATACCTCTTTATTCTCGAGATTTACGGCAACTAACCTCAAATTCAAACTCAATGAAGAAAATTCAGTGTATAATTTAACTTCCAAGCTTTTCTCTCTTAGTTTTTTTGTTCTATATAATCCTATATTTATATAACCTTCCTCCTTAAAAGTTAAGAATATTTTTTTTAATTCTAGAAGTAGATTACTATCTATATTAAATAGTTTTTCACATCCTTTTGTTATTGTGGATAAGCAAACTAAAAAGCTAATAGGATCTACTCGATTCTTCGAAATGTATGAAGCAGATAAGAAGTTGGAAATAGGGTGGACGTGGATAACCCGTGATTATTGGGGAAGTGTTGTGAACTTAGAATGTAAATTACTTCTGTTAACGTATTGCTTTGAAGTTTTAAAAACAAATAGAGTACAATTAAAAACCAAGGATGATAATATTCGTTCTAGAAAAGCAATTGAGAAAATAGGTGGTGTGTTTGAAGGGATTTTAAGAAAGGATAAAATACAAAATGACGGTACTACACGTAATGCGGCTTATTACAGTATTCTAAATGATGAATGGGAAAGCGCGAAGAACAACATTCACGTACTAATGAGTAGTAAATAGTCTTGGTTTTTACGAGTAAAATGCAATAGAGATATTTAACACATTAGAATTCTTTTAAGGTGATAATTATCATTGTTAATTAACTATTGTTTTTTTCTTATTATTTAATGCTTATTGTTACTTTTATTATATAAAAAATCAAAGTATCTTTAGTATAATTAAATTATAGGAGAGATATGATGAATGTAAAACTATTACTTGAGTATGGAGCAATACAAACATTTTTCGAAAAAGATGATTTTATTTTCGAGGAAGGTATGCAGCCAGAATATTTTTATTATATCGTAAATGGAGAAGTAAAGCTCAATACTTATTATGAAGATGATAAAGAGTTTATCTTTAATTTTTACAAAAAAGGACAAAACTTTGGAGAAGGCATGATATTCTTAAAGAAAAACTATATCTGTAATGCTATTGCTGTTGAGCCTAGTGAGATTTTATTGCTCAATAAAAGTAGTTTCCTTTTTCTGATAAAAGAGAACTTTGATTATGCCTTGCAAATTAATTATAACTTATCTAAGAAGTTATATTATCAAGGATTAATGGCTCCAAAAATATCAGCTCAAGCTGCTGAGAAGAGGATAATGACCTTGCTAGAGTATTTAAAGAAAAATGGGCTTCAAGGAATAGAAGAAGAACAGCCTTTTATAGTAGATTTAACTAGACAGGAAATAGGCGATATGACAGGGTTACGAGTAGAAACAGTTATTCGAACTATTCGCAAACTTAAAGAAGAGAATAAGCTTAGAATTGAAAAAGGAAAGATAGTATTATAAGAATCCCTCCTTCATTAGAATTAGCTAATGAAGGAGGGATTTATTAGTTTATATTGTTTTAAAAAAAGAACAATCTCTCTTTTTAGCATTAAAGAATTAGACTAAATATTTTGTGTCTAGTTTCTTATACACAGACCACTATAATCCTAACTCCTTAATTTTAGTTATCACTAACATCTTTATAGCAATTAAAAATCTGCTAATAAAGCACAGAATACCATAAATTCTTTGATTCTATTAATAAATTAAAAAAACTTAAATATGAAAACATTGATTATCCTAACATATCCTAATTTGGAAGATTCACTTATAAATAAGAGATGGTTAGAAGAGTTACGTAAGTTCCCTAATAAATATAGGGTACATAATCTTTATGAGTCATATCCTGATGGAATTATAGATGTCAATAAAGAACAAAAGTTGATTGAAGATTATGACCATATTATATTTCAATTTCCTTTTTATTGGTTTAATTGTCCTCCTTTATTAAAAAGTTGGTTGGACTTAGTACTGACTTATGGATGGGCATATGGTAGTGAGAGCGGCTATAAAGTAGGAGGAAAGCGAATCGGTATTGTACTTTCAGTGGGTACAGACGAAAAAGAATATTCTAAAGAAGGAAAGTATAAATTTACCATTAAAGAATTATTAGTTCCTTTTGAATTGACATTTATATATATAAAAGCTGATTATAAAGGATTCTATACTTACGGAATAGAGGTTGGTAGTTCTGTTGAAGCTATAGAGAGTAGTGTAGCTCCATATATCAACTTTATCGATAAGCTATAAAAGAAAGGGTTCATAACTTTTAACCCATAATCAGTTTAATTAAGTTATGAACCCTTCTTTTTTACCAAATATCTATAACTTCTTTATACGTATTATTACCATCTACTTCTATAATTATTTTACTAGGGATAAAGCTATTTCCTTTATACTCAGGGAATGCTCTATACTGTAGATGTAAGCCTTGGTGTAAAATAGCTTCTAATGCGTTATCTATTAGTTGTTTTTCAATGACTGCCTCTTTTGGGGCATAAACAATGTTAAAAGGAGAGTCATCACCTCCAAAAGCTAGTCCTACTAGATAAAGTTTGCCTAATTGACCTGTTTTATAATAATGTTCTGCCTCTTGATAACTACAGATATCTGCATAATTACATTCAAGAGGAGGATCAGATGTTGTTTTCTTCTTTAAGAAGTCAAATAGTCCCATTGTTGTTTGTTTTGTTAGTTAATAGTTATGTAAATATAACTAACCATATACCAAAAGCAATGCTCCTAAGTTGAGAATTCTATTACAACTTCCCTTTTTTAGATAGAAGAACAACTCCCATAGCTAAGAAACTCCATACTAACATTTGTGTTAACGAACCTTCCCATCCGCCAATATTCCAACTTATCAGACCAAAGAATGTACCTATACCTGCTCCTACAAAATAAGCTGTCATATACACTGTGTTTAATCTACTGTGAGCTTCTTCGCTAAGTGCATATATACGTGTAAAGTTAGTAATCTGTGTTGCCTGAACTCCTATGTCTAATAAGAAAATAGCGATAATCAATACCAAAATAGAATGAGGGAAAATCAACATTGCTATTAAACTTACAATGATTAAAGAGATAGTAAGGAACAAGTTCTCAAATATCTTTCCTTTATCTGCTAACTTCCCAAAATAAGGAGCTACTAACGCTCCTCCAATCGCTACAATAGCAAACATACCGATAGCTGAGGGTGTATAATTAAATGGCTCTCCACTTAAGTGAAACGTAAGTGTTGTCCAAAACGAACAGAAAATACCAAAAGTAAACGATCCTAATAATGCAGCCTGTCTAAGTGTCTTATGTTCTTTAACAAGGCATAAAGTAGATTTAAGTAAACTGATATAACTTCCTTTAAACTTGATAGGTGCATTCGGTAAGAAGAACCACATCAATACGATGCTTATGACAATCATTATCGCTGAGAAGGCATATACACTCTGCCATCCCCATAGATCTGTTAGCGATCCACTGATTAATCGTGATCCTAGTATCCCACACAGAATACCACTAAATACAATACCTACGCTCTTTCCTCTATTCTCTTTATTTAGAAGTGCAGCCATTGGTAAGATGATTTGCGCAGGAGTAGAGCATACCCCTGTTAAGAAGCTAAGAATTAAAAGAGGAGTAAGTGAATTCGTATTGGCAATCATTAGT
Organism: Myroides sp. N17-2; assembly: GCF_002286775.1. Classification (GTDB taxonomy): domain Bacteria; phylum Bacteroidota; class Bacteroidia; order Flavobacteriales; family Flavobacteriaceae; genus Flavobacterium. Next base: position 148,610 of record NZ_NSGJ01000005.1, read on the forward strand.
AATATCAAGGTCTGAACAATAGAAATCGTGATGATTAATCGCTTTCTATTTATTTTATCTCCTAATGGAAGTAAAAAGAACATCCCTACACCATAGCCTATTTGTGCTAACATAGATACTTTTCCCACTGCTGTTTCTGCTTCGCCTAAAGTTTCTGCTATGTTTTTAAGAATAGGTTGACTATAGTAGACATTGGCGACAATGGTTCCTGCAGTAAAGGCCATTACAGGGATGGCGTATTTGTCTTTGTTTTCGATTGACATATAAGTTGAGTTTGTGAGTAGGCAAAAGTAGAAGAGTTCTATAAGTTACTTTGGTATAAAGTGTTATATTAATAGTATAATTCGTTAAGTTTGTAGTATGAAATTCGTTCAGTTTGAGCCCTTATTTTTAAGGCATTTCCGCACAGAGCAATGGCCTTTTACATATCATAACCATAATCACTTTGAGTTAATGCTCTTAAGTGAAGGGCATGGTGTACACGATTTGAATAAAGAGGAGTCTAATTATCAAGGAGATACTGTTATGTTCTTATCTCCAGAGGATAGCCATCACTTCTATATCGAGGGACAGACTAGGTTTAGAGTGATTAAGTTTTTGCCTAGTGCTGTGAAGGATGGAATTAATACAAGTAGTAGTGACTACTGGGATAATCTGTTAATCAGCTTAGCGAGAAAGTGGAACTCGGGTAAGTTTAAGACTGATGATATTACTTTAATTAGTAAGATTAAAGCCATTATAGATTTGATGATCGTAGAATGGGAGGAGAATAAGCAGCAAGTATCTGAGTTGCATATTAATCTACTTAGAAGTGTATTGATTCTTATGGACAAATATTGTACAGAGCCTACTGTAGCCTCAGATACCTATGCTACTTCAAAAATAGAGCGTATACAGAACTATATCCACGCACATATTCACTTCCCTGAGAAATTAGGATTAAAGCATTTGAGCACAGTCTTTGGGTTATCAGAATCAGGCTTGAGAAACTTCTTCACGACTAAAATGGAGATGAGTATTAGCAGTTATATCAATGCTTTAAAAATAGAAACTATCAAGAATAGAATAAAGCATACAGACCATTCTTTATCATCTATCGCTATAGAGTTTGGTTTTACAGATGCTAGCCACTTTACGAAGTTCTTTTTTAGACATACGGGGATGAGTCCTCTGGAGTTTAAGAAGGGGAGGTGATATAGATGGCACGGATTGCAAATCCGCGCCAGCGCAAGTATCGTGGCTACTGTATAGAAATAGTTTGTGCAAAAAAAGAGGCTTTGCATTTAATAACGCAAAGCCTCTCCAAAAAAAAAATATATGAAAAAATCTACTTCTTATTTCTATAAGCCCAATAGAATACGAGCGGTAAGACAGTAAAGGAAAGTATCATACAGATAAGTAATCCTCCTACGATCATAATAGCTAATGGCTTTTGGATCTCTGATCCCATTCCATTAGACAGTGCCGCTGGTAGTAGTCCCATAGATCCCATAAGGGCAATCATAACTACTGGTCTAATACGACTCTTCACTCCATCTTTAATAGCATCTATTAAAGGCATTCTGTGCTGTAGGTTTTCTCTCATTACTCCGATTAGTACAATACCATCTATCGTAGCAACCCCAAAAAGAATAATGAACCCTATACCAGCAGATATTCCAAATATCGTGCCAGTCATCCATAATGACATAAATCCTCCAATAAAAGCAAACGGAATCGTAAGTGCTGCAATAGCAGTGTCTTTTACATTCCCAAAGTTGAAGTATAACAGCACTAGGATAAGGATTAAAGAGATCGGTACTACTAGTGCTAGCTGATTAGCCGCACGCTCTTTACTCTCAAATTCTCCCGCCCATTCCATCTTATTAGCAGCGGGTAGTGTTACTTCTTTATTTACTTTAGCTCTTGCTTCTGCTATCGTACTTCCAAGATCTCTTCCCTCAATGCTAAATCCTATACCGATATATCTACTACCACCTTCTCTATATATAAAAGCTGGCCCTGTGTGAAAGTCTATCGTTGCAATCTCTTTTAGAGGAACTTGTTTACCATCTAATGAAGGGATTAATATCTCTTCTATTTTCTCTGCCGAGTCTCTATATCCTTTGTCAAAGCGGAGTACTACGTCAAACATTCTCTCATTCTCATAAAGCGTAGTAGCTGCCTGTCCACCGATAGTCATCGCGATTACTGCCTGTGCGTCTGCCATAGTTACAGCATACTTCGCCATCTTGTGATCGTGCAGTTTTATTCTTAACTCAGGCTGACCGATGTTTTTAAATACATTTAAGTCAGTCACTCCTTCTACATCTTTAATGCTTTTGGCTACTTGATTAGCATATTTCTCTAATTCGAACAAATCATCGCCAAATATCTTAATAACAAGAGAACTTTTAACTCCTGCTACATATTCCTCTACGTTATCTTGGATAGGTTGACTGAATCCAAAGTTTACTCCGGGGTAATTATCTAACTGTAGTCTAATCTCTTCTAATAGTTTCTCCTTGGATATCTTGCGTGTCCATTCGTCTTGAGGTTTTAACTCTGCGTGAAATTCTATATTAAAGAATCCCGTAGGATCAGTACCATCATTAGGGCGTCCTGTCTGAGATAAGACAAACTTGACTTCATCAAACTCTCTGATCTTCGCCTTCATTTCTTTAGATAAACGCACTGACTCATCTAAGTTAATACTACTCGGTAGTGTAGCTCTGATGTAAAGTGCTCCCTCATTTAGTTTAGGTAAGAACTCTGAGCCGTAATAGTGAAAACGAACTCCACAGATTACTAATAACCCTACGAATAGAGATAGCGTAAGCTTCTTATGTGTAAAACTCCAGTTGAACATCTTATAGATATTGTTCTTGAAGAATTTAGATATTTTATTCTCACGTTCTTTAATATCCTTAGTCAATAGCAATTTACACATCGCAGGTACATAAGTCAAACTCAGTATTAATGAACCAAGTAGGGCATATCCCAGTGTAAAGGCTAGGGGAGAGAACATCTTACCTTCTACTTTTTGGAAAGAGAAAATAGGCATTAATGCTACAATTAAGATTAATAGAGCAAAGAAGATATAACTTGCTACACTTGTTGCACTTTTCTTAATCGTTCCTAATTTAGACATTCTATTAAACCTTGCCATACCTACTTGTTCGGCTCGTTTCTCTAGACCGACGAAGACGTGCTCTACGATGACCAGCGTTCCCTCTAGTAATAATCCAAAGTCTAATGCCCCCATCGAAATAAGGTTAGCAGGTAATCCTTGTATCTTAAGCATTATAATAGCAAATAAGAAAGCTAGAGGAATAACAGAGGCTACGATAAACGTCGTACGCCAGTTATATAAGAATATAAATACAATGATAGATACTAATACTACACCTTCTACTAAGTTTTTAGAAACAGTGTGTACGGTATTATTTACTAAATGTGTTCTATCTACGACAGTTTCTATCTGAACATTCTTAGGTAAGATACGGTCATTTAGATCCTCTATTTTTGCTTTTAAACTTTCGATGACAGCACTTGGATTTTCTCCACGTAGCATCACGACAATACCCTCTACTACATCTTCATCATCTTGATGACTTACTTGTCCTAGACGAGGTTTAGCAGAGATAACTACTTTAGCCACGTGCTTTACTAAGATAGGAGTACTTCCTTTTACTTCGATTAAGATATTCTCTATATCCTCTGCATTATCTAATAATCCTACACCACGTACTACATAAGCCTGATCACCACGTTGGATTACATCACCACCTACATTAATATTACTTTTCTCTACTGCCTCATAGACATCTAAAGGGGATAAGTCATAGTTGATTAATTCGGTTGGGTTAATTTGTATTTCGTAGATCTTTTCCTCTCCACCGAAGCTTACTACATCAGCTACACCAGGTACAGAAAGTAATTCTCTCTCGATGACCCAATCTTGGATAGCAGTAACTTCTTTAATAGGAAGGTCACTCTTCACGATATATCTAAATATCTCTCCGGTTGCTCCAGAAGGTGGTTCTATTTCAAATTCAGCTCCTTCAGGTAGGTTGACATTCCCCATTCTATTAGAAGCATATTGTTGAGCGAAGAAGTCATCTACTTCATCATTAAACAATACGGTTACTACAGAAAGACCAAATAATGATATCGATCTTACCTCTGCTTTATTAGGAATAGTATTAACTTCTTTAGAGATAGGAAGAGTAATAAACTTTTCTACTTCCTCCGCACTACGACCGGGCCATTGCGTAATAATACGAGCTCTCGTATTCGTCACATCAGGGAAGGCCTCGATAGGTGTGTGTATATAACTATAGATTCCGCCAAATAACAATAACAAGACACCGAAAATAACGATGAAGGTATTCTTAAGTGAGAAAGAAACTATATTTTTTACGAACTTTTGCATAAATAAGGGCTTTTACTAATTGAAGTCATCTTGACTTTTTAGTTTTCTGAAATTTCTTTAGTCCTATAACAATAAAAGCCATAAAATTCCACGCCATCCAACTAGAAAGTGTGGTGTCAAACCTATTGAGTAAAGAACG